>MEEK01000001.1 GCA_001724425.1 Microbacterium sp. SCN 70-27
GTTCCACAAGCAGCTCGACGAGGCCTGGGCCGGCGAGAACTGTGGTCTGCTCCTGCGCGGCACCAAGCGTGACGACGTCGAGCGCGGCCAGGTCGTCGTCAAGCCCGGTTCGGTCACCCCGCACACCAACTTCGAGGGCACGGCGTACATCCTGTCCAAGGAGGAGGGCGGCCGTCACAACCCGTTCTTCACGAACTACCGTCCGCAGTTCTACTTCCGCACCACGGACGTCACCGGTGTCATCACGCTGCCCGAGGGCACCGAGATGGTCATGCCCGGCGACACCACGGAGATGACGGTCGAGCTCATCCAGCCGATCGCCATGGAAGAGGGCCTCGGCTTCGCGATCCGTGAGGGTGGCCGCACCGTCGGCGCCGGTACCGTCACGAAGATCATCAAGTAATCCCCTCTCTGTGATCGCGTGCCGCCCGGCACGCGATCCGGGACGAGAACCCCCCGCGCAGTTCGCCTGCGCGGGGGGTTCTTCTGTTCTGCGCCCTTTACCTCAAGAGAAGAACTTTCTCTATAGACTTTTGGGTAGTTTCTCAGCCGAAAGTTCAGCCACTTCAGTAACATGAGAGTGTTCTCATCTTGGGGTGCATGAACGCGGCTGCACTGCAGCGCTCCGACGCGATCGGTGTCCCGCCTTCATGACGCACGCCCGTGCGCCGTGACCGACACCTGCAAAGGAAGCACTCATGAACAAGACCACCAAGGGCACAATCGCCATCGCCGCTGCTGCGGCGCTCCTTCTCGGCGGAGCCGGCAGCCTCGCGTACTGGCAGGAGTCGGCGAACGTCGCCTCTGCCAACATCGCGACCGGTCAGCTGCACGTCACCACCCAGACCGGCGCGTGGGCCGTGAAGAAGCAGGGTGCGTCGACGTTCGCCCCGATCGCCAACATCGCGACCTTCAAGATGGTCCCGGGCGACGTCGTCACGTACACCGTTCCGTTCACCACCACCGCCGAAGGCGACAACCTCGCCGCCAACGCGACCGTCGCCTGGGGTGCCGCGAGCAGCCTCCCCACCGGTGTGACGAGCGCCACGAGCGGTACGTACAACGGCACCGCATTCACCGGCACGTCGTTCGCCGTCGTGAAGCAGGCGACGCCGGTCTCCGGCCAGCTGGTGTTCACCCTGACGTGGGACTTCGGCACCACGGGCAACACCAACGGGATGAGCCAGACGATCAACCTCGCCGCGACGACCGTCACCGTCGCGCAGGTCGTCGCTCCCTGAGACGCACAGCCATGAGACAGCGCCCCGCGCGGCGCCGTCGCGCTCCGAGGCCGCTCGGCATGGCAGCCCTCCTGGCGGGGGCTGTCGTGCTGGCGGTCGCGGTGGCGCCCGGCACGCTCAGCTTCTTCCGGGATGCCTCGTCGACGTCCGGCGTCGCCGTGGCCTCGGGCAGCGCCGCGCTGGTCATCACGCGCACTCCGGGCCAGCCGGTCACCGCCGTCTATCCCGGAGGGCCGGCCGCCGTGATCGATGCGACCACGACCGCCACGGTCACCAACACCGGAGACGTTCCACTCGCGATCTCGGCCGGCCTTGCCGCCGCCGGAGCCACCTCGACCAACTTCGCGGGCGCGGTCGTCGTATCGGTGCAGCTGCAGACAGGTGCCACCTGCCCGGCGGCACCTCCCGCGAGCGCGTGGGCCGGGGCATCCGGCGCCGCAGGCGGGGCGCTCGGCTCGCTGGCTCCCGGAGCGACGCAGCGCGTCTGCCTCTGGCAGAGCCTGCCCGTCGCGGCGCCCGCCGGCACCTTCGCGCAGACCGCAACCGTCACCCTCACCCTCACCGGTACCCAACAAGGATCCTGATGTCCCGCCGTCGCACTTCCGTCATCGCCCTGCTGCTGGGTGCAGCACTCGTGGTGATCGCGCCGACGGCGGCATTCGCATACTGGGTCGTCTCGACGCAGACCGCGCTGGCCGCGAGCAGTGCGACCTTCGCCGTCTCCGCGCCGACCTCGACGACCGGGACCGTCAACGTCCTCCCGGCGTCCTCCGCCGACCTCTCCGGCTTCTCCGGGTCGACCGTGAGCTCCGCCGTCTACACCAACACGGGCGCCACGCCCTGGTCGGCGCTGTGGATCACGGGCGCGGCCACGGCATCCTTCGGCTCGGGAGCGATCGTGAAGAGCTCCGTGGCCGTGGTGGGTGGCGCGGATGCCTGCCCGGCGCCCTCCGTGTATGCGGCCCTCGATCCGAACGGAACCAGCGTGCCGGTGTCGATCGCCGCCGGTGGCGCCGCGAAGGTGTGTGTCCTCACCGCCTACGACCGCCTCTCCATGCCGAACCGATCGGCATCGTCGGCCACGCAGATCGTCGTCTCCCCCCGGCTCCAGAACTGGACGGTCGCCGCCGCTGCGCTGACGATCACGACCACCGCACCGAATGCGGGGCTGATGCGATGCACCGACAGCAACGATGTGAACGCGACCGTGACCTTCGTCGTGCCTCAGGACGGCACCTATCGCTGGGTCGACACCGCCGCCGGAGCGGCCGCTCCCGCGACCTTCACCGCGGGCACGCAGCAATCACGTTCGTTCGCAACGACGATCTTCGGCAGCACGGGGACGATCTCGGTCACCGTCGAGCGCCAGGTCGGTTCGGGGTGGACGACAGTCGCACAGGGCAGCGTGGTCGGATACTCCTCCTTCCTCCTCTGGGCCCAGTACCGATGCCCGTGATACGCCGCCTCGCCCTCCTCGTCGGCACGGTCGCACTCGCAGGCGCGCTTGGCGCCGGCGCTGCCGCGCCCGCCGCCGCCGCGGAGGAACTGCCGCTCCAGTTCAGTTTCGACGGCATCAGCTGGATGGACTCCATCCCGTCCATCGTTCCGGCCAGTTGGGAGCCCGTCCCCGGCTCGTCGTACGCCGTCGCCCTCCACGTGCGCAGCGAGCGGTCCGCGACGAGCAACGTGGCGCTGTACGTGTCGGACGCGCGGTCGCTCTCCGCCACGCTGCTGGCCGCCACGTCGGTGACCGGGGAGCTCGCGAGTGTCGGTCTGGGCGAGCCCGATACATGTCGCGCCCTTGCGGCCGCGACCTTCGCCCCCGGGCAGCAGCGGGTCTTCACGATCCGGATCGACGTCGCGCCGGAACTCCGTGATGCGCAGAGCACGGGGCTGTCCTTCGACCTCGCCGCCGCCATGTCGGACCCGGACGTCAGCGCCGCCGGACCCGGGTGTGCGGCGACGCCTGTCGGCCCGGGCGCGCTGCCGTCGACGGGCGGAGATCCGCACGCTATGCTCCTCGCGGCGGTCGGAGGCGCAACAGGCGTCGCCGTCGGGTGGTGGGTGCTGCGTCGCCGTCGCGGCGAGGACGTGTGATCTGAACGGGCAGGAGGCGGCATGAGCGGAACGCTCCGACGGGATGCCGCGCGGAGGAAGCCCGCGGAGTCGCCGGGCCGGGCGACCTGGAGGATGATCCGGGCGGGCGTGTCGTGGGCGCTCCTGATCGCCGTGGCGGCGATCGCCTGCGCAGTCATCGTCGTGCCGGCCGTGACAGGCGCCCGACCCTTCACCATCCTCACGGGCTCGATGGAACCGCGCTACCCGCCCGGCACGCTGGTCGTCGTGCGTCCCGTCGACCCCGATGACATCGCCATCGGCGATGTCATCACCTATCAGCTCCGCTCGGGCGAGTCGATCGTCGTGACGCACCGCGTCGTCGCGGTGCAGCAGGGAGTCGAGGGAGAGCGGAACTTCATCACGCAGGGGGACGCGAACAACACGCCGGATGAGTCGCCTGTGCGCCCCGTGCAGGTGGTGGGGCGGCTGTGGTACGCCGTTCCCTACATCGGCTGGATCAACAGCCTGGTCTCCGGATCGTTCCGTGCGTGGGCGATCCCGATCGTGGCGGGCGGGCTCGTCGCCTATGCCGTCGTGCTCTTCGTGCAGGCCTGGCGAGAGCGTCGCCGGCGTCGTGCCGCGGCTGTCGACGCGGCGCCCGCGAATGACGCTGGCGGATGACGGTCCGCGCCCAATAGTGTGGACGCACTGCGGTGCGCAGCTGACATCTGGAGGGGGTCGGGCGTGGGCTTCGACGACATCGTCAACAAGGGCAAGGAAATCTTCGAGGACGCGAAGGACAAGGTCGAAGACGGCTTCGAGGCCGTCAAGGACAAGGCGGAGGAAGTCTTCGGCAGCGACAAGGTCGAAGAGGTCAGCGACCAGGTCCTCGACGCCGCGGCGGGCGCAGCGAAGAAGGTCGCACCGGACGAGTACGACGCCAAGATCGACGCCGTGCGCGACCAGGTCGACGGGGCTATCGGCCAGTAGCCGACGAGCAGGAGTGGGGGCGGATGCCGCGGCATCCGCCCCCACTCCTCTGCGCTCCGCCGGGCCCACCGTCGGATTTGGGGGGGTGGTGCCGTGCATCCGCTAGTGTCAAGTGAGTGGCGAACATTACCCGAGCCACCCGTCATGCGCGACGTCACAGCGCGAATTCGATCCTTGGGAGAGGAACCTGGTGATGAGCGCGCTCGACGACGCCCCGAACACCCGCCGCACGTCCCGTCGTGGGGCGGTCCAGCGCATGCTTGCCGTCGTCGCCTCCGCGGCGCTGCTGGGCGCCGGCATGGTCGCCGTCGAGTCCACGGCGGTATCCGCGCTGACGCTGCAGAGCCCCACGGTGATCTACCAGGACGACGTCAACGGCGACTATGTGCTGGTCGGCAACGGCGTGCTCCGGTCCACCGGCGCCGCGGCCGCGGGCGGCCCGAGCGTGAATCAGCTGCACAACGGCACCGCCGGCGCGAACTATGTCAACGACATGGCGTTGATGGCGAACAACACCGTCGCCGACCTCCCCGGGGCGGCGAACGGCAGCAATGCGACACTCTCCGTTCCGGCCGGCGCGAGCATCGTGAAAGCACAGCTGTCGTGGGCCGGCAATCTCGGCCAGCGGAAAGACCGCAACGGCAATGTCGTCAGCGGTTACGCCTGTGGCGACTACGGGGCGGCGGCGGTTCCTTCGGGCTCGGCGAGCACGCAGACGCTGCAGCTCAAGGTCGGATCGAGCTCCGTGCAGTCGGTCGCGACGGCGAACTACTTCGGCGAGACGATCGCGGCGACCGCGAACAGCAACTCGAACTACTACAGCGCGAGCCAAGACGTCACCTCGATCTTCCAGGCCGCGATGGGCGTCTCCGATGGGACGGTTCAGACCGTCTCGGTGGGTAACCTCTGGGCCGCGACGGGTGCCGGCTGCTTCGCCGGCTGGTCGCTGACCGTCGTCTACGACTTCGGCCAGCTGATCGCCGGGAACGCCGCGAGTGCGGGCCGCAACGTCGTACTGTACTCGGGACACGTCCGTCAGGCCTCGGCGGACCCCGCCGTCACCATCAACTTCGACGGCTTCGAGACGCTCGACACGAACAGCCGCCTCGGCGTCACGCTCTACGAGGGCGACCGCAACATCACGGGCGACACAGTCAGCTACCGGCCCGGGACGAGCGGCGCTTTCACCCCACTGAGCAACGCGAGCGGGCTCAACCAGACGAACAACTTCGGCGTGTCCACCGCGGACGGCTCGGTACGATACGCGGGCAACGGTACGGGGCAGTTCTTCAACGCCAGCGTCGACGCGCGCAGCCAGTCCCTGCCGCTGGCCTCCGGGTCCACCTCGATGCAGCTGCAGCTCTCCACGAGCGGCGACTCGTACCTCTGGCAGAACGCCGTCCTGTCGACCTCCAGCGCACGGGTCACGATCAAGAAGCAGGCGCTCGACGGCACGGACACGCAGGCCGTCAACGTCGGCGGCACGCCGACCTTCCGGATCACCGTCTCCAACAACGGCTCGATCGCGCTCGGCAACATCACCATCTCCGATCCGCTGGCCGCCGACTGCGTGCGCACCGCGGGAGCTTCGGGTGTCCCGACATCGCTCGCCCCACTGGCATCCTTCACCTACACCTGTGCCGGGCCGGCGACGACGGATGCCTGGACCAACACCGCGTCCGTCCGGGCCGTCGCGCAGGGCGGTTCGAACCGCGTCGTCACGTCGAGCGATCCGAGCAACGTCGTCGTCAGCAAGATCGGCCTCACGAAGTCGGGCTCCGTCCCGGCGGGCGCCAAGTCCGGGCAGCTGGTGACCTACACGTTCACCGCCACCAACACCGGATCGACCACCCTCACCGGCGTCACGATCACCGACCCGAAGCCGAACCTCTCCACGATCACGTACGGCGCGTGGCCGAGTGGCACGGCGGGCACCCTCGCGCCGGGTCAGTCGGTGACCGCGACCGCGACGTACCCGCTCACCCAGGCCGATGTCAACGCCGGCACCGTGACCAACACCGCCTCGGTGACCGGCTCCGGTCCGAACAGCACGACGGCGACCGCGACCGCGCCCGCGAGTGTCAGCATCACCGATGCGTCGGCTCTGACCCTCACGAAGTCAGGCGTGCTCAATGGCGCCGGAACGACGATCACCTACTCCTTCACCGCGACCAACACGGGCAACCTCCCCCTGAGCGGCGTCGCGATCACCGACCCGCTGCTCACGGCGGGGTCGATCAGCTACGGCACGTGGCCGAGCGGCACGACGGGGCTCCTGAACCCGGGTCAGTCCGTCACCGCGACGGCGAGCTACCCCGTGACGCAGGCGAACACCAACGCGGGCGTCGTCAACAACACCGCGACGATCACCGGCACCCCGCCCCGCGGGGCGGCGCCCACGGCATCCGCATCCGCGCAGGTCACCCTGCCGCGGACCTCTGCCATCGACCTCACCAAGACCGGCGCCCTCGCCGCCACCGGCACCCCGCCGAAGGCCGGGGACATCGTCACCTACAGGTTCACGGCGGGCAACACGGGCAATACCACGCTGACCGGCGTCTCGATCAGTGACCCCCTCACGGGCCTCTCCGCGCTCTCGTACGGCCCGTGGCCGAGCGGGACCGCCGGCACGCTGCAGCCCGGACAGTCCGTGACCGCGACGGCGACCCGCGCTCTGACGCAGGCGGACGTCGACGCCGGCGCCGTCGCGAACACCGCCACGGTGAACGGCACGGCGCCCACCGGCCCGGTCCAGGACACCGACACGGCCACCGTCCCCCTCACGCGGACGCCCGCGATCACTCTGACGAAGTCGGGCGCGCTCGGCGGCTCGGGGAACGTCGGCGACGTGATCACCTACACCTTCACGGCGCGCAACAGCGGCAACACGACGCTGAGCAGCGTGACCATCGCCGACCCGATGGCAGGCCTGTCGACGCTGACCTACACGTGGCCGGGCGTCGCGGGCGTGCTCGCCCCCGGTCAGTCCGTGACCGCGACGGCGAGCTACACGCTCACCCTCGCCGACGTAAACTCGGGTTCGGTCGTCAACACCGCCGCGACCTCCGGCACCGCGCCGGGCGGCGCGACGGTCGACGCATCCGCTCCGGCCACCGTGCCGATCCCGCAGGGCCCGGCGATCACGCTGACGAAGTCCGGCGCGCTGACGAGCGGCACAAGTGTGGCCGGCAGCACCGTGACCTTCACCTTCACGGTGCGCAACAGCGGAAACGTCTCGCTCAACAGCGTCGGCATCACAGACCAGCTCGCGGGGCTGTCCTCCATCACCTTCGGCACCTGGCCCGGCGCGGCGAACGTCCTGAACCCGGGGCAGTCCGTCACGGCGACCGCGAGCTACACCGTTACCCAGGCCGACGTCGACAACGGATCGGTGCGTAACGACGCGACCGCGTCCGGCACCTCGGCGTCCGGCACGACGGTGACCTCGCCCGGTCAGGCAACCGTTCCGCTGACCGGCACCCCCGCGATCGGCGTCACCAAGACCGGTAGCCTGAGCGGCACCGGCAAGGTCGGCGATGTCGTGAGCTACTCCTTCACCGTCCGCAACATCGGCACCGTGACGCTCCACGGCGTGACCCTGAACGACCCGAAGGCCGGGGGAGCAGTCGCGCTCAGCGGTTGGACTGGGGCGACGGGGGTGCTCGCGCCCGGCGAGACCGCGACAGGCACAGCGAGCTACACGCTGACACAGGCGGACGTGGATGCCGGTCGCGTCGACAACACCGCAACCGCGAGCGGCCTGCCGCCCACCGGCGCTGCCGTGACGGGCACCGGCTCGACGACCGTCGCCGTCCCGTCCGCACCGGCGATCCAGATCGTCAAGGCAGCGTCGCCGGGGACGGCGACGAAGGCGGGCGATGTGATCACCTACACGTTCGTCTCCACCAACATGGGGAACGTCACCCTCACCGGCGTCACCATCGCCGACCCGCTTGCGGGCCTCTCGGCGCTCACCTACACGTGGCCCGGCACCGCCGGCACGCTGGCCCCGGGGCAGCACGTCACCGCGACGGCGACCTACACCGTGACCCAGAACGACGTGAACGCCGGCTCCGTCGTGAACCTCGCGTCGACGGGCGGCGCTCCGCCCACGGGCGCGGGTGTCACGGGCAGCGACCCCGAGACGGTGACGATCACCTCCGCCCCCGCGCTCAGCCTGACCAAGACGGGCGCACTCGACGGCGACGCGAAGGCCGGGTCAGTCATCGACTACAGCTTCCGCCTCACCAACTCGGGCAACGTCACGCTCACCGGCATCGGCATCACCGACCCGCTTCCGGGCCTGTCGGCCGTCACCTTCGGGACCTGGCCGGGCGCAGCGAACACGCTGCAGCCTGGTCAGAGCGTCGACGCGACCGCCGCGTACACCGTGACACAGGCGGACGTCGATCGCGGACGCGTCGACAACACCGCGACGGCGGGGGGCAACCCGCCCACCGGGCCGCGCACGACCACGACGGCGGATGAGACCGTCGACCTCGCCGCCGCGCCGTCGATCGCGCTCGTCAAGACGGGCTCCCTCGCGCAGGCCGGGACGACGAAGGCAGGCGACCAGGTCACCTACACCTTCGAGGTGACGAACAACGGCAACGTCACCCTCGACGGGGTCGGGGTCAGCGACCCGAAGTCGGGGCTCTCGACCATCTCGTTCCCGGCCTGGCCGGGAGCCGCTGGCCTGCTCGCCCCCGGGCAGAGCGTCCAGGGCACCGCGACGTACACGCTGACCCAGGCGGATGTCGACGCGGGGCACACCGCGAACACCGCCACGGCCTCGGGCTCCTCGCCCACCGATGTTCTCGTCCAGAGCGTCGACGAGGCGGATGTCCCGCTCGCCGCGGCGCCCGGCATCCAGGTCGAGAAGTCGGGCGCGCTGGTGGGTGGCGCCGTCGCGGGCGACCAGGTCGAGTACACCTTCGTCATCACGAACTCGGGCAACGTGACCCTCACCTCCGTCGATCTGCGCGACCCGCTCCTCGGCGCAGCCCCGCTCACGATTCCGGCCGGCTCCTGGCCCGGCACGACCGGAGTGCTCGCCCCGACGCAGTCGGTCACCGCGACCGCGAGGTACACGCTCACACAGGCGGACGTCGACGCGGGCTCGGTCGTGAACACGGCGACCACCAGCGGCAAGACGCCGACCGGGGCGACGACGACCGGCACCGACGGTGCGACGGTCCCGCTGACCGCGGCCCCCGGGATCGAGATCACGAAGACCGCCTCGACGCCCGCCACGGCGCGAGCCGGCGCGACCGTCACCTACACCTTCGAGCTCGAGAACACCGGCAACGTGACGCTTACCGGCGTCGGCGTGAGCGATCCGCTGCCCGGACTCTCCACGATCGACTACGACTGGACCGACACCCCCGGCACGCTCGCGCCCGGGGAGACCGTGACCGGAACGGCGAGCTATGTCCTGACGCAGGCCGACGTGGACAGCGGCAGCGTGGTCAACACGGCCACCGCGAGCGGCACGCCGCCCACCGGCCCTGCCGTCACCGACATCGACGGCGCCACGGTGACACTGGCGCCGGCGCCCGCGATCACGATCGCGAAATCGCACACAGCCGCCGGTATCGGTGAGCCCGGCGACGTCGTCACCTACTCCTTCCTGGTGACCAACACGGGCAACGTGACCCTGGACGACATCGCCATCGCCGACCCGCTCCCGGGGCTCGGCCCGATCAGCGTCGCGGCCTGGCCAGGCGCCGCCCAGACGCTCGCACCCGGGCAGTCGGTCACCGCTACGGCGCCGTACACGATCACGCAGGCCGATGTCGATGCGGGATCGGTGGTCAACGAGGTATCCGTCGTCGGCACGCCCCCGACGGGCGCCTCCGTCGACGACAGCGACGGTGACACGGTCGTGCTGCCGTTCGAACCCGGCATCCACCTCGTGAAGTCGGGCGTCCCGAACGGTGCGACCGCGGGCTCCACGATCACGTACTCCTTCACCGTGACCAACTCGGGCAACAAGACGCTCCACGACGTGGCGCTGAGCGACCCGAAGGTGGGCGGCCCCGTGACCCTTAGTGGCTGGCAGGGCACGCCCGGGACGCTAGCTCCGGGTGAGATCGTCACCGGGACGGCGAGCTATACGCTGACCCAGGCCGACGTCGACGCCGGCTCGGTGTCGAACACCGCCACCGTCGCAAGCGTCGAGCCGGACGGCGCGACGATCACCGACCAGGACTCCTACGTCACGACGATCGCGCCGAACCCGGCGCTCAGAATCGTGAAGTCGGGCGCGGTCGGCGGCACCGGCAAGGCCGGCGACGTCGTCACCTACTCGTTCCTCGTGACGAACTCGGGCAACGTGTCGCTCACGGGCGTAGGTGTCACAGACCCGCTCCCGACGCTGTCGCCCGTGACGTTCCCGGCCACGTGGCCGAGCGGGACGGTCGGGCTGCTGCGTCCGGGTCAGAGCATCACCGGCACGGCGACGTACACGCTCACGCAGGCGGACGTCGACCGCGGACGCGTCGACAACACGGCGACCGTGGCCGGCACGCCCCCGACGGGCGCCCCGGTGCGCGCCACGGACACCGCGCGGGTGACGGTCGCCGCGGCGCCGGTGCTGCAGCTCGTCAAGACCGGTGCGCTCGCGGGCGGGACCCCCGTCGTGGGCAGCCAGATCGCGTACACCTTCGAGCTCTCGAACCTGGGCAACGTGACGATCAGCGGCATTACGCTCGCGGACGGACTCCCGGGTCTCGGCACGATCTCCTACACCTGGCCGGGCGCGAACGGCGTGCTGGCCCCGGGTCAGGTCGCGACGGGCATAGCGAACTACACGCTCGCGCAGGCGGACATCGACTCCGGCTCGGTCGTGAACTCCGCGTCGGTGCAGGGCACCCCGCCGTCGGGGCCTCCGGTGACCGGTGGCGATATCTCGACCGTGCCGGTCGCCGCGACGCCGTCGTTGTCGTTGGTGAAGTCGTCGTCGCCGGGTTCGGTGATGGCTGCGGGGCAGACGGT
The DNA here is from genome assembly GCA_001724425.1 of Microbacterium sp. SCN 70-27. Classification (GTDB taxonomy): domain Bacteria; phylum Actinomycetota; class Actinomycetes; order Actinomycetales; family Microbacteriaceae; genus Microbacterium. The sequence continues at coordinate 11,286 of MEEK01000001.1, forward strand.
GACGTACTCGTTCTTGGTGACGAACACGGGCAATGTGACGCTCACGGGTGTGGATGTGTCGGATCCGATGGTGGGTCTGTCGGATGTGACGTTCTCGTCGTGGCCGGGTGCTGCGGGTGTGTTGGCTCCGGGTGCGCAGGTCACGGGTACGGCGACGTATGTCGTGACGCAGGCGGATGTGGATGCCGGGACGATCGTGAACACGGCGTCGGCGGTGGGTACTCCGCCGACGGGTGATCCGGTGGATGCGGGTGACACGGAGACGATCACGATCGATCCGACGCCGTCGATCGGACTGACTAAGACCGGCGCGCTGCAGGGTGCTCCGGTGAGCGGCACCGAGGTCGCCTACACGTTCGAGATCACGAACTCCGGCAACGTGACCCTCACGGACGTCGCGCTGCAGGACTTCCTGCCGGGTCTCGACGACGTCACGTTCGGCACCTGGCCGAGCGGGACCGAGGGCACGCTCCGACCGGGCGACACCGTCGCCGTCACCGCGAGCTACACGCTGACCCAGGAGGACGTCGACGCGGGTTCGGTCGTGAACACGGCATCCGTCGTCGGCTCCTCGCCGCGCGGTATCGTCGTCGACGACGATGCGAACGCCACCGTGGTGCTCCCGTCCGGCGCGTCCATCGAGCTCACGAAGTCCGCTGCGCTCGAGGACGCGGCGAACCCCGCAGCCGGAGACGTCGCGACCTTCACGTTCGTCGTCCGCAACAACGGCAACGTCTCACTGACCTCCGTCGGCCTCATCGACGGGATGCCGGGGCTGTCGGCCATCTCGTTCGGCGCATGGCCGGGCACGGAGGGCGTCCTCGCACCGGGGCAGACCGTCCAGGCGACGGCGTCCTACTCGCTCACGCAGGCCGACGTCGACCGCGGTGACATCGCCAACGACGCGACCGCGACGGGCACGACGCCCACGGGCGACCCGGTCACGGGTGACGACACGGTGACGGTGGACCTCCCGGCAGCGCCGGCGATCGCGGTCGTGAAGACGGGTGCGCTGGATGGTGCGGCGGTCGTGGGTGGCACGGTGACGTATGGGTTCACGGTGACGAACACGGGCAATGTGACTCTCACTGGTGTGTCGTTGTCCGACCCGCTGGTCGGTGGAAGTGTGGCTCTCACCGGGTGGGCCGGGGCTGCGGGAACGCTGGCTCCGGGTGCTTCGGTGACGGGTTCGGCGACGTACACGTTGACGCAGGCGGATGTCGATCGCGGCAGTGTCGTCAACACGGCGACGGTGACGGGGACCCCGCCGACGGGTGCTCCCGTCACTGGTGAGGACACGGTGACGACGGGTCTTCCGGCGGCGCCGGGCATGACGCTCTCGAAAGTCGGGAGCATCGACGGCGACAGTGTCGAGGGCGCGATCGTCACGTTCACGTTCACACTGACCAACACAGGGAATGTGACGCTCACGCAGGTCGGTCTGTCCGACCCGCTCAGCGGTCTATCCGCTATCACGTTCGGCCCCTGGCCGGGTGCGTCGGGAAGTCTCGCGCCGGGCGCATCCGTCGAGGCCACCGCGACCTACGCTCTCACGCAGGCGGATGTCGATCGCGGCAGTGTCGTCAACACGGCCACCGCGACCGGCACCCCGCCGGCAGGCGATCCCACAACCGCACAGGACACCGAGACCGTGCCGATGAATGCGAATCCCTCCATCGCGCTGACGAAGAATGCGGCATACACCGGTGGATCGCAGGCGGGCGACACGGTCGACTACTCCTTCGTGCTCACCAACACGGGCAATGTCACGCTGTCTGCCGCCGAGATCACCGACCCGCTGCCGGGACTCTCGACGATCACATACGGTGCGTGGTCCGGTGCGAGCGGGGTGCTGGCGCCCGGGGAGACAGTCGACGCGACCGCCACGTACACGCTGACCCAGGCCGATGTGGACGCGGGACGCGTGACCAACACGGCGACTGCCACCGCGCTGCCCCCCGGATGCGCCGCCGGCGCGTGCGGCGTGCAGGCGGATGACTCGGCCGTGATCGATCTCGTACGCACTCCGGCGATCAGCCTCACCAAGGCGGGAGCCCTCGTGGGCACCGGTGTAGCGGGCGATACGATCGCGTTCACTTTCGTCGCGACGAACACCGGCAACGTGACACTGAGCGGTGTTGCGATCGCCGACGCGCTGCCGGGGGTCTCCGACATCCGCTACGACGCGTGGCCTGCTGCAGCCGGTGTCCTCGCGCCGGGTCAGTCGGTCCGCGCGAGCGCGACCTACGTCATGACCCAGCGGGATATCGACGCAGGCACAGTCGTCAACGACGCGAGCGTCCTCGGGATCTCCGCCGCAGCGGTGACCGTGCAGGATGCCGCGGTGGCAACGGTGCCGGTCACGCCGGCGCCGGCGATCGTGCTCGACAAGACCGTCGACCGCACGGCATCCGCGGGCCCCGGCACGACGATCACGTACTCGTTCGTGGTGCGCAATGCCGGAAACGTCACGCTCGCGAACGTCGGGATCACCGATCCGATGCCCGGTCTCTCGACGATCCGATACGGTACATGGCCGGGGGCCGTCGGTGTGCTGGCGCCGGGCGAGTCCGTGACGGCGACTGCCACCTACGTGGTCACGGCTACGGACGGCGCTGCCGGGAAGCTGACCAACATGGCGACCGTGACCGGGACCTCGCCCACCGGCGTCCACGCCGACGGCACGGACTCCGTCTCGATCGTGACCACACCGCTGCCGAGCACGGGTGGGACCTTCGATCCCGCCATGCCGATCGGGGCGACACTGATGATCCTCGTCGGGCTGGGCGTGTTCCTGGCATCCCGCAGGAAGAAGGAGACCGCATGAGAACCTCACGACTGGCGGGCGCCGGCCTCGTGCTGAGTATTGTCCTGGGGGTCGCCGCCTGTACGGGCACCGCTGAGCCGACTCCCACGCCGACGACGGCCCCGAGCGATGTCACCGACATCACGGACCAGCCGGGCTCGGTCGAGGGCTGGGTCGGCGCGCTCGAGGATGCCAAGACGACGACCTGCGCCCGCGACGGCGGCGACTGGGTCGCGGCGGGGACGGTCACCAATCCGCTCGATGAGGCGCAGAGCTACCGCCTGTACGTGTCCGCGATGTTCGGCGGCGAGACGCGCGGGCTGATCCAGGTCGACGTGCCCGATGTCGCCGGGGGAGAGAGCGGTCAGTGGCGCGCCGCGTTCCCCCTCCAAGGCGACGAGTTCACGTGCGTGCTGAGGGTGGAGCGGTTCGCCCCGACCCCCTGACATCGCGACACGCCGAACGCGACACGCCCGGGTTTGCGACACGCCCGGGCGACACGTAGACTAGTCAGGTTCCACATTCCTGCGTGGGTGCAGCTCGATTGCAGCGCGACGTGCGGGATCACTGCCAGGGCAGTGCATAGGTCGGCCGGGATCCTCGAGATTCCGGCGAGAGCCTAGGCCGCGGGCAGCAGAACACGACAATCCGATCCTCCCTTCACGGGGACCTGCGCGCGTGCGCGCGGTGGATCGGGACTGACATCAGAACAGTGGTGCGCCTCGTAAGAGAAGTGCCCGGCGCCACAAGCGCCCCGTGCGTCCAATGCCCCCCGAAGCGATCGGGGACGGTATGACGCGAGAAAGAGAGTGAGCAGACAATGGCGGGACAGAAGATCCGCATTCGCCTGAAGTCGTACGACCACGAGGTCATCGACACGTCGGCACGCAAGATCGTCGAC
>MEEK01000002.1 GCA_001724425.1 Microbacterium sp. SCN 70-27
AAATCCCTCCGTCTCCGCTCTAAAAATGCCTGATCAGAGGCTGTTTCGTTCCGGTACTGCCACGAAATCTGCCATTTCTGCCGCGTTCCGATCGTGGTTGGTGTTGAGCATTCTGGCGATCATGTGCGGTCTTGCGTAGCTTTCTGCTCGCCGAGCGGTCGTTCGACTCGCCGTTTCTCCCGCGTGAGCGCGAGTCGGAGAGTGCAAATCCCTCCGTCTCCTCCGAGCGGTTGCCATCGCGACGGGTCTGATGGGTCAGAGTCCGGCGGCATCCATTCGCTTGATCAGGGACGGGCGCCGGGCGTTGCGGCGGCGTACGTCAGCGAGGTAGTCGTCGGCGATCTCGGGGCATCCGGCGGCGCGGGCCGCGGCGCGTAGTTTCGGCGTAGTCAAGGCACACTTGCGAGACGGGGCCGATCGCGAGATGAAACCGCCAACTATTCGCCGTTCGAACAAGAGCAGTCACTCTGGCCACCCCTGCCAGGCGCCCACATAGTCTTGACTGATATGGGTCTCGGAGCGCGAGCCGGGTTTGCCAAAGACACTGATCGGTCGTCCGTTTGCGTTGTAGACGCGTACACAGCCTGCAGGGCGTTGCGACCTTGGCTCCATGATCCGGATCATATCTGCGTTGCCTGCCGTCCCAGGCTTCTGGAAGACCAATCCCCTGTTGTTGTCAGCCGTGCGTTTCGACCAACCGGCCGGGATGTCATATGCCGCACCACGGCCGGAGGGTCTGCCCCGAGTCTCTTTGACAGTCTGACCTGACCTGTCACCGATTCGTTCCTCACGCCCGAGCACGCGATCATGGCACGCGGAGTTCGCGTATGGGTTCTCGGCGGCTTGCGAGAAGGGCCGGGAGGAGTGCGGCGAGGGTGGCGGTGGCCGTTGCAAGGATGCCGTTGGCGATGAGGAATACGGGACCTGGGAGCGGGTCGCCGACGGTGATCAGGATGCCGGCGGCGAGGAGTGTTCCGGTAAACGTTCCGACGAGGGCGAGAAGTGCGGTCTGGGTGAGGATGAGCCGGATGATGAGGCCGCGGGTGGCGCCGAGAGCGCGGCGCCGACCGAAGTCCTTGCGGCGCATCATGACGAGCCCGTAGAGGATGATGGCGACGAGGGTGCCGGTGATGGCGAGCATGACGAGGACGAGCCCGCGGGAGAAGGTGCCGAGCTGTCCTTGTATGAGGGTGCGGAGTTGGGCGAGTGCTTCGCTGGTTTGCACCGTGACTTTGCTGGCGTCGTTGGGCGCCAGCAGTGACACGAGCGTGTCGGCGACAGGGGCGACGAGTTCTGGTCGTTCGGCGATAGCGATGATGAGGTTGACTGTATGGACGTCGGTACTCTCGGGCTGGGGGATGAGGACGAGGGGTTCGAATCCTGTCAGGAAGTCCGGGGTGGACAGAGGGCCGGCGATGGCGTAGCCGGCCCCGGTGGTGAGAGTGATGCCCCCGGCTGCATCGGGGAGACCGAGCTGCTCTAGGGCGTCCGGGGATGCGTAGGCAAGCGCGCCGGGCAGCGCTGGCTTTTCGGGGATGTCGAGAAGCGCAAGATCGTCCGTGTAGACGTAGCGAGTAGGTACACGGGTGCCGTCGGGCACGAGAGCGTTGGTGGCGTCGATCGCAGACGAGAATCCGGCGACCCATTCGATGCCCTCGACGGCCCGCACGCGAGTCATCACCTCGCTGGTGACGCCGGCGCCGTCGTCGGCGCGGATCACGATGGAGCGAGTGCCAGCGGAGTCGATGGTCGACAGCACCCCCTGTTCGGCGGCGACGGTGCGGCCGGTGGTGAGTGTGACGGCGACGATCATCCCCGCGACGATCAGCAGGGTGAGAATGGATGCCACGGGCTGCGATCGTGCGGACGCGGTAGCCTCGCGCAGCAGGGCGCCGAGTCGCTCGCGGGTCACAACTGGATCTCCCTGTCACACGACGCTGCGACCGCGGGGGAGTGGGTCACGACGATCACCGCCGCGCCCGTCTGCGCATGACCTCGGAGCGCGTCAACGACGAGCTCAGTGGTGGCCGGGTCTAGGTTGCCGGTCGGTTCGTCGGCGAGCAACACCCGCGGCGAGTTGAGCAGGGCGCGACACAACGCGATCCGTTGCGCTTGACCCCCCGAAACCTGGCCCGGGCGACGGCGCGGGGACACATCCACTCCGAACCGGTCCAGCAGCTCGCGCGCCTGTCCCTGCGCCTCATGTCTGGGCCGCCCCCGGTAGAGCGCGGTTTCGGTGACGTTGTCGAGCACCGTGCGCGTCTGATCAAGCGCCGCATCTTGAAACACGAAACCGAACCGGTGGGCGCGCAGCCGCGCCCGCCCCGCGTCGGACAATCGTCCACACGTTAGCCCGTCCACGAGAATCTCGCCGGACTGCGGACGCAGCATCAATCCAAGTAGATACAACAGCGTCGACTTACCGCGCCCCGAGGGGCCTGTGAGCGCGGTCATCGAGCCGCCGGGAAAGGTCGCCGACCATCCGTCCAGCACGGGTCGGCCCGGTGCGTACCCGAACGTCACGTTCCGCGCCTCCAGCGCCGGCATCGTGACGCTCCCGAGCGCATCGCTCTTGGCTGGCGGCGTGATCGTCACGGTGTGGTTCCGTTCGCGGGCACCCGCACACGCGTCCCATCCGCGACTCCCTCGATGACGCTCATGCCGCGCGCCGCGGCAACCACTGTCACCGGCATCCGCTCACCGGATTCGTCAATCACCGAGATCTGCCCATCGGCCCCCGATACCAACGCTGCCGAAGGAACCACGAGACCCACCACCGGTTCGACCGTCACGACCTGAGATGACAAATGCGCTTGCCCCGTCACCGGCACTTGCGCGCACGCATCTCCACAGATCGACGCGCCGGCCGCGCCCGCAAGGTGCACCGTCACCGTCGCCGACTCGTTGTCCCGCGTCTGGTCGACTGCGAACCCCTCCCACACGGCACCCTCGGGGGAGGTGATCTCCACTCGTGTCCCCGTCGGCATCATCGCTGCTTGCGAGTCCGTCGCCGGAATCGTGAACTCCGGCGATGCCGGCAATCCGCGCACCACCTGCTCGCCGCCCGCGACGGACAACCCTCGTGCGATCACCTTTTCGTCCAGCGATACCCGCGTCGGCAGCGATGGCACGAAGATCACATCCGCTGCCTCTACGACCCCCGACGGCGCCACCCCCAGCGATTTCTGCCACGCGTTCACCGCCGCGACCGTGCCTGACCGCGCACGCCCATCGACAGCACCGCGGTAGAACCCCGCCGCTGTCAGCATCTCTTGCAACTGGGCTACGTCCACCCCTTCGGCATCGCGGCCGATCGAGCGGAACATGGGGACGCTGCCTTGCGCGATCACAACTGGACGCTGGTTCACCCGATACAGCAGCGCACCTTGAGAGACCTCGTCTCCCGCAGCGACGATGACCTGCGTCACTACTCCGGCGGCGAGATTCGCCCCGACCGGCACGGGTGACCACTCGGCAACCGTGTTCAGTGCGACACGAGCACCGACCTCACCTTTGGACACGGCGACGAACGTGTGATCCGTCGCCGAAAGGGGATCTGGTGGCGGAGTCAGAATCGACAATGCAGCCCATGCCACCACCGCCCCGAATCCGATACTTGGTACTGCCACCAACAACCATCCCCACCACCGATGCGGTCTTGACGCTCGGGGCAGGATCACGCTGTCTGCTTGATCCGTTGCGTGATCGCGTTTGGAATGCTTGCTCATCTACCGGTTGATCCTGCTCGTCGTGTCGATCGCCTGCCAGTCAGGCGAGTCGTCATGTCGGGTGATGCCCGAGTGGATCATCAATGCCCCCAGGTGAGCATCGGGTCGTCGCACTTCGCGAGGATGGGGTCCTCAGGGGAAATCCCCGTGAGGTATCCGAGATCGTAAATCGCGCCGCCGATGAGAAGCTGATCCTCGTAGGTCGGGTACGACGGCAACTCCGGAGGCGTAAAACCGTTGGCTACGAGGCATGCGCGGAATGCCTCGGTGCGCGCGTACTGCTGTGACGCGAACTCCGGTGTGACCGGCTCCCCGGGCCGGTTGACACCGGTCGCTTCGATGCACGCGTCCATGTCGGCCTGGAACTGGTCGCGTTGCTCAGGCGGCACCATCCCCGACACGCCGGAGCTGCCTACAGAGACCCCCCACCCCTTGTCGTTGAGACACGCGCCGAGAGCCTGCGTGGCCTCCCCTGGAGTCTTCGGTCCTGGTGATGGGGCGGTCGACCCCGACGCCTCGCTGGACGGCTTCGACGGTGTCTCCGGAGCAGCCGCCGGCGCGCATGCGGTGATCGAGGCGACCAGCGCAGCCCCGATCACCACTGACACGAACCGCTTCACGTCGCCTTGGCCGCACAAAACGAGCTGTACGAGTGGAACGTATACGGGCCGCCGACAGGCGCCGACCAGCTGCCGCTACTGACACCCGGATTGGACGACGACTTCGCCCCGGTACCGAAGACAGTTCGGGTGTACCCGTTCGAGTAGTAATGGGTGACGGCGGTCGTCGACGTAGGGCTTCCCTTCGACGACAGCTGTGTGGTTGCACCATACTGCTGGACGTATGCGCAGGTCTTGCTCCCGGTGGCAGTGTCTGCCGCCGACGCCGGAAGCACCGATCCCAGGGTCACACCGCTCACGATCAGCGCGACAGCGGCGCTGCGGATGATGTTTCGTGTTCTTACCATTCGAGACTCCCCAAACTTGGCTGGCTTGATCGCCCGCCCTCACTTAGTTACGGCGAGCTGGACTCATTCCTGACAAGGTTGCATGCATGGGTAGTTCCCAGCGTGAGGCGTGCACAGGGACTTGTCAGAGGCAACGCACGTTCGTAACGGAGCCGCTCACGTTCGCGTAGTTGCCGGCTGCCGCAGAGGCGAGGATGATCGTCCCGTTCCGAGCTTGCACCGTTCCCGTCGGCCTGGCGTTCGCCACAGAGCGAACTTGCGCGAGTGCAGTCGTTGCGAAAGTGCCGCACGTCGCCCAGGTCAGCCGGGCGCCGTTCTCGTCGCTGGCGCCGAATGCGCACAAGAGTCCGGTCGGGCATTTTGACGACAGCCCGCGCGGGGAGGTTCCTGACGGCAATGTCAGCGTCATACCGAGGCGAGGCCATTCGACCGTGGAGGCACTAGTAACGACTCCGCCGGGTTCCGCGCTGAGCGCGTATGCGATTCTCGGGTCGAGAGTATTCGCTTGCGCGGCGGTGCTCACACTCAGGTTCAACGCCAATGCAATGGCGGACAGGAAGAGCACGCGACGGGCGCGGTGGATCATCATTCGGTATCCCAGAGTGTGTAGGAGATGACGGCGCCGATGGGAAGGTCTCCTAGCGGCGTGAGCCTTACGGACTCCTCGCCGACGATGCGACCAGTGTTGGTCGAGATCAGGAGGAGATTCTTGAAGTTCGGATTGTCGGCGTCGTCTGCGCTGAGGACGACGACTTCGCGCCCGGAGCGATCTTTGGCGACGCCTTCCACCTTCGCGCCGGGAGCGTCGCGGAGCAGGTCGAGGACCTCGCTCTGCTGTTGGTTCGTCAGCGTCCACTGAGCGAAGGCATTCGTTGTCGCGCTGATGATGTCTGACGCGGTGGGTTTCTGTGCGAGCGCAGACCAGTGCGCGCGAAGGAAGTCGAAGAGATCCTCCGCGGAGTCACCGGGGGGTTCAGCGACGAACGCATCGAGGCCTCCGGGCGGGAACTTCGTGTCGACCAGAATCGTGCCGGGCGCTGGTCCATCCGTCGAGGCGGGTGCGGAAGTCCCGTCAGAAGCCCAATAGGGGACTCCCGCGCGGGTGATGCCACGACCCGACAGGTCGGCGTTCCACTGCAGGTCGTAGACCTCGGGCGAGATCAGCGCTGAAGTCTGTCCGGAAGGCAGATGGTCCATCTGCAGATACCAGCCAACCGAATGACTATGGCGCTGCGCGGTATCCGGGCCGGTGGCCGCCCGCAACCGGACCTGTGCCATGTCGATCTCCTGATCCAGCGAGCTGGCGGAGCCGGAGAGGATCAGCGGCTGCGGCGTCATTGCAAGGGCGGGCGCCGGGGCCAGCGCGGGCCATACCAAGATGACTCCGACAAACATGGCCATGGTCGCGATCGTCGCGGTCATCAGCGCCCGGGCGCGACGACGGCCGCTACGGGCGGAGCGGGCGCGGCGCGGCGCCACGTGCGGCGCCACGCTAGTGGCTGTGCCCACGCCCAGTTCGCGGAGGATGTCCTCATCTGGGTCAGGCCTGCCGTTAGACGCCCTCGTCGTCAGCGGGTCGAGTGTCAGAATCAACGCGTCGAGTTCGTCATCGCTGAGCTGTCGTGGATCGACTCTCATGACTCGTCTCCTCCCTTCTTGTAGCCTGCGGGTCGGGCCAGGCATCGCGTAACGCCTGCCGCGCACGACTGACGCGTTTCCATATGGCTTGCTCGCTGCACCCGAGCACCAGCGCCGCATCCGCCGCAGCGAGCTTGTCCCAGATGATCAGCTGCAGTACCTCCCGGTGCGCTGCGCTCAGCGCCTTCCACGCGGCATCAAGCTCTTCCAGTCGTGCGTCTGGCTCGTATGACTCGTGGACGATCGCATGGTCTCGCGCGGCTTTGCGACGACGCTCCTCGCCACGAGCAGCCTGCTTCAGCGAAATGGAGGCCGCTTGGATCAGCCAGCCGATCGGATGCGGGTGATCGCGCGGCAACTTCCGGAATGCGATCTCGAATACTTCGGAGCAGACATCATCGGCGATCTCATCGCTGGTGACACGCCGCCTCGCGTACCGCCACACAGTCGACTTCGTCCCGCGGTACAGCGCGGCAAACTCGTCGTCGGTGGTCGCCATCTTGCCTTCCGAATAGCGGTGTGTAAGCAGTACTACCCAGTTACGTCCGTTCTGGCTCGATCCTGACATCTGACGTCCTGTTATCTGCGTCGGTCTCCGAAGGGACCTTGGAGTTCAGGCCGTGAGGTTGGCACATGCTTGTGAAGACGACCGTGTCATCGAGCTGGAAATGCACGCGTTGCGAGCCCCTCCACGGCAAGCAAATTTAATACGCATATTGCGTGGCTGGTGTGGAGATGATCGACGGTGTTCCCGTGACTGAAGCTCAGATCGCTGACTGGGTGGCCGAGGCGGAAGTCGGCTACGACGTTGAGGAGTTGAAGCGTCGTGGGCGGGGGAGGCCTGGGCGGGGGGCGGAGCCCGCGCAGGTGGTGGCGTTGCGCCTCACGGCGGAGGAGCTCGAAGCACTGGACGCGCGTGCGGCGCGTGAGCACAAGTCGCGTTCGGAGTTGATCCGCGAGGCGATCGCAGCATTCGCCGCGTGAGGATTCACGGAGTCGGCGCTGAAGCACGGACTGTCTCGTGACGATATCCTCCAGGCGGCCGCCTGGCCGCTGTGGATCGAGGATCTCGATGAGGAGTCGCCAGCGAGGCAGTTGCGGTTGGGGTTCGACACTCAGGGGTGACTGCTCGAAGTAATCGTGTTGACGTTCGACAGTGGCAACGAGCTTGTCATCCACGCCATGAAGGCGCGCCCGCAGATGCTGGATTTGCTGCCATAGAACCGCCCGGAAGCCGTGTTGTAGAGTCGCCGCGAACTCTCAAGTGCGACCCAGCCGCGAGCGGTCGTACCCTCCGACGGTGGTGGGAACGAAATGGGAAGAGTTCAACCGCGAACGTCGGCGAACACAACTGCAGATGCGTATGAACCGCGGAATCCCGCGGCGAAAGACGGCGCAAGGACCTCTGCGTAGGCGTGATTCGAGGGTTCAAATCCCTCCGTCTCCGCCGTGTGATGTCTCAGGACATCGTGACCGGATGAACCCCCGGTTTCGGGGGTTCATCTGATTTTCGTTGGCATCCGCGGGTGGGGTCGAGGGTGAATTCGGCGAGGATTTCGCCGGTGTCTCGGGTGCTGATGATCGCGTGGTTGTTGTGGATGAGGGCGATGATCTCGACACGGGTGTGGGCTCTTCCGATGCCGAGGTGGAGCAGCCGTCCGGAGTGTCGGATGATGATCTTGCCGTCGCGGTCGATGGTGTCGTTGCGGACGCGCCAGACGTCCGGGTCCTCGGGTGAGGTGGGGGCCGCTTTCGGAATCAGGGCGTAAGCGGCGCCGGGGGTCTTCCGGTTCAGCGCGCGGTGCGGACGGACCTCGTTGTAGTGGTGCCGGAACGTGTCGAGGTGTTGCTGCAGTTCTGCGATCGTTGTCGCGGGGCGGGTGGCGAGGTACTTCTTCAGCGTCTCCGTGATCGTGTCAGCGCCGGCATCCAGCCCGTCGGCGACCAGTTCGTCCCGCAGGACGATGACCCGGGCTCGGACGAGTTCCGGGGTGCGGTTCGGGCTGGACCGGGGGCGCCGGGAGTGCTGCTCGAACGCGGATTCGCCCTCGGTCAGCCACCGGTGGTGCAACGTGTGCACGAGCGATTTCGAGACGCCATACCGGGCAGCGACCTCCCGGTAAGAGAGTCCCTGGACGGTGACGGCTGTGATGAGCACCTCGTATTTGGCCACCGTCCACGATGTCCCGAGACATCCATGACCCGCGCCACGACCCGTTCACGATGTCCTGAGACATGCGTCCACGATGTCCTGAAACCAGACACCTCGGTCTCCGCCACGAGTTTCTGCCCGCGATCCCTTGGAAAAACTGGGATCGCGGGCCTTTCTCGCTTCGCAGAATCGCCAAGCGTGAAGAAATCGTGAAGATTCGCGGAGGACGCCGGCGAGCGGGCGCTCCGGTGGAAGCAGAGATGCCACCGGCCTCGACGGCTTGCAAGAGTTGGAGAGGTGGCGAGTCAGGACCGTTCGCGCGCCCGCTTCGCGGCGCGGTCGAGTGCCGTGGCGACGTCGTCGAGATCGTCGTCGAAGAGGTCAGAATAGACGTCGAGCGTCATGGCTGCGGAGGTGTGGTCCAGCATGCGCTGAATCGTCTTCACGTTCGCGCCGGACTGCACCGCGAGCGACGCGGCCGTGTGGCGAAGGTCATGAATGGTCATGAGCGGCAGTTCTGCGACGCGCAGCGCGGTCTCGAACCAGGACTTTGACCCTTCGCTCGAACGGGTTCTGCGCATGAAGGAGCCCGTGGGGCCGGGGAAGATCAGCGCATCGCGTCGCCGACCTGCGATCGCCGGTCTGAGCTCGCTCAGAACGAACTCAGGCACCGGCACTGCCCGGGAAATGAACGCGATGGCAGAGGCCGTCAACGGGCTCTTCAAGACCGAACTGATCCGACGCCGCGGGCCGTGGCGCACGGTCGAGCAGGGCGAACTCGCGACGCTCGAATACGTGTGGTGGTGGAACAACCAGCGCGTCCACGGAGAGCTCGACATGCGCACCCCCGCCGAGGTCGAAGCCGACTACTACGCTCGCCTCGACACACCCTTGGGAACACCCGTCCCCCGAGCCACCCGATAGGAACGAAACTCAGGGTGAATCACTTTGGCTCCGGTATCGGAGATCAACTTTTGGATGATAGATGACCCATCTCGCTTGCTCTAGTCTTTCGGGAGGGATCTGAGCGTCGGAAACAAGGGACCGCAAATGCGAACAAATTCAGTGTTCCAGGTCTCTCGTGTGTTGCTAAGAAATGTGTCGGTCGGCGACGCTCTTGTAACTACCCGTCTGTGATGGCGGAAACCGGGCCGTGGCCGCGGAGAGTGGGCAATGCGCGACGCCTCCAGTCGATGCTGGTCACCGCAACCGTTCTGCTGTGGTTGATCTCAGCGATGGTTGTAGCGAGCACGACGTTCGCTGGAGGGCGAGACGGGCGAGACGCAGCATGCCTCCGACAGCAACCGGAGCTGCACTTCTCGGCGATACCTGAATCGGTACACGCAGTGGGCAGGTGGCAATGGCTGCCGATCGGGATCTCGTGTGAGTACTCGTCCGCGCAGACCGGTGAAACCACCACTGTTGCTCCGCACCCGCTGCCTACCATCCTCGTTGCTGTCGCTGCAGGGGCCACTGTCGCCGTCGTCAGCCTGGCGGCATCTATACGTAGACCGAGGAAAGAGGAGAATCAATGAGTCGTCGAAAGTCCGTCGTCGCCACGGCCGCTTTGGCATGTGGCGTGCTCGCCGCGAGTCTCGGGAGCTTACCTGCCGCAAGCGCCTCACAGTCGCCCGCCACGCCTGACCAAACCTCTTCATCCCCAGCGCCAGCGGACACCAAGCGCGTGCTGCACATCCCAGTTGCGCTGTCTCAACCGGTGGGACTCAGTGAGGCGATCGATATCGCCGAAGCGTCAAGCATGCCAATCGTCGGATACCGATTCGAAAACGATGGCGTCGTCGGCGAGTACTTTCCGAATGGGCAGCAGCCTGAAGAGTTTCGGCAGACCTATATCGCCGATTTCGGGATGGAGCCCAGAATTGTCGGGCTGGTGAAGGAGGTGGCCGTTGACTTCGATGCCAAACCGGGCGCCGAGCGTTCACCCGAGACGCTCGAGGTAGACGCCGGACTATCGGCACGTTACAACTTTGGGACGAGTAGAGAGGGGAAGATGTGGGATCGACTCGCGGCGGGGCTCAGTGCCGCCGATTCGCTCGGCGTCCTGCAAGACCCAATTGATCAAGCGGGCATCACTGAAGAGACGTCTGAACCACTCGCACAGCGCTCGACGCTCGCGCTTTCGTGGGAGCCAACTTTTGCTCGGTTCGATCTCCGCGACACCAGTGCGGGCAAGGCCAGGATCGTGCAGGAGTACGTGTGGAGCGAACCGGGCTACGACCCCGCGCTACGTGACTTGGACACCGCGCTTGAGTTCGAAATCAATCAGCACAACGACAATATCCTGTTGACAGGGGTACGTCCGAATTGCTTTTCGTGGAACTATCAAGATCACTTCTGGGCGAAGAACTCGGGCTATACGTGGGGGGTTGCTTCGTGGTTCGGCTTCAGCTACGGCATAGGCGCATACGCGGACACCAATGACCTAACGGACTCGTGCTACGTGCAATCGATGGCAATCGGGATCAGCAATCCAGGAAACATCGGTGACGACGGCTACGGCAATCGGCAAGTGGCACTTTGGATGCTGGCGGACGGAGGCGCTCTGGCGGCCGACAGCGAAGTCAGCGGAGTGATCCAAGCTGTAGAGAAGCTGAGTTGCGACAACTGGCCCTGGAATGGCCAGATCTCGACGGACTGCGTAGGACTGAACACCAGCTACACCTACAGCGGCTATGGACCGACCTACTACACGACTCTCTCGCGTAGCCGCGGTTTTCGCGCCCCTGAGAAATGCTGGCAGACCTCTCGCGTGAAGATGCAATGGGAGCCTGGTAAGCCTGAAGACCAGGTATACACCGGCCCGTGTTCCGACATGTTCGGCCCCGTCGATTGACCCATCCGCTCGTCCCGCCGAACTGGCTGGCGGGGACGAGCGGGCCGCGCCGCCATTGGCCGCCCCCGGTCTGGATGCTCTGCGAGTCGTCGGTCTTGATTTTGATGGGTGCATTACCGAGCGTACTCGGCCGGGGGTAGGTAGCCGAGCGAGGAGTGCCGGCGGTGACGGTTGTATTGGTCCTTCCAGTCGCCGATCAGGTCAAGCCCCAGGACGTGGTGTAGTTCGGTTTCCTTCGGTGTGGTGATGTGTCAGGCGCTGAGCTCGAGCGCGGTGTCGGTGTTCTTCTCCTCGGGGCCGGTGTCGGCGACGAGGGTGAGTCGGGACTTCGCGAGGATGTCGAGGCCGAGGTAGCGGCGTCCTTCGGCCCATTCGTCGGTCTGCTCGGCGAGGACCGCGCCGACGAGGCGGATGATCGCGTCGCGGTTGGGGAAGATACCCACTGAATCGGCGCGGCGGCGGATCTCGCGGTTCAGTCTCTCGTTCGGATTGTTGGACCAGATCTGCTGCCAGAGCCCTTCGGGGAACCCAGTGAACGCGAGGATGTCCGCTCGCGCCGCGTCGAGGTGCTCGTGCGTGTCAGGCAGCTTCCCATCGACGTAGTCCAGCAGCCGATCGAACTGGGCGTTGACCGACTTCACGTCCGGCTGGTCGTAGACCGAGTGCAACATCGCTTTCACCGCCGGCCACATGCTCTTCGGTGCCACACTCATCAGGTTGGCCGCGTAATGGGTTCTGCAGCGCTGCCAGACCGCGCCAGGCAGGTTCGCCGCGATCGCTTCCACCAACCCGGCGTGCGCGTCGCTCGTGACGAGGCGGACTCCGCCCAGGCCGCGGGCGACGAGGTCGGCGAAGAAGCTGTTCCAGGCAGCACCCGTTTCACTGGTCGCGACGCGCAGGCCGAGAACCTCGCGGCGTCCGTCCGCGGTCACCCCGGTCGCGACCAGTACGACCGCGCCCGTCACCCTGCCGCCCTCACGGACCTTCATGGTCAGCGCATCGGCGGCCACGAACGTGAACGGACCCGCGTCACCGAGCGGCCTGTGGCGGAACTGTTCGACGTGCTCGTCGAGGTCCGCTGCCATCCGGGAGACCTGCGACTTCGACAGCGAGTGAATCCCGAGGGTCTTCACGAGCTTGTCCATGCGACGGGTGGAGACGCCGGCGAGGTAGCAGTCCGCGACGACGGCGTCTGCGTCGGCGGACAGCAGCGCGTTGATCATGGTCTGCAGCAGGCTGCGCATCAGATCCGGCGACGCATCCGCCAGGGGTTCGTCGAGCAGGCCGGCAGGGTCGACAATATGAGGTGCGGTCATCGTGAAGATGCCTTTCGAGTGGGTTGTAGGAGATTCCTCGAAGGGACTACACGGTGACCGCGCCCACGTCTACGACGAGACCGGTCACCGCGAAGTACACCACACTACGGGGCACTACTCCCCACATATGGGGCGTTGCGTACCGACCGGCGCTGGCAAGTAGGGTGGCTCCCGATCTTGGCCAATGGCGGAGGCGACTTCTATCTGGTGGACTTGCGGCCGCCGGTACCGGGTTCGATTCGGCACTTTCGGTTGGAGGAACAAGAGCATCCCGTTGAGTTCGCCTCGCTCGCGGCATTTTTTGGGACTGTGGCGGCGGCTTTCGAGCGCGGGGTGATTTACATCGATTCCAACGGATACCTGGAGATGAACGATATGCAGTTCGCCGAACTCGCCGGCGCGATGAATCCCGACGTTGCCTGGTGGCGCATTGCCGACGATTGAGGGCGCCACTCCTTAGCCATCGGGACTGAATCGCTCGTTCGGGCCCCAGCGCATTCTGGTGCAAGCGGCGGTCCCCCGCGCGGTCCATACCAGACATGAGGATGACTAACCAAGATCCTCAGCAGCCCCAAGCCCGCAATCTGGAAGGTGTGCTCAATGAGGCCAGGTAACGCGGCCGCACGTGGGAAGCTCGCACGACTGGTGGTGGCAAGCATCATCGCCGGTGTACTCGGCTCAGTCCCGGTGGCGATTATCCGCTATGCGATCGACGGAACTCTGACGACTCCGGAGCTCGCCTCATCTTGCGGGGCTTTAACGGTGCTCAATCTCGGCGGTGGGGTGCTGGTTGCGACGGCGGTCTGGTTTCTCGCGGAACGTTCACGAAGCCGTCGTCGGCAGGTGTTGGTGGTGGTGGGATGCAACGTCACATTGGCCCTGCTCCTGGTCGGCGTCCTCGTTGTCTACTTTGGGCCGTGGCTGCTCCTCGGCAGCAACGTGGCCTATGTGTCGTGGCCCGCGATCATGGCAGGGCTAGGTGTACTTCCCCGTGACGTTGTGAACGCGGGCTGAGGGGGTCTGGCCGCCGATCCCGGTGTGGGGTCTGTGGTGATTGTAGTGATGCAGCCAGGTCTCGTATGCCGCGGCTCGCTCTGCTTCGCTGGCGTAGGGCTTGGCGTAGGCCCATTCGGCGGCGAGGGTGCGGTTGAAGCGTTCGACCTTCCCGTTGGTCTGCGGCCGATACGGCTTTGTCCACTTGTGCTTCACACCGTCGCCGAGCGCGTCCGCGAACGCGTGTGACCGGTAGCACGCGCCGTTGTCTGTCATCACGGCGGTGACCGTGACTCCGAGGCTCGCGAAGAACGCGTTCGCGCGGGTCCAGAACCCTGCCGCGGTCTCCTTGCGTTCGTCGTCGAGGATCTCCGAGTACGCGACTCTCGAGTTGTCGTCGACGGCGTGGTGCAGATACCGGTAGCCGCGGGAGCCGGCCGCTCCTGCCCGTGCGGCCTTGTCACGGACGGATCCCGCGGCACGGTCCTGCGCCGATCCGCGGCCGAAGGCGCGCCAGCCGCCGCCATCAGGGATCCGGCCCTGCTTCTTGATGTCGATGTGGATCAGCTGGCCCGGTCTTGCGACCTCGTACCGCTTCGGCGTCGGCTTGCGGACTGGGAGCCCGGTGGCCTGATCGATGTTCACGAGCTTCGGCATCCCATACCTGGCCAGCACCCGGCCGACCGTCGAGCGGGCAAGGCCCAGGTGATACGCGATC
>MEEK01000003.1 GCA_001724425.1 Microbacterium sp. SCN 70-27
TCGTTGCGTCAGCGACAGCTTCGGCTGCTTGCCCTTCAACCGGCCCTTCGCCTTTGCGACCGCCATCCCCTCCTTCGTTCTCATGCTGATCAAGTCACGTTCGAACTCCGCGACCATGGCGAGCACGTTGAACAACAGCTTCCCGACCGGGTCGGTGGGGTCATACCTGCTGCCGCCGAGGCTGAGCGCGACGCCCTTGGTCGTCAGCTCGTCGGCGATGTCCCGCGCGTCTTTCACCGACCGGGCGAGCCTGTCGAGTTTGGTGACGACGAGGGTGTCACCTTCGCGGACTGCGGCGAGCGCTTCGCGGAGCCCAGGTCGGGCGCGGTTAGTGCCGGTCAACCCATGATCGACGTAGATGTTCGAGTCGCGAACTCCCATGCGCAGCAGTGCGTCGCGCTGGGACGTGAGGTCTTGATCTGTGGTCGAGACCCTGGCGTATCCGATCTGTATTCCATCCATCGGCTCAGCGTCCCACCGGGTCACGTCGCACTCCGCCCGGATCCTCATCCGCGCGGTGCCCGAGAGTCGGACGGGAATGGGCTGGTGCGGACTTCCACGATCGCATGGAGATCACGACCGGTATGTTCTCCTGCCCGCACCGCGTGTATCTACCTTGCCCTATGGGGCGATGCCCTCCTCGCTTAGCCTCGATCCACCGATGAGCCTGGGGCTTGAGCGGGTGCCGCGACGCGGAAATACCCCTCGGATCAGGGAAAATAGAGCTTGTCTAAGGTTCTAGTTCCCAGAAACGAGAGGCATCTCGTAGGTGCAATTCAAGCATGCTCCCGCTGCCGTGTCGGCGGTGTTCGACGATCCGAATCTCGTGTCGGCCGCGGGCCTGGTTCCGATGCTCCGCCTCGCCCGTTCCGCGGGGCTCAACGAGCTCGGCCAGCCGCGATTGAGCATCCCGACTGACAAGGGTGCGAACGCCGGCGGCAAGGTGATGGCGCTGGTCGCGGGAATGCTCGCCGGCGCGGACTCGATCGACGACATGAACGTGCTCCGTCACGGCGGGATGGGCCGGTTGTTCGATCGGACGTATGCGCCGTCGACGCTCGGGTCATTCCTGCGCGAGTTCCGGTTCGGACACGTCCGCCAACTCGACGCCGTCGCCTCCCGAACCCTGGTCAACCTCACCCAGTCCGCACCGCTGCTGCAGGCGTCAAACGACGAGCGGGTGATGGTCGACCTGGACGACACGATCATCGAGGTCCACGGATACAAGAAGCAGGGCGCCTCGTTCGGGTACTCCGGCGTTCGCGGACTGAACGCCCTCATCGCCACCGCCAGCACCTCGGCCTCGGCGCCGATGATCCTGGGCCAGCGGCTGCGGCAGGGGAAGACCGGATCCCCGAAGGGCGCCGCTAGGATCGTCGGCGACGCCCTTGCCACCCTCCGCCGCATGCACTCCGGAAGCGGCGCCCGCCCGTTGCTGCGAGCGGACTCCGCGTTCTACGGACACGCCACCGTCGGCACGGCGATCAAGGCCGGCGCGGACGTGTCCGTCACCGTTCGGATGGACCCCGCGGTGAAGGCAGCGATCGCGTCGATCCACGAGGATGAGTGGGAGATGATCGAGTACACCGACTCGATCCGTGACGAGGCCACCGGTCAACTGATCTCGAAAGCAGAGGTCGCCGAAGTGGCCTTCACTGCGTTCCGTTCACGGAAGAAGGCCGAACGGGTCGACGGGCGCCTGGTGGTGCGGCGGATCCCGGACCTGAACCCGAACAAGGTCGAGCAGCCGACGCTGTTCGACGTCTACCGGCATCACGCGTTCTTCACCACGACCGACAAGACGACGATGGGCACCGTCGCCGCGGACAAGACCCACCGGGCACACGCGATCATCGAACAGGTCCACGCCGACCTGAAGGGCGGGCCACTCGCTCACCTGCCGTCCGGGGTATTCACCGCGAACAGCGCCTGGCTCGTCCTCGCCGTGATCGCGTTCAACCTCACCCGCGCCGCCGGACTCATCGCCGACCACGCCGGACGGCTCGCCAGAGCAACGACCGCGACGATCCGCCGCACCCTCATCTCCGTGCCAGCACGGCTGGCGCGGTCCGCGCGCCGGATCACCCTGCACCTGCCCGAGGCCTGGCCCTGGCAGATCGCGTTCAACCGGCTCTTCACCGCGACGCACGCGCCGCCACCGGCCACGGCCAACTGACCACCGCCGCGACGACGGCACGACCGAGAACGAAGTGGACGACCGGGATGCGACGCCCGGAACTCACCCCTGCCCGCGGCAAGTCACCCCACGCCGATCAGCCCGACGCCACCCGCCAACGGCTCATCGGTGGATCGAGGCTTAGCGAACCGATCTCCGTCCGCATCGTGGGATTCGTCGCTTGGCCGGAGTCGAACGGTAACGGTCCTCTCGTGCGACGCCCGGGCAACGTGAAACCCTTACATGACTCGGCAACCCGCGACTCACCCATACACCGCTGGGCGGATCGTCGCCGTTATCGCTGTGGCCGTTCGCCAGCAAACTTCTGCGCTAGGCTCTCGCTAATTCTGGGAGGGGGCCACGTGTCGTTGAAGGTCTTTGTCGGTAGCTCGCGGGAGGGTACCAAACACGAAGCATTCTTGAAGTTGTGCGGTTGGATCGAGGCGGAGGGGCATCATGTTGTTCGGTGGGACGAACCTGGCCTGTTTCCCCTAGGCCAGTACACACTTGAGACCCTCTTGCAACTCGCTCCCACTGTCGACGCGGCGGTGCTCATTTTTTCCCCTGACGATCCAACCTGGTATCGAGGCAGCGGCCATCAGGCCGCTAGAGACAACGTCATCCTTGAGTACGGGCTCTTCTCCGGCGTGCTCGGCCGACACAAGGCAATCGTCTTTGAGGCAGGTGCCACGAGAGTTGCCACCGATCTCGACGGGCTCACGATTCTGAAGTACCGGGCAAATCAGTGGGCAGCGATGGAGCGCGAGTTTCGGAGCTGGCTTGAAAGTCTTGCTCAGGACGAAGTCAACAAAATCGATGTGCGGTGGAAGCCACCCGAGGAGAGTCCGGAATCGCCGTTCCAAGCGCATGGCAAGCAGAGGCTCTTCGAGGTAGGCACAAAACTCATCAAGAGCGCCGAGTCTCGCGTCGCGCTGGTTGCGAAGACACCGGTCGTCCTCATGGGTCCGCGACCGTACGGAAACCCAACCAGGTACTTCTCCTGGGAACGTGACCAATATCACCTCTACCGCGAACTTGCTCGGGCCGCGAGCGAACGCGTGGGGAGTTCGTTGTTGTGCCTTGCGAACACGTCCGCCGTCCTCGAAGACACCAAACGCGAGGGCGAGGCGCTGATAAGTGCCGTATGCGAGAACTTCGACTATCTGAGAGAACTCGAAGATCAGGGAGGAGACTTCGCGCTCCGGTGGCACAACGGGCTAACTACTCTGAACTTCCTAGTTGCCGACAATGACTTCCTCATCTGGCTCAAAGACGGCACCGGAGAGAGTGTTTGGATTACTGCAAGCAATGAGATGGTTTCGAATGCTCTGATGTCCCATGCTGAGGATGTCTCCAAGAAGGCCTCGCGTTTCGAGTCGCGAGCGGACTTGGAGGCGGCATTGCGCGGAAACGCGCAGAATGCGTCACCCGTGGAAGCCATCTAGATATGTTCCGAGTCTTGGTCGTTACGCCTCAACTCGTGGAATATCGGGCGATCGTACAGTCGTTTCGGGCGTGGAAGACAGCGTCGCGGCGATTCGCGGAGGATCGTCCTGACGGGGCTCGAGAGTGCCGGATCGCGCTCGACGACGACAAGACCATCATCGAGTTTGATGTCATCAAGCCGCCACGCGTTGGTCGAACGGAGGCGGCGATTGCAGTCACGCGGTACTTCGATCGCTCAGGAGTGCCCGATCTGGTACTCGTCGCTGGGGGCGCTGGGGGCCTTGGGCTGCGGCTCGGCTCGTGCGTCATTGCGCGCGAGGTGCTGGACATTGCGACAGAGCGCAGGACCGGCGCCAGCGGGGTCGAGTTTCGCGCGTCAACCTATGCCTGCGACCCCCTGGCCGTCAGCGTGTTCCAGGCGGTTGCCATCGAGTCCAGGTCCGAAGTCACCGTCGGCCAGGTCCTTTCGAGTGACTACGTGGTGGCCTCGTCTCAGTTCCGTGACTCCCTGGGAGATGCGTTCCCTCGAGTTGTCGCCGTGGAGATGGAGGCAGGTGGCGTCGCGCTTGCCATCGAGCGCGCCGCGACTCCGGTACCGATGGCGGTTGTTCGCTCAATCGTGGACATGAGTGACGAAAACAAGCGAACGGATTCCGACCTCCACGCCGGGCCATCGTACCTCCGGCTGGGAGACCTAATCGCTCGGGCAGTGCGAATTCTGGCCGGTCAGGAATCGGCTGTCGGCCCTGTGAGCGACGGCGAACAGCACCACCTACCAGCATCAAATGCCTAGTTGCAATCTCGATGCGTTTGGACAACGGTGGGTGGGATCAAACCGGCTGCGAATCCCGACGGCTCATTGCCGCATGGCTGACCAAGCCCGCGGTGATTGCGGACGCGCAGGAGCGGCAACGGATCCTTATACGGGCATCGCGCGTTGAAGGTGCCGTGACGGTCATAGGTACGGCGGGATCAGGTGTGGACCTGATCCCTATATGTAGAAGCCGTCGCGCAAGTTGATGCCGTGCTCGAGCCATGTCTTGAGCGCGGCGAGCATCCCCGTCCATCCGGAATTGTTTCCGAATGCGTTCTTCGCGCCATCAGGAGTGGCTTGCCATGCCGCTTCGGAGATCGTCACGAGAGTCCGTGCGCCGCCGTCGACGGACTCGAACTCGAATGTGGCGGTTGTCTCTGGGCTGACCGAAGCAATTCCCTCCCACCGGATGACGAGCTTGTGTGGTGGATCCGCTTCGACCACGGTGACAGGAAATCGCCCGGGGAAGTCCGCGAAGTCCCAAGTGACGTCCGCGCCGACCTCGAGCCTGCCGCGCGCACCGCCGGTCGTGAAGTAGCGAGAGAGCTGTTGCGGGTCGGCGACTGCTTCGTACACCTCCGCGGGCGATCGGGAGATGTAGCCCGACACGGCGAAGGAGAGCTCATTCAGTTCATTCATGTTGTAGTTTTACAACATGAATGGACTCGCGCGCAACGGATCAGACGGCGATGACCTTGTGTTCAAGGCCCTCGCCTCACCGCTGCGACGGCGGATGCTCGACGCACTGCGGCACGAGTCCCTCACGACCGGCCGGCTTTGTGACTTGTTCTCGGAACTCGACCGCACCACGGTTCTGCAGCATCTCCGCGTACTGGAGCGGGCCGAATTGGTAACCGGGCGCCGGAACGGGAAGGAGCGGCAACTGACGCTGGCGCCACTGCCGATCAAACGGATACACGACCGATGGATCAGCGAGTACGCACAGGCCGCAGTCGACCTCCTCGACCGGCTCGCTGGGCAGCATTCCTGAGGCGATAGATTCGCCGCAGCGCGTCGCTCACGGGTCTCGCTCCCGATCCCCTATCGGGCAGTGCTCGGTGATGGGACGGTGGCGTGCGCTCGACGTGTCGCGTCAGGCCGAGCTCGCAGATGCTTCGTTGCGGTCAGGGAGTCGGAACGCGGCGAGGATACCTGCAGCGGCGAGGAGGCCGAAGGCGGCGAATCCGAGAGGGAGGCTGATCATTCCGACTCCGCCGACAACGAGCGGGCCGATCGCGTCCCCGGTCTCGCGGCCGAGTTCTGCGGTGCCCATCGTGCGGCCGAGGCGGTCGGGGGGTGAGGTCGCGGCGAGGTGGCCGAACGCGACCGGGGTGAGTATGGCGACACCGATTCCGGTGAGCAGTGCGGCGAGGAGGATCGTGACCGCTCCGGGAAGGGTTCCGACGAGCAGGAACGCGAACGCGACGGACGCGGTACCGGCGATGCTGGCGGTCCGGGTACGGATTCTGCCGGTGTCGTTCCACCTGCCGACCCATGGCTGGGCGAGTGCGGATGTGACGGCGAGCACGGTGATCGCTGCGGTCGCCGCGAGGAGAGGGATCCCGAGAGATGTCGCCAGGGCGGGCAGCATCCCGGTCAGTGCACCGATCGCGGCGCTGCCGATCGAGAGCACGACCACCGGGATGAGGAAGTCGCGGGCCGTGATCGCCCGCATGAGTGTCGCCATCGTGGAACGCTGCCGTGGCAGCGGGGTGATCGGGGCGACGGCGATGAATACGGCGATCGCTGTGCCGAACGAGATCACCGCCAGTACCGCGAACAGGATTCGGATATCGGTGAGGAGCACGATGCCCGCGCCGATGACCGGGCCGCCCGCGTAGCCCAGGCCTTTCCATGACCCGTGCCGCCCGAAGTACGTCGCCTTGAGGTGAGCGGGCGCGAGTCGGGCGACCGCCGCAGACGATGCCGGTGAAAAGGCGGATGCCCCGGCCCCCTGCAGCAGCCGTGTCACCGCGAGCGATGCCGGACCGGTGAGGAACACACCGATCAGCGATGCGAGACCGAACCCGATCAGGCCGCCGATGATCACCGGCTTCGGCCCGATCCGATCGGCCAGGGCACCGAAGATCGGTTTCAGGATCAGCTCGGCGACGTCGTACAACGCGAGAAAGAGACCGAGCCACGCCAGCGACAGTCCGAGCTCCTGATGTGTGCCACCGACCACAGCGGCGACCCCGTTGGCGCCGAACGCGGTGACGAAGCCCGCCGCGTACAGCGGCGCGAGACCGGCACGGGTCGAATCAACCTTCGCGGCCGCATCAGAGGACGAAGTCACACACGCGAACCTAGCGCGAAGGTCGCCACCGCCGCCGAGGTGCGTCGCGGCGTGACGCCGCACTCCCACCCTCCGTCGCGATCCCCTAGCGGGCGCCCGCTCGCTCCGGAGCCTTCAACGGGCCCGGACCCGATCTCAACCCCGCACGCGGGGCGCGCTCGTCGAGGATTCTGCCGCCGGCCTTGACCGAAAGGCCCGCGTCGGGAGTTAGCGTCGGATCTACAGACAAAGATCTCCGCCTTCACGCTTACCGCCTCCCAAGGCTACAGTGTGAATGTGAGAAGGCTTTCATCTGTCTTGGTGGTCACCGCCGTGATGCTTCTGCTCGCGGCGTGCAGTCCCGCTGAAGGCCCTGACGCGTCAGCTGAGACGGCCACCGCGACGGCCAGCCCTTCCCCTAGCCCTACCCCTACGATCCCCGTGGGGCCGGTGACGCTCACGACCGAGGAAGCGGCAGCGAGATACCTCGGCATCGTGTGCCAGCGCAATGTCGCTGCCAAGGTCGTACAGGACGCGATCTTCGCGCAGGAAGACGCCTACTTGAACGGGGGCGGGGATGTCTTGGCGATCGCTGGACCCGCTGCGGAGATGATGCGACTTTCTCGTCAGAGTGTCGAGCTGTTCGATGACGAGTACTACACCTGGCCAGATGGCCTCGACGAGCACTTGGCAGTCGTGAGGCAAGCCAACTTGGCCGAGGTAGGGACCCTCGACACCATCGTTAATGCCGGTCGAGTCGAAGACGCCATCTACGCCACATGGCCGTCTGTCGACTCCTCCGCCGCAGTGCAGGAGATTCGCTATCAGCTGGGCCTGCCCGGAGACACAACGGCGTCATGCTCGGGATACGAAACGACGTCAGACGTACTCAAGCAGCAGATGATTGAGCGAACCGAGTACCTTGCTCAGTTCCATGAGTGAGTCGCGTCCATACGACTAGGGTGTTGCTAAACCCATTGGAGGGTCGCGGCGAGGCAGATCGCGGAGTGGTAGTTCCGGGCGGTCTTGTCTGAGCGCATCGCGATCCCGCGCCACTGTTTGAGCTTGTTGAAGCAGCGTTCGACGACGTTGCGGCGCTTAGCTCTCTTTCTGCTCGCGACCGAAGTTGATCGGTCGGCCGGGGTGCTTGCGGCGGTGGGCGATCTGGTCGTCGCGTTCGGGGATCGTCGCGGCGATGCCGTGCTCGCGCAACCACGCCCGGTTCACCTTCGACGGGTAGCCCTTGTCCGCCAGCACCCGGTCCGGCCGTGTTCTCGGCCGGCCGGTGTGACCAGGGACGCGGATCTCGGAGAGTGTGTCGATCAGCATGCTCGTGTCCGCCGCCTGCCCCGGTGTCAGCACGAACGCCAACGCCCGGGCGCGGCCGTCGCAGACCAGGTGGCTCTTCGTCGTGAGACCGCCGCGAGAGCGGCCGATCGCGTGATCAGGAGGCTCTGCCCCGAACTTCTTGTAGTTCGACCTGCCCCCCTGTGTCGCGGCGAAGGGTCGCACCGTGCTGGTGGACGCGCACGATCGTCGAGTCGATCGACGCCACCCAGTCCAGCTCGCCACGCTGATGAGTGAGGGACTGCACCTTCTCGAGAACTCGCGCCCAGACGCCCTGCTGGGACCACCGGTTGAAGTTCTTATAGATCGTGTTCCAATTCCCGAACCGCTCCGGCACGTCCCGCCACGGCGCACCCGTCCGGTACCGCCACGCTGTTGCCTCCACCACTGCACGACGCTCCACCGGCGGACGCCCCGTCGCCTTCGGAGCCGGGAACAACGGGCCGATCACGGCCCAGGTCTCATCGGAAATCTCAGTGCGTGCCATACCTCAAGCGTGACCCGCGCACCGACGACCACCCTTTAGCAACACACCCTAGCCCCCCGTTGCGCGCCCAGTCCGGCCTGATGCCGTTCCGGGTGGGAGCATTCCGCCGAATGCCGATGTTCCGCCGAAGAAGGGCATCGGCCGTTTCGGAATAGGTTGTCCAGACGTGCTCGTCGTAATCGTGCTCCCGATCCTGATTCCGGTGATCGGGAACGCGATCGGGAGTGCGTCGAATGGCGGCGGCTCTTCGACGACGAGCGGAGGGTCGTCCGGTGGGGACAGCGAAGAAGTCTCTGGCGGATCGAGCGATCCAGTCGAGCACGCACGGGTTGTTCTCAGCGGCGCGTACTCCAACGACATGGTTAAGGCCGTGACGGATGCCGCGCTCGCAGCGACGAACATACCGATCTCGAGCGAGACCTACTCGCGCGCGTGGAGAGCGGTGCTGAGGGTCACGGACAATCTCCCCGACGTCGCGCCGATGGAAGTGATGGAGCGTGTCGCGCAACTTGGTCCATCGTCGGGGATGGAGTTCCCAGAGACGGCGGCGATCTGCGCGACGACGATCCACCTCGACGGCTAGCCGATCCTCTCTCGATGAGCTCAACTGGCACGCTCTTCACGAACGCAGTCAACGGACTCTCGAGCCGCAGCCACGGGAGATCATCACGAGCGCCGACTTCGTTTGGTACTCCGGCGGGATCGAGCACGTCGAAACCCTCCGGTTTGGCACCCATCCAACGAATGATGCGCGCCGCTCCGCTGCGACGGGCGAGAGACCCTAACCGCGCACGACCCGAGTCAAATGAGGGTCCTCCTCCGGGCGCACGTCGAACAGTGCGTCGGCAAGCGTTGCCGTCTCTGCCCACGGAGCTCGTCGATGACCGGATAGCCGGCGCGCTGATCCGCGCGATCCGCGGGCGCCAATCGCGCTACCCGCTCGGCGGCGGCAACCCGGCTTGCCCCGCCGTGGAGCGCCTGATTCCGCCACATAGATTGTCCGAAACGCAAAACGGGACAATCTACGTGGCGGTAAGACAATCTAGACAGTCCCCCGTCACTTGTAGGTTCCCGGTCAAGGTGGCGGAGAACTCGGGGATTCCACGCTAATTGGCAGCAGTTTCGTCAGCAGGATTCCGCGCGAAATGGCAGATCCCTACA
>MEEK01000004.1 GCA_001724425.1 Microbacterium sp. SCN 70-27
GCAAGGGCTCTGGCGAGTATCCGTCCACTTGCCACCATCGATCATCGACACCGAGCCGTCGCCCTCCTCGCGCGACCGAGGCGGGATGAAGGGCGCAAGACCAAATCAGACCTGACTCACCAGCACCTTCCGCACTACCCACCAACGTCAGCATCATGCTTCAAACCGCGCTCAGTGCGCACGCAAAGGGATCCTCTTACGGGCAGCGCACGTTTACTGGACGTCAGGGCGCACGGATGCCGTGCCCGGCGAGGCGATCGTCTTCGACGACGGCGTGCGTCCCTCACGCAGACCCCGTCTCGCGATGAGTACCGACCCGGCTGCGTTCGCCGCGGTGAGCGACCCGACCCTCACGACGGCCTACGCCGACGGCGTCTCGTGGCACGACACCGTCTCGACGGTCGCCGAAGCCGTGCAGCGCAGCCTCTTCGATGGGATCGACCGCGTGTGGGTCGTCGAGTACGCGAGCGGCGCCACCCCCGGCTCGTGGGGAGTGGCCGACCTCGAGGCGGCGGGATAGCGGCCGGTGAGCGGGACGCGTGGCCACCGTCACACCGTGACACTGTTCGTGCGGGCGTGATCTTTGAGGATTCTCAGACCCGTCTGGGCACGATCGAGGCGTGAACGTCATCGACACCCTCAGCGGATTCGGCACCTTCGCGCTGATCCTCATTGCCCTCATCGTCGTCGTCGAAAACGGGCTGCTCTTCCCGTTCCTGCCCGGCGACAGCCTGGTCTTCGCCGGTGCAGTGCTGGCTGCCGCGCTCGGTGTGCATTGGGCCGTGCCCGCCGTCATCGCCGCGGTCGCCGCGCTGGTCGGCGGCGAGATCGGCTTCGTGGTCGGGCGCCGATTCGGTCCGCGTCTGTTCCGACCGGATGCGCGTGTGCTGAAGGAGCGCTATCTGGCCGACACAGGGCGCTTCTTCCTCAGATGGGGCTCGCTCGCGATCGTCCTCGCCCGCTTCGTTCCGATCGTGCGCACCTACGTCGCACCCGCCGCGGGTATGTCGGGTATGCCGCACGTGCGCTTCTCTGCGTGGAATGCGGCGAGCGCGGTCATCTGGGCGGGTGTGCTCGGCGCGGCCGGGTATCTGCTCGGCTCGATCCCGTGGGTCGCCGCGAACATCGAATGGATGATGCTCGCGATCGTGGTGGTGACGATCGCTCCGATCGTGGTGATTGTGCTCGTGCGCTACCGCGCCGGCGGGCAGACGGCCGGCACCGCCGCGCGATGACGCGTTAACGCCTGGGTCGCGGCAGGCGCATCGTGATGGTGGTGCCGGTGCTGGAGGTGCTCGCCACCTCGACGGTGCCGCCGAAGCGACCCAGGGTGTCTTGCACGAGGCTCAGCCCGATGCCGAAGCCCGTGCTCGCGCCGCCCCCGCCGTCGACGGCGAGTGACGAGCGCGCGAACCGGTCGAAGACTCGATCGGGATGGATGCCCTGGATGCCGGCACCGTGATCGGTGACGGCGATCACGGTGTGCGCGCGTTCGACGCCGGTCGTCACGGTGACCACCTGGCCGACGGGGGAGTGTTTGACGGCGTTGTCGATCAGCGCGACGAGGGCGCGGTGCAGGCTCGCCTCGGGGATGAGCGCCTCGGGTTCGGCGTCAGTGGTGTCGCTCTCGATGAGTACCTGTCGCTCATCGCCGAGTATCCGCATGGATGCCACCGCGTCCGCGACCACCGGTGCGACGGCTACCGGACCGACCGTTCCCGTGGTGGTGACATCGACCGAGTCGAGTAGATCGGAGACGACGTTGATCACGTTGCGCGAGTCGTCGCGTAGCTCGTCGACCAGGCCCGCGTTCGGGTCGCTTGCGGGCATCGCGCGCTGCAGCAGCTGCAGTCGGGCGTCGAGGATAGCGAGGGGGGTGCGCAGCTCGTGCGAGGCGTCCGCGACGAACCGCCGCTGGCGCCCGAGAGCTTCGACCAGGGGCGCCACCGCGCGGCGGGTGGCGAGCAGCCCGAGCGTTCCGGCGAGGACGATCGCGAGGACGCCGAGGACGATCGCGCCCGCGATGAGGTCGAGCCCGCCGACGTCGACCGCTTCTTCGTGCCGGTTCCGGTCGAACAGAGCGCTGAGCGGGATCTGGCGGAAGACGAACGACACCGCAACGACGACCAGCACGATGACCAGCAGTGTGACGGCGACGGTGATCCAGACGCCGACGCGGATCGCGGTGCGGCGGACGAGCAGTGTGTCGGCATCGGCGCGCGGGGGCGTGCGGCTCACAGCATGCCCAGCCGGTATCCGCGGCCGCGCACGGTCGTCACGATGTCGGGATCGGTCTTGCGGCGGAGGTAATGCACGTACGTGTCGACCGTTCCCGGTGTGTCGGTGGCGTCGAACACCGCGCGCAGGATTTCTTCGCGGGTGAAGGTCTTCTGCGGGTTCACCGCCAGCAGGCGCAGCACGTCGGTCTCCCTCTCGGTGAGGATCGTGCGCCCGTCGTACGGCGAGTACACGGCTCGGGAATCAGGGTAGAACTCCCACGGCCCGATGCGCACGAACGGCCCCTCACCCTCGGTGACGCGCCGGATGGCCCGCAGCCGCGCGAAGAGCTCCTCGAACTCGAAAGGCTTCACGAGATAGTCGTTCGCCCCGGCATCCAACCCGCGCACCTTGTCCTGCACGGTGCCGAGCGAGGTGAGGATCAACGTCGGAGTGGTGACGCCGCCGCGGCGCAGGTCCTCGACTATCGAGACGCCGTCGAGCGTCGGCAGCCGCCGGTCCACGATCAGCACGTCGTACTGGTCATCGCGGGCGCTCG
The DNA here is from genome assembly GCA_001724425.1 of Microbacterium sp. SCN 70-27. Taxonomy (GTDB): domain Bacteria; phylum Actinomycetota; class Actinomycetes; order Actinomycetales; family Microbacteriaceae; genus Microbacterium. Next base: position 2,777 of record MEEK01000004.1, read on the forward strand.
CGAGCGCCGCACCCCCGTCGGCGATGAGGGTCACGTCGTACACCTCTTCGAGCACTCGCACCATGATCGGACCGAGCTGTGTGTCGTCCTCGGCGAGCAGCAGTCGCGGTCGCATGTCGGTCATGACCACCTCCTGGCGCCACTGTGACGCGCTGATCCTGAGACGCCTCTAAGAATCGCATCATCCTCCGCTAAGACTTTGCACACCGTCGGGACGCGCCGTTAGCGTGGCGTGCTGGTGAGGATCCCCTTGCCTCCATCCGCAAGGAGCGTCTCCCGACCGTGTTCGCCACCTTCCTCATCGGCATCAGGCGCATGGGCGACGCGATGTGCTCCCCCGACTGTGGGCAGGTGTGGGACTCGCCGTCGGCGTCGCTCTCGTCGCGGGGGCTGTGCTCACCTTCGCCGCCTCCGCGCTGACCTTCCAGGTGCAGGAGATCATCGGCGGCACCCTCTCCCTCGCGGCGGTGGCGATGGTGACGTGGATGGTGTTGTGGATGCAGCGCACCGCGAAGAATCTCAAGGCGTCGCTCGAAGGCGAGGTGGATCGCGCCCTGGCCGTCGGTGGACTGTGGACGATCGTGTTCCTCGGCTTCCTGTCGGCCGGGCGGGAGGGCAACGAGACGACCCTGCTGCTGTGGTCGATGGTGCAGTCCTTCGGTGCGGCACCGTCGGTGCTGCTGGGCGCCATCGTCGGCATCCTGACCGCGGTCGCGATCGGCTGGCTGCTGGCGCGCGGCCTGCTGCGCCTCGATCTGCGCCTGTTCTTCGCATGGACGGGCGCGATCCTGGTCATCGCCGCATCGGGCGTCCTGCCATACGCGTTCAAAGACCTTCAGGAGGCCGGCGTCGTGCCCGGCCCGTTCACGGCAGGAGCTCGATCGACCCCACCACCGGCGCCGTCGCCATCGGCCGCGCGACGCCCGCTGATCCCGGGAACACGCCCGATGAGACCGTAGGCCAGGAAGGCGACGGCTGGGACCGCGACCATCGATGCGAGAACGTCGGTCGGATAGTGCACGCCCAGATACACCCGCGACCACGCGGTCATCAGAACGACCAAGACCGACACTGATGCGGCGAGCGCCCAGCGCGTGCGCACGACCACGAACAGAAGCGCGCAGCACAGCGCCGCAGCGAAGGCGGTGTGGCCGCTCGGGTAGCTGAACGTCACCGGGTCGGGCACGATCATCGGCTGCAGCAGCGCCGAATCGGGGCGCGGCCGCTGCACGATCGCCTTCAGCACCTCGGCGGCCGCCCACGGCACGACCAGCACCACGGCGAAGCGCAGCGCGGGGCGCCACGAGCGGCTGAGCAGCATGACCCACGCGACGGCGGTCAAGCCGACCAGAGGCGCACCACTCGGACCGAACACCGTGTTGATCGTCGTGGCGACGACGTCGAGAAATCCGTTGGATCCCCCCTGCACCCACGCTACGATCTGAACCTCCGTCGCCGACCACATGGGTGAGGCGACGATCAGCAATCCCGCGATCGTGACGAGCGCGAAGACGCCCACTCCGGTCGTGAGGGGGATCCAGAGTCGTGGTCGAGAGCGTGTGGTGAGCATCACGCCATGCTGATCGTTCTGCTCTCAGACGCCGCTAAGAATCCGCACAGTACCTATGAGTTCTGGCCCTCATCGCGCAAGCGGCTGCATTCTTCGCGGCTCCTGAGTGGGCGGTGCGCACGCTGAAATGCACGGGAGCGACCTGCGTTTCCGGGAAAAGGAGATGACGTGCCTGTCACGAAGAAGACGCTGCTTGTGAGTGCCGGCGGCGCCGCCGCCGCACTCGCGCTCGGGCTGGGTGGCCTCGCGCTGGCCCTGCCCGCCAACGCCGCGACACCGGCGCCGGCATCCTCGACGTCCACCACCGACACCGAGACCGCCGACGACAACGGAGCAGCCGACACCGACGTCGAGACGAACGACGACACCGGTGCCGCCGACACCGACACCGAGACGGCAGACGACAACGGCGCTGCCGACACCGACGTCGAGACGAACGACGACGCCGGATCGTCGACTGGCGGCAATTGACGCCCACCCCCGGCGAACAGCACGTGCGGTGGATGCCTTGGCATCCACCGCACGTTCCTTCTCAGCGATTGCTTAGCGCCGCGTCATGATGCTCGGCCGCATGACCGAGGCCACTGCTCCAAACGCATCGCAACGCGCAGACTCGCGCGCGCCCGAGCCGACGCCCCTGTTCTGGGCAATCAAGGCGGCTTCGACGACATTGGTGTTCGTGTGCTGCGACATGCCTCGATGGTCTCCGGAGCGGGCGTCTCGCGGCATCCGCCGTCGGCATGGACTGCGAACCATACTTTCGGCCGAGGGAATGCGGGCCTCTCGGCCGATGACGCGGCGCCGGTGCGACGGCGATGCTCGAGTCATGACGACGAACACGACCATGACGATGCGGGCCGCGGTGCAGCACCGGTACGGGCCGCCCTCGGTGCTCGTCATCTTCGACAACGCCGAAGCAAAGCAGCCACCCAAGGTGAGCCTCGCGCTCGCGCGCAGGGACGTACCTTCCGCCACTCCGGCACACGAAACACCCAAGGGAAAGAAGGACCGATGACCACTCCGAAGCTCAGAACCCCGCTCGCCATCGCGGCGATACCCGTTCAGGCGAAGCTCGCTGCCGCATGGACGAGCTTCATGTTCCTCTACATCTACGTCGACTACTACCACCTTTACCGGCCCGGGATCCTCGACGACATCCAGTCCGGCCTCGTGTTCGAGTTCGAAATCAGCCCCACCCTGATGACCGCATTCCTCGCGCTGATCGCGGTGCCATCGCTGATGGTGACGCTGTCGGTGGTGCTCCCCGCCGAGGCGAGCCGGTTCGCGAACCTCGTGGTGGCCGCGCTGTACGTCCCCGTCACCATCTTCAACGCGGTCGGCGAGACCTGGGAGTGGGCGCCGTTCTACATCCTCTCGATCGGCGTTGAGCTGCTGCTGCTCGCCTTCATCCTGCGCGCGTCGTGGGCATGGCCGCGAGTCCCCGCCGCGGCGCCGGTGATCGTCGAGCAGATCCCTCGCTGATCGGCGCAGCGCAAATGGGCATCTGTCGCATGATTGGGCGCACGACTCTTGTGGTCGTCGCGATCACCCTTGCTGTGCCGCTCGCCTCCTGCGGGTCGGTGGTTCTCGCCGGCCCGCAGGAGGTCCAGGAACGAGACATCGCCGGGGTCTCGGCACTCGAGCTGCGCACGAGTGGCGACCTCACCGTCACCGTCGGCGAGACCGAATCGCTCACCATCACCGCGGGGAGCAGCCTGATCTCGTCGCTCACAGCTGACGTATACGACGGCACACTGGTGCTCGACTCCGACCTCGGCGCGCTGGGCACGCACGTCATCCGCTACGACCTCACCGTCCGAAGCCTCGACCGAGTGCAGATCACAGGCTCGGGAAGCGTGTCGGGCGCCAGCCCGTTTGGCCGGACGGGCGCGATCGAGATTCGCGGCTCAGGCAGTGCCACACTCACGGGAGTCGGAACCGACAATCTGAGCGTGACCGTTGTGGGCTCGGGCGACGTCACCGTCGAAGGAACGAGCGAGTCGCTGCGGCTGACCCTGGACGGGTCGGTCGACGTCGACGCGGGCAACCTGCACACAAAGTCCGCAACCGCTTCACTGACGGGAAGCACCGACGCCCGCGTGCACGTTAGTGAGGACCTCGACGCCACCGTAAGCGGCAGTAGCGAGCTCATCTACACAGGAGACCCCGCACAGATCACAAAAGGCACCACCGGCAGCGGTGCGATCGTTGCCGACTGAACCGCGGCCCAGTGCGCGACTGGGCCGCGGTGGTGCATACCGACTCTCGGGAACGCACACGGTCGCGCGAAGCATCGGCGGCGGCCATCCCATTCGCCGCTCGCCGGAAGCGGATCCGTATCCGGGCATCGCACATGGGCGGGACCGCGAGGAGCAGCCCTGGGCAGAATCCGCCGTGATCACCACCACCGAGGATGGATGTCGATCCGATCCCCATGGGCGTCGAGGTACCAATGGTTCGTCGCGGCGCCCACCTCATCGCTATCCACGTTGATGGTCACCCCGGCAGTGCTCGCATGTGGTCGCCAGTCCTCAACCGCGCGAGCCAGGGACGCTCGAAGGTGCGGCCGCAGGCCCGGCTGATTCATTGCTTGTCTTCCACTGTGGAAGGACTCCACAGTCCGCATACCGGTCCCCAGGCCCGCGCGGGCGAAACGCCTCCAGGTGTCTTTCGCGTGGCCGCCGAGCGGAACCACGGTGTGCAGGTCGGGGAGCAACTGGATCAGGTCGCGAAGAACTTGCCCTCCAACGGCCTTCTCCGCGACACGTGGCTTGCGTTTGGTCG
>MEEK01000005.1 GCA_001724425.1 Microbacterium sp. SCN 70-27
CCAGCGCAGCGCCCGCGTGCGGTCCTCGGCGTCGCGGAGCACCGACTGCGAGTGCTGCGTGACCGTGTCGATGATCTTCTGCGCCTTGACGCTCGCGCGCTCGAGGGTCTCGCGGGAGCGCAGCTTCGCATCGGCCTCGATCTGCTGCGCCTGCGCGCGCATGAGCTTGTCGAAGTCGTCCGCCTTGGCGGTGATGCGCTGCGCGTGCTCGAGCGAGGCCGCGACCTGCTCGTTCGCGTCCTGCGTGATCCGCTCGGCGTGCGCGACGGCCTGGTTGTGCAGCACCAGGAACTCCTGCTGCGCGTCGTCCTGCCGGCGGGTCAGCGACTCTTCGAACTCGAGGGCGCGCATGCGCTGCTCGCGCACGGCCTCCTCCGCCTCGGCACGCGACTGCTCGCTCTCACGTGCGACGAGGGAGCGCAGCGCGGCAGCGCCCTTCTCGGCCTCCGTGCGGATCGCGGCGGCCTCCTGATCGGCCTGCGACACCTTCTCGGCCGCGTGGGCGGCCTCGCGGTCGAGCTGCGCGCTGTGCGCCGTGAGCTCGGTGTCGATGCGCAGGCGCGCCTGCGCGGCATCCGTCTCGGCCTGCTGGCGCAGGGCATCCGCGTCGGCCTGTGCGGCGGCGCGCTGGGCGGAGATCTCCTCGCGGGCCGCTTCGAGCAGGCGGTCAGCCTGCACGCTCGCGTTCTTGATGATGACGGATGCCTGCTCCTCCGCCACCCGGAGCACCTCTTCGAACCGCTCGCGCCCCTTCGTGGACTCGTCGGCGGCGTTCACGAGCTCGTCGGAGAGCGTCTGGACCTTGTCCTCGGCGTTGACCGCGCGCGCCTGCTCGACGGCGAGATCGGACTCGACACCCGCGAGCTTCGCCCGCAGCTGCTCGATCGTCGCGGCATGCTCCAACACGGTCCCGGTGAGCCGGTGGTGCTTGTCCTTCAGCTGGGCGAGCTCTTCGGAGCTCGCTCCGCGCTGCGCCGTCAGTGCCGCGATCGCGGCATCGACCTCGGCCTTGTCGTAGCCGCGGAAGGTCGTCGTGAACTCGCTGTGACCGGGCGTGGAGCCCGCGGCGGGGGCCGCAGCCATCAGGTCGTCGAAGGGCGAGGAGTTGTCGTCACGGTGGTCGGACACAGGTTTCTCCGCATCGAGGCGGGCGGCGCGGGGCGACGCCACAAGGGGGGAATGCCGGCGGGGGTGAGCCGACAGGGGAATCGTATCGTTATTGCGCGGCCCCGCGCGGCCCTTTTTGCGCACGACGAGGCTATCCGGCGAGCCACTCCCGGTAGGCGTCGAACCCGTACGCGCGTCCCAGGAACCCCTCGACGAGATCGGCTGCGTCACGACTGCCGCCGGGCTCGAGGATCTCGCGGCGATAGCGCGTCGCGACCGCCGCGTCGAGGAGGTCTCCGTCGAACGCCGACAGGAGGTCGCGCGCGATCACGAGACTCCACTGATACGTGTAGTAACAGGCGCCGTAGCCGGTGAGGTGACCGAACCCGGCGTACGGGTGGAGGCCCCGCAGCGGCGCGACGGGGCTCGTGACCGTGTACCAGTGCTCCGTGGCGGCCTGGAGGTCGTCCGGCAGGTCGACGTGCAGGTGGTACGAGACGTTCGCGTGCCCGAGTTGGCGGCGCACCTCGAGCGCGCGGCCGAAGCCGTCGGCGACCGCCATCTTCTCGACGAGCTCGGCGGGGATCGGCTCGCCGTCAGGGCCCGCGGTGAAGGATGCCAGCACCTCGGCATCCCACGCCCACTCCTCCAGCAGCTGGCTCGGCGCTTCGACGAAGTCCCATTCGGTCGCGACGCCGGAGAACCGTGCGATGCGCTGGTCACCGCCGAGGATGTCGTGGACGAGGTGTCCGAACTCGTGGAAGAACGTCACGACCTCGTCGTGCGTCATGAAGCCACGCGCGAAGTTGCACAGGAGGGACGACTCGGGGAGGACTCGCCCCGTGATCCCCGGCGCGAGGCCGAAGCAGGCGGCGTGGGTGTACTTGCCCTCGCGCGGGTGCAGGTCGAGGTGGATGCGACCGAGGGGCTCGCCGCCCCGTACGACGTCGTAGGAGTGCACGTCCGGATGCCACGTGGCCACGTCGACCGGCACGTAGGTCACGTCGAAGAGGCGCCCCGTCGTGGCGAGGAGCCCCGGGAGCACGCGTTCGAAGGTGAAGTACGACCGCACGAGCTGCGCATCGACGTCGTGGCGCTCACGGCGGAGGGCAGACAGGAGGTAGAAGAAGTCGGCGACGGTGACCTCGGTCGCCTCCGGGTCGTCCTGCCGGAGCCGCTCGAGGAGCAGCGGGTACTCGGCATCGGCCGCGGGGCCGGATGCCTCGTCGAGCCGCCCGAGGAAGTCGGCGATCGCCGCACCTCCGCTGCGCGTGACGCGCCCGATCATGCGCGTCTCGGTCTCGTAGTCGGCCCAGGAGCCGTACCCGAGCAGGTGGGCGCGCTCGGCGCGCACCCGCAGGAGTTCCGCGAGCACGGCGTCGTTCGCGGGCCAGGCGAGCTCGTTGTAGGCGGCGACGAGGGCGGTGCGGGTCGCTCGGTCGGTGGCATATTCCCGAACGGGCATGAGGTCGGGATAGTCGGTCGTGAGGACGACGAGACCGTCCTCTCCCGGCGGGTGCTCGTTGATGAAGTCCTGCGGGAGCCCCGCGAGCGCGTCGGGGGCGACACGGATCTCGCGCCGCCCGTCGCGGATGTTGCGCGAGAACTCGAGGCTCAGCTCCGTGTCACGGTCGGTGAGTTCGCGCACCCGCTCCCGGGCCGCGTCGTCGAGGTCGACACCGCCGCGGCGGAAGTCGCGGATGGCTTCGGTCAGCAGTCGACGCTCGTCGTGGTCCAGCCCGGCGGATGCCTCGGCACTGTCCACGGCGGAGAGCGCCGCGAACAGGTCGCGATCGAGGAGTCGCCCCGCGGAGAGAGCTTCGAGCCGCTGCACCTGCTCCTCGGCAGCCTCTCGCACCGCAGCGTCGGGGTGTGATTCGCTCAGGAGGTAGACCTCGCTCGTCGCCTGCCGGAGCGCGAGGTCGGCATCGTTCCAGAGGGCGAGCCGTGCAGCGGCATCCACTTCCGCGCCGGCAGAGGCGAGGCGCGCATCGATGTCGGCGACGAGCGCGACGGCGGTCGCCGGTCGCTCGGTCACGAAGGCCAGCCAGCCCTCGGGGTCGATCGGGAAGTCGAGCGGCGCAGGAGCGGTCATGGACCGAGCCTACGACTCGACTCCCCCGCACCGTGGGGGCTCCTGGCGTGCCGGGACACGACGGTCCGCGACGACGGGTCAGCGACGCCCGAGCACGACGTCGGAGATGCGCGGCGTGAAGTGCCGCGAGACGTAGGCGACCGCCTCGTCGACGCCGAATGCGCGCGTCGAGTTGCCGACCCGCACCCACAGCTCTCGCGCGTTGCCCTGCGCCAGGAACACCGGCTCCGGGGATCGCGGGCAGCGCACCGCGCAGACCTCCTTGCCGTCGATCCGCGCGAAGCGGATCTTCGGCAGCGTCGCGGCGTTCTTTCCGAGCGAGGCGGTCAGCAGGTCGCGAAGCCACAGTTCGAAACGGTCGGCGTCGGGCGTGCGGAGCGTGGCGTAGTCACGGTCGAGGCCCGTCGCCGTGCAGTCGTCGGTGACGCCGATCACGAGGGTGCCGCCCGAGCTGTTGAGGAACGCCGCGACCGTCTTCGCGACGATCTGCTCCATGCGGGCGTCCTTCTTCTCCTCGCGCACGTTCCAGCGGGCCGTCTCCTTGAACTCGACGCGGTCGCTCTCGCCCGCCGCAAGGAGCGCCGGGACGTCGATCGCCGCGGCGCCTGCGCCCGCCGCGGCGGCGATGCCCGCGACGAGGAACGACAGCGCGACGCTGCAGCCGAACGCGAGGAGGATCGTCGTCGGCATCCACAGCCGCAGACCCGAGAAGAGCGATCCGGCCAGCAGCATGCCGACGCTGAGCCCGACGATCGACACGATGATCATGACCGACAGCGGCAGCGAGAGCCGGCGACGGAAGACCAGACGCACGACCCACGCGATGAGGGATGCCACGACGAGCGCGACCGGGAGAGCGATCCCGAACTCGATCAGCACGTCACTGCGGGCCATCAGCGCAGGGCGCCGACGGAGGCGAGGGCGAGGCGCAGCAGCGTCGAGCGGCCACCCTCCATCTCGCTGGCGAGCGAGTCCGACGCCGCCTCCTCGGGTGCCATCCAGGTGACCTCGAGGGCATCCTGGCGGGGCTCGCACGTGCCGGTGACCGGGACGACGAAGGCGAGCGACACCGCGTGCTGACGATCGTCGTGGAAGGCGCTCACCCCCGGGAGCGGGAAGTACTCGGCAACGGTGAACGGCACCGGCTGCGGCGGAAGGAGCGGGAACGCCATCGGGCCGAGATCGTTCTCGAGGTGGCGGAACAGGGCGTCGCGGACGGTCTCGCCGTAGCGGACCCGCCCCGACACGATGGAGCGCGTGATCTCACCCATCGGGGTCGCCCGCAGCAGCACACCGACCTGTGTGACCTGCCCCGAGCCGTCGGTGCGCACGGGCACCGCCTCGACGTAGAGGATCGGCAGGCGACGGCGCGCCTCGGCCAGCTCGACGTCGGTGAGCCATCCGGGGTTCGCCGCGTTGCCGGGGGCGGGCGAGCCGAACGTCCCGTCGCCGAGGGGATGCCCCGGGCGCCCGAAGCCCCGCGGATCGCGCGGCGTCCCGTCGTCGCCGCGCTCGTTCGGGTCGGGGTCGGGGGTGCGAACGGCCATGTCTCATGTATACCCCGTCATCGCGCCGATGTCGGGGGCGGATGCCAGGATGGGGGAATGAGCGGGACGCTGGAACTCGACGCCGACGCGGTGCTGTGGTCGGCTCCGCCCGAAGAGCGCGCCGGTCGGCCCGTGCTCGTGCTGCTGCACGGGTACGGCTCGCACGAGGGCGACCTGTTCGGGCTCCTGCCGTACCTGCCGACGGAGTTCGTCGTGGCATCCGTGCGCGCACCGCTCTCACCGCCGTTCCCGGCGCCCGGCTGGTCGTGGTTCCCGATCGAGGGGCTCGCCGCGCGCAGCGCGGCATCCGCCACCGCCGCGGCGACGGCGTTCCTCGCGTGGCTGGGCCAGGCGGTGGATGCCGAGACCCCGGTGGGCCTCCTCGGGTTCTCGCAGGGCGGGGCGATCTCGCTGCAGTCGCTCCGGCTCGAGCCCGAACGCATCTCCTTCGTCGTCAACCTCGCCGGCTTCATCGCGGACGGAGAGCTGCCGGGCGATGCCGCGCTGGCGGAGATCCGACCGCCGGTGTTCTGGGGCCGCGGGGCGCGGGATGAGGTGATCCCCGCCGAGCGGGTCGCGCAGACGGTCGAGTGGCTGCCGCGCCACGTCGAGCTGAGCGGCCGGGTCTACCCTCACCTCGCGCACAGCGTCTCGGAGGAGGAGCTCGCCGACGTGCGCGCCTTCCTCGACCGGCGACTCGCCGACCTTTCCGACCTGCCCGGCTGAGAACACCGGCGGCGGCCGCACCGGCCGCTGTCGCCTCCCGGGTGAGGCGACTACACTGGGGGCGCCCCCGAGTGTGAGGAAGACCGTTGAAGCGTATCGACGCCGCGCTGTGACATCGCGCTGATCGTCGACCCTCCGTTCTTCTGAACCGACCCTTCGACGCGTCCGCGCATCCCTGACCCGCGCGGGCCGTCGATCCCCTCCTCCGAGGCACGCTCGTGCCATCGAGGCAGCGGTGTCCGCCGTGTCCGCGCTTTCCGCGATTCGGAGGACCCCATGCCTTACCCCCATTCCCCTTCCCCTGCAGTCGTGCTCGACCGTGTGACCTACTCCTGGCCCGACGGAACCGTCGCCGTCCAAGACGTATCCGGCGCGTTCGGCGAGGGCCGCACTGGCCTCGTCGGACGCAATGGCGCCGGCAAGTCCACGCTGCTCGCCCTCATCGCCGGGGCCGCCGCCCCGGCATCCGGCACGATCACCGCAGCGGGCCAGGTCGATCTCATGCCGCAGCGACTGGTGCTGGAGACCGAGCGCCGGGTCGCCGACGTGCTCGGCGTCGGGGCGGCGCTCGACGCGGTCCGTGCGATCGCCGCGGGCGATGTCGACCCGGCGCGGTTCGACGCCGTCGGCGACGACTGGGACGTCGAGGCGCGCGCGACGGCGGCCCTCACCGACGCCGGGTTGCCCGGCGACGCACTCGACCGCCGGATGGGCGAGCTCTCCGGTGGTGAGGGCGTCCTCGTCGCCCTCACCGGCGTGCGCCTGCGCGCCGCGCCGATCGCCCTGCTCGACGAGCCGACGAACAACCTCGACCGCGCCGCGCGGGCCCGCGTGTACGACCTCGTGCGGCGGTGGCGCGGCGCGCTCATCGTCGTGAGCCACGACACGGCCCTGCTGGACCTGATGGACGAGACCGCGGAGCTCTACGACGGCGATCTCACGACGTTCGGCGGCCCGTACTCGGCGTGGCGTGACGCGCTGGATGCCGAGCAGGCGTCGGCACGCCAGGCCGAAAGCGCGGCGCGGCAGGCCGTCCGTCGCGAGAAGCGCGACCGCATCCACCAGGAGCAGGTGCTGGCATCCCGTGCCGCCATGGGACGGAAGGCCGCCGTCAAGAAGCGCGCGCCCGGGATCGTCCTGAACGCGCGGAAGCGCGCGGCGCAGGTCTCGGCGGGGAGGCTGCGCGTCGAGGCCGCCGGTAAGGAGGCGGAGGCCCGCATGGTGCTGGATGCCGCCGAGCGGCGCGTCCGCGATGATGCCAGCGTCCGCATCGACCTTCCCGATCCGGGCGTGGGCTCCGGGCGGCGCCTCGCGACGCTCGGCGACGCCGAGCGGTCGTGGGTGCTGCAAGGGCCCGAGCGGGTGGCGCTCGTCGGCCCGAACGGTGCCGGGAAGACGACGCTGCTCCGGCGGCTCGTGGGCGCCGACGTTCCGAAAGCAGGGCGAGATGCTGGAAGGGGTGGCCACGACGGCCTGAAGGGGCGGTCGGCCCTGCTTTCGGAACAGGTGGAGACCTCGACTCGGGCGGAAGGCCCGCCCCAGGCAGGGGGTTCGCCACAGCGCGGAGTTGCGCAGCGCCCGACGGCGGACACCGATCGGGCGGGACACCTGGTCGGTGCCGACGTTCCGAAAGCAGGGCGAGACAGTGACAACGGTGGCCCTGCCGAGCCGCCGCTGCGATCGGCCCTGCTTTCGGAACAGGTCGGGGCCTCGACCACGTCGGGGCAGGAGCCGCGGTCAGCGACGTCGCCGCAGCCAGACGCTGAGCCGCAGCCGGACGCTGGGCGGCGGCCAGGCTCTGAGCTGCAGCCAGACGCTGAGCCACGGCCGGACCCAGAGCCGCGGCCAAGGGCTGCGCCGCACGCGGAGGCGCACACCGACCGGATCGGATACCTGTCCCAGCGCGTCGACGGACTCGACGAGGATGCCTCGCCGCTCGAGAACCTGCGGCGGGCGGCGCCGGGCGTCGGGGACGTCGAGCTGCGGAACCGGCTGGCCCGGTTCCTGCTGCGGGGCGACACCGCGATGCGGCCGGTCGCGGCACTGTCGGGGGGCGAGCGGTTCCGACTCGCGCTCGCGTGCCTGCTGATGGCCGACCCGCCGCCGCAGCTGCTCGTGCTCGACGAGCCGACGAACAACCTCGACCTCGATACGGTCGATCAGCTCGTCGCCGCCCTGTCCGCATATCGCGGCGGCGTGCTCGTCGTCAGCCACGACGATGCCTTCCTCCGCCGAATCGGGCCGACCCTCGTCCTCGAGCTGAGCGCGGGCACCCTCGCCGAGGTTCGACTCACGGGCTCGGCGTCGTGACCGCGGCCCATCCCCGGGCCCGGAGAACGGCCGGCACCCACGCCGAGGTTCAGCTCACCGGCCGGGCAGGGTGACGGAACCGTTGCCGGCCCCAGACGGTGGGCCCCGACGCCGGGGCCCCGATGTCGGTGGGGCGGGGGATGATGGTGCGGTGATGGATGTGCTCGACCGGTTCGGACCTGCGACGCAGGACTGGTTCCGTGGCGCGTTCGCCCAGCCGACGACGGCGCAGGCGGGCGCGTGGGAGGCGATCTCGCACGGCAAGCACGCCCTCGTCGTCGCCCCCACCGGGTCGGGCAAGACCCTGTCGGCGTTCCTGTGGGCGATCGACCGCGTGTTCCGGGAGAAGCCCGTCGCGCCGTCCGCCGAGGACGCCCCCAAGAAGAGACCCAAGAAGGCGGATGCCCCCGCCACCCGCATCCTGTACGTGTCACCCCTCAAGGCCCTCGGCGTCGACGTCGAGCGGAACCTCCGCTCGCCGCTGGTCGGGATCGGGCAGTCCGCCCGTCGCCTCGGCATCGTGGTGCCCGACGTGACGGTCGGGGTCCGCTCGGGCGACACGACCTCGGCCGACCGGCGCAAGCTCGTCGCCGACCCGCCCGACATCCTCATCACGACCCCCGAGTCGCTGTATCTCATGCTGACGTCGCAGGCGGCCGAGACGCTGCGCGGCGTCCACACGGTCATCGTCGACGAGGTGCACGCGGTCGCTGCGACGAAGCGCGGCGCGCACCTCACCGTCAGCCTCGAGCGGCTCGACACCCTGCTCGAGCATCCCGCGCAGCGGATCGGTCTGTCGGCGACCGTCCGTCCGATCGACGAAGTGGCGCGCTTCCTCGGCGGGTCCGCGCCCGTAGAGATCGTCGCCCCGCGCGCGACGAAGGCATTCGACCTCCGGGTCGTCGTGCCGATGGACGACATGCTGAACCCTCCCCCGCCGCCCGGAGCGGAGACCGAAGACACCGCAGGCGGCGCCGACGCGGATGCCCCCGCCGACGGCGACGGGGATTGGTTCGCCCCCACGCAGCCGTCGGAAATCACGGGCTCGGTGTGGCCGCACGTCGAGGAGGCGATCGTCGACCGCGTCCTCGCGCACCGCTCGACGATCGTGTTCGCGAACTCCCGGCGCCTCGCGGAACGGCTCACGGGGCGACTGAACGAGATCTACGAGGAGCGGCTCGGCGGCGGCACCACCGGCGAGACGGCGAAGACCCGGATGCCGGCGGAGATGATGGCGCAGGCCGGGGTGTCCTCCGGCGCCGACCCCGTGCTCGCGAAGGCGCACCACGGGTCGGTCTCGAAGGAGCAGCGCGCCCAGGTCGAAGAGGAGCTCAAGAGCGGGGCGCTGCGCTGCGTCGTCGCGACGAGCTCCCTCGAACTCGGCATCGACATGGGCGCCGTCGACCTCGTGATCCAGGTCGAGGCGCCGCCGTCCGCGGCATCCGGACTGCAGCGCGTCGGTCGCGCCGGCCACCAGGTCGGCGAGATCAGCCGGGCCGCCCTGTTCCCGAAGCATCGCGGCGATGTGCTGCACACGGCGGTCGTGACCGAGCGGATGCTGGCGGGCCAGATCGAGGCGATCTCGGTCCCGGCGAACCCGCTCGACATCCTCGCCCAGCAGACGATCGCCGCCTGCGCGAACGACGCGATCGACGTCGAGACCTGGTTCGAGACGGTTCGCCGGTCGGCGCCCTTCCGCACCCTGCCGCGCTCCGCGTACGAGGCGACGCTCGACCTCCTCGCCGGGAAGTACCCGTCCGACCAGTTCGCCGAACTCCGCCCCCGCGTCGTCTGGGACCGCGACCACGGCACGCTGACGGGTCGCCCCGGCGCGCAGCGCGTCGCCGTCACGAGCGGCGGCACGATCCCCGACCGGGGCCTGTTCGGCGTCTTCGTGGCGGGCGAGACGCGGAACGCCCGCGTCGGCGAGCTCGACGAGGAGATGGTCTACGAGTCGCGCGTCAACGACGTGTTCACGCTCGGCACGACGAGCTGGCGCATCGTCGAGATCACGCACGACCGCGTCAACGTCCTGCCCGCATTCGGCCAGCCCGGGAAGCTCCCGTTCTGGCACGGGGACGGACTCGGGCGCCCCGCTGAACTCGGCGAGGCACTCGGCAAGTTCTCCCGCGAGGTCGCGGCGGCGACCCCCGAGAAGGCGACCCAGCGCCTGCGCGAATCCGGTCTCGACGACAACGCGATCGGCAACCTCCTCGCCTACCTGTCGGAGCAGAAGGATGCCACGGGAAGCCTCCCGACCGACAAGACCCTGACCGTCGAACGTTCCCGCGACGAGGTCGGCGACTGGCGGATCATCTTGCATTCCCCATACGGCATGCATGTCCATGCCCCGTGGGCGCTGGCGGTGAACGCGCGCATCCGCGAGCGGCTCGGCGTGGAGGGCTCCGCCGTCGCGAGCGACGACGGGATCATCGTGCGGGTTCCGGATGCCGAGAGCGAACCGCCCGGCGCCGAGCTGTTCGTCTTCGAATCCGATGAGCTGGAACAGATCGTGACCGACGAGGTGGGCGGGTCCGCACTGTTCGCGTCGCGGTTCCGCGAGTGCGCCGCGCGCGCCCTCCTGCTGCCGCGCCTGAACCCGGGGCGCCGCTCCCCGCTGTGGCAGCAGCGTCAGAAGTCGGCTCAGTTGCTCGAGGTCGCGAAGAACCACCCGACGTTCCCGATCATCCTCGAGACGCTCCGCGAAGTGCTCCAGGACGTCTACGACCTTCCCGCCCTCCTGCGCATCGCGCGGGCGATCGGCGACCGGCGCATCCGCCTGGTCGAGACCACGACGACGCAACCGTCGCCGTTCGCGCGCGATCTGCTGTTCGGCTACGTCGGCGCATTCATGTACGAGGGCGACTCGCCCCTCGCGGAGCGCCGGGCGGCGGCGCTGTCGGTCGACCCGGCCCTCCTGTCGGAGCTGCTCGGCAAGGTCGAGATGCGGGAACTGCTCGACCCCGACGTCATCGCACAGTTCGAGGCGGAGGCTCAGCGGCTCGCCCCCGATCGCCGCGTGCGCGGGGTCGAAGGTGTCGCCGACCTCCTGCGGATCCTCGGCCCGCTGAACGTCGACGAGGTCGCGCTGCGGGTGGAGGGCATGCCCGCCACCATCGAGCCCGCCTCCCCGCCCGAGGCATCCGCCCATGCCGCCGCACTTCTCGACGAGCTCGTCACGGCGCGGCGCGCCATCGTCGTCACGATCGCCGGTGAGCGTCGCTACGCGCAGATCGAGGATGCCGGGCGCCTGCGCGACGCACTCGGCGTCGCGCTCCCCGTCGGCATCCCCGTCACGTTCCTCGAACCCGTCGCGGACCCGCTCGCCGACCTCGCGGCGCGCCACGCGCGCACGCACGGACCGTTCCGCACGTCCGATCTCGCCGCACGTCTCGGGATCGGCGCCGCGGTCGCGCGGCAGACCCTGCAGCGGCTCGAGTCGCAGGGGCGCCTGGCGAGCGGGTTCTTCCTGCCCGCCGACGCGGCGCACATCGACGACCTGGAGTGGTGCGACGCGGAGGTGCTGCGCCGGCTGCGCCTGCGCTCGTTCGCCGCGATCCGCGGCACGGTCGAGCCCGTTCCCCCCGATGCGTTCGCCCGCTTCCTCCCCGCCTGGCAGCACATCGGCGCCGCCGCGGGCGGCCGGGCGCTCGAAGGCATCGACGGTGTCCTCGCGGTCATCGAACAGCTCGCAGGCGTGCCCCTGCCGGCGAGTGCGTGGGAGTCGCTCCTCCTGCCCTCACGGGTGTCCGACTACACCCCTGCGCTCCTCGACGAGCTGACGGCGACGGGCGAAGTCGTCTGGTCGGGCCACGGCTCACTCCCGGGGCGCGACGGCTGGATCGCGCTCCACCCCGCCGACACCGTGTCGCTCACTCTGACGCTCCCCGACGATCCCGAGCCGCCGAGCGCCCTCGAAGCGCAGCTGCGGGCGGCGCTCGCGGGCGGCGGCGCCTTCTTCGCCGCGCAGCTGGCCGCCATGACGGGGGCCGAGAGCGAGCAGGCCGTCATCGAGGCGCTGTGGAACCTCACCTGGACCGGTCAGGCCACGAACGACACGTTCGCGCCCGTCCGCGCCCTCCTCACGGGCGGATCACAGGCCCACCGCACCGCCCGGCGCACGCCCCGCACGCGCATGTTCCGCGGCACCCCCTTGGCCGCCGCACGCGGACTGGCATCCGCTCCGCCGCAGCGCCCGCCGCTGATCGGCGGCCGCTGGTCGCTGCTGCCCGAACCGAGCGGCGACGCGTCGCTGCGCGCGACGGCGACGGCCGGGCTCCTCCTCGAACGCTACGGCGTGGTCACGCGCGGGAGCGTGCAGGCCGAGGGCGTCCCCGGTGGCTTCGCGCAGACGTACCGGATCCTCACGGGGTTCGAGGATGCCGGGCACACCCGCCGCGGCTACTTCATCGAGAAGCTCGGTGCGGCGCAGTTCGCGGCCTCCGCGACCGTCGACCGCCTGCGGACGTTCGCCGCCGTGGCCGACCCCGCGCCCCTGGACGCCGTGACCCTCGCGGCGACCGATCCGGCGAATCCCTACGGCGCCGCGCTCCCCTGGCCGGCGCTCGAGGGCGTCGCGCATCGCCCGGGGCGCAAGGCCGGCGGGCTCGTGACCCTCGTCGACGGCGCGCTCGTGCTGTACCTCGAGCGCGGGGGCCGCTCCGCACTCGCCTTCACCGCCGACGAGGACATCCTCACGGCGGCGGCGCGGAGCCTCGCCGACACGGCGCGCGCACGGCGCCTCGAAACGCTCACGGTCGAACAGGTCTCGGGCGCGTTCGTCTACGGCACGCCCGCCGGGCGCGCGCTGCTCACGGCGGGCTTCGTGGAGTCCAGTCGCGGCCTCACTCTGCGGCGCCAGCGATGACGCCGTGCCAGGCCGGGCGCCCGGCCACGAGGAGGCGGGGGTGACGGATGCCCGAAGGTGACTCCGTCTTCCGTGCAGCGCGGCTCCTGAACGACGCCCTCGCGGGCCGCGTCGTGACGCACTTCGACCTCCGCGTGCCGAAGTACGCGACCGCGGACCTCACGGGGCAGACCGTCCACGAGGTCGTCGCCCGCGGCAAACATCTGCTCATGCGGATCGGCGACCAGACCCTCCACTCGCACCTCAAGATGGAGGGCCGGTGGCAGATCTTCCGCCCCGGCGAGCCGTGGCGGTCCCCCGCCTATCAGGCGCGGGCGATCGTCGGGACGGCGGATGCCGTCGCGGTCGGCTTCGAGATCGCGATGGTCGATCTCGTCCCGACGTCGGAGGAGCACACCCTGGTCGGCCATCTCGGCCCGGACCTCCTCGGACCCGACTGGGACCCCGTCGAGGCCGCGCGGCGCGTGGCATCCGATGACCGTCCCGTCCACGTCGCGATCCTCGATCAGCGGAACCTCGCGGGCCTCGGCAACGAGTACGCCAACGAGCTGCTGTTCGTCCGCGGCATCCTGCCCGCGCGCCCAGCGACACAGGTGGATACCACGGCGCTCGTCGACACGGCATCGCGGATGATCCGCGCGAACCGCGACCGCGTGTCGCGCACCTTCACAGGCGACACCCGGCCCGGTCGCCAGAACTGGGTCTATCGCCGTGAGGGCAAGCCGTGTCGCCGCTGCGGAACGCTCATCCGCCGCACCGACCTCGGGGCGACGGAGACGAGCGAGCGCATCGTGTTCTGGTGCCCGCGCTGCCAGGTCTGACGGCAAGCATGGCACCCGATCGAAAGCACCGCACTGCCGGGCCGCGGGTGGGAATGAACGCGACTGTCGACGGGTTTACCTCCTCCAGGAGGACAAGTGGGCAAGAACTACGTCGACATCGAAGACGATCAGGGCCGCACTCTGCGCTACCGCAAGCACGCGAACGGGCGCGGACTCATCGCCAACGGCGCCAAAGTACACGCCAGCGCGCTCGTCGAAGCGGGCGCGTACGTCGAACCCGGGGTGCAGATCGGGCCGAACGCGCACATCGGGCGCGGCGCCTGGATCGAACCTGATGCCGTGATCGGCCAGGGCGTCGAGATCGCCCCGCACGCGCACATCGGCACGGGCGCGGCCATCGGCTCGAAAGCCAAGATCGGCGTGCGCACCGTCGTGGGCGCGAACGCCCGCGTCGCCGGCGGTTCGCTCATCGGCGACGACGAGCAGATCGCCGACGGCGCGCAGATCGCCACCGACCTGCGCGGCCTTCGCCTGGCCGCCTGAGCACGCGCACCGCCGACCCCGTTACGCTGTCGTCATGGCGGCGTCAGGGGGATCACGCGGCGGCGCACCCCGCCGACCGGCCCGTGTGACGCGTCCGACGAACGGCAAGGCCGGCCGCGGCGGCGCGCCCCGGAAAGCCACCGCCAAGAAGACCACCCCGTCGCGTGGCGTCACCCCGGGCCCCGCAGGCGCCCCGATGCTGCCGCCCGGACCGTTCCGGCTCGGCGCTGTCGAGGGCGCCACGCCGGGCAAGTGGATCGACACCTGGAAGGCCCGGCACCCGGGCATCCCGCTCGACCTCATACCTCTCGGTCTCGACGACCAGCATGAGGCGCTCATGGCCCACGCGGTGGATGCCGCCATCGTGCGCCTGCCGATCGATCGCACCGGCCTCCACGTCATCCCGCTCTACGACGAGGTGCCGGTCGTCGTCTGCGCGGCCGACTCGCATCTCACCGCCGCCGAAGAGCTCACGCTCGCCGACCTCGCCGACGAGATCGTGATCGTGCCGCGCCAGGCGCCCCTCCACATCGAGGTGCCGGGCTCCGTGTCTCCGCGGTTCGCTCCGCCGGGATCGGTCGGCGAGGCGATCGCGACGGTCGCCGCGGGCGTCGGTGTCGTGATCGTGCCGATGTCGCTCGCCCGCCTCCATCACCGGAAGGATGTCGCACACCGCCCGCTCGTCGACGGCCCCGCCTCCCCCGTGGCGCTCGCCTGGGCGGCGGGCGCGGACGGCGAGACGCCCACGCTCGTCGACGCCTTCATCGGCATCGTTCGCGGCCGCACGGCCAACTCCTCGCGCTGAGCCGCGGTCCCGGGCCCATGGCGACTCGGAGGGCCACAGCCCGAGCCGCACTCGAGCGAGCGAAACGGTCCCCAGAAATGGCTGAAGGGCCGGCGCTCCCCAGCGCCGGCCCCCCGGACGGAATCGTTCCCCCCTGTCAGCCGTCCCGGAAGGAACCGACCGGCCGTTCCCCCACAAACGGCATCGCTCCCGTAGTCCCCAGCGGCGATCGTGCGGGTGGTCCTTCCACAGATGAGGAGCGTCTCATCGCCACCCTGATACACGGCAGGTGGAGTTTTCTCCCGGTTCCCTCAGAATCCGCTCCCGTGGCAGAGGAACGGGGCGCGGATGCCCGTCTCCTCCGCCGCGCGGGCGAGGGCGATGGCGGGCGGCACGCCCTCGGCGAGACCGGCATGCAGAGCACCGAGCAGTTCGCATGCGTCCCCGTCGGCGACGACGACGGGCGCGGCGATCACGGTGCGCGCACCCGCGTGGAGCCACGCGCGCGTCATCCCCACCGACTCCTCCCCCCAGCGCACGGCCGATCGTCCCGACTCGCAGGCGGAGAGGATGACGGTCGCCGGCACACGCGGCATGCGATCGACGTCGTACCCGAACAGCACGCCGTCCGAGAGCTGCAGGCCTGCGAACAGCGGGTTGTCGAGGGCGTGGCGGCCGTGCGCGCTGAGGTGCAGCACATCGCTGCGCGCCGCCTCATCGACAACGGCCTCGATCGCCGCATCCTCATCGAGCAGCACTCGGGCGTCGCGCCACGACGCGGCCGCGGTCTCGACCTCCTCGGCGCCGCGCGCGACGCGCGGACCGACCGCGAACCCCGCGCGAAGGGGCTCCATCCCGGTCACCACGCCGCGGTCGTGAACCCAGCGGGTCGCCGAGGCGGCGACCGTGACGGCCCGACCCGCGAGCGCGGGAAGCATCGTCCAGGGCAGCCCGGCGAGCACCCCCGGAGCCGTGATGACGAGACGCCGGGCGTCGATCCCCGACAGTGCGTCGGCGACGAGGGCATCCGACAGCCGCCCCAGGTGATCGTCGAGCGACCGGCGGATGATCCCCATCATCGGGCCCATGCGCACAGCCGCGGACATGTCGAGGTCGGAGCGCAGCGCCGGGAGGTTCTTGCGTGCCTCGTTCCAGCCCGGCAGCGGCACGAGGCGCGCGTCCCGCGCGGTCACGACGAGCGCCGACATCCGCTCGCCGCTGAAGACGAAGCAGATCATCGCCGTGTCGTCGCCGAGAGCGGCACGAGCGGCGGCGAGGTCGACGGGACGCTCGATCTCAGCCGCACCGAAGGTCGTCCACTGCCGGCGACGGAGCCGCTCGCCGAGCTCCCGTGCGCGGGGCTCGCTCGCCCACTGGTCGCCGGCGTCGGCGCGGAGCATCCGCAGTTCGGCGAGTTCAGCCGCCTGATCGGTGTCGGCGGGCGGACGCAGCGGCACGACCTGAAGGCTCATATGGCGGGCCCGCTCCGACCAGTCGAACACGACGTCCGGACGCCCGGACCGCACCGCAGCGGCGAGCCCGCCCAGCATGAGTGCACTGCTGTACATCGTGAGCGACGTCTGCAGGTCGAGGCTTCCGAAGGATGATCGCCAGGCGGACAGCTCGTCGAGACCGGATGCCGCGTGCCTGCGCGCCTCGGCGTCGTCGCCTCGTCGAGCCGCGCGCTCGGCACGCACCTCGTGGGCGAGGATCCGCACCTCGAGCGGCGCCGTGTCATCCACCCGGGGCATCCGCCCGGCGCGCGAGGAATGACGGGCGCGCCACAGTTCGAGCGACAACCGCAGCGCCGCGGCATCCGCATGCCACCCGGCGCGTGCGAGCCGGGCGGCGACGGGTCCGACCTCCGCGATGTCGACGACCGGGTCGGAGACGACGCGACCCGACCGATCGACCGCACCTCCCGACAGCAGCGCGCGAAGCCGGATGCCGCGGGCGCGGTCCGCCCAGGCATCCGCATCGAGCGACGCGAAGTGGCGCGCGGCGACACCCGCGACCTGCGCGGCCTCGACAGGGTCGTGGCGCAGCAGCGACCGCGCGAGCTGAAGCTCCGCCTCGGCGCGGGCTTGCGGCATCCCGTTCTCGCGGAAGGCCTGTGCGGCCTGCCGCAAGAGGCGCTCCGCCTCCGTGACGAGTCCCGCGTCGCGGAGGGCCTCGGCCATGTCGACGTCGCCGATCGCGGCGTTCGCCTCCGATGCCGCGGCGATGACGGGGCGCGCCGCCCCCATCTCACGCATCG
Organism: Microbacterium sp. SCN 70-27; assembly: GCA_001724425.1. GTDB lineage: Bacteria > Actinomycetota > Actinomycetes > Actinomycetales > Microbacteriaceae > Microbacterium. The sequence goes on from MEEK01000005.1 coordinate 17,019, forward strand.
CCCTGACCAGGTCGCCGCCGAGGAGCGCGGTGTAGCCGAGGTTGTGTCGCGCTTCGGCGACATCGACAGGCTCCGCATGCTGTTCGAACGCGGCGACCGCCTGCTCCAGGTCGTCGATCGCCGCAGGCAGATCGCGCATCTGCATCGCGACGAGGCTGCGGTTCATGCGGAGATTGGCCGCGGCGAACGGGTCGTCGCCGAGTGCGGAGATCGCTTGCTCGAACCAGTGCATCGCCTCGCCGAGCCGCCCCCGGTTGACGAGCACGGTGGCCAGCTGCCCCTGCAGCACGCCACGCGTGTGCGGCGTGAGGTCAGTGCGCGCCAGCACCGTCTGGCAGAGGGCGATCGCCTCGTCCGGCCGCCCCAGCCGGTCGAGCACGTAGGCGTGCGTCCCGGCGATCCGCGCCCGCAGCTCGTCGTCCTCGGCCGCCTCGTCGGCACCGATCAACGCGGCATCCGCCTCGAGGTACTTCCGCGCGTTCGTGAGCGCCAACGCACGCTCGTACAGGGTCGGCGCGTCGGGTGTCACTGGTCCAGCATGTCCCTCGCGCACCCCGCACGGCAAACAGGCGGATGCCGAAGCTCACTCCGCGTCGGCGAGGACACCCTCCACCGCGGCGCACCCTGCGGTCACGGCGTCGCCCGATGGCTCCTTCTCGACGGGCGGCCACCCGAGCCGCGCGGCGATGCGACCCGCGACGAGCGGGGCCGCGAACGACGTCCCGCTCCACACCGCGAAGCCACCGCGGTAGTCCTCGGGGGCGATCGTGAGCCGGCGACGCGTGTACTGGTCGTCGCGGGCCGAGGCCTGCAATCCGCCGACGAAGTCGGGCTGGGTGCTGAGCACCGCGGCCCCCACGGCGTACGTCCGCACCCACGGCCCCACATTCGAAAAGAGCGCCGTCGTGCGGCAGTCGGGGTTGAGCGCCCCGACCGAGACGTGCGCCGCGCCGCCGTCGCGGACGATACCGTTGTCCGACCCCGGCCACGGCCACAGCGAGGCCGGGAACGTCGGCCGATCGGTCGCATCGTTGCCTGCCGAGACGACGATCGTCGTGCCGAGACCGCGCAGCACGGCCAGGAGGTCGTACAGGTCCCGCGTGTAGAGGCCGTCCTCCGGGGTCTCGTGGTAATACCCGAGCGACATGTTGACGACATCGATCGGACGACCGGTCGGGTCACCGGCGCGGAACCGCTGCATGAGGATGCCGAGGTCTTCGATCACCGTCATCAGCAGCGACTCCTCGACGACGCCGAGCGCGTCGGCGACCCGGACGGCGAGCATCGCGGCATCCGGGGCCACCTGCCGCACGATCCCGGCGATGAACGTGCCGTGCCCCGCGACAGGGTCGAGCTCCCCGTCGAGCGGTCCGTACAGGTCGGGGTAGATCTCCGGGTTCGCCTCGTCGTGGATCCCGACGGGGGCGCCGTCGAGGCGCACATCGCGATCGACGAGCGTGTCGGGAAGCCAGGAATGCGCACCGATTCCCGTGTCGAGCACGGCGACGACGGGGCGACGCCGCCCCGGCGCCACCTTCTGCAGGCGCGGCGCCGGTCCCACCCACGCGACCGGCTGCCGCCCGCCGGTGCCGCACTCGCCGTACTCCCCCACCGGGTTCGACTTCGTGTAGGGATTGGACTTCGTGTACGGATTCGACTTCGTGAAGGGGTTCGACTTCGTGTACGGATTCGACTTCGTGTACGGGTTGACGCCGATCGGGTCGACCGTCATGACGTGATCGAGGCCGATGCGGTCCGCTCCCACGGCGCGCAGGCTCGCACCGGCGTCGACCCGCCCATCGCGGCCGCGCACGGCGTCCGGCCCGCCGAGGATGCCGCGGCGCACCTGCTGCAGCACGCGCCAGGCATCCGGGAGCGCCGGCGAGACCCCGCTCGCGCGATCCGGCGTCGTGAGCCGCACGCGTATCACGGTCGGGGCTCCCGGCAGGCGGGCCTCGACCCGCTCGTCGTCCTTCAGCTCGGTTCCGTCGAGGCGCTCGCGCACGACCCCCCAGCCGAAGACGGCCGCCGCTTCACGCACCCGGGTGTAGTTGCCTTCGAGGAGCCCGCCGTCGACGCCGTCGGAGAGGAGCAGACGGTCGGGGACATACGCGGTCTGGAACGCCTCGATGCCATCGAGAGGCTCCGTGCCGGGGTCGAGCACCGTCGCCGAGACGACCGATCCGCGGGCGCGATCGCGCCAAGTCCACTTCTCGGGCTGGCCGCTCGGGCCGCCTGTGATGTCCTCGGGTGTCATGCGTCCTCCTCAGGTGAGCGATGTCGGATGCCGCGGTGCGGCGCGGCGGGTCAGATCTCGAATCTCGGGGTCAGCAGCTCGGCCGGCGCGCCCGGCACGGGTGCCGCGGACAGGACGACCCGGAGACGGCAGAGCCCCGACGGAACGGCGTCGATGCTGAAGCGACCTCCGTCGACGTCGGCGGAGCGCTCCTCCCCTTCGGCGAGGAGCACGACGTCCGCCACGTCGCCGTCGACCCACCCGTCGAGCCGGTGCAGGTCGCGCTCGGCGGGCGTGACGTGCACGAGAAGGTTCGTCTTGCCGTCGCCGAACTGGAGCGTGAGCATGTCGGCGTCGCCGCGCACGGGCGAGGTCGCGTCGCTGTCGAGCAGGGTGAGGAGGGCGTACTCGCGGCCGAGATCGTCGCTCGCGACGGCGGCGACCATCGCGTCGACGAACTCCGCCGGCACCGGATCGACCGTCTCCCACGTGCGCCGGAGCGCGGCCAGCAGCACAGCATCGGATCCCGTCGCCTCAGAAGTCACGGTCATCCCCCTTCCATCCATCCGCCGCGAGGGCGGTGCGAAGCTTCCCGAGGCAGCGGCCCCGGGTCGGTCCGATCGAGCCGACCGGCATGCCGAGGTCGTCGGCGATACGGGTGTAGTCGGGTCGCTCGTCGAACGCGACGATGCGCAGAAGCCGCCGGCAGCGCTCGTCGAGGCTGTGGACGGCCCGCCACAGCCGACTGTCGCGATCGCTGAGTTCGGCACGGCTTTCGGCGGACTCCTCGCTCGGGAGCAGCGGCTCGAGATCGACCGTGTCCGTCGTGCGCACCCGCTGCCCCGCGCGCCCCGCGCGCCACGCCTCGCGGCGTGCGGTGGTCGTGAGCCAGCCGGCGATCGCCCGCGCATCCTGCACGGATTCGTGACGACGGACGAGGGTGAGCCAGGTCGCCTGGACGACGTCTTCGGCGAGCATCGCCTCCAGCCCGTAGGCGCGGACGACGTGCCAGAGCACGGGCGACATCGCGCGCACGAGCTCATCCATCGCGCGAGGGTCCCCACTCTGCCAGCGCGTGAAGGCATCCGCGGCCCGTTCCCACGTGGTCGTGGGCGCGACGCCGCGCCCGCCCTCGGCCCCGTCGTCCTCGGAGCGGGAGGTCGAGGGATCGGCATCGGTCATACCGCTCATTCTGGCCACATTGTGAGGAGAACGGGAAAGGTCGTTCTGATACACCGGACCGTCGCGACTGCGCCGGCCCCGCCTAGACTCGCTTCATGAGCCCGCTCGTCTACCTCTGCGCGAGACCTCAGACGGGTGCCGCGGAGGCCGAGTACGAGTCGTTCCGCACGGCGATGCGCCTCGGCGACGGCGAACTCGAGCGCTGGGACCTCGTCCGCGAGGCGCTCCCCGCCGATGCGGCCTCGCGGTGGCGCGGTGCCGTCGTCGGCGGCAGTCCGTTCAACGTGACCGATCCCGAATCGACCAAGACCGACACGCAGCGGCGCCTCGAGGGCGACCTCGCGCGGCTCGCCGAGACCGCCGCCTCCGGCACGATCGCGGCGCTGTTCACGTGCTACGGCATCGGCGTCGCGACGCGCGCCCTCGGCGGCGAGGTGAGCCGCGCGTACCCGGAGGACACCGGCCCCACGACGGTGACGGTGACGGACGCCGGGCGCAGGGACCCGCTCTTCGGGCCGCTGGCCGACACGTTCCACGCGCTCACCGCCCACAAGGAGGGCACCGAGCGGATGCCTGCCGGAGCCGTGCTCCTCGCGACGGGCGAATCCTGCCCCGTGCAGGCGTACCGCGTCGGAGAGTCGCTGTACGCGACGCAGTTCCACCCCGAGCCGACCGGGCGCGCCTTCACCGAGCGGATGGCGGTCTACCGCGACGACGGCTACTTCGCCGCGCACGACTACGACCGGATCGCGGCGACCGTGCTCGCGGCATCCCTCACCGAGCCGCCCCGGATCCTCCGCGCGTTCGCGACCGCGTTCTGAGGGTTCGCCCGGGCGGGGTGCGGGTCGTGGTCGATCACCCGGAGGCTCGCGGGACTCCCCGCCCGGGCGGGCCTCAGTCCCCGTCGACCGGTCCCACGATGACCGCGGAGTCGGGCGGCAGGCGCAGGAGTCCCGCGGGTACGGCCGGTGCTCCGGGTGCTGTGGCCGGTGACCCGGCGGGCAGCGCCTCGGCGGGTTCGGTCGAGAACCACACGCCGCGCCCCTCGAGGTCGCGCTCCCACGGGGCATCCGACAGATTCACGTACACCGTCGCGGCGCCGCGGTGCAGCGCCCAGCGCCCGGGCGCAATGCTCTCTGCCGCATGCCCCGACCTGTTCGGATCGCTGAGCTCCGGGTGCGCGCGTCGCAGGTGCGCGAGCTCGCGGTACAGCCGCAACAGATCCGCGTGCCCCGTGCGCTCCGCCTCGGTCCAGTCGAGCTTCGAGCGCTCGAACGTCGCGGGGTCGTTCGGGTCGGGGACGATCGATTCATCCCACCCCATCCGGGCGAACTCCGCGCGGCGGCCGCGGCGGGTGGCTTCGGCGAGTTCCGGCTCGGGATGCGACGTGAAGAACTGCCACGGGGTCGATGCGCCCCACTCCTCGCCCATGAACAGCATCGGCGTGCCCGGCGCGGTGAGGGTCAGTACGGCCGCGACGCGCAGGCGCGCGGGGCTGAGCGTCTGGCTCAGCCGGTCGCCGGCGGCGCGATTGCCGATCTGGTCGTGGTCCTGGGCGAACTCGACGAATCGCCACGACGCGACCTCCGGCGGCACGGGAGCGCCCCAGTCCACGCCCCGGAACGACGAGAACGTACCGTCGTGGAAGAATCCGCCCCGCCACGTCTTCGGCAGCGCGCCCGGATCGGCGAAGTCGGCGTAGTACCCGTCGGTCTCGCCCGTGAGCGCGACGTGCACCGCGTGGTGCCAGTCGTCGACCCACTGGGCCGCGAGCCCGTGGCCGCCCGCTTCGCGCGGCAGGATCATGACCGGATCATTCAGGTCGCTCTCGGCGATGAGGCTCAGGGGCCGTCCCTGCTGCGTCGACAGGGCATCCACCCGCTCGGACAGCTCGTGGAGGATGTGCTCGGGGCTGTCCTCGGACTCGTGCAGCGCGTGCACGGCATCCAGCCGCAGCCCGTCGACGTGGTAGTCGCGCAGCCACATGAGCGCGTTCTGGATGATGTGGTCGCGGACGGCGCGCTCGTCGAGGTCGATCGACGCGCCCCACGTCGTGCTGCGTCCGTCGCGGAGGTAAGGGCCGAACTCGGGGAGGTAGTTGCCGGAGGGTCCGAGGTGGTTGTAGACGACGTCCTGGATCACGGCGAGGCCGGCGGCATGCGCGGCATCCACGAACCGCCGGTACGCCTCGGGGCCGCCGTACTCCTCCTGCACGGCGTACCAGAGGACGCCGTCGTAGCCCCAGTTGTGGGTGCCGTTGAACGCGTTGACGGGGAGGAGCTCGACGTGGGTCACGCCGAGCTCGACGAGGTGCGGGAGCTTGCTGATCGCCGCGTCGAGGGTGCCCTCGGGGGTGAACGTGCCGACGTGGAGTTCGTAGAGGAGGCCCCCGGCGAGCGGCCGACCCGTCCAGGCCCCGTCGCTCCAGGTGAAGGCGGCGGGGTCGTCCCAGGCAGACAGATCGTGCACGCCGCGCGGCTGGCGGCGCGAGCGCGGATCCGGGCGGGCCGTGTCGCTGTCACCGAGGACGAAGCCGTACTCGTCACCGGATGCCAGGGTGACGTCGGAGCGCCACCACCCGGCATCCTGTGCCACGAGCTCTGCGTCAGCGTGACCCGGCCGTCGCAGTCGCACCCGCGCCGCGCGCGGCGCCCATACCTCGATCGTCATGGATCCATCCTGCCCGGCGCGAGGCGGCGCTGGCGCGGGGGCGGGTGATGAATTCCGCAGAATGTGACGAACTCCGCACCCGGATGCCGGAACGGGTGCGGAGTTCGCGCAGAACTGCGGAGTTCGTGGCATCCCGCGCGCGAGTCAGTCCTCCCCGCGCGAGGGACCGCCGGATGCCTCGAACTCGGCCGCCGCGGCGGCGCGCAGACCGGGGTCGGCGAGGTAGGCGACGGCCGTGGCGGCGAGGGCGGCCGCGGCATCCACGAGCGCGTCGATCGCGGCGGGGAGCACCGTGAGGTCGGCGAAGGCGGCGTTGTGCGGAAAGACGTCGTCGGGGCCGCCGAGCCCGAGCGACGGGTGGATCGACGGAACGAGCCGGCTGACGTTGCCCATGTCGGTAGACGGACCGCCCTGCGGCGGCGCGGCGGGGGGCGGGATCTCGTGGCCGCGCGCGGCGAACGCCTCCGTCCAGCGTGAGGTCAGAGCCGTGTTGGTCTGCAGCGGCAGGTAGGGCGGGACGGGGTCGAGGTCGATCTCGGCGCGGGTCCCCGTTGCGAGGGCGGCCCCTTCGAGCACCGCCACGACACGGTCGGTCAGTTCTCGGAGCGCCGCGACGTCGGCCGAGCGGACGTAGAACAGCGCCGACGCCCGCTCCGGGACGATGTTGGGCGCGGCACCGCCGTCCGTGATGATCCCGTGGATGCGGTCGGTCGGCAGGATGTGCTGACGCAGCTGCGCGACGCCCTGGTACGCCGTCACGACGCCGTCGAGCGCGTTGCGACCGAGCCACGGCGCGCCTGCGGCGTGTGCCGCGCGCCCGTGGAACGTCACCGCGATCCGTCGCACCCCGGTCGTGCGCTGCCCGAGCAACGAACTCGTGCCCGATCCGCTGGACGGATGGACCATGCCCGCGGCATCCACGTCGTCGAACCCGCCGGCGCGGATGATCAGCTCCTTGCCGCCGCCGTTCTCCTCGGCGGGGGTGCCGATGAGCGACAGTCGCCCCCCGAGACTCCGGGCGACCGGGGCCGCGGCGAGGAACGCCCCGACCGCGACGGCGGCGATGATGTTGTGCCCGCACGCGTGGCCGATGCCCGGCAGCGCGTCGTACTCGGCGATGATCGCGAAGTGCGGGACGGATGCCGGGGCGTCCGCTCCGGCGTCACCGGCATCCGCGGCCCCTGCGGGAGCAGAACCCGCGACCGCCCGCAGTGCGGTGTCGAGCCCGAACGCGCCGACCTCGGCATCCACCCCGTGCGCAGCGAGGAGCGACGCGATCCGCGCGACGGAGGCGTGCTCCTCGAATCCGATCTCGGGCTCGTCGTGCAGGTCGCGGGCGAGCCGGGCGAGTTCGGGTCGCAAGCGCTCGACGGCGGCCGCGATCTCGGCATCCGTCGGCACAGCGGGCGCCAGCACTGCAGGCGCCGCGGCGGGCCGCTCCGAGGGCGCGTCGACACTCACAGCTCGACGAGGTCGCCGGCGGCCGTGCGCAGCGTCAGCCGGAAGCCCGCGTCGTCGCCCGCGACGACCTCCGCCACCCCGTCGCCGAGGCCGTACGCGCCGAGGATCTGCTGGAGCGGCGCCGGGTCGCGCTCGGTGCGCACGAGGGAGACGAGTTCGATCGTCGGGATGTCGCTCAGCCCCGGCTGCGGGGTCGTCCCCCAGTCGATGAGGAAGGGCACGTCGATGCGGCGGTGCTCGCCGCGCGTGAGCCGCCACTCGAGCAGCGTGCCGTCGGGCGTGCGGCGCGACAGGTCGCTCACGTCGCCCGGGTCGTAGCCGCCGGCGCGCGCCGTCGCGACAGTCGCCTCGATGTCGGCCGGGTGCACGGCGTATGCCTGCACGCGCGGGGCGGTGAGCGTCGAGATGCCGAACGTCTCGGGCAGCTCCGGCTCGGCGCGGTCGGGGTTGGGCCCGATCAGCTCGATGTACTGCGGGCCGCGCGCGCCGTCGACAGTCAGCGCGACGAGGGCGTTGGCGGTGCCGGTGGGGTGTGCACCGCCGGGTGCGGCGACGACGCCGGCGCGGTCGGCGAACCAGTCCACGAGCCCCTGGAGGTCGGGGCCGGCGATCACGACGTGGTCGAGAAGGGTGGGGATGCTCATGCGAGTCCTCGCTTTGGGGGGAATGCGTGTCGGGGGATTGCCTGCGGGACAGCTGTCTGCAGGGGGGAACGACTAGCGGGTGACGCGTCGGCCGGGGACCTCGGGCTCGCCGAGCGACAGCATGAGCCGGTTCGCCCAGTTGAAGAAGGCGGCGCCGCCGATGACGTCGACGATCTCGGCGTCGTCGAGGCCCGCCGCGCGCAGGCGCGCGATGTCCGCGGCGCCGAACGCGAGGGGCGTGTCGGCGAGGGCGACGGATGCCGCGACGACGGCGTTCCAGGTCTCGTCGCCCAGGTCGGCGTCCGTTCCTTCGTCGAGCAGGCGTTGGATGTCCGCCTCGCGACCCGACTCGCGGGTGGCCGACGCGGCGTGCACAGAGGCGCAGAAGACGCACCCGTTGTGGCGGGACGTGGCCGCGGCGGCGAGTTCGCGCTCGGCGCGCCCGATGCCGCCCGACACGTTGTAGAAGATGTCGAGGTCCGTGAGCGTGCGGGCACGCAGCGCCTCGGGGTCGCGGGCGAGCAGCCGGAAGTACGGCATCTTCGTGCGCGCCGGCTCGATGAGCGCGTCGCGTTGGAGGTCGGTGAGGTCCTCCTCGGCGACCGGGAGCAGCCACGGCACCCAGCCGAGCCCCTGCTGGGTGAACTCCTCGGGACGGGCGAGCTCGGGATACGAGGTGACGATCTCGGTCATGTCAGGCTCCCTCGGTGACGGCGGCGGAGACGGCAGCTGGGGTGGATGCCACGGCGGTGGCGCCCGCGGAGGCCGCCGCGAGCACGCGGAGCCCCCACGCGACGCGCAACTCGAACGTCAGGAAGGCCACGAGCTGCGAGAGCGACACGATGTCGTCGGCGCTCCACCCGGCATCCACGAGCGCCTGCAGCGCCTCCGCACGCGCCTCGCGCGGACGGAAGACGAGCAGGTGCGTGTGCGCGAACGCCGCCGAGAGGCGCTCGCCGAGCGCCTGCGCGGTCGCCGTGTCGGGGCTCCACCGGAGGCCCTCCGCCGATTCGCCCCGCAGGTTCGGTTCGCGGTAGCCGCCGAAGGGTCCGGTCGCGGCGGCGACCGTCGCGGCATCCGCCACGACGGCTTCGAGCTCGGGAGCCTCGTCGCCGAGGAGGTCGCCGTAGAACGCCTCGGCGGCGTCGAACCCGTGCAACCGCGCGACGAAGAGCGCGACGGCGTACCGCTCGGCGAGCGGGAACGTCCCGGGTGCGGTGGGTTCGAGCAGCGCCTCGAAGCTGCGCTGGGCGTTCGCGCGGGCCTGCGCGCGCTGATCGCGCACGGCCGCGAGGGGATCGGCGGGGCCGATCCCGGCGAGCAGGTCGATGATGTCGGCGGCGGGGGCGCTCATGCGTGTCCTTCCGTAGGGATGCCGGCGAGAGTGAGCGGCCGGTGCGCACGATGGAGGTCGGCGGCGGCATCCGGTCCGACGTCGAAGCCGAGTCGGGGCGCGACCTCTTCGGCGAGGAGCTGCAGCGACCGCAGGGTCAGCTCGTGGGTCGCGGCGATCGAGTGCACCTGGAACGACACGTCGCTCGCGGCGGGGAGGGTCTCGTCGGCGGCGAGCGAGGCGACGACCTCGTCGACCGTGCCGACGTGGGTGTCGGTGATGCGGACGAGGTCGTCGAGCGAGAGGTCGTCGGCGTCGAGGCGGAAGAAGGTGCGCGCGAGGTGACGCAGGCCGTCGCCGGCCAGTTCGAGGGCGCGGGTGCGGTTCTCGGGGTCGACGACGAGTGCCGTGCGCGAGGCGAGCACACGCACGGGCGCGCCGTCCGGAAGCGCCGCACGGTACGCGTCGATGATCGGCAGCTGCACCTCGTGCAGCGGGGCGTCCGGGGTCTCGGCAGGGCGCGGCTGCGTGCGCGAGAGCAGCAGTCCGTCGCCGCGTTCGCCCGCCCGGCGTCCGCCGTCGGCGGAGAACGTCGCCTGCCAGATGCGCGAGGACAGGTCGCCGGCGGAGGGGTAGATGCGGGAGTCGGTGCCGCGGATGCCCCGGTCCTCCAGGGCATCCAGGAGCACCTCGAAGTGCTCTTCGAAGATCTCGCGGCGACGGTCGGACTCGCGCCCGAACGCGGCGAACGACGACGGCGTGCCGCCGGTCGCGAGCCCCAGCTGCACGCGCCCGCCGCTCAGCTGGTCGAGCACCGTCGCATCCTCCGCGACCCGGAGCGGATCGTCGAGCGGGAGCGTGATGACGCCCGTCGCGAGGGCGATGCGGCTCGTGCGCTCCGCGACGGCGGCGAGCAGCACGAACGGCGAGGGCAGCCCGCCCTCGTGCTCACCGAAGTGGTGCTGCGCGAGCCACGCCGAGGCGAAGCCGCTCTGTTCGGCCTGCACGATCTGCTCGATCGCGAAGCGGTAGCGGTCGGCGGCGGACGCCTCTTCGAGGAGGCGACTGAAGTAGCCGAGACGGGGGCCGCTCATGCGGGGACCTCTTCCTTGCGGGGGACGGACGGGAGTGACGCCGTCTCTGCCCGAAGCGACGCTCCGGGGATCGCGGCGAGCAGTTCACGTGTATAGGCGTGCTGCGGGTGATCGAACACCACGGCGGCGGCGCCGTGCTCGACCTGCGTGCCGCGGCGGAGCACCGAGACGGTGTCGGCGATCTGGCGCACGACGGCGAGGTCGTGCGAGATGAACACGTACGTGAGCCCCAGCTCGGCCTGCAGCCGCGCGAGCAGGCGCAGGATCTGGGCCTGCACCGTCACGTCGAGGGCGGAGACCGCCTCGTCGAGCACGACCAGTTCGGGTTCGACGATGAGGGCGCGCGCGATCGCGACCCGCTGACGCTGCCCGCCGGAGAGTTCCCGCGGATGCCTCGACCCGAGCTCGGGCGCGAGTGCGACGAGTTCGAGATGATGCGCGACCCGGTCCGCGCGCTCGGCACGCGACCCGATCCCGAAGTTGCGCAGCGGCTCGGCGAGGATATCGGCGATGCTCTGGCGCGGATCGAGCGACGCGTACGGATTCTGGTACACGAGCTGCGTGCTGCGGTGGAACGCCCGCCGGGCGCGACCGCCGGCGAGTGCCGTGACCTCCGTGCCGCCGACCCGGATGCCGCCGCGGGTCGGCCGGTTGAAGCCCGCGATGGAGCGACCCGTGGTCGTCTTGCCCGACCCGGACTCCCCCACGAGGGCGTGGGTCGTGCCGCGCGCGACGGTGAACGACACGTCGTCGACGGCGAGGAGCGGAGACCGCCCCGCGCGGACGAACTCCTGCGTGAGACCGGACACCTCGACGAGCGGCTCCCCCGTGGCGGAGACGGAGGCATCCGGCGCCGCCCGTTCGACGACGCGCGCGAGCGACGGCGCGTCGGCGAGGAGGGTGCGCGTGTAGGGCGAACGGGGCGCGGCGAGGACGCCTGCCGTCGGGCCCGCCTCCTGCACCTGACCGCCGCGCATCACGACGACCGCATCGGAGCGGTCGGCCGCGACGGCGAGATCGTGCGTGATGAACAGGATGCCCGTGCCGGTTTCGGTGCGCAGTTCGTCGAGCAGGTCGAGCACCGTCCGCTGCACGGTGACGTCGAGCGCGCTCGTCGGCTCATCGGCGATGATCAGCTCCGGCCGGAGGGCGAGAGCAGCGGCGATCAGCACGCGCTGACGCATCCCACCGGACAGTTCGTGCGGGTACTGCCGCGCCCGGGTCTCGGGGTCGTCGATGCCGACGCGCTCGAGCAGGTCGATGACCCGCGCGCGGATCTTGGCACGGTCCTTCCACCCGTGGATGCGCAGGGCTTCGCCGACGCTCCAGCCGATCGTCGCGACCGGGTTGAGCGAGTTGCCCGGGTCCTGCGGGATCAACGCGATGCAGCGGCCGCGGAGATGACGCCACCTCCGCTCCGACAGGCCGACGAGGTCGGTCGGCCCGTCGGTGCGCTCGGTGAGGCGGATGCTCCCGGCGGAGACGTGGCCGTTGGATGCCAGCAGACCGATGACGGTCTGGGCGACGGTGGTCTTGCCCGAACCGGATTCACCGACGAGGGCGGTGACCGACCCCGCCTCGACGTCGAACGAGACGCCGCGAACCGCGTCGACCGTACCCCGACGCGTGCGGTACTGGACGGCGAGGTCACGGATGGACAGCAGTGGCTGCGCACTCATGCGGCATCCCCTCCTCGAAGCGCCTGACTGAGACGGTTGGTCGCCAGTACGACGAGCACGACGACGATGCCGGGGAGCACCGTGAGCCACCACGCGGTCGCGACGTAGTTGCGCCCCTCCGCGATGAGGAGGCCCCATTCGGGTGTCGGCGGCGGGGCGCCGTACCCGAGGAAGCCGAGGGTCGAGATCTGCAGGATCGCAGAGCCGAACTGCAGCGCCGCGAGAGCGATCACCGGTGTGAGCGAGTTGGGCAGGATGTGCCGCCACAGGACGCCGAAGAACGTGCCACCCGAGCCGTACGCGGCCTCGACGAAATCGGTCACCCGCACGCTCACGACGCGTGAGCGTGCGAGTCGGGCGAACACCGCGATCGAGGTGACGCCGACCGCGACGGCCGCACTGGTCGTGCCGAAGCCCAGGAGGATCACGACGCTGAGCGAGAGGAGCAGGGCGGGGATCGCGAGCAGGACGTCGACGACGCGCATGAGCACCTCGTCGACCGCACCGCCCACGGCCCCGGCCGCGAGCCCGATCGCCGTGCCGACGACGAGGCCGACGAGGACGGCGACCAGGGCGCCGATGATCGACTGCGATGCGCCGTAGACGACGCGGGCGTAGAGGTCGCGGCCTGTCGCGTCGGTGCCGAACCAGTGTTCGGCGCTCGGTGCCTGGAGTGCGGGCGCGACGGTCTCGGTGGGGTCCTGCCCCGTGAACAGGCCAGGGAACAGCGCCCACAGCAGAGCGACGAGGATCACGATCGCGGGGAGGACGAAGCCGACGCGCGAGAGGAGGCTCCTCCACCGGATGCGACGGTCGGACGCGGGGCCCGGCTCGGTGCCGGTGTCTCCGGCGAGGCCGGCCGTCGTGGCGAGGGCGGTCATCGGTTCCCTCCTCGGGCTACGACGGCGGGGGCAGGGGTCGCGGCGGGGGCGGGTGTCGCTCCCGCGGATGGACCGACCGTGGCATCCACGAGCTCGTCGACGGCGCGATCAGCGGCCGGAGTGTCGGTCGCCGACGCGGCATCCCCGGCATCCCCGGCGCCTCCGGCACCACGTCGACGGGATCCGGCGCGAAGACGTGCGTCGAGCACGGGGAACAGCAGGTCGACGATCAGGTTGATGCCGACGAAGGCGACGGTCGAGATCACGACGACGGCGAGGAGCACGGGGGTGTCACGGTTCGCGACCGCCTGCGCCGTGAGCTGTCCGATGCCCGCACGGGCGAACACGGTCTCGGTCACGACGGCGCCGCCGACGAGCTCGCCGAACAGCAGGCCCGCCATCGTGAGGGTCGGCAGGAGGGCGTTCCGGGCGACGTTGCGCCACAGCAGCCACGAGGTGCTCGCCCCGCGGGCGCGGACGACCGCAACGAACGGCTGCTCGCGCACCTCGTCGATCGAGCGCATGAGCACTTGCGACAGGGGCGCCGCGATCGGGATCGCCAGGGTGATGACCGGCAGGATGAGCGCCTGCACCGGGTCTGCGCCGATGACGGGCACGAGCCCGAGCCGGAACGAGAAGATCTGGATGAGGATGATCCCGATCCAGAACACCGGCAGCGAGACGAACAGCGGCGGGATGCCGCGGAAGACGCGCCGCAGCACGCCACCGGCGCCGTAGGTCGCCGTGAAGGCGATCGTCACGGCGAGGAAGACGGCGAGCGCGAGCCCCAGCGCGGCGAGTGTCAGCGTCGGGGGCAGGGCCGTCGCGATGAGGTCCGAGACGGCGGCGCCGCTCGCGACCGAGTAGCCGAAGTCACCCGTGAGGAAGCCCGCGATCGAGCGGACGTACTGCACGAGGAGCGGCTGGTCGGCGCCGAGCGACTCCCGGATCGCCTCGATCTGCTCGGGTGTGAGGCCGAGCTCGGGGCTCCCGTACCGGGCGATGACGGCATCGCCCGGCAGTGCGGCGAGGAGCAGATATGCCGCCGTGTAGGCCAGAGCGAGGACGAGCACCGCCTGGCCCACACGACGAAGGACGTACGACATGGATTCTCCGTGGACGAGTCTTTCCGCGGGGCTGTCAGCCCGCGAGCCAGGTCGAGTAGAACGACGGGCGTCCGACCGACTCGGTCTCGAAGCCGTGCACCTTGGCCGTGAGGCCGAAGACCTGCGGCTCCTCGAAGATCGGGAGGATGTACGCGTTCTCGGCGAGATACTTCTGCGCCGCCTCGGAGGCCGCCTGACGCTCGGGGGTGGTGGGCTCCGATGCGATCGCCGAGAGCAACGTGTCGAGCTCCGGGTCGCCCACCGAACCGTCGGCCGGGTTGAGGTTCAGCAGCGTGTTGCGGTTCTTGGAGAAGTACTGCGACTTCAGCACGTCGAAGTCCGCGCGGCCGACCATCGAGTGGTACACCTGGAGCGTGCTCTGATCGGTGGATGCCTTCGTCTGCGCGGCCATGTCGCCCGCGAAGAGGTTGACGGTGATGCCGAGCTTGCCGAGCTGCTCCTGGATGAGGGTCACGACCTCCTTCGAGCGCGGCTGCGGGAGCGCCTCGTTGAAGGTGAGCGTGAGCTTCTCGCCGTCCTTCTCGCGCACGCCGTCCGAGCCGAGCTTCCAGCCGGCCTCGTCGAGGAGCGTCGCCGCCTTCTTCGCGTCGTACGCGTAGTACGACGACGTGTCGAGGTAGCCGAGCGCCGTCTTGGCGAGCGCGCCTGTGGCGAGCGGGTAGTTCTTCGTGAAGAGGGTGTCGACGATCTTCTGCCGGTCGATGCCCGCGATGATCGCCTGGCGGACACGCACGTCTTCGAGGCGCGGCTCGCGGAACCGGAAGCTGAGCCCGTTGTTCACGCCGTTGGTGGCCGCGGCGTGCAGCGACAGCCCGCCGGCGGCGAACTGGGCCTCATCGGGGGCGGGGATGTTCCGGGCGATGTCCGCCTGGCCCGCGACGACGGTGCCGACGCGCACGCTGTTCTCCGCGGCGACGACGTAGTCGACGCCCGCGAGGTACGCGGCGCCCTGGTGCGCGGCCGACGTCGGCGCCCAGTTGTAGTCCTTGCGGGCGGTGACGCTCGTCTTCGTGCCGATCTGCTCGTCGGAGATGACGAACGGTCCGCTGCCGATGATCTCCTTCGCGTTGCCGGGGCCGAACTTCTCGCTGCTGCGGTCGAGCGTCGCATCGGAGAGGAGCCCCGAATTGATCGTCGAGACGGCCTGCGCGAAGCCGGGCGAGGGCGCCGTGAAGGAGAAGACGACGGTGTGATCGCCCGTGACCTCGCCGTGGTCGTAGTTGTTGATCGCCTCGGACACGGGGAGCGCGCGGTCCTTGTCGCCCTTGCCGTACAGGTCGATGTTCTTGACGACGTTCGCGGCCGTCAGCGGCGTGCCGTCCGAGTAGGTGACGTCGGTACGCAGATTGAACGTGTACTGCGTGGCATCCGCGTTGACGGTGTAATCGGTCGCGATCCACGGCTCGAGCTCGAGGGTCTCGGGGTTCTGGTACAGCAGGCGGTCGGTGATGTTGTTCACGAGGCCACCGTTGGGGTAAAAGCCCGCGGACGGCGGGTACAGCGTCGTCCAGGTCTGCGGCTCGAGGTAGGTCAGCGTGCCGCCGGCCTGCGGCTGCGCCGAGGCGTCGCCGGACGGGGAGGCGGCGCCGCCGGCCGAGCACCCTGCGGCGAGCAGGGCGATCGCGGCAGCGACGGCGGTCGTCGCGAGAGTGCGGGCGAAGCGGGGCATCGGGTCTCCTGGCGGGTATCGCCGCGCGTGCGGCGGTGGAAGAGGTGCGACGATCACCTCACCACGGGCCGCCGCACGCCCGGAAACCGGGTGGTTACAGACGGTAAGAAGCCGTCACCGTTCGTCACACGGCGCCACAAAACCACCCGAGCGGGCCGCGCGCGCATCGCGCGGGGTACCCTGCGGTTCGACTCCAGCGCGACCAACTCCGCAGAATGTCACGAACTCCGCACCCGGATGCCACATGCGGTGCGGGGTACGTGCAGATCTGCGGAGTTCGTGAGGTCCGCGGAGCACCGGGCGCGGGGCGCGGGTCAGGAGGAGCGCGTGAGGAGCGCGACGGGGTAGTCCGCAAGCACCTGCGCGAGGGGCGCGTGCCCGCCGGCGACCTCGCGACCGGTCAGTTCGTCGCGCCAGACACCCGCGGGGAGCATCACCGCGGTGTCGCCCCAGCCTCCCCGGCGGGCGAGCCCGACCGGCAGGCGCGTCGCGAGGGCGACGGCGCCGCCCCGGTCGAACGCGATGACGTGGTCGGATGCCTCGCCCGCCGCCTCCAGCGGGGTGTGCCGCGTGAACAGGTCGGGCCGGTCGCGGCGCAGCCGCAGCGCCCGCGACACGAGGAGCAGCTTCACCGCGCCGGACTCGTCGACCGGCGGCTGCCACCCGCCGTCGATCCGGGCGAGCAGCTCGCGGCGGACGGCGTAGTCGACGAGGCGACGGTTGTCCGGGTCGACGAGGGAGTGGTCCCACAGCTCCGTGCCCTGGTACACGTCGGGCACTCCCGGGCCGGCGAGCTGCAGGAGCTTCGCCGAGAGGGAGTTCGACCGACCGGCATCCGTGATCTCGGCGACGAACGCCTCGATCACGGGCCGCGCCGCACCGAAGGCGGCATCCACGAGCGCGTGCGCACGGGCCTCGAACGCCGCGTCCGGGCTCTCCCAGGTCGTGCCGACGGCACTCTCGCGGGCGGCCTTCTCGACGTAGCCGTGCAGGCGTTCGGCGGTCGCGGGCCACGCCCCGACGACGGCCTGCCACAGCAGGTTGTCGAGCGGCCCGTCGCCCGTCGAGGCGATCGCGCGAAGGCCTGAGAGCGTCGCGGCCCACCGCTCCGGCACCTCGGCGAGCACGGCGAGGCGCGCGCGGGTGTCCTCGGAGCGCTTCGTGTCGTGCGTCGTCAGGGCCACGAGTGCGTCCGGCCAGGATGCCTGTCGCCGCGCGAACGCCGCGTGCAGGTCGGTGACCGAGGCGGCGAAGTGCGACGGGTCGCCGCCGACCTCCGTCAGAGAGGTGAGCCGGCTGAACCGGTAGAACGCCCGGTCTTCGACGCCCTTCGCCATGACGGGCCCCGTCGTCTGCATGAACCGTCGCGAGAACTCCGTGCCCGGCTCGGCGACGAGCGGTGCGAGGGCGGCGATCGTGGGAGCGAGGTCGCGGCGGCGAGCGGATGCCCGGGCCGCGGCATCCGTCACGTGCTCCACTCCGGCGGGGAGGTAGGCGCGGTAGACGGCGAACGCGGCGAGGAGTTCGGCGAGCGCATCGCGGGTGACGTCTGCAGCGAGACTGTCGCGCACCTCGGCCGGCAGACACCGGACGAGCCGGGCCACTTCCGCCGCCTGCGACGTGTCGGCGATATCGCGCTTCGTCCCGGCGATCATTTCGGCCCAGTCGGCCGGTGCCCCGCGCAGTGCCGTGTCGATCTCGGTGAGGGCGGCCTCGCCCGCGGGATCGACGAACACACGGTCGATCTCCCCGAGCGCGTCGTACCCCGTGGTCCCCGCCGTCGCCCACCAGCCGGGGAGCTCTTCGCCGGGCTCGAGGATCTTCTCGACGACGGTGTACACGCCGCCGGCCGCCCCCGCGAGCCGGTCGAGGTAGCCGCCGGGGTCGGCGAGACCGTCGGGGTGGTCGATCCGCAGCCCGTCGACGAGGCCCTCACGCAGCCAGCGCAGGATCTCGACGTGCGACGCGTCGAACACGGCATCGTCCTCGACGCGCACGCCCGCGAGCGAGGTGACGGTGAAGAAGCGCCGGTAGTTCAGGACCTCCTCGGTGCGACGCCAGAAGCACAGCTCCCAGTGCTGCCGTGCGAGCACGTCGCGCACGGCCGCGGCATCCGTCGTCGCGCGCAGCGGCGCCGTTCCGGGCGCGAGCGGCAGCACGAGGTCGAAGTACCGCGCCGTCCCGAAGCCCCCGAATCCGCCGGAGTCGACCGCGTCATCTGCCAGGGGCGGCGAGACCTCGAGCTGCCCCGCTGCGAGCACCGCGTCGAGCTCGTCGCCGAGCACCGGCAGCTGCACCCGACCGCCGCCGTGCGCCCAGTCGATGTCGAAGGATGCCGCGTGCGCGGAACCCTCGCCGTGGGTCAGGACATCGGCCCACCACGGGTTCTCCGCCGGCGCGGCGACGCCCTGATGATTGGGGACGATGTCCACGAGGATGCCGAGGTCCCGCGCCCGCGCCGCCGCCGAGAAGCGCGCGAGGCCCTCCGCGCCGCCGCGCGACTCGTCCACCCGCGTCGGATCGACGACGTCGTACCCGTGGTCGGAGCCTGACGCGGCCTGCAGGATCGGCGACAGGTACGCCCATGAGACGCCGAGGTCGCGGAGGTAGCCGGTGACGTCCGCCGCGGCATCCAGGTCGAACGCTTCGCGCACCTGCAGCCGGTACGTCGAACGGGGCAGTCGTGTCATGGTCAGTGCGGCAGCTCGGCGTGCGGTGCGGGCGAGCGGACGATGTCGATCGGCGACGTGAACGCGGCGAGCGACGCGGCCACGGAGTGGTCGGTGCTTCCCGCGACCTCCTCCTCGTAGTCGCGGAGGACCATGAGCGAGCGGCCCTCCACGGCGAGCTGGTCGCCTCCGTCGCGCGGGTTGCCGTCGGTGTACTCGCCGGTCGTGTCGACGACGACCTCCCACTTCGGGCTGAACTCTGCGCGCGGGATCGTGAACGACACGGTGTCATCGCCCGCGTTGAACAGGATGAAGAAGTGCCGGTCGCTGATCTCCTCACCGCGGCGGTCGCGTTCGCGGATGCCTCCGCCGTTGAGGAACACGCCGACTGCGCGACCGAAGCCGGACTCCCAGTCCTCGGGCTGCATCTCCGTGCCGTCGGGGCGCAGCCACGCGATGTCAGGGATCGGCGCCCCCTCTTCGCGTTTGACCGGGCGGCCGTTGAAGAACCGGCTGCGGCGGAACGTGGGGTGCTCGCGGCGCAACCGCGTGACGGCGGCGGTGAACTCGACGAGCGGCTGGTCGACGTGCTCCCAGTCGACCCACGTGATCTCGTTGTCCTGCGCGTAGCCGTTGTTGTTGCCCTGCTGCGTGCGGCCGAGCTCGTCGCCGTGGGCGATCATCGGGACGCCCTGGCTGAGCAGGAGCGTGGCGAGGAAGTTCCGCTGCTGCCGGGCGCGCAGCGTGAGGATCGCCGGGTCGTCGGTCGGGCCCTCGACGCCGCAGTTCCACGACCGGTTGTGCGATTCGCCGTCGTTGCCCTGCTCGCCGTTCGCGTCGTTGTGCTTCTCGTTGTACGAGACAAGGTCGCGGAGGGTGAAGCCGTCGTGCGCGGTGACGAAGTTGATGGATGCCACGGGCCGCCGCCCGTTGTGCTCGTACAGGTCGGCCGAACCCGTCAGCCGCGACGCGAACTCGCCGAGGGTCGACGGCTCGCCGCGCCAGAAGTCGCGGACGGTGTCGCGGTACTTGCCGTTCCACTCCGTCCACTGCGGCGGGAAGTTCCCGACCTGGTAGCCGCCCGGCCCGAGGTCCCACGGCTCGGCGATGAGCTTCACCTGGCTGATCACCGGGTCCTGCTGCACGATTTCGAAGAAGGACGCGAGGCGGTCCACTTCGTAGAACTCGCGCGCAAGGGTCGCCGCGAGGTCGAACCGGAACCCGTCGACGTGCATCTCGAGCACCCAGTACCGCAGCGAGTCCATGATGAGCTGCAGCGTGTGCGGGTTCCCGACGTTCATGCTGTTGCCGGTGCCCGTGTAGTCCGTGTAGTACCGCTTGTCGGTCTCTTCGAGCCGGTAGTACGCCTCGTTGTCGATCCCGCGCATCGACAGGGTCGGGCCCATGTGGTTGCCCTCGGCGGTGTGGTTGTACACGACGTCGAGGATCACCTCGATGCCCGCGGCGTGCAGTGCCCGCACCATGCCCTTGAACTCCTGCACCTGCTGGCCGCGCTGGCCGGAGGAGGCATACGTGTTCTGCGGCGCGAGGAAGGCGATCGTGTTGTAGCCCCAATAGTTCGACAGCCCCTTCTCCTGCAGCGTCGAATCGTTCACGAACTGGTGCACGGGCATGAGCTCGATCGCCGTGACGCCGATGCGCTTCAGGTGCTCGATGATGACGGGGTGCGCGATCGCGCTGTAGGTGCCCCGGATCTCCTCGGGGATGTCCGGGTGCCGCTCGGTGAGGCCCTTCACGTGCGCTTCGTAGATCACCGACTCGGCGTACGGGGTCTTCGGCAGCCGGTCGCCGGCCCAGTCGAAGAACGGGTTGATGACGACGCCCTTCATCATCGCGGCCGCAGAGTCGTCGTCGTTGCGCGAGTCGGGGTCTCCGAACTGGTAGCCGAACACCGACTGGTTCCACTCGACCTGGCCCTCGACGGCCTTGGCATACGGGTCGAGCAGGAGCTTGCTCGGATTGAAGCGCTGACCGGATGCCGGATCGTTCGGCCCGTACACGCGGTACCCGTAGCGCTGACCGGGCTGGATCGTTGGCAGGTACGCGTGCCACACGTGGGCATCCACGTCGCGCAGTTCGACGCGCGTCTCCTTGCCGCGATCGCCGAACAGGCACAGCTCCACCCGCTCCGCGCCCTCACTGAACAGGGCGAAGTTCGTTCCACTGCCGTCGAACGTCGCCCCCAACGGATACGCCGACCCGGGCCATACCTGCATGCACGTCTCCCCTGTCCGAGGCTTTCAGCCTAGGCGCAGCAGGTTTCGGGCGCATATCTCGCGCCGAGCCATTCCGGCGACTGGTGTGATTGACAGACTGAAGGCATGCAGAAGCGCACGATCGGTCCCTTCACCGTGTCCGCGATCGGACTCGGAGCCATGCCCGTCTCGATGAACGGCGACGGGCACCTGCCCCCGCGCGACGAGGCGATCGCGATGATCCACGCGGCGCTCGACGCCGGCGTCACCTTCATCGACACCGCCGACATCTACGCGCCGTCGTGGGACGAGATGGGTCACAACGAGCGGATCGTCCGCGACGCGCTCGCCTCGTGGGACGGCGACCCGGCGGGCATCCTCGTGGGCACGAAGGGCGGCATCACCCGCACTGCGGAGAAGGACTGGGGCCGGGACGGGTCGCTCGACTACCTCCGCAGCGCGGCGGAGCGATCGATGGAGAACCTCGGCATCGACGTCATCGACCTGTACCACTACCACCGCCCCGACCGGTGGATCGTCTACGGCGAGATCATGCAGAACCTGAAGACCCTGCAGGACGAGGGACTCGTGCGGGCGATCGGCATCTCGAACGCGAGCGTCGAGGAGATCGCGATCGCGATCGAGGTGCTCGGCGAGGGGAACCTCGCGAGCGTGCAGAACGAGTTCTCCCCCCGCCACCCCGGCAGCTACGACGAGCTGCAGTACTGCGCCGAGCGCGGCATCGCGTTCCTGCCGTGGAGCCCGCTGGGCGGCACGGGCGGCGGGGCGCGGGCCGTCGGCGAGCGCTACGCCACCTTCCGCGAGATCGGCGACACGCACGGCGTCAGCCCGCAGCAGGTCGTCCTCGCGTGGGAGCTCTCGCTCGACGAGGTCGTCGTGCCGATCCCGGGTGCGCGGCGCGCGGCATCCATCATCGACTCGGCGCGCGCGGCCGACCTCGTGCTCAGCGCGGAGGAGCTCGCCCGCTGCTCGGCGGCGGTGGGGCTCGAGGTCTGACCGCCGCTCTCGGCCCTGTCCGTCAGCGCAGCGCCAACTGCTCGTCGAGGTAGCCGGCGAGCGGGCGCGGCGCCCCCGTCGTCGACCACTGCACGTGCGGGATGCCCGACACGAGCGACAGCGGTCCGGATGCCTCGCCGCGGGCGAGGGCGTCGAGGTCGATGAGTGCTGCCCCCACGTGGACGACCTCGCCTTCGGAGAAGCCGCCGCGCGCGGCGGCCGCGGCCCGCTCGGATCGCTCGCGCTGAGCCTGCGCGGTGTAACCGCGGATCGCCTCGGCGCGCGCCCGGAGCACCTCGCCCGTCGCGTACACGCGGGCATCCCCGATCAGGAGGACGCCGACGTGCCAGGCGGAGCCGACCGGCACGATGCGCGGGGCGCGCCCGAAGCCGAGGAGCTTCCGCGCGGCCGCCCAGTCGCCCAGGCGCTCCTGGGGTGAGCCCGCGAGGCGGGCGCGGGCGGCGTCGAACAGCGCCGAGGCATCCACCGTCACGCCTCGTCCGGGATGGCCTCGCCCGGGATCACATCGTGCGGGTCGCCCGCGTCGCCCTCGCCCCCGGCCACCTCGTCGGCCGCCGCGGAACCGCGCAGAGCCATCGCGATGAGCGGGAACAGCAGGACCGAGAGCATGCCCGCGCCCACGAGCACGGAGGCGAGCCCGCTCGAGATGAGCTGCTGCTTCACGCCGATGCCGGTCACGGCGACGATGATCGGCAGCCCCGTCGCGCCGAGCAGCATGAGGGCGGTCTTCGTCCGGCCGTCCGAGCCCGCGGGCGCGGCGAGGGTCGAGGGCAGGCCGCGCACGAAGAGCATCACGACGAGTGCGACCGGCACGAGCGCGAGCAGGCGCGGATCGGCGAGGAGCGCGCCGAGATCGAACGTGACGCCCGTGTAGACGAAGAAGAGCGGCACGAGGAAGCCGAAGGCGAGCCCCTCGATCTTGCTCTCGACGGCCTCGTGGTCGAGCGGGTCGGCGTCGCGCATGAGGAGGCGCCACACGATCCCGGCCGCGAAGGCCCCGAGCAGCATGTCGAGGTCGAGCACGATGCTGAGGGCGACGAGGCCCAGGAGGATCAGGATGACGACGCGTACGGCAAACTGCCCCGACGTGTGGAGCGTCGCGTTCACGAAGCGGTGCAACGCGCCGCGCGGGCCCTTGAGGGCGTACCAGACGGCGCCGGCCGTGATGAGCAGGAAACCGACGAGAACGAGGGCGGCGGGGCCGGGGCGATGCCCGCTGAGCAGGATCGAGATGGCGATCAGCGGACCGAACTCGCCCACGGCGCCGAGGGCGCTCGCGGCCTTGCCGAACGGGGTCTTCAGCTCGCCGGCGTCGCGGAGGATCGGCAGGAGCGTGCCGAGGGCGGTCGATGACAGCGCGATCCCCACGACGATCGCGCCGAGTCCCGGCGTGATGAGGAACCCGACGGCGACGGCGAGCGCCAGCGAGATGATCCAGCCGAGGTTCGCGCGCCGGCCCGTGCGTCCCCGGAGACCCGCGAAGTCGATCTCGGTGCCGGCGACGAAGAAGAGCATCGCGAGACCGAACTGGCTGAGTAGCCCGATGTACTGGTTCGGCCCGGTCCAGCCGAGGACGCTCGGCCCGACGAGGATGCCGAGGACGAGCTCGAACACGACGACGGGGACGGGCAACCAAGGGCGGATCGCGCGGGCGGCGAGCGGGGCGAGCACCGCCAGCAGCGGAATCAGCACGATCGTGCCGACCAGGTCAGTCACCGTCGTGTCCCTTCCGTTCCCGCGGCACGCGTGCCGCGCTCATCGCGGCCCGGGCCGCACGGTCAGGTCGCTGATCACCGCGTCGGGCGGCAGGTCGAACGCTGTGAGGATCGCCGCCACGACGGAGGCAGGGTCGATCCACCGCTCCGCGTCGTAGGGCGCGCCCTCCTGCCGGTGGACCTCTTCCTGCATCGGCGTCGCGGTGCGTCCGGGGTAGATGCTCGTCACCCGCACGCCATGGGCGGCCTCTTCACCGCGCAGGGCGTCGGCGAGCGCCTTCAGGCCATGTTTGGATGCCGCGTACGCCGCCCACTCGGGGTGCGCGGAAAGACCCGCCCCCGAGTTCACGAAGAGCACCTGCCCGTGCGCGGCGCGCAGGCGCGGCAGGAGCACGCGGGTGAGTTCGGCGGGCGCGACGAGGTTGACGGCGAGCTGGCTCGTCCAGGCGACGAGGGGCAGGTCGGCGACGGTGCCGAGGCTGACGACACCTGCCGCGTGGATCACGCCGTCGATCCTGTCCGGCAGCGCGGCCTCGGCCACGGCGTCTGCGATCGCCTCGGGTCGCGCGAGGTCGGCGACGATCGGCACGCTGCCGGGGAACTCGCGGGCGAGGTCATCCGCGCGGGTCAGGTCCCGCGCGACGAGCACGAGCCGGTCGCCCCGGGCGTGGAGGGCCGCCGCGACGAGCCGCCCGATGCCGGAGCCTGCGCCCGTGACGACGACGGTGCGGGGCGGGACGTCGGTTGTCATGGCATCCATCCTCCCACCGTGCGGCCGACCGCTCCGCGCGGTTCAGGCGCCGCTCAGATGCCTCCGTCGATGGAGCGGGTGTACTCGCCCGGCTCCTCGGGCACCATGACGGGGGTGTCGCGGTTGAGGCTCTGGCCGCGGAAGAACGGCTTCGAGCGGGGGAACAGATACCAGATGAACATCAGCACGACGCCGAGGAGGAGCGCGCCGATCCCGACGACGAAGGTGCCTCCGATCCCGAGGAGGACCGTGTTCCCGTAGTCGACGTCCCACATATCGACCGCGGACTGCACGAACGCGTAGGTGAGCAGGAGCCCGCCGAGGAGCGGGAAGATCCCCCGGAACCACAGGTCGCGCGCCGAGTTCCTGAGCTCACGCCGGTAGTACCAGACGCAGGCAAAGCCCGTGATCGCATAGTAGAACGCGATCGCGAGGCCGAGCGAGGCGATCGAGTCCTGCAGGATGTTGTCGCTGATGAGCGTCATGCCCACGTAGTACGCGGATGCGACGACACCGCCGACGATCGTCGAGAACGACGGCGTCTTGTAGACCGGATGCACCTGCTTGAAGCGTGCGGGGAGGGCGCGGTACACGCCCATCGCGAGCGTGCCGCGCGCCGTCGGGAGGATCGTCGTCTGGGTCGACGAGACCGCCGAGATGAGGACGGCCACGACGAGCAGCCAGCCCCAGGGGCCCAGCAGCCCGTCCTTGATCGCGAGGAAGAAGTCGTCGGCGTTCGCCTCGTTGCCGAGGCCCGTACCGCTGTCGCCGAGACCGGCGTACATCATGGCGGCGATCGTGACGGCGACGTAGGTGAACAGCAGGATGATCGTCGTCAGCAGCGCCGCGCGCCCGGGGATGCGCTTCGGATCCTTCGTCTCCTCGTTGAGGGCGAGGCAGGTGTCCCAGCCCCAGTAGATGAAGAGGGCGTACAGCACGGCCTCGATGAACCCGTGATAGTCGGTGAACGCGAACGGGTTGAGCCACTCCCAGGAGAACGGCGTGGCGCCCGGCGCGGTGCCGGTGAAGTACTGCGTGAGCGCCGCGATGACGAAGACGCCGAGGGCGAGGTACTGGATGGCGAGCAGGATGTTCTGGATGCGCTCGCCGATCTCGACGCCCCGCCAACTCACCCACGTCATCGCGGCGATGAACAGGACCGCGACGAGGATGATGCGCCAGTCGTTGTTCGCGAGCTCGAGCCCAAAGAGGTTCCAGAAGTAGACCGACGCGATCTGCGCGAGGTTGGCGAGCACCACCATCCCGGCCACCGCGACACCCCAGCCGCCCATCCATCCGACCCGCGGGGCGAAGGCCTTCGCCGCCCAGGTGAACGTCGTGCCGCAGTCGGGGATCTCGTTGTTGAGTTCGCGATACGCGAAGGCGATGAACAGCATCGGCACGAAGGCGATCACGAAGGCGATCGGCGCCTGCGCCCCGACGGCCAGCACGACGAAGCCGAGTGTCGCGACCAGCGAGTAGACCGGAGCCGTGGATGCCAGGCCGATGACCGTCGACCCCCACAGCCCGAGCGTTCCGCTGGCGAGGCCCTTCCCGTCGGGGCGTTCCAGGTGGATGGGGGTGGTGGATCCGAAATCGCTCACGGCGGGAACCTCCGGGTCATCGTCGTCGGGTTGACGCGACAGTAGCGGCACCAACCCGCACGTCACGTTAGACGTGCGGGCGAATCTCCGGTGAGGACTGGCCGCGGGGGCCAGAGGGCGGCGCTCCGGGAAGCGCCGCCGGGGCGGCGTTCAGCCCCGACCGGCGAGGGCGCGCGCCGTCGCGAGGGCGTCCGCCGCGGCATCCGGCGCCGGACGGGCCAGGGCGAGGGCTGCGACGACGAGCCCCGTGACGGCATCGGCGGTCTGTCGACGGTCGGGCTCGGCATCCGTGGGTCTCGCCGCATCGACGCCGCGGCCGATCGCGTCGCGGAGCTCGCGCCGATAGCCCTCGATCACGCGGGCGACCTCGGTGTCGCGGGAGATGGGAGCCCCGGCCGCGTTGATCAGGAGGCATCCGTTCGCGGCCGCCGGCGACGCGGGGACGGCGATGGCGGAGGCGAGGCCGTCGAGGTACGCGGCGAGCGCGTCGGCGGAGACCGCGTCGGCGACGAGGGGTCGCAGACGCGGGCGCACGATCTCGGCGAGATAGCTCTCGACGGCCGCGTCGAACAGCCCCCGCTTGGAGCCGAACTCGTTGTAGATGCTCGAACGGTTGAGCCCGGTGGCCTCTTCGAGCCCGGAGATCGAGGCCGCCTCGTACCCGTGCTCCCAGAAGTACGCGCGCGCCGCGCGCACCGCCAGAGCACGGTCGAACTCGCGTGTCCGCGCCATCCGTTCCCCTCCCGACATCCTCCGACTTTTCAGAACCGACCGTTTCAGTATATATTGAAACAGTCAGTTCATAATCAGTCGAGAAGCGCTTACGGAAGAGGACACCATGATCATCGCCGCACTCGTGCTCACCGCGCTCGCCGCGCTCCTGCACGTCTTCATCTTCTGGCTCGAGTCGTTCGCCTGGACCACCCGCGCCCGCGCCGTGTTCGGCACGACCGAGGCGGATGCCCTCGCGACCCGCGAGATGGCCTTCAACCAGGGCTTCTACAACCTGTTCCTCGCGATCGTCGCCGGCCTCGGCGTGATCCTCACCGTCGTCGGCGCGACCGTCGTCGGCGCGACGCTCATCTTCGCGGGCGCCGGATCGATGGCCGCCGCCGCGCTCGTCCTGCTCGTCTCGAGCCCCGACAAGGCCGGCGCCGCGCTCAAACAGGGCGTCCTGCCGCTGCTCGCCGTGATCGCGCTCGCCATCGGCATCCTGATCTGACCCGCCCCTCTCCTTCTCCCCTTCACGACCCGGAAGACACGCGAAAGACCTCATGACCTCGTTCCCCTCCACCCAGATCCACCTCGCCGCCCGCCCGAACGGCTGGCCGACGCACGATGACTTCGAGACCGTCACGATCGAGAACGGCCCGCTCCAGCCGGGGCAGGTGCGCGTGGCGAACCTCTTCGTCTCCGTCGACCCGTACATGCGCGGGCGCATGAACGACGCGCGCAGCTACGTCGCGCCGTACGCGCTCGGCGAGACGATCACGGGCGGCGCCGTGGGGCGGGTCGTCGAATCGGCGTCCGATGCGCTGCCCGTCGGCGCCGCGGTGCTGCACCAGAGCGGCTGGACCGACACCGTGCAGGCGGATGCCGCGGCCTTCCGCCCCGTCACGGAGATCCCCGGTGTGCCGCTGTCGACGTCCCTCCACATCCTCGGAATGACGGGGCTCACGGCCTACGTCGGGCTCACCGAGATCGCGCCCTCGCTACTGTCCGTCGCCCTCATGGACGACATCGTGCTGCCCTCGACGGTGTTCGCCGCGTTCAACGCGATCCCCGCCGAGGACAAGAGCATCGAGGTCTACGAGTTCAACGGGCACGAGGGCGGCGGCTTCCACCACTGGCTGCGCCAGACCGCCTGGCTCGCCGAACGGTTCTGAGGGGTTCGTGCGGCCTTTTGGGCCGTTCGACCGGCCGGCCTGGCGGCCTGCCGCGGCCCCTCAGCCGAGCGGGTGCCGGTGCAGGGCCGAGCTGAGGCTCACCCCGTTGATGTCGAGGTAGAGCTGTCCCTCGGTCACCGACAGGGTGACCGAGTTGCGCCGCTCGACGGCCGCGGCTGCGGCATCCACGAATCCGGGGTCGAACGACGTCAGGACGACCTTCTCGGCGTCGTGGATCCGCTTGCCGGCGTACTGCGGCAGGACCCGGGCGGGGTCCCGGTGCGTGTAGACCGCGACGTGGCCCGTGAGCTTGCTGCCGTAGTGCAGCCGCTCGGCATCCGGCGAGCCCACCTCGATCCACGCCGTCTGCGCGCCGGTCGCGTCGCGCACGAACACCGCGGGTTCGTTCGTCGCCGAGATGCCCTCGCTGAATGCGATGCCCTCGGTGTACTCGAGACAGTACGCGAGCAGCCGAGTCACCATGAACGCCGTCGTCTCGGAGGGGTGCTGCGCGAGCCGCAGCGAGAGTTCCTCGTACACGCCGCGGTCGACATCCGCCACCTGCACGTCGAAGGTGTGCATCACCACGCCGATCGCCATGCTCCGAGCCTACGGCGGATGCCGAGGCGCGCCGACCGTGTGCGGCCATGCGCCCGCCCCACTCCCAGCGAGCCGCTCACACGAAGCGGACGACGCCCTGCAACCGCGTGCGGATGTCGAACAGCTCGTTGCCGCCGATGTCGCGCGCGCCGGAGATGCCGCGCCGCAGCACGGTCGACAGCGCGGAGCGCGCCACGACCGTCACGGGGAGGCCCCGCACCTTCCCGATCTCCTCGATCGCCGCCGGCACGTCGTCGTCGGGCAGCACCGCGATGACGCCGCTGAACTTCACGCGCGCCGCGCGCGCGACGGCCCGGGCGGCGGCGACGGTATCGGCGATCGGCGCACCGTCGACGCCCTCGCCGATCAACTCGCCGCGACGGATCCGCACCGGTCCCCCGAAGTCCTCGCTCAGCACCGCGTACAGCCCGCTCGGCCCGAGGACGATGTGGTCGAGCTTGAGCCCCGGGTCGCGCGGATCGGCGGCCACGTCATGCCACACCGTGTAACCCATGCCGAGATCGCCGACGATCCGCGCCGTCGCCTCCTCGGCGAGCGCGTCGGCGAGGAGACGCTTCAGATCGCGCGGGGCGCCGCGCACGAGCGCGGGGTCGTACGGATCGGGGAGGTCCGCACCGCGCCCCACCCACTCGCGCATGAGGGTCAGATACCGCTCGCGCCGCCACCCGCCGGGCTGTCCGAACGAGCGCGCCCGCGGGCGGGTGTCGGCGGCGCGACGCGGCGGATGCCACGTGCCGCCGGGGCCACTCGGGCCGTCCGGTGCCCCGGATCCGGGCCTGCCCCCGGCATCCGGCCCGTAGTGCGGAGCGTCGGCGCCGAACCCGTGGCCGCGGTCGTACGCTGCGCGCGCGGGCGCGGTGCCGACGAGCTCCCACGCCCGCTGCACCTGGACGAACTGTGCCGCGTCTCCCCCGGTGTCGGGGTGCGTCTCGCGCAGGCGGAGCCGGTACGCGCGGCGGAGGTCGTCGTCGGTGGCATCCGGCGCGCAGCGCAGCACTTCGTACGCCGACGCCGACAGGGGCGAATCGAACACGCCTCAGCCCCAGAGCGGCACCGGCGGCGTCCACGCGAGAGCCTGCGCGCCGAGTGCCGGGTCGACGTCGGCGAGCGCAGCGGGCTGCCACCGCGGGCTGCGGTCCTTGTCGACGAGTTGCGCACGGATCCCCTCGACGAGATCGGGCTGGGTCGTCGCGAACCACAGCACGAGTCCGTACTCCTGCGCGAGGGCGGCACGCAGGTCGGGCAGCGTGCGGGCGGAACGCACGGCGGCGAGCGTCACAGTGAGAGCCGTCGGGGAGAGTTCGGCGAGAGCGTCCGCCGTGGCGATCGCCTCCGGCTCGGGCCGGGCGCGGAGACGCGCCAGGATCTCGGGGACGGTCTCGGCGGCGAACGCGTCGTCGATCCATGGCCGGGCCGCGGCGAGCCGCGAGGGCGCCGGGGTCTCATCGAAGAGCAGCACGATCTCGGCCGGCGTCCCCGGGTCGGCCCGGGTCAGGAGCGCATCGCGCAGATCAGCGAGCCGCTCGCTCGGGACCATCGCGTCGGCGAACCCGGCGTAGATCGCATCCGAGGCATCCATCGTGCCTCCCGTCAGAGCGAGGTACTCGCCGATCCGGCCCGGCGCGTGTGCGAGCAGCCACGAGCCGCCGACGTCGGGCGTGAAGCCGATGCGCGTCTCGGGCATGGCGAGACGCGAGCGCTCAGTCACGACGCGGACCGCGGCGTGGCCCGCCAGCCCGATGCCCCCGCCCATGGTGACGCCGTCGGCGATCGCGACGATGGGCTTGGGGTAC
This sequence comes from Microbacterium sp. SCN 70-27, assembly GCA_001724425.1. Taxonomy (GTDB): domain Bacteria; phylum Actinomycetota; class Actinomycetes; order Actinomycetales; family Microbacteriaceae; genus Microbacterium. Next base: position 47,288 of record MEEK01000005.1, read on the forward strand.
TCGGCGATCCGGGCGTTCAGGCCGTACTCGTGCTGGAAGAAGCCGGCGGTCTCCGCCGACCGCCCGCCGACCACCTGTCCGTGCAGGCTCACGACATCGCCGCCCGCACACAGGCCGCGCTCCCCCGCCCCGTCCAGCAGGACGAGCTGCACATCGGCGTCGTCCTCCCACTCGTCGAGCGCCGCCGCGAGGCCCTCGATCATGCCGAGGTCGAGCGCGTTGATCGCGCGCGGGCGGTTGAGCGTCAGGTGCCCGACGCCGCTGTCGGCACGCGCAAGGACGGTGGGCTCGGAGGCTGCTGCGACGGGGTCACTCACCCGGGCAACGTTACTCGCGGTGGCCAATGCAGGAGATCTGTGCGCGCGGCGTCGCGGTGGCCCAGAACCGCGCGGGTGACGCGGGCGCCGACACGAATCTCCTGCATTGGTCACGCCACCGCGCGGTGGCGGGCGGGGCGAGGCCGGTGCGGGGGGCGGGCCGCAAGCGTTGGCCCGGACGGGGTGAGCCGGAGGGGTGCGGTCGGGGCCCGGAAGAGTGCGGCGGGCGGGCACGGGAGCGAGCGGCGGGCGGGCACGGGAGCGAGAGCGTTGCGTGACCAACGCAGGAGATCTGTGCGCGCGGCGTCGCAGTGGCCCGGAATCCTGCGGGTGACGCGGGCGCCGACACCGAATCTCCTGCATTGGTCACGCCACCGCGCGGTGGTGGGCGGGGCGAGGCCGGCCCGCCCACCGCGCGGCGGGGGGCGTGCTGGGCGCGGCGTCCCCCGATCGGGGGCGATTTTCGGCAGGATGGAGAGTACGCCCGCGACGAGGAGAGGTCCCCCGTGCCCGAAGGACATGTCCTCGAGTTCACCGCCGTGACGAAGCGCTTCGGACCCGTCGCCGCCGTGGACGGCCTGACCGCCCGGGTCGAGCCCGGCGTCGTGACCGGTTTCCTCGGCCCGAACGGGGCCGGAAAGACCACGAGCCTGCGGATCCTGCTCGGCCTCGTCCGCGCGACGAGCGGTCGGGCCACGATCGGCGGCAAGACCTATGCCGACCTCCCGCATCCGCTGCAGACGGTCGGCGCCGCGCTCGAGGCCTCGAGCTTCCACCCCGGCCGCACGGCGGCGAACCACCTGCGCGTCTACGCCCGCGCGGCGGGGATCTCGGATGCCCGCGTCGACGAGGTCCTCGGCCTCGTCGGCCTCGCCGGTGTCGCGGGCCGCAAGGTCGGCGGATTCTCGCTCGGCATGCGCCAGCGCCTCGGCCTCGCCTACACCCTGCTCGGCGACCCCGGCGTGCTCGTGCTCGACGAGCCGGCGAACGGCCTCGACCCGGAGGGCATCAAGTGGCTGCGCGGGTTCCTGCGTCAGCTCGCCCAGGAGGGCCGCACGGTCCTCGTCTCCTCGCACATGCTCGCCGAAGTCCAGCAGACCGTCTCGTCGCTGCTGATCATCTCGAACGGACGCCTCGTCTACGAGGGCGACATGGCCGGGCTCACGCAGCCCGACGACTACGCCACGATCGTCGACGCCCCTGATCGCGCGGCCCTCGCCGCCGCGCTCGATGCGCAGGGGATCCCGTACGAGCAGCTGCGCACGGGCTTCACGGTGCGCGAGGCCGACCCGGCCCGCCTCGGCGCGATCGCCGCGAGCGCGGGAATCGCCCTGTCGAACCTCCAACGCCGAGGCCCGGCCCTCGAAGAGGTGTTCCTCGACCTCGTCAACGGTACGCGCGTGCACACCTCGGTGGCGGGGGCGGCGCCCGCGCCGACGGATGCCACGGTCGGGGGCCCGTCCGAGGTCACTGAAGCCGCAGCAGATCCCGCAGGCACCGCCGCGGCCGCGCCCGCGCCTGACGGTGCGACGCCAGCGGATCACGCGCCCGACAGCACCGCGGCACCGGACGGCACCCCCGCAGCCGAACCCGCACCCGCCAGCGCCAGCGCACCCGACAGCGCCCCGGCACCCGACCCCACCTCCACGCGAGAACCCGCACCCACCGACGCCGAGGAGGAGCAGCGATGAGCCTCGTCCGTGCGACCCGCTCCGAACTGACCAAGCAGTTCACCACCTCGATCTGGTGGGTCCTCGCGATCGTGTTGTTCCTCTACGTCGGCACGAGCGCCGCGGGCATCGCGGGCGCGTTCGCCGCCCTCGCCAGCGGCTCATTGCCCGCGGATGCCACGAACGGTCCGGTCATCCCCGCCGAGACACTTCCGCCGTTCGTGTACAGCATCGCGACGGCCGTGGGCTACGTCTTCCCTCTCCTCATCGGCTCCCTCGTCGTGACGGGCGAGTTCCGTCACAAGACGCTGACGCCCACCTTCCTTGCGACGCCGCGGCGCGGTGTCGCCCTGTCGGGCAAGGTCGTCGCGGGAGTCGTCATGGGTCTCCTCTACGCCGCGATCGCGATCATCGCGGCGGTCGGTGCGGGGGCTGCTCTGCTCGCCGTCTTCGGCATCGACACCCGCCTCGGCGACAGTGCGACATGGGCGCTCATGGGACGCATGGTCATCGCGCTCGTCCTGTGGGTGCTGATCGGCATCGGCGTCGGCACCCTGATCCGCAATCAGGTCGCGGCGGTCGTGGGCCTCCTCGCCTTCACACAGTTCGTCGAACCGATCCTCCGAACGATCGGCGCCGTCGCCGAGGGGATCGCGCCGATCACCAAATACCTCCCCGGAGCGGCATCCGACGCTCTCGTCGGCGCATCGATCTACTCGAGCCTCGGCGCGGCCGGTGCGGGTGGGTCGACGCTCGAGTGGTGGGTGGGCGGCCTGCTCCTCCTCGGCTACGCCGCGGTGTTCCTGCTGCTCGGTTGGCTGTTCAGCTGGCGTCGCGACGTCAGCTGACGCCCTTCACGAACCCCGCTGCGAAGCGCACGACAGGCTCACACCGCCGCGACCCTCGAACACACCTCACGCCGTCGCCGGCTTCGGAGCGCGTGCCCGGCGCGGCGTCCGCGGAGCGGGAACGCCCGCGACGAGATCGGTGACCACCGTGGGCTCCGCGTCGACGTCGAGGCGCAGCGCCTGGGTCAGCGCCACCCCGTGAGCTGTCGTCAGCACAAGACGGGAGAACTCCGCACCGGGGCCGAGGTCGAGGACGGCGGCCGGATGCCGACGCCGCACCACGACGAAATCGTCACCGCTCGCAGACGTCCATGTGCCCATCGCGATCGTGCCGCGCACGAGCGTGCCGGGGCTCGGCACACCGCGCAGCCACGTCCATGCGTCGTCGGTCAGCTGGACCTTCAGGATGTGCTCCCGCTCGATCCGCACGGGGCGGGATCGGCGCGAGAGCGTCCGCTCGACCGGCGAGAGGGCGACCTCGAGCTGCGTCGAATCGAGCAGCAGAGTGACCATGCCTTCAGTCTGCCAGCGCGCTCATGCGCGCGGACTCAAGCACGACAACGATCCGGTCTCGTCAGACCGCGAACTCGTCGGTGGCGTGCGGCAACGGGAACTTCTGCACGGCCGCGATGAGCCCGTCGACGGTCTGCTCGCGGGCGACCGCGTTGACGCCGAGGCCGACCTTGCGGGCATCCTTCGCCGTCCGCGGCCCGATGGCGGCGACGATCGTGGATGCCGGGATGTCGGGGAACTGCTCTCGCACCTGCTCGGCGACCGACCCGCTCGTGACGAGGATCGCGTTGATGCGGCCCGTCTGCACGTCGTGCGCGATGCGCTCGGTCACCGGGACGCCGACCGTGCGGTAGGCGATGACGCTGCGGACATCGTGACCGGCCTCGGTGAGCCGCTTGGTGAGCACGGGCTTGGCGATCTCGCTCCGGAGCGTCAGCACGCGGCGAGGCTGGGGTTCCAGTTCGAGGAGCTGTTCGGCCATACCCGCGGCGGAGTTGTCCTCGTCTGGAACGAGGTCGACGCGATAGCCCACGGCGCTGAGCGCGGCCGCCGTCGTCTCACCGACGGCGGCGACGCGCGTGGTCGCCGGGATCTGGGCGCGGTACGCGTACAGCACGTCGACGGTCGTCGCGCTCGTGAGGGTCACCCAGTCGAAAGCCCCCGCGGCGAGATCGTCGAGCGCCTGTTCGAGGGTGGCCTGGTCGGTCGACGGGGCGAAGTTGATGAGCGGCGCGATGACGGGCACGGCCCCCTGCGACCGCAGCGTCGCGGCGACGGAGTCTCCCCACGGTCCGCCGCGCGGCACGAGCACACGCCACCCTTTCAGGGGCTTCACGCCCGCGGCGGGCTGCAGGTCTGTGTTCATGCTCGACTCTCGTGGTGCTCGTCGGACACGCGAGTTCGCGTCTCCGACCTTGTCGGGCCCGGGATGCGCTGCTGCGTTTTCGGGTCGGCAGGGCCGGCAGCCTCCGCATCATCGCCACTGCCTGGGATCGAGCATACCCCCGGCGTCCACTCGGTCGTCAGCGCGTGTACAGACGCACGATCCCCCAGACCGCCACGCCGACGGCGACGGCCGTGCCGACGACGGCGACGACTCCGCCGACGGGGTTCTTCCGCACGAACCCGCGCGCGGTCGTGACGGCGTCGTCCGCGGCGCGGGTCATGCGCTTCGGAACGTTCGTCTTCTCCTCGATCGCGGCGAGGGCGGCCTTGAGTTCCGCGCGCGCCTTCTCGACCGGATCCGTGATCCCGAGCGAGACCGCGGTGCGGGGGACGGGGGCCTGGGCGGCTCCGCGCGACTCAATACTCATCTGCCACGTCCTTCACGATGCGCGCGTCGACGGCGATCGACTGCACGGGGTTTTCGCTCTTCCCGATCTTCTTGAAGCGGAGGATGCCGAGGATGGCGGCGACCACGGCGACCGCGATCAGCACGACGAGCACGATGAGTGCGGACAGCCACGCGGGCATCCACGACGCGAGCCCGATGATCGCGAACGCGCCGAGCGCGGGGATCGCCCAGAAGAGGAAGAACAGGGCGACGATGAACCAGACACCGCCGAGGCCCGCCTGCTTGCCGGCGCTCTTGACCCAGGTCTTCGCCGAGTCGACTTCGGCGACGACGAGATTGCGGACGAGCTCGGGCACCTCGCCGAGCAGCGTGAACAGGCTGTCGTCGGCGCGGTCGCGGAACCCGCGAGGCGTGGTCATCTCAGGCGCCCGCAGCCTTCTCAGCATCGGCGATGGCCTTGTCGGCGGCCTTCTTCACTTCCGACGCGGTCGTCTCGGCGCCGCGGGTGATGTCATCTGCCGAATCGTGCCCGGCCTTGATCGCCGCGTCGAGCTTCTGCCCGGGGGTGCCGTTCTTCGAGACGGCCTTCGTGACCTTGAGTGCGCCGTCCCAGAGGGCGCTCGGAAGGGCGAACGCGGCGGACTTGGTCGCGTCCTTCACCTTGGTGACCTGCTTCTGCACGGGAGCCGTGTTCCAGACCTTCAGGTATGCCGCCTTGATCTGCTCGTACCGTTCCCGGCCGGCGCGCGACCCGAGCACGTATCCCGCCGCGAGCCCCACGACGATCCCGATCTTGCCTCTCACGGTGGTGCTCCTCACGTCGAAACGGTGCGATCTTCATCCAGGGTAACGCTGTATTCCGTTTCCGGCATCCACACTTGTGTGCCGGGGTGACCTTTGGTACGTGGATCGGTCCGACCGTTGCCGTCGCAGGGTCGAGGCGCGCCGTTGCGCGGGTACGGACGGCCTCAGCCCCGGGACGGCCAGAGCACAGCGCTGCGCTGACGGTCGATCTCGGCGACCGTGTCGGCGACGACCTGGGCGATGCCGCTGCCGGAGACTCCCGCGCCGACGATCGCGACGCCGCCCGCTGCGGCGCGTATCGCGGCGACGCGGTCGGCGTGACCGAGGCGGGATGCCGGGTCCGCCGGCGTCACCCGCCGCACCGCGGCGGCGCGCACTGTCCCCGGCGGCACGCCCAACATCGTCGCGGCGGCAGCGTGTGCGGCGGCGATCGCCGCATCGTCGGTGTCGACGCGCCCTCCCGCGGCGAGGCTCACGCGCAGCACGTGCCGACCCGGGCCCGCGGCGGCGGCGAGCCACGGCCAGTCGGCCGTCGCGTGCGCGACCGCGAGCGCCGGGGCATCCCGCGCGGACGCGTACACGGCGCGTCCGCGCGGGGCGCCGTCGAGAGACGGAGCCTCCACCACGAGCGTCACGACGGGGCGGGCGGGCGGGGCGCCCGGCGCGGGCGCCGGCACGCGGCGACCACTTCCCATGGTGCCATCGAGCAGTGCCGCAGCCGCCGTGACATCCGTGGCGAGCACGACGGCGTCGGCGGGAACAGCACCGTCCGGGGTCTCGACGCGCCAGCGGCCGCCGTCACGGATCACCTGGAGCGCGGGCGATGTCGTGCGGACGTCGACATCGAAATGCGCCAGGCGATCCGCGAGCGCGCGGATCAGGGTGCCCAGGCCGCCGCGGAGGGTCGCGCGCGCAGGCGACGCCTGCGCCGGCAGCAGGTCGAACGCCGCCCCGGCCAGCGATCCGGTGCGAGTCAGCGCGGCGTTCAGGCCGGGTGCGGCGATGTCCACGTCGATGTCATCGGGCGACAGGTCGTACAGGGCGCGGGTCGCGGGCGCGACGAGCCGATCGACGACCCGGTCCCCCATCCGCGCGCGCACGAGGCGTCCGAGGCTGCGCTCGTGTCCGATCGTGAGCGGCGGCCGGAGCCGATCGAGGTAGGCGCGCCACGCCCCGCTCCAGCCGATGATCCGGCGCACGTCGCCGGCCCAGGGGTTCGCGGGGATGCCGAGGACCGTCGCCGCAGGGAGCGGGGCGGACGGGGAGGCGAGCCAGACCGGCAGCGGCGCGGCGTTCTCGACGAGATCGCAGAGCCCCAGTTCGCCGAGCAGGGCGTCCACCTCCGGTCGCCCATGCGGAAGCGCGTCCGCCACCAGGTCGATCGGGAGTCCGTCGAGCTCGACGGTCTCGACCGCACCGCCGAGCCGGTCCCGTGCCTCCGCCAGGGTCACGGTCGCCCCGATGCGGGCCCACTCGAGAGCCGCCACGAGACCGGCGACCCCGCCGCCCACGACGACGACACGTGTGTCGCGCGCCCGCGACACCGGGTTCGGCGTCGGTGCGGCGCCAGGAGGGACGGACATGGCATCCATCCTCGCACCGCGCTTCCGCGCCTCCGGCCGCGCGGGCCCTCGGGCCGCACCGCGCCCGCCGCACGCGCTGCCGGCGGTGACCCGAAAGGACGACTCGGTCGAGGGCACGGTTCTCACCCAACATCTTCCGAGGGCCCCGGGAATGCACCGTCGGGGTGCGACGATGGACAGCATGGCCCTGCACATCACCGATGACGCCCCCGCCGATGCCCTCCTCACCGACAGCCCGCTCGCGCTGCTCGTGGGGATGCTTCTCGACCAGCAGGTCTCGATGGAGACGGCGTTCGCCGGTCCGCTGAAGATCGAGCAGCGCACGGGCTCGATCGACGCCGCGACGCTCGCCGGCTACGACCCCGACGCGCTGGCGGCGGTGTTCAAGGCGACGCCCGCGGTGCACCGCTATCCGGGATCGATGGCCGGACGGGTGCAGGCGCTGTGCCGGACACTCGTCGACGAGTGGGGCGGTGACGCGGCGGCGCTGTGGACCGAGGGCGACCCCGACGGGCCCACCGTGCTGAAGCGGCTCAAGGCGCTGCCGGGGTTCGGTGACCAGAAGGCCAAGATCTTCCTGGCTCTGCTCGGCAAGCAGTGCGGCTTCACCGGGGCCGGGTGGCGCGAGGCATCCGCCCCCTACGGCGAGGAGGGGTCGTTCCGCTCGGTCGCCGACATCGTCTCGCCCGAGAGCCTCGCCAAGGTGCGCGCCTACAAGCAGGCGGCCAAGGCCGCCGCCAAGGGCGCCGTCACCTCCTGAGTCACCACCGCGCCGGCGCCTCCCCGCCCGCTTCGGGGTGCCACCGCAAGCTGGGCCGCCGCGCCCACCGCCTCACACCGTTCGGCCCCACTACAAGCCGTGACGAATGCAGGACTTTCGGCCATTCAGGGGCACATCGGGCCCGAATCGTCGCCATCAGTAGCAGATCTCCTGCGTACGTCACCAGACGCGGCGGACACCGGCGGGCGACCTCTGGGCAGCGTGGTAGCGTCCCGGCGCCGCCGAGCTCGCCCAGCGACGCGACAGGGTGCGGCCGGGCACCGTGACCAATGCAGGAGTCTCGGCGTCGCGCCCTCTCAGAGGCCCCAAAACGGGCCCACCCGAGACAGATCTCCTGCGTTCGTCACCGCGTGAGGCGACAGTCGCGGGGGAACAGCGGCGACTCAGGCGCCGCGCAGGCGCTCGCCCAGGAACGCAACCAGTCCGTCGAGCGGGATGCGCTCCTGGCCCATCGTGTCGCGGTCGCGGACGGTCACGGCGTGGTCCTCGAGCGAGTCGAAGTCGACCGTGACGCAGAACGGCGTGCCGATCTCGTCCTGGCGGCGGTAACGACGCCCGATGGCGCCGGCGTCGTCGAAGTCGACGTTCCAGCCCTGTGCACGCAGGTCGTCGGCCACCTTGCGGGCCACGGGCGACAGGTTCTCGTTGCGCGACAGCGGCAGCACCGCGACCTTCACCGGCGCAAGACGCGGGTCGAGCTTCAGCACGGTGCGTGTGTCGGTGCCGCCCTTCGCGTTCGGCACCTCCTCCTCGACATAGCTGTCGACGAGGAACGCCATCATCGAACGCGTCAGGCCGAACGAGGGCTCGATGACGTACGGGACGTACCGCTCGCCGGATGCCTGGTCGAAGTACGACAGCGACTGCCCGGATGCCTCGATGTGGCTCGACAGGTCGTAGTCGGTGCGGTTGGCGACGCCCATGAGCTCGCCCCACTCCTTGCCCGGGAAGCCGAACCGGTACTCGAAGTCGATGGTGCCGGCCGAGTAGTGCGCGCGCTCGTCCTCGGGAACGTCGAACTGGCGCATGTTCTCGGGGTTGAGCCCCAGGTCGATGAACCAGTCCCAGCACGCCGCGACCCAGTGCTCGAACCACTCCTGCGCCTCGGCGGGCGGCGTGAAGAACTCGATCTCCATCTGCTCGAACTCGCGCGTGCGGAAGATGAAGTTGCCCGGCGTGATCTCGTTCCGGAACGCCTTGCCGACCTGGCCGATGCCGAACGGCGGCTTCTTGCGCGAGGCGGTGAGCACGTTCGCGAAGTTCACGAAGATGCCCTGCGCCGTCTCGGGACGCAGGAAGTACAGGCCCGACTCGTCGTCCACGACGCCGAGGTACGTCTTCACGAGGCCCGAGAACGCCTTCGGCTCCGTGTACTGACCCTTCGTGCCGCAGTTGGGGCACGGGATGTCGGCGAGCCCGTTCTCGGCCGGGCGCCCCTTGCGCGCCTCGAAGTCCTCGATGAGGTTGTCGGCGCGGAACCGCTTGTGGCACTGCAGGCACTCGACCAGCGGGTCGGTGAAGGTCGCGACGTGACCGGATGCCTCCCACACGCGCTTCGGCAGGATGACGGACGAGTCGAGGCCGACCATGTCGCCGCGGCCGCGCACGAACGTCTGCCACCACTGGCGGCGGATGTTCTCCTTGAGTTCGGTGCCGAGGGGTCCGTAGTCCCACGCCGAGCGCGACCCGCCGTAGATCTCGCCCGCCTGGAAGACGAACCCGCGGTGGCGGGCCAGGGCGATGACTTTGTCGAGACGAGACTGCTCGGCCACGGTGGCTCCAATGGTCGGATTGCGCACAGCGCAAGAGAAGGGGGATGCCGCACCCGGCGGCATCCCCCGATTCTAGTCGCGCCTCAGGAGACGAACTTGATCGCCATGGGGTAGGTGTACCACTGCCCCTGCGCGGCACGCACCGCCGCGATGATCGAGAACACGACGTTGAAGACCCACACGACGGCCAGGATGATGAATCCGATCCCGACGATCAGGAGGATGCCCCCGACGACGGAGGCGATCAGCATCGTGAGCTGGAAGTTGAGCGCCGTCGCAGTGTGCGCGCGGACGAAGGGGCCGCGGTCCTTCAGCACGAGGTATCCGATGAGCGACGGCAGGAAGTAGAAGATCCCGCCGATGTGGATGAGGGTCGCCCACATCTTCTCGTCGGACGGGTTCATCGGCTGGGCGACCGGGTAGGCATAGGGCTGCTGCGGCGTGTGGGGCTGCTGCGGCGGGTACGGCGGCTGGTTGTTGGGCGGAGGGACGGTCATGGCATCCAGCCTAGGGCGCTCTCCCGGGCGTACCGAGGGGGATATCCCGACACTTCGCCCCCAGGCGGGCACCCGGTACGGTCGAAGGACGACGTCTGCACAGCCGAGACAAAGGAGTGCCGTGGACATTCTCGCCGCCGGAGGAACCCTCGTGATCATCGGGATCGCCGTGGTCGCCGCCATCGTCCTGCTGATCTTCCTGCTCATCATGGTCCGCGCCTGGTACAAGGTCGCGAAGGCCGACCAGGCTCTGGTGGTCGTCGGCAAGAGCCAGAAGAACGCGTCCGGCGAGTCGTCGCGCATCTCCGTGATCACCGGCGGCGGCGCTCTCGTGAATCCGCTGACGCAGCGCGCCGAGATGATCTCGCTGCGTGCGCGTCAGATCAAGATGGAGCCGACGGCACAGGCATCCAACGGCGTCACGGTCAACGTCTCGGGCGTCGCGCTGGTGAAGATCGGCTCGGACCCGGAGTTCGTGCGGCGGGCTGCAGAGCGGTTCCTCTCGCAGGACGGCGCGATCGAACAGTTCACGACCGAGCAGCTCGAGGGCGCCCTGCGCGGCGTCGTCGCGACGCTCACCGTCGAGCAGCTCATGAAGGACCGGCAGAAGCTGTCCGACCAGATCGCGGAGGGCATCAAGAGCGACCTGCTCGCGCAGGGTCTCATCCTCGACTCGTTCCAGATCCAGGGCATCACCGACAAGAACGGCTACATCGACGCACTCGGCGCGACCGAGGTCGAGCGCGTGCGGCGCGAGGCCGACGTCGCGCGCATCAACGCCGCCCGCGAGGTGCGCGCCCGTCAGATCGCGACCGACGAGCAGAACCTCGTCGAGCAGACCGCGTTCGACAAGAACTCCGCCGCCGCGCAGGCCGAGGTCGGCCGCGCCCGCGCCGAGGCCGAGCAGGCCGAGGCCCTCGCCCGCGCCGAGCGCGAGCAGGCGGTGCTCCTGCAGGGCGCCGAGAACAAGCAGGCCCAGCTCGATGCCGACATCAAGAAGGTCGCCGATGCCGACCTGTACCAGCGTCAGCGTGCCGCGGATGCCGCCGCGTACGGCGAGGTCAAGGCGGCAGAGGCCCGCGCCCAGATCGCCGCGCAGGAGGCCGAGGCGACGCGCCTTCGCGCGCAGGCCGAAGCCGATGCGGTGCGGCTCGTCGGTGAGGCGCGGGCATCCGCCATCGAGGCCGAGGCCGAGGCGCTCTCGAAGAACCAGGAGGCGCTCCTCGCGCAACGCGCGCTCGAGGCGCTCGTTCCGATGATGACCGAGTTCGCCCGCGGGTTCGACAAGGTCGGTTCGATCACGGTGCTCGGCGGCGAGGGCGCGTCGTCGCACATGGCGGCGGAGTCGGCCTCGAGCATGCGCGCGAGCTTCGACGCGATCGAGGCCGCGACGGGCATCGACCTGCGTCAGGTGATCCAGGGGCAGGCGACGGGGCGCGGGATCGCGCAGGGCATCGCGGAGGAGCAGGCCGTCGCAGGTTCCGCCGCCCCTGGCCGTCGCCGCGCCGCGAAGGCCGTCGACGCTGACGCAGCGCAGGCCCGCGCGGAGGAGATCGGCGCCGAATTCGCGGCCGACGCGTAGTCGGGACGTCACCCGTATCCGCACCACCGTGCGACCCACGTGAGCAGCTGCGCGCGGAGGTCGGCGGACGCTGCGATCGTGAAGGCTGCCCGCTCGCCGTCGAGGTCCACGTCGACACCGAACACCGTGCCGCGCTTGTCCTCCTGGACGGCGTGCGGATCGCACCGCGCCGGGAGGATCGGCAGCACGACCGTCCGCGCCGCGTCACCGGCGCGGACCTCGCCGACGGCCGGATCGATCACCAGCACCCCGCCCGAGACGCCGTCGAACGTCAGCAGGTTCGTCTCGCGCACGTCCACGATGCGGAGCGCGCCCGGGCCGTCCCCCTCCTGCGGCGTGATGACGAGGGCGAGGGATGCCGGGACTCCCGACGCCGACGGGGTGAACGCGCCGAACCCGGTGGTGGCGACCCGTCCGGCCCGTTCCGCGATGCATTCGCGATGATGGAGTGCGGCGAGGAAGGGGAACTCCTCCGCGGCATCCACCGTGCTCCGCCCCGCTCCGGCGGGGGTCTCGTACTCGATCGTCACGGTGCTCGGCGCCTCATCGCCGGACGTGCAGTCGACCGCGGCCAGCTGCATCCGCAGGTCGACCGTGGCGCCGGGCGCGAGCGTCGTCCGGCGGTCCACGACCCGCGTCGCGGGCCCCGTGAAGCGCGGGTCGTCGACTCGGACCGCGCCGACCTCGAGGGGCGAGGTGGCGCCGTTGCGGATCCTGACCTGCGCCTGCCGGTCGGCGACGTCGGACCGCAGCTGCGTGAGGGTGACGGTCACGCCGGCAGGCAGCGTCGTGGTCGGGTGCGGCGTCGGATCGACGCTCCCCGCCTCGCACGCACTGAGGAGCCCGACCGCGACGACTCCCGTGAGGACGGCGGTGGCGACGCGGCGGGGCATCGGATCAGCGCCGCAGCTCGACGCGCGCGACCGTGGCATCCTCCAGCGCGATGGGGTCGATCTCGACGCCGATCCCGGGCCCCGTGGGCACTCGCACGTGTCCGTCCTCGAGGACGATCGGCTCCGTGACGATGTCGCGCGCGTAGAAGCGGTCGGATGCCGAGATGTCGCCCGGCAGCGTGAACCCGGGGAGTGCGGCGAGCGCCGCATTCGCGGCGCGGCCGATTCCGGTTTCGAGCATCCCGCCGCACCAGACCGGCAAGCCGGAGGCGCGGCAGAGATCGTGCACGCGAACTGCCTCGAGGTAGCCTCCCACCCGACCCGCCTTGATGTTGACGACGGATGCCGCGCGTAGGGCGATCGCGTCCGCCGCGGCCTTCGCCGAGACGATCGACTCGTCGAGGCAGACGGGGGTGCGAAGCCGTGCGGCGAGCGTCGCGTGGTCGACGATGTCGTCCTCCTGCAGCGGCTGCTCGATCAGCAGCAGGTCGAACCGGTCGAGCTCGGCGAGGGTGTCGATGTCGGCGAGCGTGTACGCCGAGTTCGCGTCGACCTGCAGCGGGATCGTGCCGAAGGCATCCCGCACGGCGGCGGTGTCGGCGACGTCGCGCCCCGGCTTGATCTTGATCTTGATGCGCACATAGCCCTGATCGAGGTAGGCGGCGACGGTGTCGACGAGGGCGGCGGGATCGCGCTGGATGCCGACGCTCACCCCGCTCGGCACCCGGTCGCGCACGGCGCCGAGGTATTCGCCGAGGGGCCGGGCAGTGCTCCGGAGCGACGCATCGAGGATCGCGAGTTCGAGCCCGGCCTTGGCCATGCGGTGGCCGACGAAGGGGGCGAGGGCACCGGCGACGTCCTCGGGGGCCAGCGTCCCGGCATCCAACAGCGCGGGGACGAGGTAGCGTTCCGCGACATCCCACGCGCCCTGCGTGTACTCGCTGGAGTACAGCGGCGCCTGCTGCGTGACGATCTCGCCCCAGCCGTCTGCCTCGCTCGTGCGGGCGCGGACGATGATGACCTCGCGCACCGTCTCAGTGCCGAACGACGTCGTGAACGGCGCGACGAGCGGCAGGTGCAGCACCCGCAGCTCGACGGCCTCGAGGGTGACGGGAGCGGCGGCGCGAGCGATCGGCATGCGGTCAGGCTACGCCCGGCCGGTGGTTCCGGTGCGGCGCGACCATGCGGCGCGGGGCGGGGCGCGGCGCGGGCCAGTAGGGGCGGTGAGGGCGGTCAGCGGCGGGACCGGGCGATCACGGGTTCCGCGTGGGCGCAGCGGTCAGCGGCGGGACCGGGCGATCACGGGGTCAGTGAGGGCGACGTACGTGCGGCGGCGCAGGGCGCGCGGGCGCAACGCGTCGGCGATGGCGGCGAGGATCGTGCGCATCGGGTCCGTCCCTTCGTGGTCTCTCACCAAGAGACACACGTCGGACGGTTCTATGACGCGAGTTCGCCCGACAGGCGTGAAGTCGCGCCGCCCGAACTCCTCCATTTCCGGGCGCTACACCCTCGACAGCCACCGGTCTCGAGCCTCGTCGCGCCGAGTTGGAGGAGTTCGGTGTGCGGGCGCTACACCAAAGCGGCTGCGCCGCGACAGACGCCAGACGTCAGACGCCAGACGCCAGACGCCAGACGCCCCGGACATTCCGGACTGACCGGATGGTCCGGTGAATTGCGCGCGGTGCCGGTGAGGTGACGGACCTTCGATCGGCCGGGTAAGTCCGAACTCCTCCAGGTCGAGCCAGCCGCCTCCGAAAACTGCCAGCTTCTGCCGTCTTCGTAGTCGTCTTGGCGGAGCCCGGGACCCGCCGGAGGCTCGACTCCGCGCGTGCCACCGGCGACAAGTCGATGCATTGGCATCGGCAACCCGCACCGGGTCGGGTTCTGGCATCCGCTCCGACGGTCGAGGCGTAAGAGTCCGCGACGAGGGCGCTCAGTCGCGTCCGCAGTGAGGGACGAGCTACCGAGACTACGAACCGGGGCGGGCGCCGCGCACGAAGGGATCGGCGTCACTCGGGCGAGGCGGGCGGAGCCGGGCGGGCAGCGGCCAGGGCAGGGTGATCCGCTCGCTCCCACGCGAGACGTCGCCGTAGTCCTCGGCCTTCACGACGATCCGCGCGGGCGTCACCTCGAGCAGGCGCACGCGCAAGGGAGCCTGCCCGTCGCGCTCGAGCATCCACGGGTCGGCGAGGAAGGCGAGCCCGCGCTCCTCGAGCGCCGTCTCCGCATCGAGCCAGTCGACCGACGTCACGACTTCCCGTCCCAGCACATCGATGGCCGCCCACTCCTCGCCCGCAGGACGGATCCACCCGACGAGCTCCCCGTCGTCACGGCGGTGCGGCGTCCAGTCCCCGGGCATTCCGCCCCTCGCACCGCCGCCGACTCCCGCACCTCGTCCAGCCTGATCAGTCTGCTCAGCCACGCGGCCAGCCTACGGAAGACCCCGGCACATGGGGCCTGAACTCCTCCAACTCGGGCCCAGAGCCCACGAAAACCGCCTGCTCCGCCCCATTCGGCGCCGAGTTGGAGGAGTTCAGGGCGCGCATGACCACCGCAGTCACCAGATGACATGGCCAGACCGGGCCCGGGGCGAGCTCGGCAGCGGCATCAACGAGCAGCCGCCCCCAGAGATCGGCACCTCCCCTCGGCACCCAACCCGCGGCGCCCCCTCGGCAACCGACTATCGGCACCCGCGCGCGACGCAGTGTGTCCGAACTCCTCCAGCTCGAGCCCGGAACCCACGAAAACCGCCTGCTCCGCCCCATTCGGCGCCGAGTTGGAGGAGTTCAGGGCGCGCACGCGGATGAGACCCACCGTGCGGAGTCGGCGACGCCCCCGCGGCCGCCGACCGCGGTGGGCAGTGGCTGAGTGCCCAAACTCCTCCAGTCCGGCTCGGCACCCCGCCGGAAGCCCCGGATTCAGCTGCTCCGGGGGCGGACTAGAGGAGTTGGGGACGCGGGTGGAGGAGTTCGGGACGCGGGTGGAGCCGGGCGGTGCCGAAAGGGCTGACGTCAGGCGCGGCCGAACAGATAGCCGCGGGCGGTGTCGAACCCGATCACGACGAAGCCGTCCTGCAGCAGACCGCCGAAGGCATCGCGCACGCGGTAACGCCACTCCAGAGCCTCGGCCGGGTCGGAGCGGCGCAGTTCCTCGATGTCGTGCGGCACGGCGACCGCCGTGACGACGTGCTCCTCGCGCGGAGCGGGGGCCGGCGCCGCAAGCGCCCACGAGGCCATCAGCCGGTCGGACTCGTCACCGCGGTTCACCCCATCGTTCATCGCGCCGTACTGGTCGACGAGGTACTCCGTGATGCGCGCGCCCAGCACGACGAGGTTGAAGTGCGCGTTGCGCGCCACCAGCGGGTCGAACGTCCACGTGATGTGTCCGACGTCGCGCGCGAACGCCCACGCCCGCTGGTGCTGCTTGAGCAGCCGCCCGAGCCCCTGCGAGCGGTATCCGTCGAGGATGCCCGTGATGTGCGAGTGCATCGAACGCTCGCCGGGCGCGGCGAAGAAGGCGACGGATGCCCCGATCATCCGGTCGCCGTCGTACAGCCCGACGGCGTAGTTGCCCGAGTGCGCGAGCGCGCGCAGCAGGTTCGGGGGCATGCCGCCCCGGTCGCCGCCCCACACCTCGGCGAGCACGTCGGCCGCGGCGAACACCTGGTCGACATTCGCGAGGGGTTGGATCGTGATGCCGTCGAGGTCTGACATGACGCCACCCTACGCCGCGCCGCTGACGAACCCGAAGCTCGACCCGAGCCCGACGCCGACACCCGCCCGACACCCACCCCGAACCCCCGAACCCCGAACCCGAACCCCCGAACGTCACACAGCACAGCACCCCACACCGGCACCCCTACGCTGGAAGGAGCTCGTGAACCGGAAGCCTCCGCCTGGAGCCGCGCGCGACGCCGCCGCGGCGAGAGCCATCGTCCCTGGGACATCCCCGTCCCGATCCTGACCGGAGGCTTCGCCATGCCCGCCGTCCCCACCACCACTTCGGGCAGCCTGCCCCGCACCGCCGCGCTCATCGAGGCCAACGGCGCGCGCACCCTCGCCGACGACGGCTTCACGCTGCAGTCGACGCCCGAGTTCGACGCCCTCACGGCGGCCGCCGTCGCCGACGTGGTCGAGCGCCAGCGCGAGGCGGGCATCACGCTCGTCGGCGACGGCGAGTTCGGCAAGGCGATGTCGAACGCCGTGGACTACGGCGCGTGGTGGTCGTACTCGTTCCAGCGCGTCGCGGGCCTCTCGCTCACGGAGGTCAACGCCTTCAACGAGCCGGCGGTCGAGTCCTCCCCCGGCGACGTCCGCCTCACGAGCTTCCTGAACCGTCGCGACCGGCAGCTCTTCCCCGCCGTCTACGCCGAGACCGTCGAGACCGGCCAGACCGCGACCGCGTTCCCGTCGACGACGGGTGCGCTCGCCTACCGGGGGCAGGATGCCGTGGCATCCGACATCCGGAACCTGAAGGCCGCGCTCCGGCCCGGCGAGCAGGGCTTCCTCACGGCGATCGCGCCGGGGTCGGCCGCCCGCGTGCGCAATGAGTTCTACGCGACCGACGAGGAGCACATCTTCGCGTGGGCGGATGCCCTCCGCGAGGAGTACAAGGCGATCGTCGACGCGGGGCTCATCGTCCAGCTCGACGACCCGTCGCTCGCGGAGAACTTCGACCAGATCACGCCCGAGCCCTCGATCGCCGACTACCAGGCCTTCACGAAGATCCGGGTCGACGCGATCAACCACGCGATCGCGGGCCTTCCCAAGGAGCAGGTGCGCCTGCACCTGTGCTGGGGCTCGTGGCACGGCCCGCACACGACCGACGTCGAGCTGAAGGACATCCTCCCGGTCATCCTGCAGGCGAACGTCGGTTCGATCTCGTTCGAGGCGGGGAACGTCCGCCACGAGCACGAGTTCGGCGCATGGGCGGATGCCGCGGTGCCGGACGACCTCGTGCTCGTCCCCGGTGTCGTGAGTCATGCGACCAACGTGGTCGAGCACCCCGAGCTCGTCGCGCAGCGCATCCGCCGCTTCACCGACATCGTCGGCGTCGACCGCGTCATCGCCTCGACCGACTGCGGCCTCGGCGGGCGTGTCCACCCCGACATCGCGTGGGCGAAGCTCGCCTCGCTCGGCGAGGGCGCGCGCCGCGCCTGACCCGCGCGTACCGGCTCGACGGAGGCGGGGCGGTGACGGCGTCGGATGCCGAACCGCCCCGCCATCTGCGGCAGAATCGAAGGATGCCTCCCGTGCACAACCCTCACCTCCCCGCCGACCACGCGTGCCTCATCGTGCACGGCAGTGACAAGCCCGGGATCGTCGCGGCCGTCTCGGCGATGATCACGCGGATCGGCGGAAACATCGTCGCGTTCGACCAGTTCTCCGACGACCACCGCGGCGGGGCGTACTTCCAGCGGGTCGTGTTCCACCGGCCGGACTTCGCCGCCGACCGCCCCGCGATCGAGGCCGACATCGCCGCGACGCTCGGCGAGTTCGAGCTCGAATGGTCGCTCACCGACCAGTCGGTGCCCAAGCGCATGGCGATCCTCGCGTCGAAGCAGGACCACTGCCTCCTCGACCTCTTGTGGCGGCACCGCCGCGGAGACCTGCCGGTGACGATCCCGATGGTGATCTCCAACCACACGACGACCGCCGAGGATGTCCGGAGCTTCGGCGTGCCGTTCTTCCATGTCCCCTCGGTGGCGGGCCCGGACAAGTCTGCTTCGGAGGCGGAGATCCTGAAGCTCCTCGTCGGGAACGTCGACTTCGTCGTGCTCGCCCGCTACATGCAGATCCTGTCGCCGGAGTTCCTCGACGCGCTGGGCGTGCCGGTCATCAACATCCACCACTCGTTCCTGCCCGCCTTCATCGGCGCGGAGCCGTACAAGAAGGCGAAGGAGCGCGGGGTCAAGCTCATCGGTGCGACCTCGCACTACGTCACCGGCGACCTCGACGAGGGCCCGATCATCGAGCAGGACACCGTGCGGGTGACCCACGCGGAGTCCTCGGCCGAGCTCGCCCGCCGCGGCGCCGACGTCGAGCGCCAGGTGCTCTCGCGCGCCGTGCTGTGGCACGCGCAGGACCGGGTCATCCGGCAGGGCAACCACACGATCGTCTTCTGACCGCACCTCGGCACGCGCCCCGAGCCTCGGGTTCAGTGCACGTATTCCATGAGGTCGGCACCGAGCGCGCGGAATGCGTCGTGGGCTCGGAGGCGATGCCCCATCGAGAGGTCGTCGAACCCGACGATCAGCGCGTACGCGACGCCGGCGCGCGGTCCCGCGAGCACGCCGGCTTCGGCGCGGATGCCGCCGGTGCGACCGGTCTTGTTGACGAACAGCAGCCGGTGGCGGTCGTCCTCGTGCGCGAACGGGTCGAGGGCGGTCGCCGCTCCGACGAGCGCCAGATCCTGATTGAGGTTCAGCCACTCGCCGACCTGCGCGCTGACGGCGGGTGAGACGACCCGGGCGTTGACGATCGCCGCGAACAGGGCGGCGAGTTCCCCCGCTGACGAGATGGCGACGTGCGGTGCATCGTCGGGCCCGCGCACGTCGCGGAACCGGTCGAGCAGTGCCGTCCGGACGAGCCCGATGTCATCCATCCGCGCGCGCACGGCGCGAAGGCCGACGCGCTGCAGCAGCGCGTTCGCGGCGGCGGCGTCGGACGCCGCGGCGGCGAGCACCGCGAGGTCGAGCACGGGCAGGGCGGGAGCCTGCAGGTGCTGCCAGATCCCGGCGACGCCGACGCTCTCGATCGCGTCGCGTCGGATGATCTCGTACGGGTCGAGCTGTCCGAACTCGATCTGCGCCGCGACTTCGATGAGGAGCGGCACGATACCGATCCCGCCGATCGGTAGGGTCAGGTGGTCGTCGCCCGTGAGGACTTCGGCACCCGTGTCGACGTCGTTCACCCGCACAGACATGTGCGCACCCGCCGATGCGAGCGAATCGAGCGCCTTGATCGTGCCGATGAACGAGCGCTGCCGAAGCGAAGCCCGGCGCGGGGATGTCAGGTCGTCGGGCACCGCTCGCCGCGTAATACGGGTCGCTCCCGTCGCCCTCGTCGCTCCCGTCGCCCCGACCTCCGCACCTGTATGCGCGGCGGCGCGCAGCGACCCGCGCGTCGCGCCACCGGGCGTGGGAGTGCTCGGGGTCGCCGCGGCGGGTGCGCGGTGCTCGACATCCGCGGCATGCTCCAGCCCCGCGTCGCGCGCGTAGGCGCGGCGGGAGCCGGGCTGCGGCTCACCGACCGGGTCGGCGCCGCCCGCCCCACGACGCTCGCGGCGCGTCTCGCTCACCAGATCGTGACGCGCTGATCGGCATCGAGCCAGAGGTCGTCCTGCTCCGTGACGTCGAAGGCCCGATAGAACTCATCGACGTTTCGGACGATCTGGTTGCAGCGGAACTCGTTCGGCGAGTGCGGGTCGATCGTGAGGAGCCGGATCGTCTCGGCATCCCGTCCCTTCTGCTGCCAGATCTGCGCCCAACTGAGCAGCAGTCGCTGGATGCCGCTGAACCCGTCGATCTCGGGGCCGTCGCCGCCTTCGCCGGCCTCGGCCAGGTGCAATCGGTAGGCCTTGATCGCGATGCCGAGGCCGCCGAGGTCGCCGATGTTCTCGCCGATCGTCAGGGCGCCGTTGACGTGGTGGTCGTCACCGAGGCTCTCGCCGTTCGCGCCGAGCGGCACGAGGGCGTCGTACTGCGCGATGAGGGCCGACGTGCGCTCCGTGAAAGCCGCGCGGTCGTCGTCCGTCCACCAGTCCTTGAGCGCGCCCGTGCCGTCGAAGGCGGAACCCTGATCGTCGAAGCCGTGCCCGATCTCGTGGCCGATGACGGCGCCGATGCCCCCGTAGTTCGCGGCCGCATCGCGGTCGAGGTCGAAGAACGGGTACTGCAGGATCGCGGCAGGGAAGACGATCTCGTTCATCAGCGGGTTGTAGTACGCGTTGACCGTCTGCGGAGTCATGTACCACTCGTCGCGGTCGATCTGCGCGCCGAGCTTGGCGAGCTGTCGGTCGTGCTCCCAGGCATTCGCGCGCAGGACGTTCCCGATGAGATCGCCCGGGTCGACCTCGAGCGCGGAGTAGTCCTTCCATCGTGCGGGGAAGCCGACCTTCGGCGTGAAGGCATCGAGCTTCTGGAGCGCCCGCTCGCGGGTTTCGGGGGTCATCCACTCGAGACCCGTGATCGACTCCCGGTAGGCCTCGATGAGGTTCGCGACGAGCTCGTCCATGGCATCCTTCGCCGCGGGCGGGAAGTGCCGCTGCACGTACACCCTGCCGACGGCTTCGCCCATGGCGGCCTCGACGAAGCCGACGCCGCGCTTCCAGCGCTCGCGGTTGACCGGGACGCCGGTGAGCTCGGTGCCGTAGAACGCGAAGTTCGTGTCGACGAAGGCCTGCGAGAGGAAGGCGGCCGACGCGCGCACGATGTGCAGCCGCAGCCACGCCTTCCAGTCCTCCAGACGCTCCTCGGTGAGGAGGGTGCCGAGCCCCGTCAGCGCGCTCGGCTGGTTGACGTTGATCTCGGCGAAGCCGCTCTGGAAGCCCGGGGCCACGGCATCCAGCCACGGGTCGAGGTCGACGCCGACGAGCTCACGCACCTCGGCCCACGTCATGAGGTTGTAGGTCGCGACGGCGTCGCGGCTCTTCACGTTGTCCCAGTGGTGCGCGGCGATCTCGGTCTCGAGTGCGAAGAGACGGTCGGCCTGCGCGGCAGGATCCGCGACGCCGGCGAGGCCCAGGATCTTCGTCGCGTACTCACGGAAGGCCGTGCGCGTGCCGTCGAAGTTCTCGAGCCGGTAGTAGCTCTCGTCGGGCAGGGAGAGGCCGCTCTGCACGAAGAAGACGACGTAGCGCTCGGGGTTGCCCGGGTCGGGCTCGATGTACGTGCCGACGAGGCCGCCGACACCCTCGCGTTCGAGCTCACCGACGAGGCTCAGGAGGGCTGGGACGGAGTCGACGGCGTCGACGCGGTCGATCTGGCCCGCGAGCGGCGTCGCGCCGAGTTCCTCGATGCGTGCAGTGTCCATGAAGCTCGTGAACAGATCGCCGATCTTGCGGGCCTCGGTGCCCGGCTCGGCATCCGTCGACTCCTCGATGATCTCGCGGACATCCTTCTCCGCCTGCTCCGCGATGAGGTGGAATGAGCCCCACCGCGCCTTGTCCTCGGGGATCTCGGTGCGCGCGAGCCACGCCCCGTTGACGTGGCGGAACAGATCGTCCTGGGGGCGGATGTCGGCGCTCAGCTCGGACAGCTCGATACCCGAGCGGAGAGGGTTCTCGGTCATCGTCCCAGGATAGGCCGCGCACCCGACACAGCGGGGCCCCTGTTCGATGTCGGCCGCCCGTCGTACCGTCGAACACAGGGTTTCGGACCGCCGGAGTCCCCGGGTGAAGGAGAGACGATGTCCACACGAGAAGGCTCCGCGACGGCACTGCTGGTGGTCGACGTCCAGAACGACGTGATGGGGCAGGCGTGGGAGGCGGAGGCCGTCGTCGACCGCATCGGTGCGCTCGTCGACCGCGCGCGAAGCGAGGGCGTGCCGGTCGTGTGGGTGCAGCACGACGACGAGGGGATGCCGGTGGGCAGCGACGGGTGGCAGATCGTCGACGCGCTCGTACCCACGGGCGGTGAGCCGCTCATCCGCAAGCAGCACGGCGATTCGTTCGAAGGCACGGACCTCGAGGCCGTCCTCGACGGCCTCGAGGTGGGACGCCTCGTCGTCGCCGGCGCCGAGTCGGATGCCTGCATCCGCTCGACGATCCACGGCGCCTTCACCCGCGGTTACGACACCGTCCTCGTCGGTGACGCGCACACGTCGGGCGACAAGACGGAGTGGGGCGCGCCGTCGCCCGACGCGGTCGCGGCGCACACCAACCTGTACTGGAGGTTCCAGTCCGCGCCCGGCAAGACGGCGTCGGTCGCGGACGCCGCGGAGGTGGTGCTGCACGGGTGAGAGGAACCGAGGGGAGATGACGCGGGCGCGCCGTCGCCGCGCGTGAGGGCGCGGGTCAGCCGACGTCGACCGTCGTGCACTTCTGGGTGAGGTCGGCGTACTCGCCGGCGAACCGGGCCTTCGTCCAGGCGATCACGTCGGCGATCATCGGCGAGTAGTTCTCCATGACCTGGGCGTGCTCGAAACCGACGTAGCGCCGGTAGTCGACGCGCTGTCCGGTCGCGCAGACGCGTTTCACGTAGGCATCCTGCGTTCGGACCGGGACGATCGAGTCGGAGATCCCCTGCCCGACGAACAGCGGCGCACCGATCTCGAGGGGGGCGACGCTCTCGCGCAGCCGCGTGCCGAGGGGCCCGTACGAGGGGTCGGTCGCGAAGATGCCCGGGTCGGCGCTCGTGCCGATCACGGCGATGACCGACAGGGCGATCGTCGGGTCGGTGAGGCACCGTTGCGACATCGCGCGGAGCGACGTCTGCAGGCCTGGGGGGATGTACTGCTCGTAGGTGATGTCCGGGTAGATCGCGGAGTACGCGGCGAACGCGTACGACGCGAAGATGAGCCCGCCCGGGGCCTCCGACACGTGACCGACGAGCGCGGGGGGATCACTTGCGGGCGCGAACGCGGCCACGCCGCGCACCCACACGTTCGGCGCGTACTCTCGTGCGAGGGCGCCCGTCCACAGGGCCGCGCCACCGCCCTGCGAGTGTCCCCACACGACGGTGCTCGGCCCGAGGTTCGCCTCGGTCAGTTCCCGTGCGGCACGGACGGCGTCGAGCGAAGCCGTCGCACTCGCGCGCCCGAACAGGTACGGATGGGGACCCTGCGTGCCGAGTCCGATGTAGTCGGTCGCGACGAGCGCCCACCCCTCGCGGATCACCCGCTTGATGACGTACATCCCGCCCGCCCAGAACGGGCGCTCCTGCAGCGACGGCGCGCAGTGCTGCGCGAACCCCGTGGTGCCGTGATCCCAGTCGATCACCGGCCACGGACGGCCGTCGCCGCCGGTCGGGACGACGACGAGGCCGCTCGCGACCCGGACGAGACCGTCCACTCCGGTCGTCGTGTAGAGGATCCGCCACGCCTGTGCGCCGTCCGGGACTTCACGCGTGAAGGGCTCGGCGCGGACGAGCCGCCCCGGCTCTCCCGGGATCGAGCGCGGGGCGGCGTAGAACTCGTCGACGACCGTGGATCCGACCCGCAGCGGCGCCGTGAGGACGCTCGCCGCGACGGCGACCGTGACGGACAGGAGCGCGACTGCAGCGCGGCCCCACCGCGGCCGCCGCGCCGCCGGGGTCGGGGGCGGCGAGGCATCCGCTCGTCTGCGGGCGCGTCGCGAGCGCACC
The DNA here is from genome assembly GCA_001724425.1 of Microbacterium sp. SCN 70-27. Lineage (GTDB taxonomy): Bacteria > Actinomycetota > Actinomycetes > Actinomycetales > Microbacteriaceae > Microbacterium. The sequence goes on from MEEK01000005.1 coordinate 71,144, forward strand.
GCGGCCCAGAGATCCGCGATCCCCCGCATGATGAGCCACGCACCGAAGACGACAGCCACGACGAGGAGGGTGATGTCGGGCCATCCGAGAGCCAGGAGGCCGAAGATGACCCCGGTGATCCCGAACGCGGCATCCGCGATGCGATCGTCCCAGCCCCGATTCGGCAGCAGCGCCGATCCGAGACCGGCGGCGCCGTTCACGATCAGCAGGATGCCCGTGATCGCCGCGACCGCGCGCACCGTCAAGCCGGGCCATGCGAAGACGAACAGCCCGAGCGCGATCCATCCGATCGGCAGCGCGAATCGAGCCGCACGCCGCGCGCGGGAGAGGCCGGACGTGTCGGGCACGTCGATGAGTTCGAGAAGCCCCGTGAGCACCATGCCCGTGCCGAGCAGCGCCGCGAGGGCGCCGAGCGCCGTCGTCGGGCGCAGGAACACGACCGCGCCGAGCAGGATCGAGGCGACGGCCAGCACGACGCGCGCCCACGTCGGCGTCCGGGAGAGCGCCCGCACGATCGCGAGTCTGCTCAGGATCCTGCGGCGCGCCATCCTGCCAGGCTACGAGACGCAGCCTGTGTCCTCGCCCGGACCGACCGCGCGCACCACGCCCTAGGCTCGGACCGTGACCGCACCGAGCCTCAACCGCGACATCCTGCGGCTGGCGGTCCCGGCCCTCGGCGCTCTCATCGCCGAGCCCCTGTTCCTGATCGTCGACGCCGCGCTCGTCGGGCACCTGGGCGTCGTCCCCCTCGCGGGGCTCGGAATCGCCTCGGCGATACTCCAGACCATCGTCGGTCTCATGGTGTTCCTCGCGTATTCGACGACTCCCGCCGTCGCACGGCGTTTCGGGGCGGGTCAGCACGGCGACGCCGTGCGCGCGGGGATCGACGGCCTGTGGCTCGCGCTCGGGCTCGGCGTCGTGCTCGCGGTCGTCGGGTCGGTGCTGACGCCCTTCCTGGCGGGGATCTTCGGGGCATCCGCCGAGGTCACCGAACAGGCCGTGATCTACCTGAGCCTGTCGATGTGGGGCCTGCCCGCCATGCTCATCGTGTTCGCGGCGACGGGGCTCCTGCGCGGCATGCAGGACACGGTGACGCCGCTGTGGATCGCAGGGATCGGCTTCACGCTCAACGCCCTGCTGAACTGGCTGTTCATCTACGGCTTCGGCTGGGGGATCGCCGGTTCCGCGGCGGGAACCGTCGTCGCGCAGTGGGCGATGGTCGGCGCGTATGCCTTCGTGGTGGGGCGCCTCGCGCGGCGGCACGAGGCATCCTTCCGTCCGCAGCGCGACGGTCTGCGCGGTTCGGCGCGATCGGGCGGATGGCTGTTCCTGCGGACCCTCTCACTGCGCTTCGCGTTCCTCGCGACCGTGTTCGTCGCGGCGGGGATCGGCACCGCCGAGCTCGCCGGGTGGCAGGTCGCCTTCACGGTCTTCTCAACGGCCGCTTTCGCCCTCGATGCCCTGGCGATCGCCGCGCAGGCGCTCATCGGACGGGGACTCGGTGCGGGCGACGAGCCGTTCGTCCGGCGCGTGCTCCGACGGACGGTCGCGTGGGGCGTGTGGTTCGGCGTGCTCGTCGGCGGGGCGATCGCCGCGCTGTCGGGCGTCATGGGGCTCGTCTTCACGGGGTCTGCCGACGTCGCCGCACTCGTGCAGCCGGCACTCCTCGTCCTGGCGGTCGCGCAGCCGGTGTGCGGGGTCGTGTTCGTCCTCGACGGCGTGCTCATGGGCGCAGGGGATGCCCGCTACCTCGCCCTTGCGGGAGGTCTGAACCTCGTGCCGTACCTGCCCGCACTCGCGATCGTCGCCGTCGTGCATCCGACGGGAGCGACGGCACTCGCCTGGATCGCGGCGTGTTTCTTCGGCGTCTACATGCTGGCGCGGCTCGGTACCCTCGGCTGGCGCGTCCGGCGAGACGCCTGGATCACCGCGGGGGTCTGACGTCGGTGGGTCCGGCATCCCGCCCCGGTCGGGCGGCACGGCCGCGCGGTCGGTCAGGCCGGCGCCGCCCAACGGCGACACCACTCGTACATGACGACCGCGGCGGCGGCGCTCGCGTTGATCGACCGGGTCGAGCCGTACTGCGCGATCTCCACGACGGCCGAGGCCGCAGCCACTGCGTCCGGCGACAGGCCGGGACCTTCCTGCCCGAACAGCAGCACGCACCGCTCGGGGAGGTCGGCGCGGTCCACGGGGACCGAGCCGGGAACGTTGTCGACCGCGATGATCGGCACACCGTCATCCGCCGCCCAGGCCGTGAACGACGCGACGTCCGGGTGGTGACGCACGTGCTGGTAGCGGTCGGTGACCATGGCGCCGCGGCGGTTCCAGCGGCGCTTACCGATGATGTGCACCTCGGCGGCACCGAACGCGTTGGCGCTGCGCACGATCGAGCCGATGTTCATGTCGTGCTGCCAGTTCTCGATCGCGACGTGGAACGCGTGCCGGTGCGCGTCGAGGTCGGCCACGATCGCCGCCATCGTCCAGTACCGGTACCGGTCGATCACGTTCCGCCGGTCGCCGACCGCGAGGAGCTCCCGGTCATACCGCGCATCGTCCGGCCAGGCATCCGGTCCACCCGGCCACGGCCCGACCCCCACCGGCAGCTCGGTCTCCCCGGCCTCTCCCGCCTCGGACCCCGCCGAGCGCTCCGATCGGGAATCCTCCGCTGAGTGCATCGCTCCAGGCTATCCCGCCGCCCCGTACCGTCCTCAGTCTGGTCGCGCCGCCGCCCAAGCCGCACCCGCGTCGTTCCGCGGCTGCCGCGGACGCCGGCACCCGCGGAGACTGAGTACGGTTCCAGAATCGGGCTCATCGCCAGATTTCGGTGGCCCGAAATATGCTCGTATAGTTTTCGGTATGCCGAAGAATCGCGTGAACCGCCGGCGGATCTCCCCGCATGGGCGGATGCGCGGATCCCGCCGGGCGGCGTGGCTGATCGGGCCCGCCCTCGTCGCGGGCGTCGCCTACCTCGACCCCGGGAACGTCGCGAGCAACATGACAGCCGGGGCCCGGTTCGGCTATCTCCTGGTCTGGGTCGTCGTGCTCGGCAATGCGATGGCCTGGCTCATCCAGTACCTGTCGGCGAAACTCGGCATCGTCACCGGGCGGAGCCTCGCCGAGACCCTCGGCGAGCGCATCCGCTCGCGCTGGGGCCGCCGCGCGTACTGGCTGCAGGCCGAGCTCGTCGCGATGGCCACGGACATCGCCGAGGTCATCGGCGGCGCGGTCGCGCTGTGGCTGCTGTTCGGCGTGCCGCTGCCGATCGGCGGCCTCCTCACGGGCGCCGTCTCGATCGCGCTCCTGCTCATCCAGCAGAGGCGCGGCGCCCGCGTGTTCGAGTTCGTCGTGATCGGCCTGCTCGTCATCATCACGATCGGCTTCACCTACGGGGTGTTCGTCGGGCCACCGGATGCCGCGGGAGTCGCGGCCGGTCTCGTGCCTCGCTTCGACGGTCCGGACTCCGTGCTACTGGCCGCCTCGATCCTCGGGGCGACGATCATGCCCCACGCGATCTACGCGCACTCCGCCCTCGCGCGCGACCGGTTCACGGCCGCGGGCAGTCACCCGGACGACCGCGGCGTCGGCGTCGAGCGACTGCTGCGGGCGACGCGCTGGGACGTCACGATCGCCCTGGCGATCGCGGGTACCGTGAACCTCGCGATCCTGCTGCTCGCCGCGGCCAACCTGCCGGGGGTCCCCGGCACCGACACCCTCGAGGGCGCGCATGCGGCGCTCGCGTCGGGCCTCGGGACGGCGGTCGCCGCCCTGTTCGCGGTGGGCCTGCTCGCGAGCGGGCTCGCGAGCACGGCGGTCGGCGCGTATGCCGGCGCCGAGATCATGCAGGGCCTCCTGCGCGTGCGGATCCCGCTGCTCGCCCGGCGCCTGCTGACCCTCATCCCCGCGATCGCGATCCTCGCGGCCGGCGTCGATCCGACGACAGCGCTCATCCTCAGTCAGGTGGTGCTGAGCTTCGGCATCCCGTTCGCGCTCATCCCGCTCGTCGCGTTCACCGCGCGCCGCGACGTCCTCGGCGCGTACCGCAATCGAGCGTGGACGACGGTGGCCGGATGCCTCGCCGCCGCGTTCCTCGTGGCGCTCAACGGTCTCTTGCTGTGGCTCCTCGTGGCCGGAGGTTAGCCTGGAGGGCGTGCCGTCCTCGACCCTCCGGAACACCGTCGCGATCGACGACTATCTGAAGACGATCTACCACCACACCGAGTGGCAGCCCGATCCGATGACACCGTCGCAGCTCGCAGCGGAGCTGGGGCTCGCCCCCTCGACGGTGACCGAGATGGTGCAGAAGCTCGCCGCGCAGGGGCTCGTGTCGCACCGACCGTACCGCCCCGTGTCCCTGACGGAGGAGGGCCGGCAGCGGGCGGCGGCCATCATCCGCCGCCACCGTCTGATCGAGACGTGGCTCGTGCGCGAGTTCGACTACGCGTGGGACGAGGTGCACGACGAGGCCGAGGTGCTCGAGCACGCGATCAGCGACCGGCTGCTCGAGGGCATCTCGCTGCGGCTCGGGCATCCGACGCACGATCCGCACGGCGATGCGATCCCGGATGCCCGAGGCGAGGTCGCCCGGGAGCCGTTCGTGCTCCTCGCCGAAGCGCATCTCGGCCACACCGGTCGCGTGCTCCGCGTGAGCGATCGTGACCCGGCGCTGCTGCGCGCGCTCGAGGCCGAGGGGATCGATGTGGGCCACACGGTGACGGTCGCGGGCCGCGGTGCGGTCCGTGTCGACGACGGGGCGACGGTGGAGCTTCCGGATGCCGCGGCATCCGCCGTCTGGCTCACGGCGTGAGGCGCGCGAGGCCGCCGCGTCAGAACAGCGCAAGGCCGGCCAGGTAGCTGACCGCCATCGTGCCGACCCCGACGACGAGGCTCCGCAGCAGGACCTTCCGCAGCACCAGGTGGCCGGCCTTCGCCGCGATGATCGAGGTCACGACGAGCGAGGCGATGACGGCCACGACGATCACCGTGTCCTCGATCTGGACGGGCACGAGCCACGTGATCAGCAGCGGGATCGATGCCCCGAGCATGAACGCGATCGCCGCAGACACGCCCGACCAGATGGGCGCTGCGGCGGCCATCAGCTCGTCGATGCCGTACTCGGCCTCCAGTTGCGCGGCGAGCGCATCATGCGCGGTGAGCTCCTCCGCGACCTTCTGGGCCGTCTCCGTGCTGAGGCCCTTGGACTCCCAATGCGCGGCGAGCTCAGCGATCTCGCCGTGCAGGTCGGCGTCGAGTTCAGCGGCCTCCGCAGCCGCGACGCGCTGCTCGGCCTCCCGTTCGGCGGCGGCTTCGGCCCATTTCGCGCCACCGGCCGACAGCCCGCCGGCGATGGTGGCGGCGGTAGCGGCGAGGAGCAGCAACCGGTCGCCCGCGCCGGCACCGGCGAAGCCCTGCAGCAGGCTCGCGGTGGCGATGATGCCGTCGTTGGCGTCGATCGTCCATCCGCGCAGGCGTGAGGCGTCGGTGACGGCGGCGCGGAGTCGCTGCCACGGGGTCGCCCTGACAGCGTCGCCCGCTGCGATCATCGACGCCTCCGCGTGCGACGGGCCTTCAGGTACGGCCACGGCCCGCCGGTGGCGTGCTCGCAGTAGTTCCACAGTCGCGCCGCGATCGTCTCGTCGCGCGTGATCTTCGACGCGGCGGCAAGGCGCGGCGGCCCCGCGACGATGCGCGACGGGCCCCAGAACTGGCCGCCCTCGGCATCCGGATCGACGAGCGCGCGCACGAGCGGCCACGCACCGTGTTCCTTCGACTGCGTGACGGGCGCCTGCAGATTGTCGACGAAGCGCTTGGCACGAGAGGGTTCGTTGATTCCGAGGATGCCTCGTGTGCGTCCGCCGATCGCATAGCCCGGATGCGCGATGAGGCTCGCCACGGGAACGCTCGCGGCGCGCAGGCGCCGGTCCGCCTCGAAGCCCAGCGCGGTCGTCGCGACCTTGGACTGCACGTAGGCGCGCCACGGGGTGTACTCGTTCTCGAGCTCCGGGTCGATGGGGTCGTAGGGCGAGAGCGTCGTCGACATCGATCCGACCCACACCATGCGTCCGCGCCCTGCGGCGAGCGGCAGCAGCAGTTCGCCCGCGAGGGCGTAGTGCCCGAGCGCGTTCGTCGCGAAGACGATCTCGTGACCGTCCGCCGTCGTCTCGCGGTGCTTGGGCGGGTGGACGATCCCGGCGTTGAGCAGCAGTCCATGCAGGCCCGCCCGTCCGCGCACGGTCGCGGCGGCGGCGCGGACCGAGCCGAGGTTGCTCGTGTCGAGGAGCAGGGTCTCGACCGAGGCATCCGACACCTGGCGGCGGACGGCGGCGCGCGCGGAGGCGAGCCGGTTCGGATTGCGGCCGGTCATGATGACGTGGGCGCCCGCACCGGCGAGCTGCAGCGACGCGAAGAAGCCGAGCCCCGCGGTCGAACCCGTCACGAGGTAGCGCCGTCCGGTCAGGTCGGGGAGCTGCGTCGGGTCCCACGTGTCACGTGCCACGCGTCCGAGACTAGGCCGAATCGGCCCGCTAGGCTGGGGCACATGCGGACGCGTGCCGATATCGAGTGCTGGCTCACCGACATGGACGGCGTACTCGTCCACGAGAACAGGGCCATTCCCGGGGCCGCGGCGCTGCTCGCGCAGTGGCGCGACACGGGGACGCCCTTCCTCGTGCTGACGAACAACCCCATCTACACGCCGCGCGATCTGAGTGCGCGGCTGCGGATCTCGGGTCTCGAGGTGCCCGAGGACCGCATCTGGACCTCGGCGCTCGCGACGGCGGAGTTCCTGAAGTCGCAGAACGCCGGTGGCACGGCGTTCGTCATCGGCGAGGCGGGCCTCACGACCGCGCTCCACGAGGCGGGCTACGTCATGACCGAGACCCAGCCCGACTACGTCGTCGTCGGCGAGACCCGCAACTACTCCTTCGACCGCATCACGCAGGCCATCCGCTTCATCAACGCGGGCGCGCGCTTCATCATCACGAACCCGGATGCCACGGGCCCGACCCCCTCCGGCGTCGTCCCGGCGACCGGATCGTTCGCGGCCCTCATCACGCACGCGACCGGCAAGGAGCCGTACGTCGTCGGCAAGCCGAACCCCATGATGTTCCGCTCGGCGATGAACCGGATCGGCGCGCACTCGGAGAACACCGGCATGATCGGCGACCGCATGGACACGGATGTCGTGGCGGGTATCGAGGCGGGGCTGCACACCGTGCTCGTGCGCACGGGCATCTCGGACGATGCCGAGATCGCGCGCTTCCCGTTCCGGCCGGATGAGATCCTCGATTCGGTCGCCGACCTCGTCTCCCCCGAGCCGATCGAGACCGAGGACACGGAGGTCCTGTGAACCAGGTGGAGCAGACCCTGCTGCTCGTCTCGTCGGCGCTCATGATCGTGACGACGCTCGTCGTCCTCGGTGTGCGCTACTTCCGCGGCCGCGGGAAGGACGACTGATGGCGATCGTCCTCGCACTCACGGGTCTCGCCGTGCTCGTCCTCGCGCTCGTGCTCTTCGTGCGCGGGCGCAAGGATGCCCCGCAGGGCACACCCCTGCCGAACGGGCGCGGGATCATGCTGCTGACCTTCGCGGGGCTGATTCTCGCCCTGGCATCCCAGCTGCCGTTCTTCCGCTGAGCCCGTCTTTCGGGGGTGGTTTTCACGGCACGTGCGAGCCCGGTACCCGGAGCGCTCGCGTAGCGTGGGATCAAGGATACTCCCAACGAAGGGACGGACCATGGACAACACGATCGTCGTCGGCGTCACCGGAGCCGATGTCACCTCGCGAGCCCTCGACTGGGCGGTGCAGCGCGCCGTCGCCCGCGGCCAGCGCCTCGAACTGCTGTCGGTCGTCGGCGGAGCGCTCGGCGCCGTCGGTGAGATCGCCGTCGTCGAGGATGCCCTCGCCGCGACCAGCGCGATGCTGGAACCCCTCGCCGGGGCCGTGCGCGCGCAGGCCCCGACACTCGAGGTGACCACGCGCGTCGACGCCGGGAACCCCGTCGCGGTGCTGATCGAGGCGTCGCGGAAGGCGTCGCTCCTCGTCATCGGCAGCGACTACCGGGGGCCGGGCGCGGGCCCCGCCCGGGGCGCGCACGGCGTGCGGATCGCCGCGGGCGCCCACTGCCCCGTCGTGGTCGTCCCCGCCATCGATCTGTCGGACCGGTCGGGCGTCGTCGTCGGCGTCGACGGGTCGCCCACGTCGGAGAACGCCGTGCGGTTCGCCGCGGCGGAAGCCGACCGCCTCGGCGAGAGACTCGTCGCCGTGAGCGTGTGGACCCCGCTCGAGGCCCCGCGCAACGGCGCCGCCGTCTACCCGGCGCTCTACCTCGACAACCTGCAGCGCGGCACCGAAGAGGAACTGGCCCTTGCCCTTGCGGGCATCTCGACGGACTACCCCGACCTGGTCGTCGAGCGCGTCGTCGAGCGCGGCTACCCCTCCCAGGTGATCAACGCTCGGGCGCAGAATGCCCGGCTGGCTGTCGTCGGCACGCACGGACGCGGCGCGCTCGCACGGTTCCTCCTGGGGTCGATCAGCCAGGAGGTGCTCGCAAGCCTCGCGACCGTCACCGCCGTCGTGCGCTGAACCGGCGGGTAGGGCGGTTCCGCCCGGTCGTGCGGAGCCGCCCTACTGCGGTGCCGCCCTACTGCGGTGCCGCCCTACTGCGGTGCGAGGCCCAGGTCGTCGAGGTCGATGATCGACCGCCACTCGTAGCCGGCCGCCTCGACAGCCGCCTGGGCGCCGGTCTTCCGGTCGACGACCGTCACGACGGCGACGATCTCGGCACCCGCCGCCGCGGCGACCTCGGCGGCCTTCAGCGGCGAGCCGCCGGTCGTCGACGTGTCCTCGACGATCACGACGCGCTTGCCCGCGACCTCGGCACCCTCGATCTGACGACCCCGTCCGTGATCCTTCGGCTCCTTGCGGACGACGAAGGCGTCCACCGGCGCTCCGGCGATCACGGAGGCATGCAGGACCGCGTTGGCGATCGGATCCGCACCGAGGGTGAGCCCCCCGACCGCATCGACGTCGAGGTCACGGACCACATCGAGCACGAGCCTGCCGATCGCCGGCGCCGCGCGGTGGTCGAGGGTGAGCTTGCGCATATCGACGTAGTACGTCGCCTTCTTGCCGCTGGACAGCGTGAAATCGCCGTGGAAGACGGCCTCATCGCCGATCAGCGCGATGAGCGCCTGGCGGTCGGATTCGAGTTCGGGCGTGGAGGCGACGGTCATGCGAGCAGTCTACGGAGGCAAGAACCCGGTTTTTTGACATGTCATCTCCTGCGGCACGGTTGACATGCGCCCTAGAGTCGTGAGCGTCGTCCGCTACCCGAACGGGCGCCCACGCAACACTCAGGGAGAACCATGTCGCGCATCGGTATCGTCGCCGAGCAACCCGGGGAGAGCCGCGTCGCGGCCTCCCCCACCACGGTCGCGAAGCTCCGCGCCCTCGGCTACGACGTCGCCGTCGAACGTGGAGCCGGCGCCCGGTCATCCTTCCCCGACGACGCCTTCGCGCGCGCGGGGGCGGAGATCGTCGATGCGGATGCCGCGTGGTCGGCCGACATCGTGCTGAAGATCAACGCGCCGACGGATGCCGAAGTGTCGAAGCTCGCCCCCGGCACGACGCTGATCTCGCTCCTCAGCCCCGCCCTGCGACCCGAGTTGCTCACGGCCCTCGCCGAGCGAGGCGTCACCGCGCTCGCGATGGATGCCGTGCCGCGCATCTCCCGCGCGCAGTCGATGGACGTGCTCAGCTCGATGGCGAACATCGCCGGCTACCGCGCCGTCGTCGAGGCGGCGAACGAGTTCGGGCGTTTCTTCACGGGGCAGGTCACGGCCGCCGGCAAGGTGCCGCCCGCCAAGGTGCTGGTCGCCGGTGCCGGCGTCGCGGGCCTCGCCGCGATCGGTGCGGCCTCGAGCCTCGGCGCGATCGTGCGGGCGACGGACCCCCGCCCCGAGGTCGCGGACCAGGTGCGTTCCATCGGCGGCACGTACCTCGATGTCGTCGTCCCCGACGAGAACAAGGAGGTGTCCTCCGACGGGTACGCGAAGGCGACCTCCGCGGCGTACGACGCCGCCGCCGCGAAGCTCTACAGCGACCAGGCCGCCGACGTCGACATCGTGATCACGACGGCGCTCATCCCGGGGCGCCCCGCGCCGCGGCTCATCACGGCGGCGGACGTCGCATCGATGAAGCCGGGGAGCGTCATCGTCGACATGGCCGCGGGCCAGGGCGGGAACGTCGAGGGCTCGGTCGCCGGCGAGCGCGTCGTCACCGACAACGGCGTCATCATCCTGGGCTACACCGACCTCGCGGGGCGTCTGCCGCAGCAGGCGTCGCAGCTGTACGGCACGAACCAGCTGAACCTCATCTCCCTGCTCACCCCGGGCAAGGACGGCGTGCTCACGATCGACGACGACGACGTCGTGCAGCGCGCCGTGACCGTCACGCGTGATGGCGCGGTGACCTGGCCTCCGCCGCCCGTCCAGGTCTCCGCCGCTCCGGCGGCGCCGGCAGCCGGCGCACCGGCCGCCGCCGCGCCGGCGAAGAAGACCCTGTCCAAGGCTGCGAAGGCAGCGCTCACCGCCGTGGGTATCGCGGCACTGTTCGTCGTCTGCGCCGTCTCGCCGGCGCCCCTGCCGCAGCACTTCCTCGTGCTGACCCTGTCGGTCGTGATCGGGTTCTACGTCATCGGCAAGGTCGCGCACTCGCTGCACACCCCGCTCATGAGCATCACGAATGCCATCAGCGGCATCATCATCGTCGGCGCTATGAGCCAGATCATCGTGCCCGACCCGCTCGTGCAGGGGCTCGCCGCGATCGCGGTGCTCCTGGCATCCATCAACATCTTCGGCGGGTTCGCCGTGACGCGACGGATGCTCGCGATGTTCCAGAAGGGCGACCAGAAGTGACCATCGTCACGACCACCGACGTCAGCGGACTGATCCTCGCGCAGTCCATAGCCACCGCGGCATACATCGTTGCGGCACTCCTGTTCATCCTCGCCCTCGCCGGCCTCAGCAAGCAGGACTCCGCCCGCCGAGGCGTCGCCTACGGCATCACCGGCATGACGATCGCGCTCGTCGCGACGTTCATCCTCGTGCTCGCGAACGGCTCGCTCGTCCCCGACGACGTGACGCTCTACCTCGGCGTGGGTCTCCTCGTCGTCGCGGTCGTCATCGGTGCCGTGATCGGCCTGTGGCGTGCACGGGTCGTCGAGATGACCGGCATGCCGGAGCTCATCGCACTGCTGCACTCGTTCGTCGGCCTCGCGGCCGTCCTCGTCGGCTGGAACGGTCACCTCTACGCCGAGGCGATGGCGCCCGAACTGGTCGGCATCCACCATGCCGAGGTCTTCATCGGGGTGTTCATCGGTGCCGTGACCTTCACCGGGTCGATCGTCGCGTTCCTGAAGCTGTCGGGCCGCATGTCGTCGAAGCCCCTGATGCTCCCCGGAAAGAACGTGCTCAACGTGGGCGCGCTCGTGCTCTTCCTCGCGCTGACCGTCTGGTACGTCGCCACGCCGTCGATCTGGCTGCTCGTCGCGGTGACCGCGCTGGCGCTCGCCCTCGGATGGCACCTCGTGGCATCCATCGGCGGCGGCGACATGCCGGTCGTCGTCTCGATGCTCAACAGCTACTCCGGTTGGGCCGCCGCTGCGGCGGGCTTCCTGCTGAACAACGACTTGCTGATCGTGACCGGTGCGCTCGTGGGCTCGTCGGGTGCGTACCTGTCGTACATCATGTGCAAGGCGATGAACCGGTCGTTCCTGTCGGTGATCGCGGGAGGCTTCGGCATCGAGGCGCCGCGGCAGGGCGACGAGGAGACCGGCGAGATCCACGAGACGGATGCCGCCTCGGTCGCGGAGATGCTGAAGGATGCGTCGTCCGTGATCATCACGCCGGGCTACGGCATGGCCGTCGCGCAGGCGCAGTACCCCGTGGCCGACCTCACGAAGAAGCTGCGCGAGCGCGGTGTCGAGGTGCGCTTCGGCATCCACCCCGTCGCCGGGCGCCTCCCGGGCCACATGAACGTGCTGCTCGCCGAGGCGAAGGTGCCGTACGACATCGTGCTCGAACTCGACGAGATCAACGACGACTTCGCGCAGACCGACGTCGTGCTCGTCATCGGCGCGAACGACACCGTGAACCCCGCCGCGGCGGAGGACCCGGGCTCGCCCATCGCGGGCATGCCGGTGCTGCACGTGTGGGAAGCGCGCAACGTCGTGGTGTTCAAGCGGTCGATGGCATCCGGGTACGCGGGCGTGCAGAACCCGCTGTTCTTCCGCGACAACACGCAGATGCTGTTCGGCGACGCCAAGCAGCGCGTCGACGACATCCTCGCCGCGCTCTGACGCCGGTTGGCCCGTGCCGCGCAGGCGCCGTGAAGGGTGCCGGCGCACGGCCAGAGGTCCGCGGGCGAGGCGTCAGGCGTCAGGCGTCAGGCGTCGACGACCTTGACGTCGATCCCGTAGGTCGTGCCTTCCACCTTCGTGATCGTCACGGTGGCGATGCCGCGCGCACCGGTCGAGGACACGACGACATCGCACAGGAACTCCGCCCCGACGGTGAGAGTCACCTTGTCGTCGCGGCACGTCACGGTCGGCAGCGACCCGTACTGCGACTCGAGGGCACCCGCGGCGGTCTTCGCGAGTTCGTATCCGTAGATCACGGGGGCGCCGGCGTCGTTGCCCGTCCCCTCCGAATCGGATCCGGAGCCCGTTTCGGAAGGATCCGGCGCAGTGCCCTGCAGCCATGAGGCCTGGGGGACGTCGACGCCGACCTTGTAGGTGTCGCCGCTGATGTTGCTCAGCGTCACGGTCGCGTCGCTGTCGGCGCCGTCGACGGTGACCGTGCACGCGACCTGCTCGCCCTCGCGGAGCGTGATACTGTCGCTGCCGCAGTCCATCCCGTCGACGGTGATGCTGTACTCGGTCTCCAATGCGCCTGCCGCCGTCTTGGCCACGGCGTCGGCGGAGACGGTGCGCGAGATCGAGGCCGTGCAGCCGGCGAGGGCGCCGACGAGGAGGAGAGCGGCCATGAGCGGCGCCGCGGCGCGGTGGATGGTCATGATTCCCCTTCGTGGCCGGAGCCGTCTGGCGGCGCAGGGCGCCTGTGTGCTCAGACTGGCGAACGCACGCGGAGCGCGTCAACTCTCGGATTCCGTCGCGGGGCACTCCGCGCGCCCGCCGTAGGGTGGGGGCATGGACGAACGGATCGCCGCACTGGCCGCCGCGAACGGGTGGCGGTACGAGGTCGAGGGCACCCCTCCCGCACTCGGCGCGGGGCTCTGGGAGCAGGTGAGCGGCGGAGTCGCGCGCGACAAGGTCGCGGGCGACGGGTGGGAGACAGGGACCATCACCGGCGGCGAGCGCCGGGCATCCGAGGTGAAGCAGGTCGGCGGCTTCACCGTCACGACGACGGTGTCGGTCTCGACTCCCGTGCGCAGCCTCCGTGTCGGGTATCTCGCGATGACCCTCCCGCGTCGTCTGCCGCATCTGGTGCTGGATGCCACGAGCAACGGCCGCGAGCTGCTGCAACGGCCCTCACGAGACCAGCGGCTGTCCCTCGAGGGCGACTTCGACCGGCACTTCCGCCTCTATGCGCCGAGCGGCTACGAGCGCGATGCGCTGTACGTGTTCACGCCCGATCTCATGGCGCTGCTCATCGACGAGACCGGCGACCTCGACGTCGAGGTGCGCGATGACCGACTCATCGTGCTGCGACCCGGCGGCTTCGATCTGACCGATCCCGCGACATGGGCGCGCTTCGAGCGGATCCGCGAGAGCGTCGGTCGAAAAGCATGGTCGCAGACTGACCTCTACCGCGACGACCGGGCGACGCTGACCTTCGAGAGACCGGGCGCCGTTCCCGACGACGGCGCCGGAGTCGTCGCCGAGGGAGGCCGGCGTCTCCGCCGGCGTGTGCCGCGGATGGTCTGGTTCGGCATCGCCGTCGCGGCGGCCGCGCTGGTGTTCGCCGCCACGGTGCTCACGATCGTGCTCACACAGGTCGGCCGCGCGTTCGGCTGACGCGCGCGGATGCCACGCGGCTCGGCCGGGCAGTCAGTCGCGGTCGCGCGCGAAAAGCGGCCTCGGCCACGCCCCGAGCGCGAGCACGGCGAGAACGACCTGGATGAGCCCCGCGGCGAAGTAGATGCCCTGGAGCGGCGACCAGACGAGCATCAGCGCGATCTCCGCGAAGATCCAGATCATCATGACGAGCCCGGCGGCGGCATGCAGCCCCGCGGCGAGCCGGTAGCGGCCGTACTGCGCGGCGAGCGCGCACGCCTGCGCGCCCCCGACCACGACACCGAGGATCACGCCCGGCCAGGCATACGAATCGAAGCCGGTACCGTCGAGCCAGCGATGCGGGATGCCCATGCCGCCCCCGAACGTCAGCCCGACCATGCCGACGAGGGCCGACAGCACGCTGAACCACGCGACGACGAGCAGCGCGATGCGCAACGCCCGCGGGATGGCTCCCATGGCACCGACGCTACGACTCGGGGCGCCTCGCGGCGTGCACCGGCGCCGGAACAAAGCGGCCACAACACGGGCACTGCGCTGTCACGGCGCCGGCGAATGTCGCGCCACGAAATAGGCTGGATGCCATGCGCATCGCCACCTGGAACGTCAACTCGATCCGTGCCCGCGTCGCCCGCACCGTCGAGTTCGCCGTCCGCGAGGACGTCGACGTCCTGCTCATGCAGGAGATCAAGTGCAAGCCGGAGCAGTTCCCGTACGCGCCGTTCGAGGATGCCGGGTACACGGTCGAGGCGCACGGGCTGAACCAGTGGAACGGCGTGGCGATCGCGAGCCGCGCGCCGATCGAGAACCTGCAGATCGGCTTCCCCGGGATGCCCGGCTTCGCGAAAGGGCACGACGGGCCGGATGCCCCGCAGGAGGCCCGCGCGATCGGCGCCACCGTCGACGGCGTCGAGCTGTGGAGCCTGTACATCCCGAACGGCCGGAGCCTCGACGACCCGCACTACACGTACAAGCTCGCCTGGCTCGAGGCGCTGCGCGGGTACACGGCCGACACCCTGCGCGCGAACCCGGATCTCGCCCTCGCCCTGACGGGCGATTTCAACATCGCCCCGACCGACGCCGACAACGGCGATCCGACGGTCGTGGACGGCGTGTCGACGCACGTCTCGCCGCCCGAGCGCGAAGCGTTCCGCGCCCTGCTCGACGCCGGGCTCGCCGACACGGTGCGCCCGCTCGTGCCGAGCGGCTTCACGTACTGGGACTACAAGCAGCTGCGCTTCCCCCGCAACGAGGGCATGCGCATCGACTTCGTCCTCGGGTCGCACGCCTTCGCCGACGCGGTCGCCGCAGCGGCCATCCACCGCGACGAGCGCAAGGGCGAGATCCCGAGCGACCACGTGCCGGTGTCGGTCGACCTCGACCTGGCGGGCCCCGATGACGACGACCGTCCGATGATCTGGTGATCACCGGGCCCACTCACCCTTCCGGGTCGAGGTCTTCCGCGACGACTTCTCCGCCCGGCGCGTAGCGCAGGAGTAGCGTGCCCGACGGGCCGCTGACCGCCGGTGCCAGCAGCCGTAGCGTCGTCGGCGCGGCACCGCTCGGGAAGACTCGTTTGCCCTCCCCGAGCACGACCGGATGGACCCAGAGCTTCAGCTCGTCGTAGAGGCCCGCGGCCAGCAGCGTCTGTACGAAGTCGATGCTGCCGATGACGTGCACCTCGCGGTGCCGGTCACGCAGGGCGTCGATCTGGGCGGTGACGTCCGGCCCCGTGAGCACCGTGGAGCCGTCCCAGGATGCCTCGAGACCCACGCGGCTCGCGACGTACTTCGGGATCTCGGCGAAGTGCGCTCCGATGGCGTTGTCGACGTGCCGCGGCCAGTAGGCGGCGAACAGCTCGTAGGTGCGGCGGCCGAGCAGGAGGGCATCCATACGGCGGATGCCGTCACCGACATCCTGGCCGATGACGGCATCGTCGAACGGCGACTGCCACCCGCCGAATCGGAAGTCCCCGCTCGGGTCCTCCTCCCGGCCGTTGGGTGCCTGCGCGACGCCGTTCAGGGTCGTGAAGAGATCGATCACGATGCGCCCGCGCGCTGCGGCGGTGGTCATGGTTCCGACCTCACTCGGCGATGACACGCGACCAGCGTGCGATGAGGTCGTGGAAGTTCCGCAGGTAGCCGGTGAGGAAGGTGCGCGTCCCGGCGCTCGCGATCGCACCATCGTCGTCGAAGAAGCCGTCGCCGAGGCGGATGTAGGCCTCCGGCACGCCGAGGACCGCCGCACCCTGCGCCGTGAGGATCGCCTTCAGGTGGTTCTGCGCGACCGCCGTCGAGACGGCGCCCGTCGTCGCACCGGTGACGGCCGTGGGCCGTCCCGGGAAAACGCTCTCGCCGCTCGGGCGCGAGGCCCAGTCGATCGCGTTCTTGAGCACGCCCGGGATGGAGCGGTTGTACTCCGGCGTCACGATGAGCAGTCCGTCCGCGGAGGTGATCGCCTCCTTGAACGCACGCCCCTCGGCGGGGAAGTCCTTGTCGTACTGCGTCCCGTAGAACGGCAGCCCACCGATGGCGACGTCGCGGAACGTCAGGTCGGCGGCGGGGCCCAGCTTCTCGAGCGCGTCGGCGAAGCGCCGATTGAGCGACGGCTCCGAGACGGACCCGACGATCACGGCGACGGTGTACACGGGCATGGCATCCTCCTCGGCGCCGCCCGGTGACCTCGATCAGCCGCGGGCGATCGCGGCGACGGGGGCGGTCATCGCCAACGTAGCCCGCGCGGGTGCCTTCTCGGTACCCAGGCGCCACAGCGCCACGACGCTCCAGACGAACAGCCCGACGACCATCACGTTGCGCACCAGCAGAACGAACGCGGCGATCGGGTGCGCGTCGATGAGCGGGAGATAGAGCACGGGGAAGACGAGCGTCGTCGCGAAACAGACGGCGGCCATCCACTCCGCGGGGCGCGCCCAGGCGCGCCGGTCGACGGCGAGTCCGACCGCGACGATCGGCGCGAGCCACATCATGTACTGGGGCGAACCGACCTTGTTGAACACGATGAGCGCCGCCGTGAGGGCGAAGGAGCCGCCGAGGATCATTCGCTGCTCGAGCCGCGGGGTCAGGCGCCCCTCGCGGACCGCGAGGTGACGTGCACGCCACAGCAGCGCGACGATCAGCACGAAGGCCACGATCATGAGCACGCCGACGATGTCGCCGGCGAGGTGGGCACCGGGGCCGGCGACCTCACGCGTGGCGAGCACGTAGTTCTGGCGGATCTCCGCGCCCGGCAGGCCGAGCACGGTCGCCCAGACCCACGGCGTCGCCACGGGGGCTTCGAGCTGCAGCGACCGGTCGCCCTGGATCGTCGCGAAGCTGAAGAGGTTCGCGCCGCCGCCGGCGGCGACGACGGCCAGGGCGATGACGGCGCTGACCGCGATGCCCCCGAAGATGATGCGCAGGCGAGTGGATGCCACGGTGACAGCCGCAGCGGCGATCGCGGCGGGCCACACCTTGATCCAGGTCGCCGCGGCGATGAGCGCTCCGGCGACGGCGGGGCGCCGGAGGAGGACCGCGAGTCCCGCGATCGCGAGGGGAGCGGAGAAGGCCTCGAGCCGCAGCATCGAGACGGGCGCGAGGAGGAAGAGCACCGCGAGCCAGTACCACGCGGCGACGTAGCCGCCACGGCGCTTGAACCCGCCGGTGAGAGCGAGGATCGCGACGAAGTTCGCGAGGACGACGAGGAGGAACCAGCACAGCTGGTAGTTGTACGGACCCGCCGCGATCGCCCCCATGATCGGGACGATCGCCCCTGCCGGGTACACCCACGGGAAGTCGACGACCGGCGAGTACCCGAGCCGCGCCTGCTCCGCCCACAGGCGGTAGAGCGGCAGGTCACCCTGGGTCTGTCCCGCGATGATCGTCGGCAGGAGCCCCAGCAGGTACACGCCGTGCACGACGGCGAAGCCGATCATGAGGCCGCGCGACGTCTGCGAGACGCGCATGGCCGCGTAGCGGCGCGCCCACAGTCGCTCGGCGCCTTCGCGCATGGACGCGGGGAGCACCGAATAGGCGCGCTCGCGCAGAGGACGTCGTGCGGGGGCGGATGCCACGGAGGTGGTCTTCGGGGCGCTCGTCACTCGCCCGAGTGTACGAAGTCAATCTTGCAGGCTCGTGGACAGAACATGTCGATTGGCTGTCAGTTCGCTGAGTGTCCTGTCGTCGGGTCTCCACCGCGCGGGGGAGGTGACGGCGATCCCTGCACTCTAGCGTGGAGGGATGACCGCTCCCGCACCGACCCGCACCCTGACCGCCGGGCAGCGGCGCAACGACCTCTGGCTGGCGTGCGCGCTCCTCGTCGGCGCGATCGTGAGCGCCTGGCTCGGCCGCGTCGCGGGGATGTACGGCGACACCTCCGCGCCGTTCGCGTGGGCACTCGTCTACGCGGCCGCACTGACGCTGCCGCTCGCCCTCCGCCGCCGGGCGCCCGAGATCGTGCTCGTCGTCGTGGCCCTCACGTTCTTCGTCGGGGTGTCGCAGCGCATCCCGGAGATGTACGTCGGGAATGTCGCCCTGTTCATCGCGATGTACACGGTCGGCGCGTGGGTGCCCGATCGGCGCCGAGCGACGATCGTGCGCCTCACGGTCATCGCGGCGATGTTCGTGTGGCTCGTCGTGACGACGTTCCAGGCGGCGATCTCGAACGACGGCGAACACCTGTCTCGGGCGGGGCTGTTCTCCCCGTTCGCGGCCTACATGCTGCTGCAGTTCCTCGCGAACGCCGCGTTCTTCGGGGGCGCGTACCTGTTCGGCGAGCGCGCGTGGAACGAGGCGCGCTCGCGCGCCGTGCTCGAGGAGCGCACGCGCGAGCTCGAACGCGAGCGCGAGCTGACGGCGGCGCAGGCCGTCGCCCTCGACCGCGTGCGCATCGCGCGGGAGTTGCACGACGTCGTCGCGCACCATGTGTCGGCGATGGGGGTGCAGGCGGGTGCCGCGCGCGCGGTGCTCGACCGCGACCCGGCATCGGCGCGCGGCGCGCTGCAGTCGGTCGAGCAGTCCGCGCGCGATGCCCTGACGGAGCTGCGCCAGCTGCTCGACACGCTCCGGACCCCCGACTCCGAGACGCCGACGGCCTCCACGGTGCACCTCGACGCCCTGCCCGAGCTCGTCGCGCATGCGAACGACAACGGGCTGCCGACCACCCTCACCGTGGTGGGCGACCCGATCGACACCCCCGAGCTCGCGCAGGTGAACCTCTACCGCGTCGCGCAGGAGGCCCTGACGAACGCCCGCCGCCACGGCGGACCGGGCGCGGTCGCCGACGTGCGGCTGCGCTACACGGAGGATGCGATCGAGCTCGAAGTCTCCAACACCGGCCGCTCGCCGCTGTCCACCCGGCCGGGGCTCGGCCTCGTCGGCATGCGCGAGCGGGCGATCGCCTCCGGTGGGACCCTCGAGGCAGGCCCGCGCACCCGCGGGGGTTTCCTCGTCAGGCTGCGGGTCCCGCACGCGGCGACCACCGGTGCGACGGGCACCACGCCGGGCGACACGGCGCATGCGGATGCCGGGGTCCGCGCATGACCGCGGCGATCCGGGTCCTCCTCGTCGACGACCACGCCGTCATGCGTGCGGGCTTCCGCATGATCCTCGAATCCGAGCCCGACATCGAGATCGTGGGCGAGGCGGCGACAGGTGCGGAAGGCGTCGCAGCGGCATCCGCTCTCCACCCGGACGTGATCTGCATGGACGTGCAGATGCCGGACATGGACGGGCTCGAGGCGACGCGACGGATCGTCGCCGAACCGGCGGTCCCCTCCGCCGTCGTGGTCGTGACGACCTTCGACCGGGACGACTATCTCTTCTCCGCGCTGCGCGCCGGCGCGAGCGGGTTCCTTCTGAAGAACGCCGGGCCGGAGGAACTCGTCTCGGCGGTGCGGATCGCCGCCGCGGGCGATGCCCTGCTCGCACCCGCCGTGACGCGCCGGGTGATCGAGCGGTTCGCGGCCGCACCCGTCCCAGCGGCGGGGCCGTCCGTGCCGAGTGCGCCTCTCCTGACCGCCTCGGCCCCGACCGCGCCTGCGGCATCCGAGCCGTCTGTGCCCGAGGCGATCACGGTCGACCTCACCGAGCGCGAAGGCGAGGTGCTGCGCCTGCTGGCGGATGCCAAGAGCAACGCCGAGATCGCCGCGGCCCTCTACATCGGCGAGGCCACCGTGAAGACGCACGTGTCGAACCTCCTCCAGAAGCTCGGCGCGCGCGATCGCGTCGCGGCCGTCGTGTACGCGCACCGCCACGGCCTCGCATGACCCCGAGGCGTCCGCCGACCTGACGGCGGAGGCTGTGTCCGCCGTCAGGCGGAGCATCGACGGAGCGGAAGCTCCCCCGCACGGCGGAGGCGCGCCGGGGCCGCGGCCCGTAGCGTCGAGAACACGCATCCGAGAAGGAGGAACGCATGCTCGAACTGAGCGGCATCACCAAGAGCTACGGCACCCACCGTGTGCTCGACGACGTGGGATTCCACGTGGCATCCGGTCGGCTCACCGGCTTCGTCGGCGGCAACGGCGCCGGCAAGACCACGACCATGCGGATCATCCTCGGGGTGCTCGCCCGCGACGGCGGCGATGTGACCCTCGAGGGGGCCCCGGTCACGGCGGCCGACCGTCGCCGCTTCGGCTACATGCCGGAGGAGCGCGGGCTCTACCCCAAGATGCGCGTGCTCGACCACATCGTCTACCTGGCGCGGCTCCACGGCTTCTCGAAGTCCGAGGCGGAGCAGCGCGCCGAGTCCCTCCTCGTCGAACTCGGTCTCGGCGAGCGGCTGCAGGACAACATCGAGACGCTCTCACTCGGAAACCAGCAGCGCGCGCAGATCGCGGCTGCCCTCGTGCACGACCCGTCGGTCCTGATCCTCGATGAGCCGTTCTCGGGTCTCGACCCGCTCGCCGTCGACGTCGTCGCGGCGGTCCTCCAGGGGCGGGCGCGCGCGGGAGCGGCCGTGCTGTTCTCGTCGCACCAGCTCGATGTCGTCGAGCGCCTGTGCGACGACCTCGTCATCATCGCGGGCGGCACCATCCGCGCGGCCGGGTCGCGCGACGACCTGCGCGCACAGCACCGCTCGCACCGCTACGAAATCGTCTCGGCGGGCGACGCGGGCTGGATCCGCGACGAGCCGGGCGTCGAGGTCGTCTCCTTCGACGGCGGGTACGCCGTCTTCGACGCCGCGGACGGCGAGGTCGCCCAGCGGGTCCTCCGCCGCGCCGTCGCCGCGGGCGACGTGACGAGCTTCGCGCCGCAGCATCCCTCACTCGCCCAGATCTTCAAGGAGGTCATCCAGTGACCGCGCAGACCCCCAGCTTCGCCCAGAGCACGTGGCTCGTCGCCGAACGTGAGATCGGCTCGAAGCTGCGCAGCAAGCCGTTCCTCATCTCCTTCGGCATCCTGTTCCTGCTCGCCCTCGGCGGCGTCATCTGGGCCGGGTTCTCGGCGAAGTCCGCTGGCACGACACCGGTCGCCGTGACCTCCGACGCGCAGCAGTACGTGACGGGCGTCGCAGGGCTCGACATCACGGCCGTCGCCGACCGTGCCGAAGCCGAGAAGCTCGTCACGGACGGCACGGTGGATGCCGCGGTCGTGGGCGGCGGCGACCCGCTCGGGTTCTCGGTGATCGTCGAGTCCGACGTTCCCTCGACGCTGCTGATGTCGCTGTCGCAGACGCCGAAGGTCGAGGTGCTCGATCCCGCGAACGCGACCGACTGGATCGGATACATCGCCGCGATCGGCTTCGGCGTCGTGTTCCTCTTCGCCGCGCAGACGTTCGGCGCGACGATCGCGCAGAGCGTCGTCGAAGAGAAGCAGACGCGCGTCGTCGAACTGCTGATCTCGGCGATCCCGACGAGGGCGCTGCTGGCGGGCAAGGTCATCGGCAACACGGTGCTCGCGATGGGACAGGTGCTGATCCTCGCGGCGATCGCCGTCGTCGGCCTCACCGTCACGGGGCAGACGACGTTCCTCGAGGGGATCGGTGCGCCCATCGCGTGGTTCGCGATCTTCTTCCTCTTCGGGTTCGTGCTCCTCGCGGCCCTGTTCGCGGCGGCCGCGTCGATGGTCTCGCGTCAGGAGGACATCGGATCGACCACGACGCCGCTCATGCTCCTCATCCTCGCGCCGTATTTCATGGTCATCTTCTTCTGGAACAACCCGACGGTCCTGACGGTCATGTCGTACGTGCCGTTCTCGGCGCCGGTCGCGATGCCGACCCGCCTGTTCCTCGGCCAGGCCGCCTGGTGGGAGCCGCTCGTGTCGCTCGTGATCCTCGCGGTGACATGCATCCTCGCGATCGTTCTCGGCGCGAAGATCTACGAGAACTCACTGCTGCGGATGGGGGCTCGCGTGAAGCTCTCGGAGGCACTCTCCCGCTGACGCGATGAGCGTCAGCGCTCGACGAGCACCCCGTCGGCATCCGCCCACACGTGCGCCCCCGGCCGGAAGACGGTGCCGGCGATCTCGACGGTGACGTCGACCTCGCCGACGCCATCCTTCGCGCTCTTGCGGGGGTTCGACCCGAGGGCCTTGACCCCGATCGGCAGCGTCGCGATGACGGCGCGATCGCGGATCGCGCCGTGCACGATGATCCCCGCCCAGCCGTTCGCGACGGCGGATGCCGCGATGAGGTCGCCCACGAGCGCCGATTCGAGCGATCCTCCCCCGTCCACGACGAGCACGGCACCGTCTCCGGGCGTCGCGAGGGTCGCCTTGACGAGGGCGTTGTCGCGATGGCAGCGGATCGTGCGGACGGGCCCGTGGAAGGCGACGACGCCGCCCAGGTCGTGCAGTTGGAGAGCGAGGGAGTCGAGCGCGTCTCCGCGCTCGTCATAGAGATCTGCGGTCGCGACGGTGGTCATGCGGCCACGCTAATCCCGCCGCGGGCGGCGGCACGAGGCATCCGCGGGGGAAGATCACGCGACCTTCTGCGCAGCGAAAGACACCCGGTCACCTCACGCGGCGAAAGGAATCCGACGAAAGGCGTTCGTCGTCGCGCGCCGCGGCACGGACGCGCACGCCGCGATCGTCGACGCGCTGATGGGCTTCAACCAGTCGTGGGCGGCCGACGCGGGCGCCCTCGTGGTGTTCGCCTCCGTGGCATCCCTCGACGGCCAGCCCATGCCGTGGGCGACCTACGACACCGGCCAGGCCGCCGCGCACTTCACGGCGCAGGCGCACGCCGCCGGGCTCCACACCCACCAGATGGGCGGCTTCGACCGGGCTGCGGTCGGCGAGGCGTTCGGCTTCGGCGACGACCTGGCCGCCGTCACCGTCATGGCCGTGGGCGCCCTCGGCGACATCACCGCCGCCCCCGAGGCGCTGCGCGAGCGCGAGCTCGCCCCGCGTACGCGCCGTCCGATCGCGGAGTCGATCGTCCTCGACGCCTGAGCGACGGGTTCAGCCCGTCGGCGGGTTGAGGTCGGGGTGCAGGACGCTCACGAGCGAGTACGCCCGGCCCGCGGCATCCGGCCCGCGTTCCCTGAACTCCTCGAACAGGGCGTGCAGCCGTCGGCGCAGTTCGTCGAGATGTCCGTCATCGAGGCGCAGGCCCATCCACGTCGTCTCGATGACCTCCGGGTCGAGTCCGTCGAGTTGCTGTCGCATCGTTTCGAGGAGCACGATCGACGCATTGGGGACGCGCGCATGCCACGAGCGGCCCGTCGCCCGGTACGGGACTTCGCGCGCACCACGGGTGCCCGCCCGCTCCGGCTGCGCCGCGAGGAGCCCCGCCTCGACGAGGGTGCGCACATGGTGGAGCATCGTGCCGGGGTTGACCGACAGCAACTGTGCGAGCTCCTTGTTGGTGCGCGCGTCGAACGCGCACAGGCGCAGGATGCGCAGCCGCAGGGGTGAGCTCAGGGCGCGCGCCATCGCCTCCGTGCCATCGTCGTCAGGCGCGGCCGTGGCGTCGGTGATGTCGGTCATGCGACGAGGGTATCCGGCCGATTGACTTTTCCCAATCAGTTCCTCACACTGATTGGCATGTCTCGATCAGATGGGCCGGACCGCCCCGTCCGCGCGGAGACGATCGGGGCGCTGTGGCGAGACCGCAACTTCCTCACACTGTGGACGGGACAGGCATTCAGCCAGTTCGGGGCGCAGGTGTTCGAACTCGCGCTCCCGGTGCTCGCCGTGCTGCTCCTGCATGCGAGCGAGGCGCAGGTCGGCTACCTCACTGCCGCCGCGACGGCGTCGTTCCTCATCGTTGGGCTTCCCGCAGGTGCCTGGATCGACCGTCTGCGCAAGCGGCGGGTGATGATCGTGGCCGACGGCGTGCGGGCTGTCGCGCTCGGTGCGCTGCCCGTGCTGTACCTGTTCGGCCACCTCGAGATGTGGCATCTGTACGCCGTCGCCCTGGTCGTCGGCGTCGCGACCGTGTTCTTCGACGTGTCGTACCAGAGCATCGTCCCGTCCCTCGTCCGGGGCGACCAGATCGCCGAGGCGAACGGCAAACTCGAGTCGACGAACCAGGTCGCGGGGCTCGCCGGACCCGCCGTCGGCGGTGGCCTCGTGGCTCTCGTCTCGGCGCCGCTCGCGATCGTGACGACGAGCGCCACGTATGTGATCTCGATGGTCGCGCTGATCTTCACACGCGACCACGAGGTGCTGCGCGACCGGTCCGACCGCGAACCGCTCCATCGCGAGATCGCGGAGGGACTGCGCTGGGTGTTCGGCAATCCGCTCCTTCGGCGCATCGTCGCGACCACCGGCATCTCGAACCTCTTCTCGACGATGGCGTTCACGCTGCTGCCGATCTTCTATCTGCGCATCCTCGGCTTCTCCCCCGCGATCATGGGACTGCTGTTCTCGCTCGGCGCCGTCGGGGGCCTCCTCGGTGCGATCGTGACTCCGCGGCTCACGGCCCGTGTCGGCGAAGCGCGGGCGATCCCGCTGAGCGCGGTCGCGTTCTCCGTCGCGATGCTGCCGCTGCCGCTGGCCGCTGCCCTCCCCCAGCCGGGCGCCTTCGCGCTGCTCGTGGTCCAGTCGTTCACGATGAGCTTCGCGGTGCTCGTCTACAACATCACCCAGGTGACGTTCCGTCAGCGCATCACCCCGGGGCGCCTCCTCGGGCGCATGAACGCGTCGATCCGCTTCTGCGTGTGGGGCGTGATGCCCCTCGCCGCCCTCGCCGCCGGCTGGCTGGGCACGGCCGTCGGCACGATCGCGACGCTGTGGATAGCGGCGGCCGGCGCCGCCCTGTCCGCGCTGCCGGTCGCGCTCGGACCGTTCTGGCGCCTGCGCGAACTCCCACAGGCGCAGCACACTCCGACCTCCGCGGCAACCTCCTGATTTCCGGCGTGCGGCGGGCTAGCCTGCGCAGATGAGCCCTCGCCGCGCCGCCGTCCTCGGGATCGGGACAGCCGTGCCCGATACGCGCCTGTCGCAGAACGACTTGCGCGATCTGTTCGCGGCGCAGCCCGGGATCGATCGTCTGACGGCACGGCTCATCCGCGCCGCGTTCGACCACTCCGCGATCGACGGGCGGTACACGGTCCTCCCCGAACTCGCGCGCGGGGCGGATGCCACGGATGCCGGCGCCTCGCCCTTCATCGACGAGGAACGGCACCTGCGGCATCCCGCGACGGGCGTGCGCAACGCCGTGTACGCGCGGGCGGCCCCCGCACTGTTCGCGGCGGCGGCGCGTGCGGCGCTCGACCGGTCGGGTGTCGCCGCGGCGGACATCACGCACGTCGTCACGGCATCCTGCACGGGGTTCTTCGCGCCCGGGCCGGACTTCCGCCTGGTCCGCGACCTGGGGCTCGCCCCCTCCGTCGCCCGCAGTCACCTGGGGTTCCTCGGGTGCGCCGCAGCCCTTCCGGCACTGCGCACGGCCGCCGACATCTGCGCCGCCGCCCCCGCCGCGCACGTGCTCGTCGTGTGCGGCGAGCTGTGCAGCATCCATCTGCGCGCCTCGACCGACCCCGACCAGATCGTGTCCTCCGCCGTCTTCGCCGACGGCGCCGCCGCGGCGGTCGTGTCGGCGGCGCCGCACGGCGAGGGCCGCCGCCTCGAACTCGATCGCTTCACGACCGCGATCACCGACGACGGCGAGAGCGCGATGGGCTGGACGATCGGGGACCACGGTTTCGAGATGACGCTGACCGCCGACGTCCCCCGCATCGTCGGGCGCGAGGTGCGCGCCGCGCTCGCGCCCCTTCTCGACACGTCCTCCGCCCACGACCTCGCGGATGCCGCGCTGCAGTGGGCGGTGCACCCCGGCGGGCGGAGCATCCTCGACCGGGTCGAGGAGGCCTGCGGGCTCGACTCCGCGACCCTCGATCACTCGCGCGGCATCCTGCGCGAGTACGGCAACATGTCGTCGGCGACGATCCTCTTCATCCTCGAGCGGCTGCTCGCGGACCCCGGCATCGACGACGGGACACCGCTCATCGCCGTCGCCTTCGCCCCGGGCCTCACCGTCGAGGCGGCACGGATGACGGTCCGCACGGCACCCGCGGACACCCCGGCATGAGCGGCTACTCGACGCGCGACGACCGGCTGCGCGAGCTGATGGACGACCCGGACTGCGACCCCGTGCGGCTGCGGCGCACCCTCGAGCGTTTCCGGATGGTCAACCGGCTGGTCTCGGGGTGGGGCGCCGTGTACCGGAGCCGTATCCGACCCCGTGCGCGCGCCCATCGGACGCTCTCGATCCTCGACATCGGCTGCGGCGGTGGAGACGTGCTCGGCCGGCTCGTCGCGCTCGCGCGGCGCGACGGCATCGCGGTGCGGGGTCTCGGCATCGACCCCGATGAGCGCGCGCTCGCCGTCGCACGACGGCGAGAGGAGGGCGGCCTGACCTTCCGGCGCGCGTTCGCCCGCGAGCTGGTCGCGAACGGCGAGCGGTTCGACGTCGTCCTCTCCAACCACGTGCTGCACCACCTCGACGAGCCCGCTCTTGCGGGCTTCCTCCGCGACTCGGCGGACCTCGCCCGGGGTCCCGCGGGCGGGATCGTGCTGCATTCCGACATCGCCCGCTCACGCCGCGCGGCCGTCGCCTACGCCATCGGCATCACGCCGCTCGCCCCGGGCAGCTTCCTGCGCACCGACGGGCTCCGCTCGATCCGCCGCAGCTGGACCCCCGACGAGCTGACGGCACGACTGCCGGACGGATGGCGGGTGGAACGCCCGGCGGCGTTCCGACTGCTCGCGGTGCACGGGGGCACGCCATGAGCGGCCTCGCCGACGTCGCGGTCGTGGGCGCGGGGCCTGTGGGTGGGCTCCTCGCGGCCGAGCTCGCGCGGCGCGGTGTCGCCGCGGTCGGGCTCGAACGGCGTGCCGACGCAGTGCCGCATGGCGGCGCCGGCGACGGCGGGCGGGAGGTGTCCACGCACGACATCACCGGCGATCGCGCCGACGCCGCCCTCCGATCGCGGGCGGTCGGACTGCATGCCACGGCGCTGGCGGCGATGGAAGCGTCCGGCGCCACCGACCGACTCCTCGCGGGCGCACGACTCGTGCGCGTCGGCGAGGCGCGCCGCGGCGGGCGCACGCTCGGAGTGGTCCGCTTCGACCGGCTGCATGCCCGGCATCCCTACGTTGCGACGCTGCCGCAGCCGCGCACCGAGGCGGCGCTGGCACGGACGGCGCAGGTCTGGGGCGCGCCCGCCGTCCGCCATGGCGCGGCGGTGGCGGCGCTCATCGCGCGCGGCGACAGGGTCGAGGTGCGCCTCGACGACGGAGGGGCCCTGGAGGCGAGGATCGTGGTGGTCGCGGGCGGCATCCGCGCACGCGGCCTGCTGCCGCTGCCCGCGGTCGCGCGCCCCTACCCCGACCACTACCTCATGACCGACTGCGCCGACACCTCCGACGACGGAGACCGCGCCGTCGTGCACCTCGACCCGCGCGGAGTGCTCGAGTCCTTCCCGCTGCCGGGCGGGCGCCGCCGCTACGTCGCGTGGATGTCGGCGGGCGAGGGCGACCCCGCGGCCCGCCTGCGCGAGGCGGTCGCCCAGCGGTCGGGGTCGGATGCCGCCGCGCGCGCCGTCGACGACGCGAGCCCGTTCGGGGTGGCGCGCTCGGGCCTCACCGCGATGCGTGCGGGCCGTGTGTTCGCGATCGGCGACACGGCACACGAGGTCAGCCCCATCGGCGGGCAGGGGATGAACCTCGGCTTCCTCGATGCCGTGACCCTCGCGCCGCTGCTGGCCCGCTGGCTGCACGAGGGCGCCGGAGTCCCGCCGCCCGGTCCCCTCCGGGCGGCGCTGGATGCCTGGGAGCGCGCTCGGCGCACGGCCGCGAGCCGCTCCGGGCGAATCGCGGCCGTCAACACGATGCTCGGGCGGCCGTCGCGCGCCGCCGGCGCCGAGGCCGTCCGGTTCGCTCTCGCGACGCCGGCGAGGACCGTCCTCGCCCACGCCTACGCGATGGGGTTCGATCCCGCCGCACGCTCGTACCGGGTGCCGCGGTGACCGCCGCGGCGAACCCCGTCTTCCGCGGCGCAGCGGGTGCGCTGTGGCGCTCCTGCCACCCCGGGCCGACCGTCGTCGTCTCGGTGCTGGCCCTGCTCCTCGGACTGTCCACCGGACTAGATGCGGCGCGACTCGCGCTCCTCGTCGGAGCGGTGGGTGCCGGGCAGCTGTCGGTCGGGTGGTCGAACGACGCGATCGACGCGCGCCGCGACACGGAGGTCGGGCGCCGCGACAAGCCCATCGCCCGCGGCGAGATCACGGCGCGCACGGTCGCGGTCGCCGCGGGGGTGGCGCTGCTCGTGGCGGTATGCCTCTCGGTGCTCCTCGGGTGGGGCTTCCTCGCGGCGCACACCGCGGCGCTCACCTCGGCGTGGGGCTACAACGCGTGGCTCAAGCGGACGGCGGCATCCGTCGTCCCGTTCGCCGTGAGTTTCGGGCTCTTTCCGTCGCTCGCGACGCTCGCGGCGGCGGAGCCCTCTTTCGCATCGCCCTGGGCCACGGCAGCGGGCGCCGCGCTGGGCGTCGCGGTGCACTTCTCGAACGTCCTGCCCGACCTCGACGACGACGCCGCGACCGGCGTCCGCGGCCTGCCGCACCGCCTCGGCGCCCGAACGAGCGCGATCACCGCATTCGCGGCACTCGCGACAGGCGCGGGCGCGGTGACGGCCGGGGCCGTCGTCGCGGGCGCCGCGTCGCCCGTCACCCTGGTCGGCCTCCTGGCCGTCCTCGCAATCGGGGCGACGGGCCTCGTCCGCGCGTTGCGGCGCCCCGACCGCACGGTGTTCCGCCTCGTGATGCTGGCCGCGCTCGCGCTCGTGCTGCTGCTCGCCGCAACCGGCGTGCGCCTCACGACGTGAGTCCGGCCGTACGTCCGACGGTCGCGGGCGACGCGACGACTCAGTCGTCGAGCAGCTCGGCCTCGATGACGTCGTCCTCATCGTCGGATGCCGGAGCCTCCGCGACGGGCGCGGCACCTTCGCTCGTCAGCACGAGCGACGATCCGTCGGCGGCGACGTCGACCTTCACGATGTCGCCGTCGCGCACGCCACCGGAGAGCAGCGCCATCGCGAGACGGTCCTGGATCTCCGACTGGATGAGCCGGCGCAGCGGCCGGGCCCCGAAGATCGGGTCGTAGCCGCGCTCGGCGAGCCATGCCCGGGCATCCGGGGTGACGGCGAGCGTCAGGCGGCGCTCGTGGAGGCGGCGCTGCAGGGCATCCACCGACAGTTCCACGATCTGCGCGAGGTCATCCTCGCTGAGCGCCTGGAACATCACGATGTCGTCGAGGCGGTTGAGGAACTCGGGACGGAACGCGGTCCGCACGAGCGCCATGACCTGGTCGCGCTTCTCCTGCGTCGACAGCGTCGGATCGATGAGGATCGGCGAACCGAGGTTCGACGTCAGGATCAGGATCGTGTTCGTGAAGTCGACCGTCCGGCCCTGACCGTCGGTGAGACGGCCGTCGTCGAGCACCTGCAGGAGGATGTCGAAGACCTCCGGGTGCGCCTTCTCGACCTCGTCGAGGAGGACGACCGAGTACGGCCGACGGCGCACGGCCTCGGTGAGCTGACCGCCCTGCTCGTAGCCGATGTACCCCGGAGGGGCGCCGACGAGGCGCGCGACGGAGTGCTTCTCGCCGTACTCACTCATGTCGATGCGGATCATGGCGCGCTCGTCGTCGAAGAGGAACTCCGCGAGGGCCTTCGCGAGCTCGGTCTTGCCGACACCCGTCGGCCCGAGGAAGAGGAAGGACCCGGTCGGACGGTTCGGGTCGCTGATGCCGGCGCGCGAGCGGCGCACGGCGTCGGAGACCGCCTTCACGGCATCCTTCTGGCCGATCAGGCGCTTGCCGAGCTCGGCCTCCAGGTGCACGAGCTTCTCGCTCTCGCCCTGCAGCAGCCGCCCGACGGGGATGCCCGTCCATGCGGCGATCACGGAGGCGATGTCCTCGTCGGTGACCTGCTCGTTGACCATGCGCTTCTCGGTCGTGTTCGCCTCGGCGCGCTCGGCATCGGCGATCTCCACCTGCAGGCGCTTGATCGTCTCGTACTCGAGCTTCGAGGCGCGCGCGTAGTCGGCCTCACGCAGCGCACGGTCACGGTCGATGACGGCCTGATCGAGCTGCTTCTTCAGCTCGCCGACGCGCGTGAGACCGGCGCGCTCCTTCGCCCAGCGGGCCTCGAGGGTCGCGAGCTCGGCCTCCGCGGCATCCATCTGCTCGCGCAGCTTCGCGCGGCGCTCCTTGGATGCCTCGTCCTTCTCCTTCTTGAGGGCGAGGTCTTCGAGCTTCATGCGGTCGACGCGGCGGCGCAGCTGGTCGATCTCGACGGGCGACGAGTCGATCTCCATCTTGAGGCGGCTCATCGCCTCGTCGATGAGGTCGATCGCCTTGTCGGGGAGCTGGCGCGACGGGATGTAGCGGTTCGACAGGGAGGCCGCGGCCACGAGCGCCGCATCGGCGATCGTCACACCGTGGTGCGCCTCGTACCGGCCCTTGAGCCCGCGCAGGATCGCAACGGTGTCCTCGACGGAGGGCTCGCCGACGTACACCTGCTGGAAGCGGCGCTCGAGCGCGGCATCCTTCTCGATGAACTCGCGGTACTCGTCGAGCGTCGTCGCGCCGATGAGGCGCAGTTCGCCGCGCGCAAGCATGGGCTTCAGCATGTTGGATGCCGCGACGGAGCCTTCGCCGCCGCCCGCGCCCATCAGGACGTGGAGCTCGTCGATGAAGGTGATGATCCGGCCGTCCGACTCGGTGATCTCCTTGAGGACGCTCTTCAGGCGCTCCTCGAACTGGCCTCGGTACATCGCGCCGGCGACGAGCGCCGAGATGTCGAGGGAGATGAGCTCCTTGTCCTTGAGGGATTCGGCGACGTCGCCCTCGACGATGCGCTGGGCGAGCCCCTCGACGACGGCGGTCTTGCCGACGCCGGGTTCGCCGATGAGGACGGGGTTGTTCTTCGTGCGGCGCGTGAGCACCTGGCTGACCCGGCGGATCTCGCTGTCGCGACCGATCACGGGGTCGAGCTTGCCCTGCCGGGCGCGGTCGGTGAGGTTGATGCCGAACTGTTCGAGGGGGCTCTGCTCCTCCTGCCCGGGCTGGGGCTGCGCGTTCATTCGTTCTCCTGAAAATCTGCGCGACTCAAAGTTGAGTCGTCTACGCTCAAGTTTATCAAAGCGCGATCTCGGCGGCAAGACCCCGGACGCCGCGCACGGCGGTCAGGACGCCAGGGCCTCCTGCCCCGCGGACGCCGGACCGGCGCACGTGAAGCGCGCGCGATAGGCCGTCGGGGTGAGCCCCAATGTCCGGGCGAAGTTCTGCCTCAGCACGGCGGCCGAGCCGAATCCGCAGTCGGCGGCGATCGCGTCGAGGGCCAGGTCGGTCTGTTCGAGCAGGCGCTGCGCGTGGATGATCCGCTGCCGGCCGAGCCAGGCGGCCGGAGTCGTGCCGTAGTCGGCCTTGAACCGTCGCGCGAACGTGCGCGGCGACATGTGCGCGCGGGCGGCGAGCTGGTCGACCGACAGATCGAGGGTGAGGTTCTCGAGCATCCAGTCGGTGACGGGGGTGAGCGAGAGCGACGTCGACTCGGGGAGCGGCTTCGCGATGAACTGCGCCTGCCCGCCGTCGCGCTGGGGAGGAACCACCATCCGGCGCGCGATCGTGTTGGTCATCTCCGCGCCGAGTTCGAGGCGCAGCAGGTGCAGACAGGCATCCAGCCCCGCCGCCGTCCCCGCGCTCGTGATGATGCGCCCGTCCTGCACGTACAGGACGTTGGGGTCGACGTCGATCTCCGGGTACATCCGGGCCATCGTGTCGGCATAGCGCCAGTGCGTCGTGGCACGGCGGCCATCGAGCACACCCGCCGCGGCGACGACGAACGACCCGCTGCAGACGGTCAGGACCCAGGCGCCGCGCGCGACGGCGCGACGCACGACATCTGCGACGCGCGTGTCGACGCTCGCCCACTGCTCGCGGGGAATCGGGGTGATCACGACGAGATCGGCGTCGTCGGCGAAAGCGAGGTCGTGCTCGACATTGATCGAGAAACCGATGTTGCTCGGAACGACCCCCGGGTCGGGCGCGACGACGCGGAAGTCGAAGGAGGGGATGCCGTCGTCGGACCGGTCGAGGCCGAACGCCTCGCAGGCCAGACCGAACTCGAACGGGGCGAACCCCGGCTGCACGACACACGCGATGGTCTTCATGGCAGAAATCATACACACAGCGTCAGTCCTGCCACTCGTGGCAGAACACATGCGCTCGTAGCGTTTCCGCCATGATCCTTCTCATCTTTCTCGGCATCCTCTCCGCCGCCGGCGTCGCGGTGACGATCCACCACTTGCGCCTCGACGGATACCGCCGGATCCCCACCGACCACAGCCGGCTCCCCTGAACGACGCTCCGTCGATTCGAGAAGGGCTTCGGGCACGACGCACCACCCCCGTAGAGTGGGCCGGACATCCCATCGTTGAGGAGCGACCATGTCGACACCGGATCAGCCGCAGCAGGACCCGCACACCGCCCCCGCACCGCCCTACGGCCAACCGGTTCCGCCCGCCCCGCCGTACGCGCCGCCGGTCAGCGCTCCCTACGCCCCGCCCGCGGGCGCCCCGTACGCCCCTGCCGCGCCGGCAGCTCCTGCTGCGCCGTATGCGCCCGCTGATCCCGCGGCCCCGGCAGGCGCGTACGCGACCGCCCCGGCAGCGCCGGCGGCGCCGTACGCTCCCGAGGCTCCGGCCGCCGCGTATGCGGCGCCCGGCTACGGCGCGACGGCGCCCGCCTTCTCACCCTCGCCCGCCGCACCATCGGCCGGCCGCGGCAGGCTCGCGATCATCGCCGCCGTCCTCGGTGCCGTGCCGCTCGCGCTCGGCCTCGTGCAGCCGTTCATCTTCCGGTCGCTGTTGAGCCTCTCGAACTACGCGGCGTACGGCGCGGTGTCGTTCTTCCTGAACGCGGTGGCAGTGGTCGCGGGGGCGGGCGCACTCGTCTTCGGGCTGATCGCACGCCGCGATGCGCCGCTGTGGGCGGGCATCGGCATCGGGCTCGGCGCCGCCGCCGTGGTGGGCTCGTTGAGCGCCTTCGTCTTCTCGGTGCCGGGCTTCCTGTACTGACGACGGCCCGGCTCGGCGCCCGCTACCGGCGGCGGCGAGCCGGGATCGCCTGCAGCGTGTCGAGCAGCACGTCGGCCGAGCGGGCCCACGAGAAGCGCGCGATGTGCGCCGTGCCGGCGTCGACGACCGCCTCCCGCACCGATGAGTCGTCGAGCGAGCGGATGCCGGCGGCGAACGCCTCGGCGTCGCGCCCGGGGGCGTAGAGCGCACCGTCGCCGGCGACCTCACGGAAGATCGGCATGTCGGTGACGACCGCCGGAACCCCCATCTCCACGGCCTCGGCGAGCGGCAGACCGTAGCCCTCATCGAGCGAGGCCGAGACGAGCACGGCCCGATCCGCGAGAAGCGCCGCGTATTCGGCATCCGTCACCCCGCCGTGGAAGACGACCTCGGCGCCGCGGGGATCGATGAGCTCGGACAGCTCGGCACGCCGCTCGGGCGAGATGCGCGACAGCAGGTGGAGCGTTCGACCGGGGAGGTGCGCGGCCGCACGGACGAGCGTCTCGACGTTCTTGTAGGGCATGAACGAGCCCATGTACACGAGGTTCGCGGCGCCGGGCGTGACGGCGCCCGCGGGCAGCAGGTCGGCGAGTCGCTGCGGCGCGTTGGGCACGACGACGACCGGCCGGCGGGTGAGGCGCACGCGCGCGAACTCCGCCGCGCTCGTCTCGCTCACCGTCGCGACGACGTCGGCGGCATCGAGTGTCAGCCGCTGCGGCACGTACGAGAGGTGGAAGAGGCGCCACCCGAGCCGCACGTACCAGGGCAGGTCGCGCGGGGGCGTCCGATGGCGGTAGTAGATCGTGTCGTGGAGCGTCAGGATGAGCCCGAACCGGCGGCCGGCGGACCCGATCGTCTGCATCGGCGAGAAGACCGCATCGGGCCGGTGACGGTTGAGGATCAGTGCGGTGAAGGGCTCGCGCACCGCCGTCGGCGGGTGGATGCGGAGCACCCGGGCATCCGCCGGCAGGAACGCGCGCTGCGCGTCGTCGTGGATGAGGAAGACGACCTCCACCCCGCGTGCGGGAGCGGCGGCGAGGACGGCGGCGGCGAGCTCGGCCGAGTAGCGGCTGATGCCGTCGTGGAAGTCGGTGCGGATGTAGCGCGCGTCGAAGAGCAGGCGCATGTCAGCTCTCGAGCGGCTCGCCGCGGTAGAGCTTCTCGAACGTGTCGAGGGTCTTCTCGATGTCGTGGATCTCGACGCCGTCGAGGGAGGCCTGCTGCATGCGCAGATACTCCTCGGGCGAAGCGGTGAGCACGCGCCGGAGCTTGTCGGCGAGGTCGTCGGCGTTCCCCGGCTCGAACAGGTATCCGTTGACGCCGTCGTTGATGAGGTGCGGCAGGGCGACGGCGTTCGCACCGACGACGGGGAGACCGGATGCCATGGCCTCCATCGTCGCGATCGACTGCAGCTCCGCGATCGAGGCGATCGCGAACACGTCGGCCTTGCCGTAGGACGCGCGCAGGTCCTCCTCCGACACGCGGCCGTGGAACGTGACGCGGTCCTGGATGCCGAGGCGCTGCGTGGTCTGCTCGAGGTTCCGGTGCTGGTCGCCGCCGCCGACGATGTCGAACGTGATGTTCGGCAGCTCCGGCGCGAGCTTCGCGATGGCCTGGAGCGTCACCTCGACGTGCTTCTCGGTCGTGAGGCGCCCGACGAACAGCACCCGGTGGTGCTCGCGCGGCGTCAGATCGGGGGTGTAGTTGCGCTTGTCGATGCCGCAGCTGATCGGGATGACCCCCGTGATGTCGATCGTCTGCTCGAGGAACTCCGCCGCCTTGCGGGTCGGCGTCGTCACGGCGCGGGACATGTCGAACGTGCGCTTCGCGTCGTCCCACGCGAGCTTCACGACGATCTTGTCGAGCACGGGCGGGAGGGTCGTGAAGTCGAGGATGTTCTCGGCCATCACGTGGTTCGTCGCGATCACCGGGATGCCGCGCTGGTGCGCGATCCGGGTGAGTCCGCGACCGATCACGATGTGCGACTGGCTGTGCACGACGTCGGGCTTCACGGCATCCAGCACCTTGCGCGCGTAGTGCTTGCTGCGCCACGGCCAGACGAACCGCAGCCAGTCGTGCGGGTACCAGCGGACGCCGGGCAGCCGGTGGACCGTGAGGTCCTGCCCCTCGATGCGCTCGGTGAACACCCCGTGGTTGCGGTGCCCGACACTCGGCGTGACGATGTGCACGTCGTGTCCGCGGCCGGCGAGTCCGGCGGCGAGCCGCTCCGCGAAGCGCGCCGCACCGTTGACGTCGGGAGCGAAGGTATCGGCGGCGATGACGACCGTGAGGGGGGCTGCGGCGGGAGGCGTCGCACCGCCCTCGTCGTGCGCGGGGGGTGTCGCTGGGGGAGTCACGGGTCGGTGGCTGCCTATCTCTGCGGCGTGATCGGCGAGTGCGTCGACCAGGATCGAGTCTACCCGAGGGCCTCCGCCGGGCCCCGAGCGCGCCGGGGCGTCGCCTCACTGCTCGCGCAGCACCATCGCCTCTTCGAGGGTCGGCGCGACGTCACGGCATCGGGCGGGGATGCCTCCGAGCGCGGCCTCCACGCCGGCGGCGTCGACGCCCGCGACCCGGAGGTTCCGCCCCGACAGCATCGTGGGAAGTCCCGCCGCGGTCAGCCCCGCGAGCGCGCGCTGCCACTCGGCGGTGCGCACCTCGACGGCGCGCATGCCGGCCGTGAGCTCCGCGACTGTGCCCGTTCCCGTGAGCCGCCCCTGCGACATCAGCGCGAGCCGCGTGCACTGCTCCGCCTCCTGCAGACAGTGCGTCGTGACGATGACGCCGATGCCCGCATCGGCCTGCGCGTGGATCGTGTCCCACAGTCGCGCGCGGGAGAGCGGATCCACCCCGGAGGTGGGCTCGTCGAGCACGAGGAGTTCCGGACGGTGGGCCAGGGCGAGGGCGAAGGCGAGCTGGCGCTGGCGCCCGAGCCCGATGTCGGCGACCCGTTCCTCCGCGACGGCGGCGAGCGCGGGCGGGAGGTCGGCGGCGGGGGAACGGTACACGCGCGCGACGAAGGCCACGTTCTCGGCGACGGTGAGCGACTGCGCGAGGCCGAGCCCCTGTGGGACGTAGCCGAGGCGACGGCGTGCGGCGGCCGTGGGTGACGCGCCGAACAGCAGCGCCTCGCCCTCGTCGGGGCGTTCGAGCCCGATGAGCATGCGCAGGAGGGTCGTCTTGCCGGCGCCGTTTGCCCCGATGAGGCCCACGATCTCCCCGGCCCCGACGCGGAGCGAGACGTCCTCGACCGCCGGCTGCTCCCCGAAGCGGCGGGTGATGGCCCGCGCCTCGGCGAGCGGGGCACCCGCCCTTGCGGAGGCCGCCGGAGTGGGCGCGGCGGCGGGCGCGCCCGTGACGGGGAAGCCGCCGGTGCGGATGCCTGTGGCGCGGGGCTCGGGCGACGACACCTCCCGCGCGAGGGTCAGCGCGATGAGGGCGTCCTCGAGGTCGACGGGCACCTCGGCGCCGGGCGACGCCTCACCGCCTTCGGGCGGGATCCAGCGGTGCCGCGCGGCGCCGCGGCGCCAGCTGTCCGGGCTCGCCGCCGTGGCATCCGAGGTCACGATGCGCCCCGGCACCGACGCGATGATGTCGTCGGGGGTGCCCGCGCCGATGACGCGCCCGCCGTCGAGGGCGAGCACCGTCATCGCGCGAGACGCCTCGTCGAGGTAGGTCGTCGCGAGGAGCACGGCGGTGTCCTCCGTCGCCGCCTCGGCGATGAGGCGCCACAGCTCGACACGGCTGACGGGGTCGACCCCCGTGCTCGGCTCGTCGAGCAGCACGAGTCGCGGGTCGTGCAGGATCGCGAGCACGAAGCCGAGCTTCTGGCGCATCCCGCCCGACAGGTCGCGCCCGAGCCGGTCGCGCGCCGCGCTGAGCCCCGCCCGTTCGAGGAGCTCGTCGCCGCGTGAGCGTACGCGTGCGGCCGGCATCGCGAAGGATTGGCCGACGAAGGCGAGGTTCTCGGCGACCGTGAGGCTCCCCCACACGCCCGACGTCGACGGCTGGTAGCCGAGGTCGCGCTTGCCGACGGTGCGGACGCTCCCCGCCTGCACGCCGACCCGCCCGGCGAGCACCCGCAGCAGCGTCGACTTGCCCGCGCCGTCGCCGCCGACGACGGCGGTGACCCGACCTGTCGGGACCTCGAGCGTCACATCGTCGAGCGCGACCGTGTTCCCGAAGGCGACCCGGATGCCGCGGACACCGTACCCGGTCACCGTCGCGACTCCGCCCCCGCGGGGGCGCGTCGTGCCGCCCGCGCCGGAGCGATGCTCGCGTGCAGTCGCACGACGGCCGCGGCGAACAGGACGACCGCCATGACGGCGAGCACGAGGATCGGGAGCCACAGGGCTTCCCAACCCGACCCGCGCAGCATGACGCCCTGCGAGATCATCGTGAAGTAGGTGAGCGGCAGGAGGTATCCGATCCACCGGACGCCGGCCGCCATGGCATCCAGCGGGAAGATCATGCCGGAGAGCAGGATCTGGGGCAGCAGCGTCATCATCGCCATCTGGATCGCCTGGCCGTTCGTCTTCGCGACGGTCGAGATCAGCACGCCGATCCCGAGGACCGCGAAGAGGAACAGCGCCGCGCCGAGCGCGAAGATCCCGACGTTGCCACGGAACGGCACACCGAACAGCCAGATGCCGATGAGCGCGATGAGCAGCATGTCGAGGGCCGCCAGCAGGAAGTACGGCGTGATCTTGCCGAGGATCACCGACGAGGCCTTCAGCGGCATGACCGCGAGCTGCTCGAAGGTGCCCGCCTCACGCTCACGGACCATCCCGATCGACGTGATGATCGTGCCGATGAAGGTGAGGATGAGGCCGATGATGGCGGGGATCATGACCCACGAGGTCGTGAGGTCGGGGTTGAAGAGCACCTGGATGTCGAGCGTCGGCGCGCCCGGCGTCTGGGCGAGCTGTGCGGATGCCTGGGTGAACAGCACCTTCGCGGACTGCGCCGCGAAGAGATTCGCGCCGTCGATGTAGACGGTGACGGAGCCCGCGCCGTCGGCGTAGAGGGCGACGTCCGCCTTGCGGTCGACGAGAAGTTCGCGCGCCTCGGCATCCGTCGCGGCGGAGTCGGTCGAGACGACGTCGAGGTGGTCGGCGAGGTCGGCGTGGCTCGTCAGCAGGTCGGTGACCGCGGATGCCTGCGCGCCGCTCACGCCGACCCGGAGCGTGTCGACGGTGAAGTTGGCCGCGTAGCCGAAGATCACGAGGAGCAGCAGCGGCAGCACGACGAGCATCGCGAGCGTGAGGCGATCCCGCCGCAGCTCTTGGAACTCCTTGAGGAAGACAGCGCGCATGATCGCATTATTCATCGTGCGATGAATAATGCGCAAGAGGGCCGAGTGGCGGCCTACGCTGGGGGCATGACCCACGGACCGCCCGCGCCGGCTCGCCGTCGCGGGCGCCCGCGCGGCGGCGCGAGCGATGCGCGCGAGCGCATCCTCGCTGCGGGGGCG
This sequence comes from Microbacterium sp. SCN 70-27, assembly GCA_001724425.1. Lineage (GTDB taxonomy): Bacteria > Actinomycetota > Actinomycetes > Actinomycetales > Microbacteriaceae > Microbacterium. Next base: position 110,171 of record MEEK01000005.1, read on the forward strand.
AGCGAGTTCGCCGAGCACGGCTACGACGGCGCGACGATGCGCGCGATCGCGGAGCGCGCGGGAGTCGATTCCGCACTCGTGCACCACTACTTCGGGACGAAGTCCGAGCTGTTCGCCGCCGCCGTCGACATCCCCGCGAACCCCGCGCGGCTCGTCCCGCAGGCGCTCGAGGGTGACCCGGCGGATGCCGGCGCGAGACTCGTCCGCCTCATCGTCACGACGTGGGACTCGCCGACCTTCCGCCCGCGCGGCGTCGCCCTGCTGCGTGGAGTGATCGGCAACCGCCGCACCTCGTCGATGCTGATGGGATTCATCTCGCGCGAGGTCCTGCACCGGATCCGCGAGCGCATCGGGGGCGACGATGCACCCCGACGCGCGGGGCTCCTCGCGAGCCAGGTCATCGGTCTCATCGTCGCCCGCTATGTGGTCGAGCTCGAGCCGCTCGCCTCGGCCTCCGTCGACGACGTCGTGCGCGACGTGGGACCGACGCTCCAGCGGTACCTCACGGGGGATCTCGACGAGGCATCGCCGGGGGCATGACTCACGGCGACGACTCGGGGTCGGCGCCTACCCTGGGAGCATGATGCGCCTGCGAGCCGATGCCGACCCCACCCGCTGGGTGCCCGTGACCGGCTCGTTCGGCTTGCGGGGGCGGCGTCACCGCAAGCGCGCGATCGGCATGCTCCTCTCGCAGGCGAACGCCGCCCTCGGCGCAACCCCGCGCCCCGGCGGCGGCTTCGCCGCGTGGGCGATGAGCCAGGCGGCGCCCGCGCTGCTGCGCAAGGCCGAGGGGCGTGTGCTCGTCTGGGTGTGGAAGGACGACCCCGAGCTCGTCGTCGCCCTCGCCCAGGTGCAGCAGGCGACGCCGCAGCTGCGCACGGCGCGCGCGATGATGCCGATGGAGTACGACGACACCGAGGACTTCCGCTCGCCGTATCTCGGCATGGGCGAGAAGCTCGCGATGCCACTGCCGCCGGTCCGCGCGAGCGCGGGTGGCGGGGCCGCCGCGGCCCCGCCGTCGACGACCTACACGTGGGACACCGGCGACACGTTCGTCACCCTCACGGCCGTCGGCGGTGATCGCGAGCGCTTCGGAACGGTCGCCGCGTCCCTCGACGAGCTGGCCCGAACCCTTCGCCTCGTGAGCGACCTGCCCGTGTCCGGCTCCGGCGACGTGCTGCGCCTCGACCCGTCGTCGTAGCCGGCCGCGGCGCCCGCGGTACGACATCCCGCGCCCGGCCGCTTCGCCCTCCCGGTGCACACAGAGCAGAATGAACCTGAACCCACGAGAAAGGAACGCCGCCATGGCTTCTTTCGACTTCGGCCCCGTCGAGTTCTACCTCGTCGAACTCGCCGATGACCGCCCCGCCGATTCCGTCATCTCCGCACTCGATGACCTCGTCTCCGCCGGCACCGTACGCGTGCTGGACTTCCTCATCGTGACGGTGTCGGAGGACGGCGAGCAGGCGACCTCCGTCGAGGCCGAAGGCGCGACGCTGGCCGCACCCGGACTCATCGGCGAAGAGGACGTCGCCGACTTCGCCGACGAGCTCGAGCCGGGCCGCTCGGCGGCGATCGTCGCCCTCGAACTCGTCTGGGCGCGCACCCTCGCCGAGCGTGTGAGCGCCGCCGGCGCTCAGGTCCTCCGGGTCGAGCGCATCCCCGCCCCCGTCGTCAATGCGCTCTTCGACGAGTTCGAAGACGCCGAGTAAGGAGAAGGACACATGAGAAGAGCCGGACGCCCCGGACTCATCGGGCTCGCCGCGCGTACCGCTGTCGTCGCCGGCACCGCCAACGCCGTCAACGCGAGGGCCGCCGGGCGGCACCAGGCCGCCGCCCAACAGCAGGAGTTCGCTGCCGCCGCGCAGCAGGCGCAGATCGACGCCGCCGCGCAGCAGGCCGCCGCGCAGGCTCAGGCTCGGGCCGCGGCAGCACCGCCTGCTCCCGCCCCTGCCCCGGCAGCACCGGCGGTCGACATCGTCGGCGAACTGCAGAAGCTCGGCGCGCTGAAGGAAGCCGGCCTCCTCGACGACGCCGAGTTCGCCGCGGCGAAGGCTCGCCTGCTCGCCTGAGCGTCGCGCCGCGCGCCGCGGTGCCAGGATGAAGCCGTGAGCACTCCTCCCGCCCCGGGGGCGGATCAGCCGACGGCGACCGACCCGACCGCGATACCGCACGCAGCCCAGACGACCATCGACGCGCGCGACCGCGGCCGCGCACGTCGCAGCCGCACTCCCCGCCAGCGCCTGGCCGACCTCCCCACGGGAGAGCGCGATCCGCTGGGGATCCTGCGGGCGCAGAACGCGACGCGCGTGCCCGAGTTGCTCCCGCTGCGCACGGAGCGGATGTCGGCGAGCGCGTTCGCGTTCTTCCGGGGGACGGCTGCGGTCATGGCCGCCGATCTCGCCGCGACGGCGCACAGCGGCATCCCCGTCGCGTCATGCGGTGACGCGCACCTCTCCAACTTCGGCTTCTACGCCTCGCCGCAGCGCACGCTCGTGTTCGACCTCAACGACTTCGACGAGTCGGCGTGGTCGCCGTGGGAGTGGGATCTCAAGCGGCTCGTGGCATCCGTCATCATCGCGGGGAAGGAGACCGGTCGCAGCGCCGCGGTCATCACCGACGCCGCTCGTTCCTCCGTCGGGCAGTATGCGATCGCGCTGCGGCAGAGCCGTGACCTCACGCCGATCGAGCGCTATTACCAACACTTCGACGCAGAGGGGACGCTGCATTCGGTCGTCGCCTCCGCCCGCAAGACACTGCGGAAGGCGATCGCCGACGCCGAACGGCGCACCAGCGCACGGGCGACCCGGAAGCTGACCGAGACCACACCGGACGGGCGCACGCGCTTCGTCGAGGTGCCGCCCGCGATGACGCATCTCGACACAGACCTCGAGCGGGGTGTCATCGGCGCGATCGATGCGTACGCGCAGACGACGCCCTCCGACATCCGATTGCTGCTGACGAACTACACGATCGTCGACACCGTGCGCCGTGCGGTGGGTGTCGGGAGCGTCGGCACGCGCTGCTACGTCACCCTTCTCGTCGACGGTGACGGCGATGCGCTGCTCCTCCAGACGAAGGAGGCGGGAGAGAGCGTCCTCGCGCAGTACGGCAACTATCCACAGCCGCCCGAGGTCGACGCGTACATCGCGGAGAACGGGCAGGGCGGCCGCGTCGTCGCGATGCAGCGCATTCTGCAGGGCGCCTCGGACCCGTTCCTCGGGCACTTCCGCGGCGGAGAGACGGACTATTACGTGCGGCAGTTCCGCGATATGAAGGGCGGCATCGACGCGGAGACGCTCGATGACACGTCGTTCCGGCTCTACGCCCAGGCGTGCGCGGCGGTGCTCGCCCGCGCCCACGCGCAGTCCCCCACCGCCGGCGAGGTCGTCGGGTACATCGGCAACGGCCGTATCGTCACCGATGCGATCGTCGCGTGGGCGCAGGGGTATGCCGAGGTGTCGCGCCGCGACTACGAAGCATTCCTCGCGGCGCAGGCGGGCTGACGCAGACCGACTGACGCGAGCGGATGCCGGTGCGTGGCCTCGCCGGACGGCGTCTGCGGCGGGGCCGCACCGCCGTCAGTCCGCGGCGGACGGCGGATGCCACACGACGACCTCCGTCGCGCGGCGGACGCGGGTGCCGTGGCGAAGGCTCACGACCGACCCCGACGCACCCGCTGCGAAGACCCGGGAACGACGGCTCTCCTCATCCTGCAGGCGGTTCTCGAGCTGGGCGACCTGGCGGCGGAGCCCCCGGACGGTGTTCTCGAGTTCGATGAGCCGGGAGATCGCGGGAAGGCTCATCCCCTCGGCCGACAGTGCCGCGACCTCGCGCAGCTGCTTCACATGGCGCAGCGCGTAGCGCCGCGACCCGCGCTGCGTGCGCGCGGGCACGACGAGGCCGAGGCGGTCGTACTGGCGCAACGTCTGCGGGTGCATGCCGGCGAGCTCCGCCGCGACCGCGATCGCGAAGATGGGCGCCTCCTCGTCGACGTCATCGACCATCAGGCATCCCCCTCCGCGTCGCGGAGACAGGAGATATCACCGAGGCAGGATGCCACGTGGGCGAACCGTCCTGTCTCGGTGACATCTCCTGTACTGGCGAGGTCACGGGATCACTCCCGCGCCTTGCTCATGAGGTCGGCCCGCGGGTTCTCCTTGGGCTCGAGTTCGTGGAAGCGCTCGAGCGCCTCCTTGGCCTTCTCATCGAGGTGGGTCGGAACGACGACCTGGACCTCCGCGAGGAGGTCGCCGGTGCCCTTGGATGCCACGACGCCGCGCCCCTTGACACGCAGCACCCGCCCCGACGGCGTTCCGGGGGCCACCCGGAGCTTCACGGGGTCGCCGCCGAGCGTCGGCACCTCGATGGTCGCTCCGAGCGCGGCCTCCGTGAATGTCACCGGGACGGTGACGCGCAGGTTCAGTCCGTCGCGCGTGAACACCGGGTGCGGACGCACCGTCACCTGCACGACGATGTCACCCGACTCCCCGCCGTCCGGCGAAGGCCGACCGCGACCGCGCAGGCGGATCTTCTGCCCGTCGGCGACACCGGCGGGGATCTTCACCTTGAACGGCTTGCCGTCCTCACCGACGAGCGTGATCGTCTCGCCCTTCACCGCTGTCTGGAAGTCGAGGGTCGTCCGCGCCGTGACATCGGCACCGCGCTGCGGACCGCCGAAGCCCTGGAACCCCCCGGTCGGCTGACCGAAGCGACCCGAGCCGAAGCCGCCGCCGCGCTGCTGCCCGAACATCGAGAACAGGTCGTCGAAGTCCGCCGACTGGTACGAGCCGCCGCGGCTGCTGCCGCCGAACCTGCTGAAGACGTCCTCGAACCCGCCCGCGCCACCGGCGCCGGGCGCCTGGAAGCGGGCGCCGCCGGAGCCCATCGCGCGGATCTGGTCGTACTCCTCGCGCTGATCCTTGTCGGAGAGCACTGAGTACGCCTCGCTGATCTCCTTGAACTTCGCCTCTTTGGCGGTATCGCCCTGTGTCGAATCGGGGTGGTACTGCCGCGCGAGCTTGCGATACGCCTTCTTCAGATCGGCCGCTGAGATGTCCTTCGACACCCCGAGAACCTTGTAGAAGTCCTTGTCGAACCAGTCCTGACTGGCCATGGTCCCCCTCAGTCCGTCGAACCGGCGACGACGACCTTCGCGGGACGCAGTTCGATGTCGCCGAGGCGGTAGCCGACCTCGACGACGTCGAGGACGGTGCCGTCCGCGACGGTGCCCGGGTTCGGTGCGTAGAAGATCGCCTCGTGCTGCTGCGGGTCGAAGACATCGCCCGCCGCACCATAGGTCTCGACGCCGAGACGCGCGACGACCCCGCGGAGCTTCTCCGCGATGACCGTCAGCGGCGAGCCCTCGGTGAGGTCGCCGTGCTTCTCGGCGCGGTCGAGGTCGTCGAGCACCGGCAGTAGGCCCTTGGCGACCGCGCCCTTGGCGCGCGCGACTTCGACCTCACGCTGCTCCTCGGTGCGGCGGCGATAGTTGGCGTACTCCGCCTGCACGCGCTTGAGATCCAGCAGCAGGTCTTTTTCCTCGTCGGATGCCTCGGCGACGGCAGCCTCGTCGGTCTGCGGCGCATCGAGGATGTCGTCGACGGTCAGTTCGTCCTCCTGCGAGTCGGGGCCGGATGCCGTGGCATCCGACCCCTCATCGCCGGGGACCTCGTTCTCGAAGTCCTTCGTCATGTTCCGATTCTCTTACTTCTGCTCGTCCTCGTCATCGACGACCTCGGCGTCGATCACGTCTTCCTCGGGGTTCGGCACGGAGCCGTTACCCGGGTCGGCGACGGTCGGGTCGGCCTGCTCGCCGGCCGCCTGCTGCGAGGCGTAGATCGCCTCGCCCAGCTGCGACTGCGACTGGTTGAGCTTGTCGAAGGCCGTCTTCACGGCGTCCTCGTCCTCGCCCGCGAGCGCCAACTTGAGCGCGTCCACGTCGGCCTGCACGGAGTCCTTCACCTCGGCGGGGAGCTTGTCCTCGTTCTCCTTGATGAGCTTCTCGATGGAGTACGACAGCGTCTCGGCCTGGTTGCGGACCTCGGCCGACTCGCGGCGCTTCTTGTCCTCGGCCGCGTGCTCCTCGGCCTCGCGCACCATGCGGTCGATGTCCTCCTTCGGGAGGCTCGAGCCGCCCGTGATCGTCATCGACTGCTCCTTGCCGGTGCCCTTGTCCTTCGCGGACACGTGCACGATGCCGTTGGCGTCGATATCGAAGGTGACCTCGACCTGCGGGATGCCACGGGGCGCCGGAGCGATCCCGGTGAGCTCGAACGTGCCGAGCGGCTTGTTGTCGCGGGTGAACTCACGCTCGCCCTGGAAGACCTGGATGGCGACCGACGGCTGGTTGTCGTCGGCGGTCGTGAAGGTCTCGCTGCGCTTGGTCGGGATCGCGGTGTTGCGCTCGATGAGCTTCGTCATGATGCCGCCCTTCGTCTCGATGCCGAGCGAGAGGGGGGTGACGTCGATCAGGAGCACATCCTTGCGCTCGCCCTTGAGGACACCGGCCTGGAGGGCTGCGCCGACGGCGACGACCTCGTCCGGGTTCACGCCCTTGTTGGGCTCCTTGCCGCCGGTGAGCTGCTTGACGAGCTCGGTGACCTGCGGCATGCGGGTCGAGCCGCCGACGAGGACGACGTGGTCGATGTCGCCGACCTTGATGCCGGCCTCGGCGATGACGTCGTTGAACGGCTTCTTCGTGCGGTCGAGGAGGTCCTTGGTGAGGTCCTCGAACTTCGCGCGCGTCAGCGTCTCCGAGAGGGACACGGGGCCCGAGTCGGTGAGCGACAGGTACGGCAGGTTGATGGAGGTCGAGGTCGAGCTCGACAGCTCCTTCTTCGCCTGCTCCGCGGCCTCCTTGAGGCGCTGGAGGGCGATCTTGTCACCCGAGACGTCGACGCCGGTCGTGTCCTTGAACTGCTTGATCAGGTAGTCCACGACGCGCTGGTCCCAGTCGTCGCCGCCGAGGCGGTTGTCGCCCGAGGTCGCACGCACCTGGATGGTCGAGAAGTCGTCGTCCTTGCCCACTTCGAGCAGGGACACGTCGAACGTGCCGCCACCGAGGTCGAAGACGAGGATGAGCTCGTCCTCCTTGCCCTTGTCGAGGCCGTACGCGAGGGCCGCGGCGGTGGGCTCGTTGATGATGCGCAGGACGTTGAGGCCGGCGATCTCACCGGCATCCTTCGTCGCCTGACGCTCGGCGTCGTTGAAGTAGGCGGGGACCGTGATGACCGCGTCGGTCACCGAGTCGCCGAGGTACGTCTCCGCGTCGCGCTTCAGCTTCTGCAGGATGCGCGCCGAGATCTCCTGCGGCGTGTACTGCTTGCCGTCGATCGGCGGAGTCTTCCAGTCGGTGCCCATGTGGCGCTTGACGGATGCCAGGGTGCGGTCGACGTTCGTGACGGCCTGGCGCTTCGCGGTCTCGCCGACGAGCACCTCGCCGTCCTTCGTGAACGCGACGACCGAGGGGGTCGTGCGGGAGCCTTCGGCGTTGGTGATGACCTTCGGCTCGCCGCCCTCGAGGACGGAGACGACGGAGTTCGTCGTACCGAGGTCGATACCCACTGCACGTGCCATGTGTGATTCTCCTTGTTGTGCGATGAAATCTGAGGGTTGAGTCACAACGACTCAACTTGTGATGGATGCCACGTTACCGCGCACCCCATCGCGTGTCAAGGTGAACTTGATATGTGTTCTGTCAACTTTGCGACGATCAGTCGCGCGGTCGCCGCGCCGGCCGGTCGCCGCGGTCCGGGCGCTTCGCGGAGCGCTGGAAACGATCGGGCTTGATCTCGATGAGGCGGCCCGAGATGCGGGTGTTCTCCAGGCGCTTGAGGGTGGACGCGGGAAGGTCTGCGGGAAGCTCCACGAGCGAGAAGTCGGGGCGGATCTGGATCGCCCCGAAGTCCTCGCGGCGGAAGCCGCCCTCGTTCGCGAGCGCTCCGACGATCTGCCGCGGCTCGACCTTGTGACGCCGCCCGACCTCGATGCGGTAGGTCGCCGTCGGGCCCGACCCGCGACGGTCGCGGCGCGGCCCGCCCTCACGGTCGCCGCGGTCACGGTCGAACCTGTCGCCGCGGTCGCCCCGGTCACGATCCCGGTCGAAGCGCTCGCGGTGCGGCGGCTCGTCCGCAGCGGCATCCAGCAGCAGCGGCGTCTCGCCCTGCGCGACGACGGCGAGCGCCGCCGCGACGTCGGCCTCGGGCACGTCGTGGTGACGCACGTAGTGGTTGATGATGTCGCGGAAGCGGTCGACGCGCTCGGTCTCGGCGAGCGCCGCGGTGATCGCGTCGTCGAAGCGCGTCAGGCGCGTCGCGTTGACGTCCTCGGCGCTCGGCAGGCTCATCTCGGTGAGCGGCTGCCGCGTCGCCTTCTCGATGGATGCCAGCATGCGCCGCTCCCGCGGGGTGACGAAGCTGATCGCGTCGCCCGTGCGGCCCGCCCGGCCCGTGCGCCCGATGCGGTGCACGTACGACTCGGTGTCGATCGGCAGGTCGAAGTTCACGACGTGACTGATCCGCTCCACGTCGAGACCGCGCGCGGCGACGTCGGTCGCGACCAGGATGTCGAGCTTGCCGTCCTTCAGCTGGTTCACGGTGCGCTCGCGCTGGGCCTGCGCGATGTCGCCGTTGATCGCCGCAGCGGTGTACCCGCGGGCGCGGAGCTTCTCGGCGAGGGTCTCGGTCTCGTTCTTCGTGCGGGTGAAGACGATCATCCCCTCGAACGGCTCGACCTCGAGGATGCGCGTCAGGGCATCCACCTTCTGCGGGTACGAGACGACGAGGTAGCGCTGCGTGATGTTCGCGGACGTCGTCGTCTTCGCCTTGACGTTGATCTCCTCCGCATCCTTCAGATACGTGCCCGCGAGGCGCCGGATCTGTGCCGGCATCGTGGCGGAGAACAGCGCGACCTGCTTGTCGTCGGGGGTCTCGGCGAGGATCGTCTCGACGTCCTCGGCGAAGCCCATGCGCAGCATCTCGTCTGCCTCGTCGAGCACGAGGAAGCGCAGCTCGGAGAGATCGAGAGTCCCCTTGTCGAGATGGTCCATGATGCGGCCGGGAGTGCCGACGACGATGTGCACGCCGCGGCGGAGGGCCGACAGCTGCTGGCCGTAGCCCTGCCCGCCGTAGACCGGCAGCACGTGTACGCCCTTCAGGTGCGAGGCATACGACTCGAACGCCTCGCACACCTGCAGCGCGAGTTCGCGGGTGGGGGCCAGCACGAGCGCCTGCGGCGTCTTCTGCGCGAGCTCCAGCTGCGACAGGATCGGCAGCGCGAACGCGGCCGTCTTGCCGGTGCCGGTCTGCGCCGTGCCGAGGACGTCGCGCCCCGCCAGCAGCGGCGGGATCGTCGCGGCCTGGATCGCCGACGGCGTCTCGTAGCCGACGTCCTTCAGCGCCTTGAGGACCGCCGGATCGAGGCCGAGGTCGGCGAAAGCGGGGGTGGATGCCGCGGCATCCGCGTCGGTGTTCTCTGCGTTCTCGCCTGCGGTCATGCGACAACGCTAGCCGTCCGCCCCGCAATCGGCCCCATCGCCGGTAGCCTGACCGTGCACCGCACCGTCCCCGCGCCGATCGGATGCCCCGCACCCGCCGTTCACCGAGAGCACATACCGTCATGAACATGTCTCTTCCCGATGACCCCGCTCCTGCCGCCAGCGCGGCCATCGTCGGCGCCGCGGACACCCCGGGCGCGGTGAACACCGAGCCCGTCCCGCGCAAGCGCGTCATCTCGTGGGCGATGTGGGACTGGGCCATGCAGCCCTTCAACACCGTCATCCTGACCTTCGTCTGGGTCGCGCTGTACCTCACCTCGCGCCAGTTCCTCGACCCCGCAGCGCGGGAGTCCGGCCTCCTCCCCGACGGCACCTACCTCAACTGCAACGAGGCGGCATCCGTCGGCACCGCCTACTGTCAGGGGCTCACCGACCTGTCCGAATGGTGGGGCTGGGCGAACTTCGCCGCCGGCATCTTCATCGTCATCCTCGCGCCCGTGCTCGGCCAGCAGGCCGATGCCCGGGGCAGCAAGAAGAAGTGGATCATCGGGGCGACGATCGCCGTGGCGCTCGTGCAGTTCTCGCTGTTCTTCGTCGAGGCGAACCCCGCCTACTTCTGGTTCGGCGCGTTCGCGGTGGCGTTCGGCGCCGTCATCTCCGAGATCGGGAACGTCAGCTACTACGCGATGCTCTCGGAGGTCTCGACCCCCCGCACGATCGGACGGATCTCGGGCCTCGGGTGGGGCCTCGGCTACCTCGGCGGCGTCGTCGCCCTCATCGCCTGCATCCCGCTCCTGTTCGCGATCGGGCAGAGCGAGCCGCTCGCGTACAAGCTCGTCGCGGTCTTGTGCGCGGTGTGGACGATCGTCTTCTCGATCCCGCTGTTCCGGAACGTCCCCGAGTCCCCCGCGTACGGCACCGGGGAGAAGGTCGGGTTCTTCGCATCGTACGTCGTGCTCACGCGGAGCCTGAAGGCGCTCTTCCAGACCAACCGGTCGACGTTCTGGTTCCTGCTCGCCGCCGCCGTCTACCGCGATGGCCTCGCCGGCGTGTTCGCGTTCGGCGCGGTGCTCGCCGCGCAGGGCTTCGGCTTCTCGTTCCTCGAAGTGATCGCCTTCGGCCTGGCCGCGAACCTCGTCGCCGGCATCTCGACGATCCTCGCGGGGCGGCTCGACGACGCGATCGGCCCGCGCCGGCTGATCGTCATCTCGCTCGCCGGCCTCGTGGCGATGTCGCTCGCCGTGTTCGCCCTGCGCGACCTCGGTGCGATCGTCTTCTGGATCTGCGGGCTGGCCCTCTGCGCCTTCGTCGGCCCCGCGCAGGCGGCGAGCCGCGGCCTTCTCACCCGCCTCGCACCGGCGAGCCAGCAGGGCGAGATCTTCGGCCTCTATGCGACGACGGGCCGGGCGGTCTCGTTCCTCTCGCCGCTCGCGTGGTCGCTCTCGCTGGCGCTGTTCGGCGGCATCGTCTACGGCGTGCTCGGGATCGGTCTCGTCCTCCTGATCGGGCTCGTGCTGCTCCTGCTCGTGAAGCTGCCGGCGCACATCCGCGCGGAGTGACCGGCGGGGCGCCCGCCGCCGCGCCCGGCGGCGTCGTGGACGCCCGGCCTACAGTGGGACGATGGATGCCTGCGCCGCCCTCGCCGACGCGGTCGGCGCCCTGGCGCGGCACGGGCACTCGGACGGGCGATTCCTCCGCGAAGTCGGCAGGATCGGTGGAGTCCGTCCGGGGCCGCTGTGGATCACGGATGCCGCGTCGGGCGGCAGCAACCGCCTGCGCGGGCGCGGCTTCCGGCGACGGCTGGACGACGACACCGACGGCCAGGCGCGGCACTTCGCGGGGACCGTCGCGGTCGCCGCGCGCGTCGGCAGCCGACTGACGCGGTTCCTCACGGCGAGGATCCTGCGCGACGCACCCGACTCGGCCGACGGGCGGCTCAGCGACGAGGCGATCTCATTCGTCCGGCAGGTACGTTCGGGGCACCTCGCACAGCGGGATGCCGCGGACTGGATCCGGACGACCCTCTGCGGGTGCGGGTGATCTCGGCGGGTGCCCCTCACCGGTGAGCGTGCCGGCAGATCGCACGGCCGAGCAACCACGTCGTTCGCGAAGGCCCCGGCCGGCCGCAACCTCAGCCGGCAGCCACCGCGCCGGCCGCACGGGCACGCCGGGCCTGCTGCCGACGCTTCGAGAACCGGGTGAACCAGGCGGCATCCGGAATGCGCGCGAGGAACGGCCCCGCGACCATGGTGAACAGCACGTACGCGGCGGCGAGCGCACCGAGCGACGCATCGACGCCCGCACCGACGGCAAGCCCCGCGATGACGATCGAGAACTCCCCGCGCGGCGTGAGGACGAATCCCGCGCGCCAGCGTCCCGCTTCGCCGATGCCCGCCCGCGCCGCCGCGATGTATCCGGTGGCGACCTTCGTGCCGATCGTGACGACGGTGAGCCCGAGCGCGGGCAGCAGCATCGGGAAGAGATCTCCCGGGTCGGTCGACAGCCCGAAGTAGAGGAAGAAGATCGCCGCGAACAGGTCGCGCAGCGGCGAGAGGAGCCGCTCGGCCTCGACCGCCGTCTTGCCCTGGATCGCGATGCCCACGAGGAACGCACCCACCGCAGCCGACACCTTGACCTCCGAGGCGAGGCCCGCGACCAGCACGGCGATGCCGAGCACCGAGAGCAGGAGCGCCTCGGCATCCTTCGTCCACAGCAGGCGTGAGAAGCGCTTGCCGTGCCGGAGGGCGAGGTAGAGGATGACGAGCACGGAGGCCAGTGCCACGACGACGGTGACGACACCCGCACCGAGGTCGAGACCGACGAGGAGCGCCGTGAGGATGGGCAGGTAGAACGCCATCGCAAGGTCTTCGATGACGAGGATCGACAGGACCGTCGGGGTTTCGCGGTTGGAGAGGCGCCCGAGATCCTGCAGGACCTTCGCGATGACGCCCGACGAGGAGACCCAGGTGACGCCGGCGAGCACGAGCGCGGCGATCGGCCCCCACCCGAGGACGAGGGCGAGCGCGGCACCGGGGATCGCGTTGAGGGCCATGTCGAGGACGCCCGCACGCGAGCTCGTCCGGAGGTTCCCCACGAGCTCCCGCGGGCTGTACTCGAGGCCCAGCAGGAGCAGGAGCAGGATGACGCCGATGTCGGCGCCGATCGCGATGAACCCCTCCGCATGGTCGACCGCGTAGAAGCCGCCCTCGCCGAGCACGAGGCCGCCGATGACGATGAACGGGATGGGCGAGAGTCCGAAGCGCCCGGCGAGCCTGCCCACCACGGCGATGCCGAGCAGGAGCGCGCCGATCTCGATCAGGTCGATCGCACCGGCATCCACGATCAGTCGCCCGAGACGATGCGGACCAGTCGGTCGAGGCCCTCGCGCGTGCCGACGGCCACCAGCGCGTCGCCCGCCTCGAGCAGATCCCCGGGCTCGGGTGCGGGGACGACCTCGGTCGCGCGGACGATCGCGACGATCGAGCAGCGCGTGAGGGTGCGCGCCTTGGTGTCGCCGAGTGCGCGGCCGACGTAGGGGGAGTCCGCGCGCAGCGGGATCTTCTCCATGTGGAGCCCCGGCACCTCCTGCACACCGGCGAGCTGCGTGATGATGTGCGCGCCGCCGAGCATCTCCGAGACGGCGTTGGCCTCGTCGTCGGTGAGGACGATCGTCTCGTCGGCGCGGTCGGGGTCGTCCTCGTCGGAGAGGGCGACTTCGCGTCCGCCGTCGCGGAGGCTCACCACCGACAGCCGGCGACCCTCCTTGGTGAGGAGGTCGGTCCGGATGCCGATGCCGGGAAGCTCGGCGCGCTCAACGTGGACGGGCATGCCCCCATGATGTCACTCGCGGGCCTCCGCGCGCGCTCGACGCCGCGACGCCAGCCACCGCGGCATCCGCACCCCCTCCTCATTGCCGCTTTCGACATCGAGCCCGTAGTGCTCTCCGACGTACTCGACGAGCTGGGCGCGCTCCGCGCGGTCGTACACGCGTCGCTCGCGCCGGAATGCGATGACCGTCGCCCAGCAGATGAGCAGCATCACGATGCTGAACGGGAGCGCGATCGTGATCGCGGCGGTCTGCAGCGCCGACAGGCCTCCCGCGAGAAGCAGCGCGACGGCGAGCACCGCCGTCGCCAGCGTGAAGAAGACACGCACCCACCGGCGCGGCTCGGCGTCGCCGCCCGTCGCGATCATGCCCATGACGAGCGCGCCCGAGTCAGCGGACGTGACGAAGAAGATGCCGATCAGTACGATCGCACCGACGGTCAGCACCTGGTTCGCCGGGAGGTGCTCGAACAGCTGGAACAGCGCCCCCTGCAGATCGACGGAGCCGTCGGCGGCGAGCATCGACCCCGGGTGCTCGATCTCCTGCTGCAGCGCCCACCCGCCGAGCACGGCGAACCACCCGGATCAGCCGGCGTGCGGCCAGGCATCCGCCAGTTTGCCGAGCAGTCGTGCGAGCTCGGCGCGCTCCTCGGCGGAAAAACCCGCAAGCGCCTCGGACAGGTGCTCGCGGCGCTGCCCGCGGAAGCCGCGGGCGATCCTCGCGCCCTCGTCGGTGAGGGCGATGCGCGTCCGTCGCGCATCGGCCGGGTCGGCCTCACGGCGCACCAGCCCGAGGGCGACCGCCTGCTGGATGAGCTTCGACGCGCGCGGCTGATCGACGCCGATGGCCTCGCCGACCGCACTCACCGTGAGCGGTGCGGACGCCGCGGCCGTCGCGGCCATCGCCCACGTCGCGGCCGTCGCGGCCGTCGCGCCCGTCGCGCCCGCCGCGGGCATGCGAACGCGCGGCCCGCCGCGGTGACCAACGCAGGAGATCTCGCGTCGCGCCGCACGAGAGCCCCGGATTTCCGGGCCTCGATGCGGGGCGGTGCCACGTTTCTCCTGCATTCGTCACGGGGCGGCGCCGAGTGTGACGGAACCGGCGCGACAGGCGGAGCCGGCGTGACGAATGCAGGAACTCTGCCGCAACCCCGTCCGGCGGCGCCGACCTCTCGGGGGACACCGCGCCAAGCGGCTCCGTTTTCCTGCAAACATCACCACCGGCTGACGCGCCGCCTGCGTGGCGGCTGTGCTGCCCGCGCCCGGACCGCCGGGTCAGTTGCCTCGCGCTCCGGCATCGGTCGCGCCGACGTCGGTGCGGTGGAAGTTCATGAACGAGCGGGACGCCGTGGGGCCGCGCTGTCCGTGGTACCGGTTCAGGTAGGGACCCGTGCCATAGGGGTTCTCGGCCGCCGAGGACAGGCGGAAGAAGCACAGCTGGCCGATCTTCATACCGGGCCACAGCTTGATCGGCAGCGTGGCGACGTTGGAGAGCTCGAGGGTGACGTGCCCCGAGAAACCCGGGTCGATGAAGCCGGCCGTCGAATGGGTCAGCAGGCCCAAGCGGCCGAGCGACGACTTGCCCTCGAGTCGAGCAGCGATGTCGTCGGGGAGAGTGACCTGCTCGAACGTGGATCCCAGCACGAACTCGCCCGGGTGCAGGACGAACGGCTCATCGGGATCGACCTCGATGAGGCGGGTCAGATCGGGCTGATCCTCGGACGGGTCGATGAAGGGGTACTTGTGGTTGTCGAACAGCCGGAAGTAGCGGTCGAGACGTACATCGATGCTCGACGGCTGGACCATCGCCGGGTCCCACGGATCGAGGCCGACCCGGCCGGTGGAGATCTCGGTGCGGATGTCGCGATCGCTCAGAAGCACACGGCCAGCCTATCCGCGGGCCGTGCTCTCGCGCGCAGACCGCATCACCGACACGGCGCACGCATCCGCGGCGCTTTCTCAGAAAGGCAGAAGGCGCGGTCGCTAGACTTTCGACAGTCCAGGGGGAGTATTCCGAGACGGTCAGTTCGTCACTACGTGTGCAACGTCGCGCGCCGGACGGCCGGTCTTCCCACACAGGGAGATGGAAGAGACTCTGGGCGCTGACCGCGTCAACGCCCATATCTCGGAGCCCCCGTGAACATCACTCCCCTCGTGTGGATCATCACGATCGCCGTCACGATCGCCTTCTTCGTGTACGAGTTCTTCGCGCACGTCCGCAAACCCCACGAACCCACGATCGGCGAGTCGGCGCGGTGGTCGGCCTTCTACGTCAGCCTCGCGCTGCTGTTCGGCGTCGGCATCGGCGTCGTGTCGGGGTGGACCTACGGCGGCGAGTACTTCGCCGGCTACCTCACCGAGAAGGCGCTGTCGATCGACAACCTGTTCGTCTTCCTGATCGTCATGACGAGCTTCGCGGTGCCGAAGATCTACCAGCAGAAGGTGCTGATGATCGGCATCGTCATCGCGCTCATCCTCCGCGGCGTCTTCATCGCCGTCGGCGCGACCCTGATCTCCAACTTCTCGTGGATCTTCTATCTCTTCGGCGCGCTGCTGCTGTTCCTCGCCTATCGGCAGGCGTTCTCGCACGGCGAGTCGAACCCCGCGGACGGGCGGTTCATGCGGTTCGTCCGCCGCCACCTGCCGGTCAGCGACGAGTACGACGGCGACCGACTCACCGTGAAGCGCGACGGCCGGCGTTTCGTGACGCCGATGCTTCTCGTGATCATCGCGATCGGCTTCGTCGACCTCGTCTTCGCCGTCGACTCGATCCCGGCGATCTACGGTCTCACCGAACAGGCGTACATCGTCTTCACGGCGAACGCGTTCGCCCTCATGGGCCTGCGCCAGCTGTACTTCCTCATCGGCGGGCTGCTCGAGCGCCTCATCTACCTCGCGCAGGGCCTGGCCGTCATCCTCGCGTTCATCGGCGTCAAGCTCCTGCTGCACGCGATGCACGTCAACGAGCTGCCGTTCATCAACGGCGGCGAGCCCATGCTGTGGGCGCCCGAGATCCCGATCTGGTTCTCGCTGCTGTTCATCGGCGCGACGGTCACCGTGGCGACGATCGCGAGCCTCGTCGTGACGCACCGCCGGGGGCGGCTCGCACCGCCGGATGCCGACGCCATCGCCTCGGCTGAGGATACCGCGCCCGCCGACGCCCCCAAACGCTGATGGGCGATCTTCTCTGGAACATCGCGCTCGTCTTCACGTTCGTCCTCGTCGGGGGCGTGTTCGCCGCGACCGAGATGGCCCTCGTCACGCTGCGCGAGAGTCAGATCAACGCGATCGCGTCCCGCGGGAGGCGCGGCGCGAAGGTCGCCGGGCTCGCGCGCAACCCCAACACCTTCCTCTCCGCCGTGCAGATCGGCGTGACGGTAGCCGGATTCGCCTCCGCCGCGTACGGGGCGACCTCGATCGCGCCGTCGGTGGCCCCACTGTTCGTGGGATGGGGGATGTCGGCATCCGCAGCCCTCACCCTCGCGACGACCGTGCTGACGCTGGTGATCGCCTACCTCTCGCTCGTGCTGGGCGAGCTCGTGCCGAAGCGGCTGGCGATCCAGCGCAACGCGCAGTTCGCCTACGCCGTCGCCCCCGTGCTCGACGGCTTCGCGACCGTCATGAAGCCGGTGATCTGGCTGCTGTCGGTGTCGACGAACGCGCTCGTGCGTCTGCTCGGCGGCGACCCGCACAAATCGGGCGACGAGCTGAGCGACGATGAGGTGCGCGACATCGTCGCCACCCACCAGGGCCTGCCCGAAGACGAGCGGCGGATCCTCGACGACGTGCTGTCGCTGCGCGGACGACAGATCAGTGAGGTCATGCGCCCGCGGCCCGAGGTCGTGGCCCTCGACGACAACGCGACCGTCGGCGACGCGGTCGTCCGCGTGAGCGAGCTGCCGTTCTCGCGCTACCCGGTCGCCAACACGTCGATCGACGACATCGTGGGCTTCGTGCACGTGCGCGACCTCTTCGAGGCGGCGGCCGCCGACCCCTCACGGCTGCTCTCCGACGTGATGCGGCCGATCTCATACGTGCCCTCGTCGGCGCGGGTGCTGCCGACTCTGACGCGCCTGCGCGCCGCGGGCGATCAGATCGCGGTGGTCGTCGACGAGTACGGCGGCACCGACGGCATCGTCACCCTGGAGGATCTCGTCGAGGAGGTCGTCGGCGAGATCTTCGACGAGTACGACACCACCGAAGATGCGGATGCCGCGAGCGGCATCGTCGACGGCCGCCTGAACCTCGGTGACTTCGAAGAGGTCACGGGTCTCGCGCTGCCCCGGGGGTCGTCCGACACGATCGCCGGGTTCGTGACGGAGCGGCTCGGCCGCCTCGCGCGGGTCGGCGATTCGGTCGAGGTGCCCGGTGCGACGCTGCAGGTGACGTCGCTGGATCGCCGGCGGATCGCCGGCCTGCGCGTCGTGCACACCGTGGAGGACCCGGCGGCACCCTCGGCCTCTGCGGGTACCTGATCGTCGTTGCGCGGGGCAGCCGCCGCGCAGGGCGCAATCGTTCCCACCGTTCGCCGGTAGGAGAGGTCAATGAGCGATCTTCCGACCCGTCGCGTCGTGACGCTGCGGCGCGCAGCGCCGTAGCCCTGCACGCGAGTCTCGGGCCCGGTCATCACCGCCGACCTCGCGTCGGTCGAACTCATGCGCGAGTGGCTTGCGGCTGCGGCATCCATGCCTCACCGTCGGGCACACGACGGTTTGCTAAGCTAGCCCGGCACCCTTCGTGGTGCACCTGGGGCTGTAGTTCAATGGCAGAACTTCTGCTTCCCAAGCAGACAGCGCGGGTTCGATTCCCGTCAGCCCCTCCACAACGTTATACCCAGGTCAGAGCGGTATTCGCTCCACGCTCGCCTGGACGCGAACGACCGCACATGCAGGAATCCGTGCCCTCCACGTGCCCTAAGTGTCGGTGGCGCGCGGTTGAATGAGGCCCTGGCGACTCGCAAGGGGGCCTCGATGCCGAACGATCACCACGTGCCCAGAGTGCATCTCCGGCGCTTCGCAGTGCCGGGCCCAGGCAACCCGCCGCGGGAGTGGTTCACGAACGCCGCCGACGTGAGTACACCGACGAGGGTGTTCCCTGCGAACATCAAGAACGTGGGTGCCGTAGGTGACTTCTACACATTCGAGGGGCTCGATGGCAAGGAGACACGCATCCTGGAATCGTTCTTCGGGCGCATCGAGGACGCGGCCGCGCACGTCTTTCGCGTTCTGCTGGACGATCCGAAGTATGCGCTCACGGACTTCTGGCCGTTGCCCCCGCGAATGAGGGGACCGCTCGCCTGGTACATGGCGGCTCAGATCGTGCGCACCACCCGCCAGCGCAAGCGCCTCGATGCGTGGGGGGCGAGCAGATCGTTCACCGTTCCCGGAGCACCCGCACCGCCTGACCTCGCCACTACCCACGCTCGCTACATCGCCTCGACGCTGGGAGAGGTCGCGCAAGCACTTCACGTTCGCCCCTGGGGCCTCGGCTTCACGAGTGCTTGCCTGCCGACCTCGGACTGTCCGGTGGTGATCCTGAACGCCCACGACGATGAGGATCAGGTAGGCGCGGCGCTCACATGGGACATTGTGTTCCCGCTCGATCCGCATCGCTTCATCTTCATGCCGGACATTCAGATGGTGAAGGACGACCCCGAGAAGCGGGTCGATCACCGCATGAATCTGAGCGGCGTCGGGGTCGCATTCGTGGATGCCATCTACGCCGCGGCCGACCGCTTCATCTACATGCACCCGGACCACACCCCGCCGCTCGACCCGTCACGCGCGCCACGACTCCCCGCACCTGGCACGCAGGGCACCGCGCCGCAATCCGTGCTCAGTTACCCGGTACTAGACGATGACCTGACCATCCGAGCCCGTTGGGCCTCGCACCATCTTCCCCGCGGCGAAGGTAAGCGCCGGGCGGCGTTCACGGGTGAGAGTTTCGGGGTGTAGCCCGCGTTAGGCGTCAACCTCCAGGCGAATAACCGCCTCCAGGCCCGCCCTGCGCGTCTGCACGCGAGGCTCTAGCGCCCGACCCGCCAGCACATCGAGAGTGGCCGCGATGGCGACGTTCCGCTCCTCTGCCGCGTGCTGGTAGATGAGCGCCGCGCGCGCCGTCGAGTGGCACCTGGCCAACACCGGAGCCCAACCTCCATTCCCCCTCATCGTCCTCGGCGTGCTGACCGCGCTGACCGGCATCGTCCTCGCGCGTCGCCGTGCGCGCACCGACAGCTGACTGCGACGACACACCAGCGAAAGAAGGCGACCCCGGTACGCCCACGGCACGGCGAGAGTGCGCCCATCTGCGCGCAGTGCGCGCGAGGACCTGCACGTCTCCCGTTACCCCGACACCGACGGCTCAGCCACCGCCCGCCGCCCCGCCGCACGGACGGCCCCGATCGACGCGCCCACCACGAGCGCGATACCGATGAGCTCCCCCCAGCTCAGATGCTGCCCGAGCAGCACGAATCCGGCGAGGGCGGCGATCGCCGGCGCCAGACTCATCAGGATCGCGAACGCGGATGCCGGGAGCTTCCGCAGTGCGACCAGCTCGAACGCATACGGCAGCGTCGACGACAACAGCGCCACGGCCGCGCCGAGGCCGAGGATCTCCGGCCGCAGCAGCGCCACCCCGGCATCCGCGATGCCGAACGGCAGCGACGCGACTGCCCCCACCGTCATGGCGAGCGCGAGTCCGTCGAGCTTCGGGAACGCCGCGCCCACCCTGGCCGATGACAGGATGTAGAACGCCCACGTCGCGGCGGCTCCGAGAGCGCACAGCACCCCGAGCAGGTCGAGCCGGTCCCAGCCTCCGCCGGCGAGCGCGACCACGCCGAGCAGTGCGAGCCCCGCCCACACCCACGACGACGCCGCGCGAGCGGCGATGATCGACAGCGCCAGGGGGCCGAGCACCTCGATCGTCACCGTGACACCCAGAGGGAGCCGCTCGAGCGCGAGATAGAAGAGCCCGTTCATCGCCGCGAGCACGAGCCCGAACCGCGCCACCGCGAGCCACGATGAGCGGTCGCGGCCGCGGAGACTCGGCCGCGCGACGACCAGCAGGATGATCGCCGAGAACACGAGCCGCAGCATGACCATCCCGAGCGGGCCGACGTCGGGGAACAGCAGCACGGCGATCGATGCGCCGATCTCCTGACACGCGAGCCCGGCGACCACCAGAGCGACCGCGGGCCCCGTCGCACCGAACGGCCGCACACCGCCCGCCCGCGCCGACGCCGGGCGCGCGCTCACGGGATGGGGCAGATGGCCGCCGCCGCGACCTGGGCCGCCATGTCATCCGCCGTCCACGGCAGACCCGCGTCGGGGGTCGTTCCGCCGCCCGTTGCCGGCAGCTTCGACGCGATCGCCGCGAGCTGCCAGGCGAGGCTTCGCACGAGCGTCGCCGACGCCCGCGAGTTGTTGAGGACGACGACGACCGTCATGCCCGTGTTCTTGTCCGCGAACGCCGCCGTGAGGAACCCCGGCGTCGCGCCGAACTGACCGATCAGGCTGCCCGCCTGGAACGTCCCCCCGCGCGCGGTGAACCACGACGGGGCATCCGGCGCCGCGGGGAGCGGATCCGCGAAGCGCTTGTCGGTGTCATAGGGGCGCGCTCCCATCGCGAGCGCCTGCGTGTATCGGCCGAGATCGGTGAGATCGCTCACGACACCGCCCGCCGTGAACTGGAACGAGGGAGACACGGTGCCGAGGTCGACGGGCTCGGCGCACGCGACGGCGCCCTCGGCGGTCGTCCCCGACCACGATCCCCGCAGGTCGGACGCGGCATTCACCGGCAGCGACGAGTTCGTCATGCCGGTCGGCCCGAACACGTACTTCTCGTACAGCGCCTCTGCGCTCAGCCGCGACGCGCTCTCGAGCGCCACGCCGAGCAGCACGTAGTTCGTGTCCGCATCGGCGAAGGATGCCCCCGGGTTCGCCACCCCCGTACCCGACATCCCGTACGCGATGAGCTCGCGCGGATTCCACACACGAGCGGGGTTCGCGAGGAGCCTCGCCTGCAGCGGCCCGTCGAACGATGGAAGCCCCGTCGTCGAGTTGCAGAGGTCGCCGAGCGTGACGTTGTCGTAGCCCGGCAGCCCGGGGACATAGGTCGTCACGGGGTCGCCGAGCCCGACCTTGCCGTCCTTGACCATCGCGAAGAGCACATCGCACGTCATCGCCTGCGTCACGGCGCCCGCCGAGACGCTCGAACCCGCCGTCACGGGCGACCCGCCGGGCTTCAGCGTCCCCGCACCGGCCGTCCACGTGCCCGCCCACGGGACCCATACCCCCGCGACGGCGCCCGACGATCCGGATGCGGCCATCGCGCGCTCGACCGCCGTCGAAAGCTGCGTCCGCACGGCCTCGGGGAGCGTCGACGGGTTCGCGGAGGGAAGCACGACGCTCGGCGTCGACTCGGACGAACAGGCGGCGAGCGGCACGGCGATCGCGAGAGCGCACACCAGAGAGACGACGCGCCGCAGTCGACGGGAACGCCGCATTACTCACCCCCCGGTATCACCTTCAGCGTAAAACACATTGTCGCGTCGACATGAATCGCGGCCGTCACCGACGCATGAGAGCTCTGTCATACGGATGCCCTGACGCCGGGTCCCTAGGCTGGTGCCATGCCGCACATCTTCGATGAGGCCGCGCTCTCCGGCGTCCTCGGTCACATGAACAACGACCACGCCGACGACAACCTGCTGATCGCCCGCGCGTTCTCCCCGCTCGCGGACGTCATCTCGTCCGAGATGACGTCGTTCGATGGCGCGGCCGGGCAGTGGCACGTCATCACGGCCGACGGCACGGAGGACGTCATCCGGGTGCCGTGGCCCGGCGGCGACATCACCGAACGCCGCGAGGTGCGCCGGGAGATCGTCGCACTCTACGACGCGGCGTGCGCGCGCCTGGGCGTCACCGCCCGACCGCACGACTGACGCTCAGCGCACGTGGGCGCAGCCCGGAAACGTCTTCCCACGAAACCTTCAGTTTAGGTGAGCCTTAGTTTCAGCTAGACTGAGGGCCATGCCCGAGATCGTCCCCTTCTCCACCGCCCTGCGCGAGCGCTCCCGCAGCGCCCACTCCGGCAGCGAGCACGCCGACTTCATGGCCGACCTCATGCGCGGCGAGGGAACCCGCGACGACTACGTCGCCCTCGTCGCCCAGCACTGGTTCGTCTACGAGGCGCTCGAGCGCGCGGCGGCGACCTTCGCACAAGACCCGATCGCGGCGCCGTTCATCACGGAGAAGCTCACGCGCCTCCCCGCTCTCGAGGCCGACCTCACCTACCTCATCGGTGACGACTGGCGCGAGCGCATCGCACCCGTCCCGACGACCGAGCGCTACGTCGCCCGGATCGACGAAGTGACGGCGCAGGGCTGGGCGGGGGGCTTCGTCGCCCACCACTACACCCGCTACCTCGGCGACCTCTCCGGAGGCCAGTTCATCGGCAAGCTCATGGCGCGCCAGTTCGACCTCGGCACGAACGGCATCGGCTTCTACGTCTTCGACGAGATCGCCGACCCGGCCGCCTTCAAGGACGTCTACCGCGAACAGCTCGACGCCGCGCCGTGGGACGCCATGGAAGCGGAACGCGTCATCGACGAGGTCCTCCACGCCTACCAGCTGAACACCGACCTGTTCGTCGACCTCGCCGCCGCGAAGGCCGCCTCCGCCGCCTGACCCGCATCCGGCGCGGCGGCACACGCCGCCCGTCGCGGCACCGCCACACCCAAGGGGCCCACCGGGGTCAGAACCCCGACGCCCGCACCCCCGCCATGAAGCGGCGAACGTCGGCATCCACGAGGATGTCGCCGGGCCGCAGCGGTCTGGTGAGATACAGTCCGTCGAGCGACGTCAGCCGCGACAGCGCCACGTAGGTCTGGCCGGGGGCGAACGCACCCGAGCCGAGGTCGATCACGGCGCGGTCGTAGGTCTTGCCCTGCGACTTGTGGATCGTCACCGCCCATGCGAGCCGCAGCGGGAACTGCGTGAACTCGGCGACGATGTCGCGCGAGAGCTTCCGCGTGTGCGGGTCGTACGCGTACCGGAACCTCTCCCACACGGCCGGCTCGACGTCGTGCTCCTCGCCGTCGAGTTCGACGCGCACCGTGCCGCCCGCGATCCGGGTGACCGTCCCGATCGAGCCGTTGACCCACCGCGGACCCTCGCCGTACGCACCCGGGCGGGCTGCGATGTCGTTCCGCAGGAACATCACCTGCGCGCCGACCTTCAGCTGCAGCTCCGCGTCGGCGGGGTACGATGCCTCGCCGCGGCCGAAATCGCCCGAGACGTCCGCGCGAGCCGTCTGCACGGCGCCCGGCAGTGCGTCGAGGTGACGCTGATTGATGCGGTTGACGATGTCGTTGCGCGTCGCGAGCGTGATGATCGGAGGCTCGCCCTCCGCCGGCTCCGGCACGGGGCGGGCACCGGCCGCATTGAGCTTTCCGGCGATCTCGGCCGTGACCACCCCGTACCGGACGGCGTTCAGCATGTGCTTGAACTCGGCGTCGGACTGCCGGTGGATCTCGCGCAGCTCGCGGATGTTCAGCGGCGCCCCCACCCGCCCGAGGTCGAGGAGCCCGTCCGAGCGGATCGCACCGGCCATCCCGTCCGGGGCTGCGGAACCGCCGGGGCTCGCTGAGGGCCCGGCCCACACCTGCGCGTCGAAGAACCAGAACGACCGGTAGTGGTCATCGACGTAGCGCTGCTCGTCGCCGCGCGGGGGGACGGGCGCGAGCTGGTACGGGTCGCCGAACATCACGATCTGCACGCCCCCGAACGGCTCCGAACGGCGGCGGCGCGCCTGCCGGAGTGAGCGGTCGATGGCATCCATCAGGTCCGCGTTCACCATCGAGATCTCGTCGATGACGAGCGTGTCGATCGCATTCATGATCTTGCGGGCGGGCTCGGACTGCTCGAGCTCGCTGTCGGCGATGAGCCCGATCGGCAGGCGGAACAGCGAATGGATCGTCTGCCCCTCGACGTTCAGCGCCGCGACCCCCGTCGGCGCGCACACCGCGATCTGCTTCTGCGTGTTCCAGGCGAGGTGCTGCAGCAGCGTCGACTTGCCGGTGCCCGCTCGACCGGTCACGAACACGTGCTCGCGCGTGTCCTCGATCAGGCGGAAGAGCTCCTCCTGTTCGGGTGACAGCGGCGGGAGACTCACCGATCCATGCTAGCTATCAGGCTCGCATTCATAGACTGGTCCCGTGGGCGAGGCGGAGGAAGACGTGCAGACGGATGCCTCGTCGGCCCCGCGACGTCGCAAAAGGCCCCGCCGCACCCTCGGGCGTGACCTGTTCGCCCTCACCATCGTCGGCATCCTGCTCATCAGCGCACTCGGCGCGACGGGCGTCATCCTCTACCGCGACCTGTACAGCCCGCAGGCCTTCGTCACGCGCTATCTCGACCTGCTCAGCCGCGGCCAGGCGGCTGAGGCGCTCGCGCTGCCCGGTGTCGTCGTCGACTCCGCGCAGCTCACGGCGGCGGGCCTGCCTGCCGACGCGAACGAAGCGCTCCTGCGGCGTGCGGCGCTCGCCCCGTTGACGGGTGTCAGCGTCTCTTCTGTGGCGACGGGCGACGACGGTGTGACGACCGTGACGGTGCGCTACGTCGCGGGCCGCCACACCGGGACGAGCTCGTTCCGTGTCGAGTCCGCCGGCTGGATCGGCGTCGTCCCCGCCTGGCGCTTCGCCACGAGCCCCCTCGCCGTCGTGAAGCTGACCGTGCGCGGCGCGACCCGGTTCACGGTCAACGGCTTCGACCTCGACACGCGCCAGGTCTCGCCGGACGGAGCGTCCGCAGACCCCTTGAAGCCGGTGGCGCTCCTCGTCTTCTCCCCCGGGCTGTACTCGATCTCGGTCGACACGCCCGCGTCGTCGAGCCCGGGCGTCGCCGTCCTCTCCGATACCCCGCAGGCGAACGTCCCCGTCGACGTGCAGACCCAGCCCACGGCCGAGTTCGTCGAGGTCGTCCAGCGGCGCGTCGACGACTTCCTGACGGCGTGCGCGACGCAACAGGTGCTGCAGCCCACGGGATGCCCCTTCGGGCTCGTCGTGCAGAACCGCATCATCAGCGACCCGATCTGGACGATGCAGCAGCAGCCCGAGGTGAGCATCGTTCCCGACGGTGCCAACTGGGCGATCGAGCGCGTCCCCGCCGTGGCGCACATCAAGGTCGACATCCAGTCGATCTTCGACGGCAAGGTCCGCACGCTCGATGAGGCGGTGCCGTTCTTCATCGGCGGGACGATCACGATGCTGCCCGACGGCACGGCATCCATCCAGGTCACCGACGGCAGCTGACCGGCAGCGTCAGCGCTGTGCGCGGGCGTCCTTCTCGGCGAGCGCCGCGAGACGCGCGTTGTACTCTTCGAGCTCGGCATCGCCCGTGCGGTCCGCGTGACGGTCGGCGCGGCGCTGCAGACGCTCGTCCGACCGGCTCCACTGGATCGCGACGGTGATCGCGAGGATGAGGGTCGGGATCTCGCCGATCGACCAGGCGACGCCACCGCCGGAGTACTGATCCTGCAGCGGGGTCTCGCCCCACGTGCGGCCCATCGCTCCGAACCACTCGGCGACGAAAAGGCCCTGCGCCATCATGATCGAGATGCCGAAGAACGCGTGCATCGCCATGACGCCGATGAGCGTCACGAGCCGGAACGGGTACGGCAGGCGGTAGGGCACGGGGTCGACGCCGACGAGCGACTGCACGAACAGGTACCCCGAGATGAGGAAGTGCGCGATCATCCACTCGTGCCCGATGTGGTCGTAGAGCGTCCAGCGGAAGAGGTCGGTGTAGTAGAACGCCCACAGCGACCCGATGAACATGGCCGCCGCGAACAGCGGATGCGTCACGACGCGGGCGAACGGGGTGTGCACGGCCCAGAGGATCCACTCGCGCCCGCCGCGCGTGCCGTCGGTGCGCTTCGCGATGGCGCGGGATGCCAGGCTCACGGGCGCCCCGAACACGAGCAGCATCGGGATCGCCATCGACAGCAGCATGTGACCGACCATGTGCATGCTGAACAGGTAGTCCTGATAGGCGTTGACCGACCCGCTCGTCACCCAGAAGAGGGATGCCAGCCCGGCGAGCCACATCACGGTGCGGTAGATCGGCCACCGGTCGCCGCGGCGGTGCAGACGCCGGACGCCGACGAGGTAGAAGAACGCGCCGAAGCCGACGGTGAAGGCCCACAGGATGTCGATGTCCCAGCTGGTGATCCACCGGAGCGGCGTCAGTTCGGGGGGCAGCGGCGACCCGGTGAGGAACTCCGCAGGGGTCCGCACGACGGGAAGGCTCGTGTCGACGGGCGGGGGCGTGCGCGACAGGGCGACGGCGGCGCCGCTCGCGATGCCCATGAAGGCGAGCTCCAGCGCGATGAGCCCCCAGAAGCGCCGCTCGGTCTCTTCGCCCCGCAGGCGCGCGATGAGGAACTTCCGGTACAGCGCCCCGAGGAACCCGATGACGAGGAGCGCCGCGACCTTCACCGCGAGGATCGCGCCGTACGGCGACAGCAGGTACTTCACCTCCACGACGCCGACGACGGCGCGTGCGATGCCGGAGAGCGCCACCACGACGAATGCCGCGAGGGCGATCGACGAGTACCGGCCGATCACGTCGGCGAGTTCGTCGCGGCCGAGCGTCGGACGCAGCACGACGAGCAGCAGCAGGCCGCCGAGCCACACGGCCGCACCGATGATGTGGAGCGTCAGTGCGACGACGGCGGCGTTGTGCCCGGCCTCTTCGCCGGAGTGACCCTGCGTCGCCATGGGGATGAGGGATGCCACGGCGAGCGCCGTCACGAGGAGCGTCGGCGTCCACCCGCGCACGGCGAACGTCAGCACCGTCAGCACGGCCCCCGCGATCGTCGTGAGCGCCCACGCCCGCCCGGGTTCCGTGTCGACGAGGAACCTGCCGAGCTGCTGGCCGAACTCTGCGCCGGCGCTCGGCGTCGCCCCCAGCACGTTCAGAACCGTGAGGAACGCGACGGAGGCACTCGCGACCGTGAAGACCGCCGCCGCGACGGATGCCACATCGAGCGCCGTGTCGAACGGGCGGGTCTGCGCGCGCAGGGCGAACAGGGCGAGCACGAGGGCGCCGATGAGCGCCGCCGCCGACAGGTTCACGGCGAGCGTCGCGACGGGAAGACCCCAGCGCACGACCGGTCCGGGGTCGATCTGGAGCTGGCGTGCCGCGCCGCCCCCGTACGCGAGGCCGGCGATCAGGGTCACGACCGCGGCGAAGACGAGGATCGCAGGACCTGCGACCCGAAGCAGGCGGGACGGCACCCGTCCAGCCTACGTGTCCGGCGCGGGAGGAACGACGAAAGGGGATGCCCGGAGGCATCCCCTTTCGAGGTGTGGCGACGGCGTCGCCGCGGAATTACTTGGCGACAGCCTTGAGCTTCGAGCCGGCCGTGACCTTGACGCGCTTGCCGGCCGGGATGGCGATCTCGGCGCCGGTCTGCGGGTTGCGGCCCGTGCGGGCGGCGGTGGCGACC
>MEEK01000006.1 GCA_001724425.1 Microbacterium sp. SCN 70-27
CGCTCGGCTGGGGCGATGCGGATGCCACCGGCGCGGCGGCGTCATCGTCCGACGAGGCATCCGCTGCGGCGTCGGTATCCCGGCCGGCATCCGCGCTCGTCGACGCGGTCGTCTCGGCCTGAGCGACCAGCTGCGGGACGACGACGGCGGTCGCCACGCCTCCGACCACGAGGACCGCGGCGGCGGCGACCCCGACGAGCGCGCCGACACTCCCGGGCGCGCCGCTCGCGGCCGCGGCTCCCACGACACCACCCGCGGCGCCACCGGTTCCGGCGACCCCGCCCGCAGCGCCCGTCGTGCCGCCGAGGCCCCCCGTACCGGTGGTCAGGACGGTGTCCGGCATCACGGGCGACACCCCCGCAGCGAGCGCGACGATCGGCGCCGAGCCGCCCTGCAGAGTCGCGAGGTAGGCCGTCGCCCCGCCTGCACCGAGCGTGAGCGGAAGGAGTATCAGTGCGAGTCGGCGAGAGACATCCTGCGCCTCGGCGGCGACGATCGTGCAGCGCGTGCACCCCGCCAGGTGCGCCTCGATCTTTGCGACATCGCGGCGGCCGAGATTCCCGCGCGCGTACGCACCGAGGTGCTCGATCGTCCAGCGGCACTCCGATTCGGCGGGCGCTGCGCGCAGGTGCCCCTGCACCCACGCCTCACGCAGGCCTTCGCGCGCACGGAAGGCCAGCTGCGCAACCGCCGTCGCCTTCATCCCGAGCAGTGGAGCGACCTCCCAAGGCTTCATCTGCTCGATCTCGGTGTACCAGAGCACCTCCTGCCAGCGCGTGGGAAGGCTGCGGAAGGCCTGCGTCGTCAGGCTCCGGTCGAGCGCCTCGTCCGTGGCGTGCGCCTCGGCATCCGGGTCGGCGACGGACTCGAGTTCATCGGCCGACGTCTCGCGTCGGGCCTGACCCCAACGCGCCGCTGTGTTGCGGATACTCGTGAACAGATAGGCGCGGAAGGCGCCCGTGGGCCCGCCGCCGCGCTGGATGGTCTGATAGATCCGCGCGTAGGACTCCTGCACGAGGTCGTCCGCGTCGAATGCGGAGGTGATGGAGTTCGCCACCACGATGCCGGACCGGTAGTGGCGACGCCACAGCTCCGCGTATGCGTCCGCGTCCCCCGCGCGCGTACGCAGCACGAGATCCGCGTCGGCGATGTCGGTGACATCGGGGCGCGTGTCGTCGTGCTCGGTCATGCGGTGTCCACTCGCGTACAGCGGTGATGGTGTGTCTCGACAAAGAGACTCCGTCGCGCCCGGATCATGACGCGACCTTCCCATTTTCCCTGATCCGATGGTGAACGCGATCCCCTGACGGATGCCGAGAGGGGCGCGCAGAAAATAATCCGAGAAGTCGCGTCATAGATCCCGGCCCGAGGCATCTCTTGATCAGACGGTTTTCTCGCACACCTGTGGGAGACAGGTGCGCGGGGGGTGATGAGCCTGCGGACCGTCTGCCGGATCCGGTAGCGGGCGGGGCTTGCCCGCAACGGAACCGGAGAGCGGGGCGGAGGCGCGGGGGAGCGTCTCCGCCCCGCGGTCGTCTGCGGCGGCGTCAGACCTCGCGGGCGCCGTTCACCCAGACCTGCCGGACCCGCAGGTCGTCGTCGAGGACGACCGCGTCCGCGCTAGCGCCCGGGCGCAGGCTCCCGTAGCGCCCCGCGACGCCGATGGCCCGGGCAGGCACCGAGGTCAGCGCGGCGATCGCGGTGGGGAGTGCGAGTCCGCCCCGGACGACGAGGCGAAGCGCGGCATCCTGCGTCAGCGTCGACCCCGCGATCGCGCCATTCGAGTCCAGGCGCGCCGTGCCGGCGGTGACGGTGACGGCGAGCCCACCGAGCTCGTAGTGCCCATCGGATGCCCCGGCCGCCGCCATCGCATCGGTGATGAGCGCGATCCGGCCGGGTGCGCCCGCGAAGGCGAGCGAGATGACGTCGGGATGCACGTGGGTGCCATCGGCGATGAGTTCCAGCGTGACGCGCTCGTCGCGCATCGCGGCGATGACCGGTCCCGGGGCGCGGTGATGGATCCCGGGCATCGCGTTGAACGCATGCGTGAGGATCGTTGCGCCGGCATCGAACGCGGCACGGGCCTCGGCCTCGGTGGCGGCGGTGTGGCCGACGGCGACCGCGACGCCGGCGGCGACGAACTGCGCGGTGGCCTCGAGGCCACCGGGCAGTTCGGGGGCGAGCGTCACCTGGCGGACGGTGCCGCGGCCGGCGTCGACGAGGCGGGCGACGGAGGCCGCGTCCGCGGGGCACAGCAGGCTCTCGGTGTGGGCGCCCTTGTGTCCGACGTCGAGGAACGGGCCCTCGAGGTGTGAGCCGAGGATCGTCGCATCGCGCTCGACGAGGTCGGCGACGACCGCGACCCGGCGCGCGAGGTCGTC
The DNA here is from genome assembly GCA_001724425.1 of Microbacterium sp. SCN 70-27. Lineage (GTDB taxonomy): Bacteria > Actinomycetota > Actinomycetes > Actinomycetales > Microbacteriaceae > Microbacterium. Next base: position 2,382 of record MEEK01000006.1, read on the forward strand.
GATCGATGCGGTGACGAGCGAGACCACGGCGCGGGTCGTGCCGTGCGCGAGGTGCATCGCCCGCGCTGTGCGGATCGCCTCCACACCGTCGTCGAACGACGCGCCGCCGCCGCCGTGACCGTGGATGTCGACGAAGCCGGGGGCGAGGTGGGCTCCATGCCCGTCGATCACGTCGGCCGCGGGAAGCTCACGCCACGCCCCGCCCGTGCCGGTCGCCTGCACGAGCCCGTCGGCGAACGCGATCCAGGCATCCGGAGTCACGGCGCCGTCGTCGATGAGGCGGACGGAGTGGATGACGGTGGTCATGAGCGGACCTCTTCCGTGTCGTCGCTCCAGGGGATGCCCCGAAGGCGTGTGAACCCGATGCCCTGGCTCTTCCAGAGCGGTGCCATGGCGGCGACGCGCGCCGCGAAGGACTCCCAGGTGCGCAGCTCGCTCGTCCCGACGGCGGGGGACCATGCGGCCTCGGCCGCCGATGCGATCCGGGGGAAGGCGAGCGCGTCGATGTCGTCGAGCGTGCGGACGGTCTCGGACCACAGCGGCGCCTCGACGCCGAGGATCTGTTCGTCGCCCACGCCCGCGATGACGGATGCCGGGTCCCACTCGTACGAGCGTCGGGCGCTCGTCACCCCGCGGGCCCACGTCAGTCCGAGAGGCGAGTCGGCGTCGAACTTCATGTCGAGGTAGATCGCGTCGGCGGGCGACAGGATGAGAGAGGACCCGAGGTCCGTGAACGTGTGCGCCTTGTCGTCCATGCCGTCCGTCGGCGTGACGAACCCCCAGTACTGCCCGAGGGTCGAGGGGTGGATGCCCGACGATGCGCCGGCCTCGTGCCAGGCGATCGGGGCCTTCCCGAGATGCGCGACGAGCGCTGTCACGCGGTCGACGAAGGCGGCGTAGTCCGCGGGGGCCGTGCCGAGACATTCGTCGCCGCCGATGTGCAGATACGGTCCCGGGGTCGTCCGTGCGACTTCGCCGAGCACGTCGGCGAGGAACGACCAGGTCGACTCGTCGTGGATCTTCAACGACGAGAACCCGACCGCCATCCCTTCGTACGAGACGCCGTTCTCGGGCAGCCCGCCGCCGTGCTCGGTCGCCACCTCGATGATGTGATCGCTCAGGACGGGCTGTTCGGACAGTTCCGGGTAGGCGAGAGAGACGGCGTGCGTGTGGCCGGGGAGATCGATCTCGGGCACGACGATCATGTGGTGCGCGGCCGCGTGCTCGATGATCGCGCGATAGTCGGCCTGCGTGTAGAACCCGCCCGGATCGCCGCCGACCGCGGTTGCCGACGCCTTCTCGGTGAGAAGCGGGCGCGAGGCGATCTCGAGCCGCCACCCCTGATCGTCCGAGAGGTGGAGGTGCAGCACATTGAACTTGAGGCTCGCCGCGCGCTCGATGTACGCCTGCACGGTGCTCACGGGGTGGAAGTGTCGGGCGACGTCGAGCCTGACCCCGCGGTAGGCGAATCGCGGTGCGTCGGCGATGTGCACGGCGGGGATCTCCCACCCGTCCCCCGCGCGAGTGATCAGCTGGACGAGGGTCTGGATGCCGTAGTAGAGGCCTGCCGCGTCGGCGCCCGTCACGGTGACACCCGCCGCCGAGGCATCCAGCACGTACGACTCGGCCGGTCCGTCCGCGGTGATGGTCAGGGCGATGGTGGCGTCGGCCGCGCGCGACGCGGGCACTTCCGGTAGCCCGGTGCGTGCGCGGACGGCCGCGCGGAGCGCCCGGACCGCCTCCGCATCGCCCGTGATGGCCGTGCTCGCCGCGAGGGCGAACGGCGCGGCATCGGATGCCTCCAGGGAGACCGGGGCGGGCAGGACGGGGGGTCGCCGACGCTTCATGTAAAGAATCCTAACAAATAGGGTGGGGTCAGCCTAGTGGCATCCGATATGCTCATCGTGTCGCGACTGGCGTTGAGGTGGACCACCACCGGGGAGCGACCACTTGGCAATCGACCGTTCGCCTGGGTCGGGTAGCTCGATGATCGGGTGCCGTTGCGCAGCGACGGCGTCTCGAGAACACCCGCCCACCAGGAGGACACGATGACCGATCCGTACTTCAACGCCCCGCTCGCCGAGGTCGACCCCGAGATCGCCCAGGTGCTCGAGCGGGAGCTCGAGCGTCAGCGCGGCTACCTCGAGATGATCGCCTCCGAGAACTTCGTGCCCGTCTCGGTGCTGCAGTCTCAGGGCTCGGTGCTGACCAACAAGTACGCCGAGGGCTACCCGGGCCGCCGCTACTACGGCGGGTGCGAAGAGGTCGACGTGGCCGAGGAGCTCGCCATCGCCCGCGCGAAGGCCCTCTTCGGGTCGGAGTTCGCGAACGTGCAGCCGCACTCCGGGGCATCCGCCAACGCCGCCGTCCTGCACGCGATCGCGCGCCCCGGCGACACGCTGCTCGGGCTGTCGCTCGACCAGGGCGGGCACCTGACGCACGGCATGAAGATCAACTTCTCCGGGCGTCTGTACAACATCGTCGCGTACGGCGTCGACCCCGAGACGTCGATCATCGACATGGACGAGGTCGAGCGCCTCGCTGTCGAGCACCAGCCGAAGGTGATCATCGCCGGGTGGTCGGCGTACCCGCGTCAGCTCGACTTCGCGCGCTTCCGCGAGATCGCCGACAAGGTCGGGGCGCTCCTGTGGGTCGACATGGCGCACTTCGCCGGTCTCGTCGCGGCGGGCCTGCACCCGTCGCCGGTGCCGCACGCTCACGTCGTCTCGTCGACCGTGCACAAGACGATCGGCGGCCCGCGTTCGGGCTTCATCCTCACGAACGACGAGGACATCGCCAAGAAGATCAACTCTGCCGTCTTCCCGGGTCAGCAAGGCGGTCCGCTGATGCACGTGATCGCCGCGAAGGCGACCGCGTTCAAGCTCGCCGCGACGCCCGAGTTCAAGGAGCGTCAGGAGCGTGTCGTGCGCGGCGCCGCGATCCTCGCCGAGCGCCTGTCGCAGCAGGACGTGAAGGATGCCGGGATCGCCGTGCGCTCCGGCGGCACCGACGTGCACCTCGTGCTCGTCGACCTCCGCGACGCCGCGATCGACGGCAAGCAGGCCGAGGATCTCCTGCACGAGATCCACATCACGGTGAACCGCAACGCGGTGCCCAACGACCCGCGCCCGCCGATGGTGACCTCGGGCCTGCGCATCGGGACGCCCGCGCTCGCGACCCGCGGCTTCGGCGACGCCGAGTTCACCGAGGTGGCAGACGTCATCGCCCTGGCCCTGCAGCCGGGCGCCGACCTCGAGGCGCTGCGCACCCGCGTGGCATCCCTGACCGCTGCCTTCCCCCTGTACCCGGGGCTCACCCAGTGACGGTCCGCCCCTCCGCCGAGACGCAACCTGCCGCGCGAAACTCCCGGGTTTCTCGGGCGGGGGCTTGCGTCTCGGTGAGTGCACCGGGCGGGAGCCACCGATGACGGCGACCGTCCTCGACGGGCGGGCCACGGCGGCGGCGATCAAGGCCGAGCTCGCCGAGCGCGTCCAGAAGCTCAAGGCACGGGGCGTCACGCCGGGGATCGCGACGGTGCTGGTCGGCGCCGACCCGGCATCCCAGCTGTACGTCGGCATGAAGCACCGTGAGTCCGAGGCGATCGGGATGAACTCCATCCAGGTCGAGCTGCCGGCGGATGCCACGCAGGCCGAGGTCGAGGCGGAGATCGATCGCCTCAACGCCGACCCCACGTGCCACGGCTACATCGTGCAGCTGCCGCTGCCGCGTCATCTCGACACCGACCGGATCCTCGAGCGGATCGACCCGGCGAAGGATGCCGACGGGCTGCACCCCACGAATCTCGGCAAGCTCGTGCTGAACGTGAACGACGAGATCACCTCGCCGCTGCCGTGCACGCCGCGCGCCGTGATCGAGCTGCTCGAACGCAACGGCTTCGCGCTCGCCGGCACGCACGTCGTGGTCGTCGGACGCGGCGTGACGATCGGTCGCTCGATCGGGCTGCTGCTGACCCGCCGCGCCGTGAACGCGACGGTCACCCTGACGCACACGGGCACGCGCGACCTGCCGTCGTACCTCCGCCAGGCCGACGTCATCGTGGGTGCGGCCGGGGTCAAGCACCTCGTCCGGCCGGAGGACGTGAAGCCGGGTGCCGCCGTGCTCGACGTCGGCGTCACGCGCGAGACCGACCCCGAGACCGGCAAGTCCAAGGTGTACGGCGACATCGCCCCCGGCGTCGACGAGGTGGCCGGCTGGCTCTCGCCCAACCCCGGCGGCGTCGGCCCGATGACGGTCGCCCTCCTCATGACCAACGTCGTGGAGGCTGCCGAGCGCGGCATCCGGGGCTGAGCGGGGCGCGGGCTCGGGGTGCAGGCGCGTCCTGGCATCCGGGCGCGGCTGGCGCATGAACTCCGCAGCTTGTCGCGAACTCCGCACCGGAGCCCGGCGGTGGCTGCGGAGTTCGTCGCATTCTGCGGAGTTCGTGAGCGTGCAGCGGGCCATCCGCGGGCGTGGCGCAGGGCGGCAAGCGCGCGGTGCGCGTCAGGCGTGGTGGATGCCGCGGAGGTGCGCTTGCACGAGCGCGTCGTGCTCCTCGTCTGTGAGCGCGTCGAAGTCCGCCGCCTCGACGCGGTCGCGCCGACCCCAGCGCACGAGCAGGATGATGAGGATCGGCACGTCGGCGACCTCGGCGATGAACCACAGCAGGTCGCCCGCGAGGTGCTGATCGCGCAGGGGATTGGGCCACCACCCCGCGCCGGTCGCCGCGGCGACGCCGTCGACGACGTGGTCGTTCAGGCGCAGCAGGATGCCGGGGATCGAGTCGACCACGAGTTCGACGAACGCCAGCATGAACTCCACGGCGAGGAACGTCGTGGTGTGGATGCCGGTGAGTGCCATGAGCGGCACCACCAGCAGGAGACCGACCGTGAGGGCGACGACGCCGATGCCCTCGCCGATCACGGGTGAGGTGCGGAGGACGCCCGCGAGCGGTGTGAGGAACACGCAGAACGCCGCCGCGACGAGGATCGTGGCGAACATGGCGTTGCCCAGCACGCGGAACACGCGGCCGTCCAGCACGGAGTCGAGGCGGCGTCGCCCGGCATCCGAGAGCCCTGCGCGCGCGAGGTCGAGTGGGCGTCCGAGGGCGATCAGGGCCGGCACGGCCATGAGCAGCAGCGCGATCCGCGCGACGAACGCCCAGCGGAGCTCCGCCGACCACGTCCCGAGGAAGCCGAGTTCGATGACGCCGTACGACCCGAGGCCGAGCGTGTAGAAGAGCACGGCGCGGTGGGCGGGCCACGAGGTGCCCCGACGTGCCGCGCGGCGCATCCCGAGGGCATACGCCAGCGCCGCGCCGACCAGCACCGCGATCGTCACGGGGTCGGCGCGCCAGGTCGTGAGCAGGGCATCGATGGGAGGCGTGGGCTCAGGCTAGGCCGCGCGGCTATGCGTCCGCGGTGAGGTTGGCGACCGGTGGCGGCGGGTGGTGGCGGGTGCGGAGTCCGTCACATTCTGCGGAGTTCGTGGGTGCCAGCGGCGCGGCGGGTGGTGGAGTGCCGCCAGCACCACCCCCGGCGCAGGCCCCGGTCAGGCGCGGAACCGTGCGAGGAACTCGCGGGTGCGGGGATGCCTCGGTGCGCCGAACACCTCACTGGGGGCGCCCTCTTCGACGATGACGCCCTGATCGAGGAAGACGACCCGGTCGGCGACGTCGCGCGCGAACGCCATCTCGTGCGTCGCCATGAGGATCGTCGTGCCTTCCGCGGCGAGGGAGCGGACGAGCTCGAGCACCTCGCCGACGAGCTCCGGGTCGAGGGCCGAGGTGATCTCGTCGAGCAGCAGCACCTCGGGGTCGGTCGCGATCGCACGGACGATCGCCGCGCGCTGCTGCTGGCCGCCCGACAGTCGGTCGGGATGCACGCGTGCGAACGGGGCGAGCCCGATCCGCTCGAGGAGCCCCATCGCGCGCGCCTCGGCATCCGCCCGCGGCATCCGGTGCACGACGCGCGAGGCGAGCGTCACGTTGTCGAGGATGCTGAGATGCGGGAACAGGTTGTAGCTCTGGAACACCGCGCCGAGCCTCGCCCGCACCCGGTTGCCGTCGATGCGCGGGTCGGAGATGTCCTCGTCGCCGAGGAAGATCCGCCCGTCATCGATCGTCTCGAGCAGGCCGAGGCACCGCAGGAGCGTCGATTTTCCCGATCCGGATGCCCCGATGAGTGCGACAACCTCGTGCGGGCGAAGCTCGAGCGACACCCCGCGCAGCACTTCGCGGTCGCCGAACGCCTTCCAGAGATCCTCCGCCCGGAGAGCGGGCAGAGCGGGCAGAGCAGGAGGGTCGGGAGGGCCACCGACAGGCGCCCCCGTCACAGCACCGCTCCCGCCTGCTCGCGCTCGCGCAGCCGCGCGGTGTACCAGTCGGTGAGCCGGATCGTCGGGATCGCGAGCAGCACGAACAGCAGCGCCGCGACGACGTAGGGCGTGAAGTTGTACGTCACCGCGACGACCGACCGCGCCGCAGCGATCGCGTCGATGACGGCGAGGATCGAGATGAGTCCCACATCCTTCTGCATAGACACGAAGTCGTTCATGAGGGGAGGCGTGATCTTCCGGAGCGCCTGCGGCAGCACGACCCGCCGCAGGGTCTGCACGTGCCCGAGCCCGAGCGCCCGCGCGGCGAGCCGCTGCGACGGGTGCACCGCGTCCATCCCGGCGCGGATCACCTCGGCGACGTAGGACGAGTAGGTGAGGGTGACCGCGAGCACCCCGAGCGCGATGGTATTCAGTCGCACCCCGACGATCGTCGGCAGGCCGAACCCGACGAGGTACAGCACGATGATGAAGGGGATGCCACGGAAGAGGTCCGTATACCCCGCGGCGAATGCCCGCAGCGGAAAGAAGACCGGGCCGCGGAGCGTCCGGAGCGTCGCCAGCAGCAGCGCCGCGACCGCCACGGCGGGCACCGACAGCGCCAGCACGAGCAGATTGATGAGGAAGCCGTCCCACACCTTCGGCAGCGCCTCGAGCGCGGCGGCCGGGTCGAAGAAGGTGGCCTGGACCTTCGCCCATCCGGGCGTGTTGATCACCGTGGCCCACACGATCACCGCGAACGCGAGCGTCGAGCCGATCGCGATGAGGATCGACCGGCCCTGCCGCCCGCGGCGGTACGCGCGCCGCTCGATCTCGAGGGCGCTCGGGCTGTGCGTGGTCACGGAACGACGTTACCCGAACGGGTCACTTCAGCTGCGGGATGCCATCCGTCAGCACGCTCAGCCACTTCTTCTCGAGGTCCGCGAGAGTGCCGTTCTCGCGCAGCGTGTCGACGGCCTTCGTCACCCGTTCCGTCAGGGGCGAGTCCTTCGCGAGCAGCAGGCCCCACTGATCCGGGATGCCGGCGGCGGGCAGCTGCCCCACGACGAACGAGTTCTCGATGTACGGGACGACCGTCGCGACGTATGCGGTCGGGGTGTCGAGCACGACGGCGTCGATCTGGCCGGCCTTGAGCGCGGCGGTGGCATCCTCGTTCGAGCTGTACAGCTGCGGCGCCGTCGTCGGGGCGATCGCCTGCTCGAGCGTCGCGGCGCTCGTCGACCCGGCCATCGCGCCGAGCGTCAGCTTCTTCAGCCCCGCGATGTCGGTGACCCCGTCGGCCTTGCCGCCCTTGACCGCGACGACCGACTGGCTCGCCTCGTAGTAGGGCGAGGAGAAGTCGACGGCCTCCTTGCGCTTGTCGGTGATCGTGTACTGCTGGATGTTGAAGTCGAAGTCCTTCGGCCCCGGCGCGATGGCCGCCTCGAACGAGGTGCGCACCCAGACGACGTCCTCCTTCTTGAAGCCGAGCTGGTCCGCCACGGCGTACGCGACGGCCGCCTCGAAGCCCTCACCCGACGCGGGGTCGTCCTTCAGCACGTACGGCTCGTAGGCCTGCGTTCCCGTCGCGATCGTGAGCTTCCCCGGGGTGACGAAGCCGGAGCCCGCGTCGCCCGATCCGGTCGGAGCGGCCCCACCCGCGCAGCCGGCGAGGAGGAGTGCGGCCGCGGAGACGGCGGTGACGAGGGCGGTGCGCAGTGCAGGACGCGACATGGGGATCCTTCGGCTGTGGAGAGCGGCAGAGCATATGCCGCGGCATCCATCATCTCCGCTCTGGCGTCCGCCGGGCTCCGCACGCGTCCGTTTGTTACGCGGTCGTCATGTGCCGAGGTCGTCGAGCATCTTGCGCTGCTCGGGCGTGAGCCCGTCGTCGAGCTCCGCCGCGACGGACGGAGAGGGTGCGCTCGTGCCACCGGCCGAGGGGGCCGTGCCGCCGCGGATACCGCTGCGTGCCCGGTCGTACACCTCGCCCGTCTTCGCCTCGACGCGATCGTCGATCGCGTCGTAGATGATCCACGCGATCAGGAGCAGGACCGGCGGCAGTACCCACCCCCACACGAAACCGCGCACCTGGACGCCCGAGAACAGCACGACGAGCACCCAGATGATGAGCTCGACGAGGAGGACGGCGCCGTACTGGACGAGCTTCTCCCCGGCGGCGGTCCGGCTCGAGGACGACTTCGCGGCGGCGTTCGAGAACGCCTTCCCGATCGCCGGCTTCAGCCAGATCGTGGCGGCTGTGAGGATGACGGATGCCCAGAGGGCCGCCCACCCGACGCGCACTGTCGAGAGTACCCATCCGATGACGAGCAGCACGACGACGTTGAACACGTACAGCGATGCGAATCGCACGATCCAGGACTTCATGTGACCAGCGTGCCACGCCGCCCGGCGTGCGGGAAGAAGGCGGAGCCGCTGCTCACACGATCGAAGTGAGCACGTCCAGATCGTCGGTCGGCAGGGTGTCGGCCGTCGCCGTGACTGCGACCTCGACGAGGTCGGCACGGCCGCGCAGGACGTTCAGGAATGCCGTGTCCGCGGCATCCCGCCCCGTCGCGATGCGGACGAGGGTGCCGCGCGGGGCGAGTGTCGTGGCATCGACGACGTTCCAGCGCCCGTCGACCCAGGCCTCCGCGACGGCGTGGAAGTCCATCGGCTCGAGGCCCGGCGCGTAGACCGCGACGAGCCGCGCCGGGATGCCGAGGGCGCGCAGCAGCGCGACGCACAGGTGGCTGTAGTCTCGGCACACCCCTCGGCGCGCGAGGAGGGTCCGAGTCGCGCCGTCGGTCGGCAGGCTCGATCCGCTCACGTACGACAACTGTGTGCCGACCCATGACGAGACGGCGAGCAGCACGTCGCGGGGGTCGTCGATGCCGCCGAACTCCGCCGCCGCCGTCGGGGCGAGCGCGTCGGACTCGGCGTAGCGGCTCGGGCGCCCGTAGACGAGCAGCTCGGTCTCGTCTCCCGGGGCGATGGCCAGAGGCGGGACTGCGCCGTCGATCGTCGCCGCGTAGTCGACGACGAGGCGCCCCGGCCCAGCGGTCACGCGGTGCAGCCGTCCGCCATGTGCATCGGTGAGGGCGCGCAGCGGCACGCTCGCGCCGTCGAGGGTGGCGCTGACGGACTCGGATGCCGGGGTGTAGGCGTCGGCGACGGCGATCGCGAAGACGAGGTCCGCCGTCTGCGCGACGTCGAGGACGATGTGGCTGGTGACGGTGCGCTGCATGGGCCCAGCGTGGCACGAACTCGTTTCGGGCTCGTGACCCTTGACACTCGCGAGGATCGCGTCAGTACGACGCCCGCTGCGTGTCGTCGGCGCTCGGGATCCACCGGGCCGCGAGGGCCTCCGACCCGCGGGCGAGCAGGGCGACATCCGCCCCGACGAGGACGAAGTCCGCACCCGCCTCGATGTAGGACTGGGCGACGGCGGGGTCGAACGCGTTGACGCCGACGGGCTTTCCCGCGCCCTTCACGGCGGCGAAGGTCGCCCGCACGGCCGCGGTCACGTCGGGGTGGGTCTGCTGTCCGAGCAGGCCCATCGAGGCGGCGAGGTCGCTCGGCCCGACGAAGACGCCGTCGATCCCGTCGACGGCGGCGATCTCGGATGCCGCGGCGACCCCCTCCGCGGTCTCGATCTGCACGAACACCGACACGTAGGCATCCGCGTTCTGCAGGTAGTCCTCGACGCGGTTCCACCGCGCGGAGCGGGCGAGGGCCGACCCGACGCCGCGGCGCCCGCGCGGCGGGTAGCGCACCGCCTCGACGACGGCGGATGCCTCGGCGGCCGACGACACCATCGGGACGAGCACGTTCTGCGCACCGAGATCGAGCACCTGCTTGATCGTGACGATGTCACCCACCGGCACGCGGACGACCGGGGTGGTCCCCGACCCCTCGACCGCCTGCAGCTGCGCGAGCACCGTCGTGAGGGAGTTCGGCCCGTGCTCCATATCGATGAGGAGCCAGTCGAGGCCTGCGCCCGCGATGATCTCCGCGACGAGGGCGGAGCCCGTGCACACCCACGCACCCGCGAGGGGGCGGGGCGCTTCGGCCAGGCGGTCGCGGAAGGTCGCGCTCACGCGAAACGACATGTGATGACTCCCATCGGCCCGAAGTCGGCGTGCACCTCGTCGCCCGCCGACACCCACATCGGCCGGGTGAACGAGCCCGCCAGGACGATCTCGCCCGCCTCGAGTCTCGCACCATGCTGCGCGAGCTTGTTCGCGAGCCACGCGACCCCGGTGGCCGGATGCCCGAGCACCCCCATCGCGACGCCCGTCTCCTCGATCTCGCCGTTCCGCGAGAGCACGCCGGGGACCCACCGCAGGTCGATCTCGTCGGGGCGGCGGTGCTCGTCACCGAGCACCATCGCCCCGTACGCGGCGTTGTCGCTGATGGTGTCGACGATCGTGCGGCCCTCGAGCTCGATGTGCGAGTTCAGGATCTCGAGGGCCGGCACGGCGTAGTCGATCGCATCCAGGGCATCCGCGAGCGTGCAGTCGGGGCCGGCGAGCGGCTCCTTCAGGACGAAGGCGAGCTCGACCTCGATGCGAACGTTCGAGAAGTGCGCGGTGCGCACGGTCGCGCCGGAGCGGTACACGGTGTCGTCGAACATGACGCCGTAGTCGGGCTCGGTGATGCCCGTCGCCTGCTGCATCGCCTTCGACGTGAGCCCGATCTTGTGCCCGACGAGGCGCCGCCCCGACGCCACCATCCGGTCGCGCCACACGCCCTGGATGGCGTAGGAGTCCTCGATCGCCGCCTCCGGGTAGCGCGCCGTGATGCGCGGGATGACCCCGTGCGTCCGGTCCGCCTCGGCGAGCTCTTCGGCGATCGTGTCGATCTGTTCGCGTGTCAGCATGCTCTCTCCGTCAGAGCTGGTGACCGAGCTTGTACTCGCCCTGCTTGTACTCCGGCATGGAGTCGGCGCCCTCGTCGCGGCGCGTGTACGAGAACCCGTCCGCGCCGATCGTGACCGCCATCTCGCTGTCGTCCGTGCGGGCGATGACGGGCTGCGGGTTACCGTCGAGGTCGAGCACGAGGGATGCCTCGGTGTACCACGACGGCACGACGGGGTTCCCCCACCAGTCGCGGCGCTGGTTGTCGTGCACGTCCCACGTGATGACGGGGTTGTCGGGGTCGCCCGTGTAGTAGTCCTGCGTGTAGATCTCGACGCGGTGGCCGTCGGGGTCGCGCAGGTACAGGTAGAACGCGTTCGAGACGCCGTGGCGGCCGGGGCCGCGCTCGATGGCATCCGAGCGGCGGAGCGCGCCCAGCTTGTCGCAGATCGCGAGGATGTTGTGCTTCTCGTGGGTCGCGAACGCGACGTGGTGCATGCGCGGGCCGTCGCCGCCGGTCGCGGCGGTGTCGTGCACGGTGGGCTTCCGGCGCATCCACGCGGCGTAGACGGTGCCCGCCTCGTCCTGGATGTCCTCCGTCACGCGGAAGCCGAGGTCCTGGTAGTGGCGGACGGCCCGCGGGACGTCGGGCGTGACCTGGTTGAAGTGGTCGAGGCGCACGAGCTCGCCTGGCGTCTGCAGGTCGTAGCGCCACGACAGGCGCTCGACGTGCGTCGTCTCGAAGAAGAACTCGTACGGGAACCCGAGCGGGTCCTCGACGCGGACGGAGTCGCCGATCCCCTTGACGAAGCCTTCGGGGCGGCGCTCGACGCGGCATCCGAGCTCCGTGTAGAACGCGACGGCTCGGTCGAGGTCCTCCGCCGAGCGCACGCGGTAGCTGAAGGCCGCGACGGCGGCGATGGGGCCCTTGCGCAGCACGAGGTTGTGGTGGATGAACTCCTCGGTCGAACGCAGGTAGATCGCCTCGTCGTCCTCGCCCGAGACGTGCAGGCCCAGCACGTCGACGTAGAACTCGCGGGAGGCCGCGAGGTCCGTCACGACGAGCTCCATGTACGCGCAGCGCAGGATGTCCGGCGGTGCCGACTGCGGCGTCGCCACGGGGTTGGGCGAGTGGATCGGAGCCTCCTGGCTCACGTAGAACCCGGAGGAGGTCAGGGTCATCTGGTCACGCTGGGTCATCATCAGGCTCCTTTGCCGAAGGTGGGGTTGTGGACCTTGCCGAGCGTGATGTGCACGGCCTGCTGGTCGGTGTAGAAATCGATCGAACGGTAGCCGCCCTCGTGGCCGAGGCCGGATGCCTTGACGCCCCCGAACGGGGTGCGGAGGTCGCGCACGTTGTTGGAGTTCAGCCACACCATGCCGGCCTCGAGCGACTGCGCGAAGTTGTGGGCGCGCTTGAGGTCGTTGGTCCAGACGTAGGCGGCGAGGCCGTACTTCGTGTTGTTGGCGAGGGCGAGGGCGTCCTCGTCGGTGTCGAACGGAGTGATCGCGACGACCGGCCCGAAGATCTCCTCCTGGAAGATGCGCGCGTCGGGGGAGACGTCGGCGAAGACGGTGGGGGCGACGAAGTTGCCCTCGGGGAAGGCCTCCGGCCGCCCGCCGCCGGCGACCAGGCGCCCTTCGCCCTTGCCGATCTCGACGTAGCTCATGACCTTCGCGAAGTGCTCGGGGTGCACGAGCGCCCCGACCTCGGTCGCGGGGTCGTGCGGGTAGCCGACCTTCACGCGCTTCGCCTGCGCGGCGTAGCGCTCGACGAACTCGTCGTACACGTCGCGCTGGACGAGGATGCGGCTGCCGGCGGTGCAGCGCTCACCGTTGAGGGAGAACACGCCGAAGATCGTCGCGTCGATCGCGGCGTCGAGGTCGGCGTCCGCGAAGACGATCGCGGGGCTCTTACCGCCGAGCTCCATCGACAGTCCCTTGAGGAACGGCGCCGCGTTGCCGAAGATCAGCTGGCCCGTGGAGCTCTCGCCCGTGAACGAGATGAGCGGAACCTCGGGGTGCTTGACGAGTGCGTCACCGGCATCCTCGCCGAGCCCGTTGACGAGGTTGAAGACGCCCTTCGGCAAGCCTGCCTCTTCGAAGATGCCGGCCCAGAGGGATGCCGACAGGGGCGTGAACTCGGCGGGCTTCAGCACGACGGTGTTGCCCGTCGCAAGCGCCGGGCCGAGCTTCCACGACTCGAGCATGAACGGCGTGTTCCACGGCGTGATGAGCCCCGCGACGCCGATCGGCTTGCGGTTGACGTAGTTCATCTGACGCCCCGGGACCTTGAACGCGTCGTCGGTCTGGGCGACGATCAGGTCGGCGAAGAACCGGAAGTTCTCGGCGGCGCGGCGGGCCTGACCGAGCGCCTGCGTGATCGGCAGGCCCGAGTCGAACGATTCGAGCTCCGCGAGCCGGGCGTCGCGCGATTCGACGATGTCGGCGATGCGGTGCAGCACGCGCGAGCGCTCGCGGGGCAGCATCCTCGGCCACGGGCCGTCGGTGAACGCCCGGCGGGCGGCAGCGACGGCACGGTCGATGTCGGCCTTCTTGCCCGCCGCGGCCTGTACGTACACCTCATTGCTGACGGGCTCGAGCACGTCGAACGTGTCGCCGTCGAGCGAGTCGACGAACTCGCCGTCGATGTAGTGGCGGATGCGGTCGGGCAGGTCGGCCGGGGTGTGGCGCGAATCGAGCGCGGGGGCGTCGGTCATGGTGTCTCCTTCGACGGGGCTGGTGTCAGAAAGCGGGGAGGCCGAGGGCCTCATCGGGATGCTCGTGGATCATGTAGGCGTCGAGCGTCGCCGAGCGGTGGCGCCGCGCGGCCTTCTCGATCTCGCCGAGCGGAGCGCTGTTCTCGATCAGGCGCAGGATGTTCTCGTGCTCGTGGACGGACTCCTGGGCGCGGCCGGGGACGAAGCTGAACGTGGACTCGCGCAGGTGCCCGAGGCGCGCCCACTCGGCGTCGACGAGTTCGATCATGCGGGGATTCGCGCACTTGCCGAACAGCACCTGGTGGAAGTCGTGGTTCAGCGACGTGAACGCGCGGGGGTCGAAGTGGTCGAGCGTCTCGATCATGAGCTCGTTGATCGAGCGTGCGGCGCGGATGTCGTCGGCCGTGAGACGCCGTGCGGCGAGGGCGGTCGCCGTGCCCTCGAGGACCGACAGGGCCTGCATCGAGTAGCGGTAGGCCGAGTCGTCGACCATCGAGACGCGCGCACCGACGTTCCGCTCGAACGTCACGAGCCCCTCGGCCTCGAGCTGGCGGATCGCCTCGCGCACGGGCACGACGCTCATGTCGAGGTCGCCCGCGATGGAGCCGAGCACGAGGCGGTAGCCGGGCGTGAACTCCTGCCGCGCGATGCGCTCCTTGATCCAGTGGTAGGCCTGCTGCGACTTGCTGAGGCTCGTCGCCGCGGTCACGCGTCACGCTCCGCGTCGTAGCGCGCGCGCCACTGCGCGTTCATCGGGAAGAGTCCGTCCACGGGGTGGCCCTCCGAGACGCGGGCGGCGACCCAGGCATCCTCCACCTCCTGCGCGAGGGCCGCGTCGGCGACCTCCTCGGCGAGGGCGGGCGGGATCACGATGACGCCGTCGGCGTCGCCCACGATGACATCGCCCGGCTGCACCGTGGTGCCGCCGCAGGCGATCGTGACGTCGTGGTCCCACGGCACGTGCTTGCGGCCGAGCACCGCGGGGTGGGCGCCGACGGTGTAGACCGGGATGCCGACGGCGGCGACCGCGTCGACGTCGCGGACGCCTCCGTCGGTGACGATGCCGGCCGCGCCGCGGGCCTGCGCGCGGATCGCGAGGACGTCGCCGAGCGTGCCCGAGCCCGCCTCGCCGCGTGCCTCGATGACGATGACCTCGCCCTCGCCGACGGCGTCGAACGTGCGCTTCTGGGCGTTGTAGCCGCCGCCGTGGCTGGCGAACAGATCCTCGCGCCCCGGCACGAAGCGGAGCGTCTTGGCGGTGCCGACGAGCTTCTGCGACGGATGCAGTGGGCGCACGCCGTCGATCGTCACGTTGTCGAGGCCGCGCTTGCGCAGCTGCTGCGACAGGCCCGCGACCGGCACGCGCTCGAGCTTCTCGCGAAGCCGAGGGGTGAGCCCCTGCGGGGCGGGGTCCTGGGTCGCAGGTTCGAGCGGCGGAAGACCGGCGACCTCGCGCGAGCCCCACGCCTCCTCGCGTTGGGTGTCATCGACGGTGGGGAGCGATCCGATGCTCGCGTCGAAGGCGACATCGGGACCGTCGATCACCGTCGTGATGAGGCGACCCGAGGTGTCGCCGGATGCCGGGGCATCCACTTCGACCTCGACGACGTCGCCCGGGACGATGACGGAGGACCCGGCGGGAGTGCCCGTGAGGATGATGTCGCCGCGCTCGAGCGTGAGGTGCTGCGAGAGGTCGGCGACGAACTGCGCGAGCGGGAACATCAGCCCCGCGGTCGTGTCGTCCTGGCGCAGTTCGCCGTTCACCCATGTGCGCACGCGCAGCGCCGCGGGGTCGACCGTGCGCGCATCGATGAGGTCCGGGCCGAGGGGAGTGAAGCCTTCGCCGCTCTTCGAGCGCACGTTGGAGCCCTTGTCGTTGCCGCGCAGATCGTAGAGGCCGAGGTCGTTCGCGGCCGTCACCCAGCCGACGTGGTCCCAGGCATCAGCGAGGGCGACGCGCCGCGCCGGCTCGCCGATCACGAGCGCGATCTCGCCCTCGAAGGCCAGCAGCTCGGTGCCGGCGGGGCGGGCGATCGTGCCGCCGGTCGCGGCGACGGAGCTGGACGCCTTCAGGAAGTAGGAGGGTGCGGCGGGGCGGCGCCCGCGCTGGTCGGCACGGGAGGAGTAGCTCAGGTGCACCGCGATGATCTTGCCGGGGCGCACCGGAAGGGCGGCGAACCGGGCATCCGGTGTGTCGTCGTGACTGGTCATGAGCTCCCTCGCTCGAACATCCACTCTTGCGTCGTATTCGAAATCGTATATGATCACCTTCAGGTCGGCAAGCGATTCTCGGATCCGGCCCTCACGACAACGACGTCACCCTTTGACACTGGAGTCACCTTATGAGCACCGCTTCCCCCGCATCCGGCGGATTCACCCCCACCGGCACTATCGCCACCCACGAGGATCGGCGCCGCGTCGTGTTCGCCACCGTGATCGGAACGACGGTCGAGTGGTACGACTTCTTCATCTACGCGACCGCCGTCGGTCTCGTGTTCGGCCAGCTCTTCTTCGCGCCGCTCGGCGCCGACAGCGCGCTCGTCGCCTTCGCCACGGTCGGCGTGAGCTTCCTGTTCCGTCCCCTCGGCGCGTTCCTCGCCGGGCACCTCGGCGACAAGTACGGGCGCAAGCCCGTGCTGATGTGGACGCTCATCCTCATGGGCATCTCGACGGCCCTCATCGGCCTGCTGCCCACGTATGAGTCGATCGGCATCGTCGCGCCGATCATTCTCGTGCTGCTGCGGATCCTCCAGGGCATCTCCGCCGGCGGCGAGTGGGGCGGCGCGGTCCTGATGGCCGTCGAGCACGCTCCGCGCAGCCGCCGCGGCGCCTTCGGTGCGGCGCCCCAGATCGGCGTGCCGCTCGGACTCCTCCTCGCCTCGGGCGTCATGGCGCTGATGGCGATGCTCGCCCCCGGTGACCAGTTCCAGCAGTGGGGCTGGCGCGTGCCGTTCCTGCTGTCGGTCGTGCTCATCTTCGTCGGCTACTACGTCCGCCGTCGTGTCGAGGAGAGCCCCGTGTTCGCGGAGCTCGCCGAACGCAAGGAGGAGACGCGGATGCCCATCGTGCAGCTGTTCCGCAAGCACATCCTGCTCGTGATCATCGCGGCCCTCGTGTTCGCGGGGAACAACGCGGTCGGCTACATGACGACCGGCGGCTACATCCAGGGCTACGCCACGAACCCCGAGGGTCCCCTCAAGCTCGACCGCGGCCCCGTCCTGTGGGCCGTGGCCGGCTCTGCCCTCACGTGGCTGCTCACGACGCTGCTCGCAGGCTTCGTCTCCGACCGCATCGGCCGCCGCACGACGTACATCATCGGCTGGATCCTGCAGCTCGGCGGTGTCGCCGCGCTCTTCCCGCTCGTGAACACCGGCAACATCTGGCTGTTGTTCCTGGGCCTTGCAACCCTCACGATCGGTCTCGGCTTCACCTACGGTCCGCAGGCGGCCATGTACACGGAGCTGTACCCGGCCTCGATCCGCTTCTCCGGCGTCTCGATCTCCTACGCCCTCGGCGCGATTCTCGGCGGCGCGTTCGCCCCGCTGATCGCCGCGGCACTCGTCAAGGCGACCGGCGGCACCGGAGCGGTGACCGTCTACCTCGCCGTCATGACGCTCGTGGGCCTTGCCGCCACTCTGCTGCTGCGCGATCGCACCGGCATCCCGCTCGGCCCCGACCACGAAGCCGAGCAGTCGGTGAGCCCCATCTACGGCGTCTCCCGCGCCTGACCCGATTCGTCCAGGAGGTTTCGACGATGCAGTTCCACCATCACGGGTACGTCTCTCAGGACCCGCGCATCCTCCCCGCCGCCGGCACCGGGACCGATCGGCCGGCGGCGGTGCCCGACGAGGTCGACGTCCTCATCGTCGGCTCGGGTCCGGCGGGGATGCTCCTGGCCGCCCAGCTGTCCCAGTACCCGGACGTCGTCACCCGGCTCATCGAGCGGCGCGACGGGCGGCTGGTGCTCGGTCAGGCCGACGGCATCCAGCCGCGCAGCGTCGAGACCTTCCAGGCGTTCGGGTTCGCCGAGCGCATCGTGGCCGAGGCCTACAACATCGGCTGGATGAACTTCTGGGGCCCCGACCCCGCCGACCCCGCGAAGATCGTGCGGCGCTCGCGCACCGCCGACTACGCGTACGACATCAGCGAGTTCCCGCACCTCATCGTCAACCAGGCGCGTGTGCTCGACTACTTCGCCGAGGCAGCGCTCAACGGGCCGGGCCGCATCGTGCCCGACTACGGCGTCGAGTTCCTCGGGCTCACCGTGCCCGAGGACCCCGAGGCGCGCGTCGAGGTGCGTGTGAAGGATGCCACGGGGGAGCGGACCATCCGGGCGCGGTACGTCGTCGGCGCGGACGGTGCGCGCAGCGGCGTGCGCGAGGCGATCGGACGCGTGCACGTCGGTGACGTGTCGCAGCACGCCTGGGGTGTCATGGACGTCCTCGTCGACACCGACTTCCCCGACTGGCGCATCAAGTGCGCGATCAACGCCGAGGCGGGGAACATCCTCCTGATCCCGCGCGAGGGCGGGTACCTGTGCCGCGTGTACGTCGACCTCGGCGCTGTTGCGGCCGACGACGACCACCGCGTGCGGCAGACCCCGATCGAGGAGATCATCCGCCGCGCGAACGAGATCCTGCATCCCTACACGCTCGACGTGAAGCAGGTCGCCTGGAGCTCCGTGTACGAAGTGGGCCACCGCGTCACCGACCGGTTCGACGACGTCGCGCCGGAGGAGGAGTCCGAGGCATCCCCGCGCGTGTTCCTCGCCGGCGACGCGTGCCACACGCACTCCGCGAAGGCCGGTCAGGGCATGAACGTCTCGATGCAGGACGGCTTCAACCTCGGGTGGAAGCTCGGTGCGGTCGTGACGGGGGCCTCCCCGGCATCGCTCCTCGCCACCTACTCGGCGGAGCGGCGGCCGGTCGCCCAGCAGTTGATCGACTTCGACCGGGAGTGGTCCTCGCTCATGGCTCGCAAGCCCGAGGAGATCAGCGACCCCGAAGACCTCGCGACCTACTACCTGGCGACGGCGGAGTTCCCCTCCGGCTTCATGACGCAGTACGCGCCGGGGACGGCGGTCGTGGCATCCGACGCGCAGCAGGACCTCGCGACGGGCTTCCCGCTCGGAAAGCGGTTCAAGAGCGCGCCGGTGACCCTCGTCGCCGACGGCAACGTCGTCCACCTCGGTCACCACGCGACCGCCGACGGGCGCTGGCGCATCTACGTCTTCGCGGGTGCCGACGGCATCGCGGAGGGGTCGGATGCCGCGGCGCTCGCCGCCTGGCTCGCGTCGCCGGGCGGACTCGTCGCCCGGCACACGCCCGAGGGCGCGGACCGCGATGCGCTCTTCGACGTGAAGCTCATCGTCCCGCAGAGCTTCGACGAGGTCGACGCGACGACCGTGCCGGAGATCGTCCGCCCGAAATCGGGGCCCCTCGGCATCCCGGACTGGGAGAAGGTCTTCAGTGCCGCACCGACCCGGTGGAACGATGTCGACATCTACGCGGAGCGGGGGATCTCACGAGGCGGCGCCGTCGTGGTCGTGCGCCCCGATCAGTACGTCGCCCACATCACGGCGCTCGACGCGACCGAGTCGCTCAGCGCGTTCTTCGGGCGGTGGCTGCTGCCGCAGGGGTGAGGCGCGGCGTTGCGCGCCCGTGACCGTCGGGTCGACTGACGCGCCCGGCGGACTCGCGGCTCAATCGGACTGGTCGACGCCGCGCAGGCGCAGCTCTTCGAGATCGAGGTGCGCCTCGACGCGCCGTTCCACGAGGTCGTCGATCGTGCCCTCCCGCCGCAGGCGCATCAGCACGGTGCGCTTGCGGTCGAGGAGCGCGAGCTTCAGGCGCGTCATCTCCTCGAACCGCGCGAGCGGGGAGCGCTGCGTGAGGTCGATGCCGGAGCTCGTCGCGAGCATCTGGAGGGCGGAGGTCTCGGCCGCAGCCGTCGCTTCGACCATGACCGTGCGCCGAGCGCCGGGTGCCGCTGCCGTGGCCGGATCGCCTGCGGCGCTGCCCGGCGCCCGGATGGAGCCCGTGTCCAGGGCATCCGGTGCGACGAACGCCGACTCGAGCTCGGCGATCTGGGCTTCGTCGTTGCGGCGCTGCCGCGCGTACGCCCGGGCGTTCTGCAGTTCGAGCGTCTCGTAGCCCTCGCGGCGGATCCGGTCGCGGACCTCGTCGCTGATGCCGTGCTCGCGCGCCAGGTCGTCGAGGGCGGCGATCGCGGCGCCGGAGATCGTCCGCTCGGCGAGCTCGTACTCGTCCTCGGCGGTGCCGTCGTCGGGCATCCGCGCCCAGCGCACGATCGCGGGGAGCAGCGGACCCTGCACGAGAAGGCTCAGCAGGATGACGCCGGCCGTGACGAACACGACCGCGTCGCGCCCGGAGAGGTCTCCCGTCCCGGCGATCGCTTCCGGCACCGACAGCGCGATCGCGAGCGACACGGCCCCGCGGAAGCCGGCCACGGTGCTGACGATGCGGCCGCGGTTGTGGCTGTACGGGGCGCCGCCGGCGGGGCGCGAGAACGGCGCGAACAGCAGCTGGAAGAGGTAGCGCACGACGATGAGCGCACCCCACGCGGCGACCGTCACGAGCAGGAGCGTGCCGATCATCCGCCCCGGGATGTCGTGGACGACGTACTGCACTTCGAGCCCGATCAGCACGAACAGGGCGCCGTTGAGGAGATAGACGCCGAACGGCCAGGCCGACATCGCCTGGCGACGCGAGGAGGCGGTCGTGATGCGGGGGAGCGTCCAGGCGACGATGAGCCCGGCGAAGACGACGGCGAGGACGCCTGACGCGTGGACGAGCTCCGCGAGGAGGAACGCCGTGAAGGGCACGAGCAGCAGCGTGATGTTGATGACGATCGCGGGGCGCCGGCGGCGGAGTGCCAGATAGGCGAGCGCCGCGACGGCGATGCCCGCCGCCGCACCGCCGAGGTACGCGACGAGCACGGTGAGGGTCACCGACCACGCGCTCACGCTGTCGCCGAGTGCGAGCGACAGGGCGATCGCGTACAGGACGAGGGCGGTGCCGTCGTTGGTGAGGCTCTCGGCCTTGAGCTTCATGAACATGCGCTGCGGGAGCAGGCGTCCGAGGGCGGCGACGGCCGTGGCATCCGGTGGTGCGACGGCCGCCCCGAGCAGCAGGGCGACCGGCCACGGCATACCGAACAGGGACGCGACCCACGCGACGGCGAGCGCGGAGGCGACGACCAGCAGCGTCGACATGGGGACGATGTAGCGCAGCGAACGGCGGACGGCGCGCAGTGACGTCGTGAGGCTCTCCCAGAAGAGCATGACGGGGAGGAACAGCAGCAGCACCGTCTCGGGCGGCAGCTGGATCTCGCGCAGCTGCGGCACGAACCCGAGGAGCAGACCGATGATGACGAGCAGGAGCGGGGTCGCGACGCGGATCCGCGGCGCGAGCGCCGTGCCGACGAGGATCGCAAGCCCGAGCAGGACCGTGACTTCGAGACCTTCCATGGCATCCCCGTTCTGCGCTGCACCCGGTGTGCGGGACTCCGCGTGCGGGAACCAGTGTGCGCTCAGGTTGCAGCGTTCGGCCAGGCTCCCGCATTCCCGGCTGTGCCTGTTCTTCGCCGCGGCCCGATCTCTTCTGCCCGGCCCTGCCCACCCCGCGTGACGTACTCAGGAGATCTGGTGACCTCCGCATAGGCTGACCGCGGAACGGCGGGTATCGGCGCCCGGTGAGAGTGCGGAGTTCCTGAGAACGTCACCGTCGCAGCCGCCACCACGGCGGCCGCGGTCAGGAGTTCACGCGGATGATCTCCTGCTGGTAGGGGGCGATGACCTCGCCGGAGATGCGGCAGTCGAGCAGCAGGAAAGGGCGATCGGATGCCGGTGTGCGCGCCCACTCGGCGAGCGCGTCGAGGTCGGCGAGCGTCCGGACGACGACGCCGCGGGCGCCCACGGAGGCCGCGAGGCCGGCGAAGTCGACCTCGGGGATGAGCATTGGCGCGCGGGCGAGGCCCTGCAGTCCGTACAGGTTGATCTCGGCGCCGTAGGCGGCGTCGTTCCAGACGACGGCGAGACCCCGACCGGCCGCGACCCGCACGGCCGATTCGAGATCGGCGAGCGCCATGAGCCCGCCGCCGTCCCCGGTCGACAGCACGACCGTCGCGTCGGGTTTGGCGAGGGCCGCTCCCGGCACGGACGGGAACCCGAGGCCGATCGACTGGTACGCCGTGCCGACCATCAGCATCCGGTCGGGCGCGGCGACCGGCCAGTACATGTTCGCCCACCCGAGGAAGTGCCCGCCGTCGGTGACGACGACCCGGTCCCGGGTCGAGGGGTTGCTCTCCAGCAGCTCGCCGATGCGGACGGCGACCGACCGCGGATCGAGCCGCCCGTCCGGCGCGAGGGCGTCGCCGGGCTCCCGCGCGCGCAGCGCCGCGATGTCCACACTCTCGCGCCAGGGCCGGTGCGCCGCCACCCCCGCGCCGCCCCTCGTGGCGAGCTCCTCCACGAGGGCTTCCGCGACCAGGCGCGCGTCGCCGCGGATGAACCCGCCGACGTGCGGATGCGTCGCGGCGGGCGCGATGTCGACCTGCACGACGCGCGTGCCGGGGGAGAAGAGCCCACCGAACCGCATCGTGAACTGGTTCAGCCCGGCTCCGAACACGACGGCGACGTCGGCCGTGCCGATGAGCTCCATCGCGGCCTCGGCGCCGAAACCGCCGGTCACCCCGAGATCGAACTCCGTGCGCGGGAAGATCCCGCGTCCGAGCGCCGTCGTCGCCGTGATCGCGCCCGTCGCATCGGCGAGGCGGCCGAGCGCCTCGCCGCCGCCGGCGAGCCACGCCCCGCGCCCGGCGAGCAGCACGGGGCGCTCGGCGGATGCCAGGGCGCGGGCGAGGTCCGACACGGCCGCCCGGGTGAAGGGCGACGACGGCGCGAGCGGTGCCGGCAGCGTCGGACTGGGCGCCGGCGGCACGGGTCCCGCCTCGAGCTTCGCGACGTCGTACGGGATCGCGAGCACGGTGGGCACCCGGTACGACAGGGCGTGTTCGATCGCGATGACGGTCGTCGCCGCGGCATCCGCCCGCCCGACCGTGTACGTGCGGGCGCCGACGGCGGAGGCGAGCGCGATCTGGTCGACGTCCCACGGGCGCGGGCCGCTCGTCGGCTCGTCGCCGACCACGAGGATGAGCGGCACGTGGGCCTGCACTGCTTCGGCGAGCGCCGTCAGGGTGTTCGTGAACCCGGCCCCGTAGGTCGCGGTCGCCGCGGCGAGGCCGCCGCCCGCGCGGACGTAGGCATCCGCCGCGACGACGGCGCCGGCTTCGTGGCGCATCGCCGTGTAGTGGACCTCGGTCGAGCGTTCGAGCGCATCGAGGAAGTGGGCGTTGCCGTTGCCCATCACCCCGAAGACGTGGTCGATGTGCAGGGCGAGGGTCTGGGCGACGTGCGCGGAGACGGTGGGCATGGGGCCTCCCGGGGCGAGAAACGGTGATGGATGCCGTATGTGTCTCGCGTGCCCCTTTTTCGAGCACCGGCGGCGTCGTCGCCGACCGGACGAGACGAGTATACGGCCCGGCCGCCGGGCATGATGGGCGCATGGACATCGAGGCGATGCGGTCGGCGCGGCAGCGGGCGCATCTGCTGAGCGCACCGGCGCCCCACGTCGTCGCAGTGGCCCGGCACCTGGCGGCGACGCAGGCGCAGGAGTTCTGGGGCGGTCGCTGGGCGCTCGCCGTCCGGAGCGCGGGTGACCCGACGCTCCGCGACGTGGATGCCGCGTTCGAGCGCGGCGACCTCATCCGGTCGTGGACGCAGCGCGGCACGGTGCACATCCTCGATCCGCGCGACCTCGAGTGGATGCTCTCGATCACGGCCGAGCGGCAGAGCCGCCAGGCGGCGAGCATCCACCGGGGGCTCGGCCTCGACGAGGGCGACGCGCTCGCGCGGTGCGAGGCTCCCGTGCGCGCGGCACTGCGCGGCGGCAACCGCCTCACCCGGGCGGAACTCGCGGAGGTGCTCCGCACTTCGGGCGTCGACACCACAGGCATCCGCGGCAACCTGATCCTCACCGCGCTGTGCCGCCGCGCCGTGATCGTGCTGGGGCCGGTCATCCCTCGGGAGGGCGCGCCGACGCGCGAGCAGTACCTCGTCGCCGCCGACGAGTGGATCACGGATGCCATGACACCGGCCGACCCGCTCGCAGAGCTGCTCTTGCGCTACCTGCGCGGCCACGGTCCGGCCACGCTCGCCGACTTCCGCTGGTGGGCGGGGCTGCCGCAGGGGCTCGCGCGCACGGCGCAAGAAGGAGCCGCCGACCGCGTCGCGGAGATCGACGAAGGCGTGTTCGTCGAGACCGGCGCCGACGTGGCCGCGCGGCCCGTAACCGGCGTCGCAGATGCAGCGCGCCCCGCGGCCGTGCCCGCCGGCATCCTCGCCCTGCCGCCGTTCGACGAGTACTACCTGTCCTACGCCGACCGCACGGTCGTGTGCGGGCCGGACCTCGCCGCGGCGATCGGCCCGACCCGCAACGGCGCGGTGAGCCCCGTGCTGATGGATGCCTCGGGAGCCGTCGTCGGCACCTGGAAGCATTCGCTCGCGGTCGGGCGCCACCACCTCGCTCCGGTCGCCGAGGTCGTCGCTCCGGGCGTCGACGAGAATGCCGTCACCGCAGCGCTCGAGCGGTTTCGCGCGTTCCTCGGCGACTGACCGCGCGGACCGCGCAGACTGCCCTGACCGCGCAGACCGCGCAGGCTGCCCTCACCGCGCTGACCGCTGACCGCGCAGACCGCCCTGACCGCGCGCGCCGGGCTCAGGCGAAGAGTCCGGCTCCCACGTACGACCCCGCCGCAGCCCCCGGCGGGACGGCCCACACGCCCGACCCGACGTGCGTCACGTACTCGGCCATGAGGTCGGTCGCGAGTGCCTTCTGCAGACGGACGAACTGCTCCGGCGAACGCTGGTACGAGAGGAAGAAGAGACCGGCATCCAACGTGCCGAGGGCCGTGTTGCCGTCGACGTAGTTGTAGCCGCGCCTGAGGATCCGGTTGCCGTCGTTGAGGTCGGGGTGCGCCAGGCGGACATGGCTGCGCGCGTCGATCGCGGGCGAGCCCGTCGCGCCCGTCGCGTGGAAGTCCGGAGCGGTCTGCTCCTTCCCGCCGGACAGCGGTGCGCCCTCGCCCTTGTCGCGACCGAAGGTGCGCTCCTGCTCCGACAGTCGCAGCCGGTCCCAGGTCTCGATGCGCATCGCGATCTTGCGTGCGACGAGGTAGGAGCCGCCCGCCATCCAGGCGGGCTCGTCCTCGGCACCCACCCAGACGTGCGCGGCGAGCGCGTCGGCGTCGTCGGCGAGGATGTTCGCGGTGCCGTCCTTGAACCCGAACAGGTTCCGGGGCGTCGCCTGGTCGGCCGTCGTCTTGGACGTCTTGCCGAAGCCGAGCTGCGACCACCGCAGCTTCGCGCGCCCGAAGGCGATGCGGCTGAGGTTCCGCACGGCGTGGACGGCGACCTGCGGGTCGTCGGCGCACGCCTGGACGAACAGGTCGCCGCCGGAGAGGCCCGGGATGAGGTCGTCGCCGAGGAACGGCGGCAGCTTCTGCAGCGACGCGGGGCGCCGCGCCGCGAGCCCGTACCGATCCGTGCCGTCCTCGGTCTCGAACAGGGTCGGGCCGAACCCGATCGTGATGGTGAGTCCGTTGGCGGCGAGCCCGAGCGCCTCGCCAGTGTCGTCGGGCGGCGCTTCGGGCGATCCGCCCACCGAACCCGTCGCGCTGACGTCGAGGCCCTGAGACATGCGCGCAGCGGCATACGTCCAGTCCTGCAGCAGTTCGACGAGGTCGTCACGGTTCGTCCGGGCCATCATGTCGAACGCCGCGAAGTGCAGGTGGTCCTGCACGGGCGTCGTGATCCCGGCCTGGTGCGCGCCGAAGTACGGGAAGACGGATGCCGCGGCATCCCCCGCCTTCTGGCGCCCCGCGGCGACGCCCGCGATCGACCCGGCCCCCGCGCCGACGGCAAGTCCCGCCGCTCCGACTCCCGCGGCGAGCCCGAGCAGCCCGCGCCGGCTGAGTCCGGTAGGCGCAGACTGCGGGTCGTGCGCGAGGGTGGGGTCCGTCTTCTCGTTCGTGATCACTCCAGGATGGTCGAGGTGAGCTTCGACAGCGGTTCGGCGAGTGCGTTGATGAGGTCGGTGAACTCGCGCTTGTCGGCCTCCGTCAGGGCACTGTAGTTCACGAATCCGGCTGTCAGCGAGCCGTGCTTCGCGAGCGCGGCGTCGAGGTCGTCGTAGCCCTGCTGGATCTCGGTGACGAGCTTCTTGCCCGTGTCGCCCTTGGCGTCGGCGAAGTCCTTCACGAGCGAGAACGCCATCTTCGAGCCCTCGACGTTCGCGGTGAAGTCCCAGAGGTCGGTGCCCGACCACCAGTCCTCCTCGCCGGAGATCTTGCCCTTCGCGACCTCGTCGAGGAGGGCGATCGATCCGTTCGAGATGCCGGCGATGCCCTGCGCCTTCAGCGCCGCGGCGAAGTCGTCGGAGTGCACATAGGTGTTGAGCTGGGCGACGTCGGCGATCAGCTGGTCGCCATAGCTCTTGCGCTCCTCGGGCGTCGAGGGCGCCCAGTCCTTCCAGGCGGGAGTCTCGCCGTCGGAGTTCAGCGCGTCCTGCGCGGGGACCCAGAGGTCCTTCTCGAGCCGGTGGAATCCGGTCCAGTCGAGACCCTCGGCCTTCGCATCCACCTCGCGGTAGTCGATCCGCGGGTCGAGGTCGCCGAGCGACTCGGCCACCGGCTCGATCCGCTCGTAGAACGCGCGCGTCGCCGGGAAGAGCTCCTTCGCCTTCGCGTCGTCGCCCGACTCGTAGGCCGCGACGAGCGTGTCGACGGCGGGGACCAGCTGCTCCACCTGGGCTTTCACGAACGCGCCGTAGAGGTCTTCGGCCTTCTGCTTCTGCTCGGCGTCGTCACCGGTTGCGGCGACCGCCTCGCCGCTCACCGTGAAGGCCGCCTTGCCGACGCCGTCGCCGAGCATGCCGGGCTTGCAGACGGTGAAGTACGACCCCGGCTGCGCGACCACCGTGAGGCTGCGCTCGGCGCCGGGCGCGATGTTCTCGACCTCGCCGACGATACGCAGGCCGTCGTCGGCGAGCAGGTAGAACTCGGTCACCTGCGAGCTCGAGTTCGTCACGTCGAACGACAGGGTGCCGCTCGTCGCCTTCGCCGTCGACACGTCGCACGACGTGTCGGTCGAGGTCACGGTGAGGGCGCCCTGCGGGGCGACGTCGGCTTTCGCGACGCAGCCCGAGAGGGCCAGGGCGGCGAGGCCCGTGGCGGCGGTGGCGGCGAGGATGCGGTGGCGGATCATCATGCTCCTTGCGGTTCTGGTGCGGAGGGGTGCGTGTCGGCGGATGCCGGGGCATCCGCCGCGCTACGGGTCGGCCGACGGCGCAGGCCGCGGACGAAGACGGTGCCGACGATGCCGACGTAGAGGGCCCAGGCGACGACCTGCAGCCAGGACATCTGCGCCATGAAGCCGACGGTGGCCTGCAGGAGCGTCGCCAGGGTGGAGCCGGGCGGGATGGCGCCGGTGACGTCGAACGCCCAGCCGAACGGGAAGGCGCTCCAGCCGGTCGCGACGGCGCCCGTGGCCGGGTCGATCGGGGCGAGCGTCGTGAAGGGGCCGGGGAGGGCGGCCGCCTCCTGCAGGTCGTGGATCGCGTACGCGAGGACACCCGCCGCGACGACCACGAGGAAGGCGCCCGTCCATCCGAAGAAGACGCGCAGGTCGATGCGGACCATGCCGCGAGCGAGCAGCCAGCCGAGCAGGACGGAGGTGGCGATGCCGGCGAGGGCCCCGAACAGGGCCGCCGGCGCGCCGGCGACGGACTGCACCATCGACCACAGGAGCAGCGTCGTCTCGATGCCTTCACGCGCCACCGACACGAACCCGATGATCACGATGGCCCAGAGGCCCCCCGCTGCGAGGGCGCGTTCGACCTCGCCTTCGAGGGAGCGCTTCATCGTGCGAGCGGTGCGCTGCATCCAGAAGATCATCCAGGTGACCATGCCCACGGCGAGGAGCGACATGAGGCCGCCGATCAGCTCCTGGGCTTGGAACGTCAGCGCGTAGGCGCCGAACGTGAGCACGGCGCCGATGCCGACGGCCAGCGCGACCGCGAGGCCGACGCCGAACCACAGTCGGGGGAGGACGTCGCGGCGCCCGACGCGCGTGAGATAGGCGACGAGGATGCCGACGACGAGGGCGGCCTCGAGGCCCTCGCGGAGGCCGATGAGGAAGGTGGCGAAGAATTCGGCGGGCACTGCGTTCGTTTCGGGACGTGGTGTCGTGAGGCCGGTTCCGACGCGCTGCGCCTCTCGGGGTGGCGCGCTCCTTCATCGTCGGCGATGCGCCGATTCGACTTAGGTTAGGTAAACCTCACCAGCGGCGAGAATACACCCGCCGCCGTCGGTGACCAAAACGTCGATGCGCGTCCGTCAGGCGCGATAGGCGCCGGATTCGAAGTCGGCGAGGTTCCGCCGCGAGTGCGCGATCGTCGCGTCGACGTACTCTTC
Source organism: Microbacterium sp. SCN 70-27 (assembly GCA_001724425.1). Classification (GTDB taxonomy): domain Bacteria; phylum Actinomycetota; class Actinomycetes; order Actinomycetales; family Microbacteriaceae; genus Microbacterium. Next base: position 30,820 of record MEEK01000006.1, read on the forward strand.
GAACGATGCGTGATCGTCGATGATCCCGGACGGGTCGAGGCTCAGCACTCGACCCGTCACCTGCCCGTCCACGACCGGCATCGCGGCGAACAGGGGCATCTCGAGGTCCACTGCGACCGGCAGCAGGGTCTGCGCAGAGTATCCCTCGGCGCGGGCCTGCGCAGGGGCGCTCTCGATCCACGCCGTGAAGACGTCACGATGCGGACCTCCGGCGAGTTGTTCGACGCCCAGCAGATCCTGCGTCTCGAAGAACGCCCGCCAGCCGTCGGCGGACAGCAGGAAGGAGCGATGGCCGGCGTCGAGCGTCACGCCGGTCCCGGCTTCGAACGCTTCGATCGCCGGCAGCGTCGCCGCAACGGCGGGGAGCGTGTACGGGAAGATGCCGTCTTCGTCGAGTCTCGCGATCTGCTCTTTCACCCGCACGAGTTCGACGATGCGCGCGCTCCAGTCGGTCATGCCTGCCTCCTCACGCCATCGCTCGCATCGAATCGGGTCTTCACGACGTCAGACACCGACACCGGATGCCACGACGCTCAGGTCCGTGGTGCGATCGCCCTCGTAGCCGACGCGCAGGTATGCGTCGCCCGCGACGTAGAGGTCCATGTCCTCGCGACTGTGCTGTGGCACGCCGAGCCGAGAGCGCACGGTGACGCGGTCGGTGGGGAGATCGAGGCCGACGATGAGCCGCTCCGGCGTCGGATACGTTCCGTCGTCGCCCGTGAGCCGGATGAGGGCCCCCACGAGGCGTTCCCGCGCGAACTGCAGCAGCACTCCGCTGCGGTCGGAGTTCTCATACTGCCACGAGACCCCGTCGCGCACCTCGTCGCGCGACTCGGAGGCGGGCCCGATGAGCCCGAGGAGGGCGAGGTGCCCGGGTGAGAACAGGGGGGCACCCAGAGCGTCGAGGAACGCGGTGACCTCCCCCTCGACGGCGTGCCCCGTGGGGAGTGCGGCGGAATCGGCATCCGCAGCCTCACCCGGCATCCCGCCGATCAGTTCGCGCATCACGACGATCTGCGTCAGGCGATTCGCGTCGAAGTCGAACTGCACGTAGCCGGGGCCGCCGGTGTAGGTCAAATACGAGGGTGCCGCCCGCAGCGGCTCACCCAGTGCCGTCTTCACGGCATCGCGTGTCGAGCCGGCGTCGACGCCGTCGACCAGCGCGGAGAACCGGGCGTACGCGCCGTGCGCGGCATCGGTCGTCGCATAGAGGAAGACGGTGTGCAGCGTGCCGTCGACGAGGAGCAGGTCGCCGCCGTGCTCCGACATCACGAGGTACGTCTCCTGCGCGCCCTCGTCGTCGTAACGCTCCACGGTCGGAGTTCCGCCCACCTGGGTGATCGCAGCCCGAAGTCGAGGGTCGGCCTCCGACGCGTCGAGCGCGCTCAGGAAGATGGAGATCTCCCCTTCGATCATCCGATGCCTCGCTTCAGATCCAGATCTCGAATCGACGGGATCACCGTATCAATCTCCCCGGCGCCGAGGCCTCCATCGGAGAGGGGATCGCCGCGAAGGTGCGGTGATCAGAACGAGGGTCGGAGGGCTTCGCCCATCCGGTCGATGTTGGCGGGCGTGACCTTCCACCGAGCGGCATCGGCGTCCTCGAATGTCACGTCCGCGAGGTAGGCGTCGACGTGCGGCCCGACGGCCGAGGGGCGGGATGCCACGGCGGAGATCACCGCGCCCGGCCCGTAAGAGTATCCATGGGTGCCGCTGAAGCGCTCTCCGTCGAAATCGAGGACCATGGCGAACGACTGCCAGTCATCCTCGGCGCCGCGCATGTTGTCCACGAGAGCGCGGATCAGCTCGTCGATGGCGTTGCTCATCGCGTCTCCTCACTCGTGCAGCCGGGCAGGCCGTGCGGTCTGTCCGACCGACGCGGCCCGTCAGGACGATGCCGGTGCGTGTCGCTCGAGGAAAGTGTAGACCTCGCCGTCGTCGACGCCGGGGAAGGCTCCGCGGGGCAGCGGCGAGAACATCTGCATGTGCACGCGGGCGCTCGGCCAGGCCTTTCCCTCCCAGCGCCCGGTCAGCTCGGCATCCGGTCGTCGGCAGCACGATTCGTCCGGGCACGTCGACACGGCGCGCATCTGCGTCTCGCGCCCGCGGAACCAGCGTGCGTCGTCGAAGGGCACACCCACGCTGATCGAGAACTCGCCGTCGCTCGTCTTGCCGGTCTGGCTGGAGCACCAGAATGTACCCGCGGGGGTGTCCGTGTACTGGTAGTGCTCGACCGTGCGGTTGCGCTGCGAGAACGCGGAGCGCGCCGCGAACTTCTGGCAGATGATCTGGCCTTCCACCGATCCCGTGACATCCTCCGGCACGGGCAGGTCGTCGTTTTCGTAGACGCGCGTGATCGCTCCCGAACCGTCGACGCGCAGGAAGTGCAGGCGGATGTCGAAGTGCTCGGTCAGCAGGTTCGTGAGTCGCATCGCGGCGGCCTCGTGCGTCACGCCGAACGCGTCGCGGAAGTCTTCGACCGCGAGGTTGCGGTCCTTCTTCGCCTGGGTGAGGAAAGCCACGGATGCCGTCTCGGGCATGAGGCAGCAGGCCGCGTAGTAGTTGATCTCGAGCCGCTGCTGGAGGAAGTCGGCGTAGTCGCTCGGCGGCGTGTGGCCGAGCAGTCTGTGCGCCATCGCCTGCAGCGCCATCGAGCGCAGGCCGTGGCCGCCGGGGATCGATGCGGGCGGCAGGTAGATCCGCCCGTTCTCGAGGTCGGTGACCGAGCGCGCCGAGTGGGGGAGGTCGTCGACGTAGATGAGCTCGAATCCGAGCTGCTCGGCCATGATGCTCACGGTCCGGTGCGTGAGCGCGCCGGAGCCGTGTCCCGCGGCTCTCAGCTGCTTCTCGGCGAGGTGCTCGATGTCGGGGAGGTAGTTGCCGCGCTCTCGCATCCGCAGGCGCAGCTCGGTGTTCCCGCGCCGCGCTTCCTCGGGCGTCGCGATCGCCTCGCGTTCGCGACGCTGCAGCTCGCGATGAAGGCCCAGCACGGCCTCGATCGTCTCGTCGGTCATCGTCTTCGTGACGCGCACGGGAGGGATGCCGAGGCGTCGGAAGACGGGGGATGTCTGCGCGCGCTCGAGGTCGAGCTCGATCGCCGAGCGGTGGTTCGGCGGTTCCGGGGAGAGGAGGTTCGTGACGTCGGTGCCGGTCGCGGTCGCGATGGCCTGCAGGAGCGAGAGCTTCGGCTCGCGCTTGCCGTTCTCGATGAGACTGAGCTGGCTCCCGGCGACGCCGACGACCGCGCCGAGCTCGTCGAGCGTGTAGCCGCGCTCGGTGCGGTGATGACGGATGCGGTGGCCGAGCGTGGACAGCTCGAGGGCAGACGTGGGCATTCCTTGAGCATAGCGAAAGAATCATGTTTCTTGACGGGCATCTTCACGATAAATGCCCTTCAAGTGGCGCAAAGTGGAGACATCCACCTCGACTGAAGGAGCCGACATGGCCATCGCCGACCTGTTCACCCGCTCGTCCACCGACACGGGCGCCGGTGGCACGTATCGCTCCTTCGGTGCGCGGCCGACGACGGCCGGCGCAGGGTTGGAAGAGCTGTTCGCCTGGGTCGATGAGATCGCGGCGCTCACCCGCCCCGACCGCATCCACTGGGTCGACGGGTCGCGCTCCGAGAACGAGGCCCTCCTTCGCGAGCAGGTCGAAGAGGGAAAGCTCATCAAGCTCAACCCCGAGTGGCGTCCGGGGTCGTACCTCGCGCGGTCGCACCCGAGTGATGTCGCCCGCACCGAGGCGCGCACCTTCATCGCCTCCGAGCGCCAGGAGGACGCCGGCCCGACGAACAACTGGGCCGACCCGGTCGCGATGCGCGAGACGATGCACGACATCTTCGCGGGCTCCATGCGGGGTCGCACGATGTACGTCGTCCCGTTCTCGATGGGCGCCGTCGGCGGCCCGCTCTCGCACATCGGCGTGCAGATCACCGACTCGGCCTACGCCGTCACCTCCATCGGGATCATGACCCGCGTCGGCACCGAGGTCGTCGAGCAAATCGCGGCGGGCAAGCCGTGGGTCAAGACGATCCACTCCGTCGGAGCACCGCTCGAACCGGGGCAGAAGGATGTCTCGTGGCCGTGCAACGACGAGAAGTACATCGTCCACTTCCCCGAGACGCTCGAGGTCTGGTCGTACGGCTCGGGCTACGGCGGCAACGCGATCCTCGCGAAGAAGTGCTTCGCGCTGCGCATCGCCTCGGTGATCGGCCGTGACGAGGGCTGGCTCGCCGAGCACATGCTTCTCATCCGCGTGATCTCGCCCGAGGGCAAGCCGTACCACCTCGCCGCCGCCTTCCCGTCGGCCTGCGGCAAGACGAACCTCGCGATGCTCCGCCCGACGATCCCCGGCTGGCGCGTGGAGACCCTCGGCGACGACATCGCGTGGCTGCGCCCCGGGCAGGACGGACGCCTCTGGGCGATCAACCCCGAGGCCGGCTTCTTCGGCGTCGCGCCCGGCACGGGCGAATCGACCAACGTCACCGCCGTGGAGACCCTGTGGGGGAACACCATCTTCACGAACGTCGCGCTCCGCCCGGACGGCGACGTCTGGTGGGAGGGCCTCACGGACGAGGTTCCCGCCGAGCTCACCGACTGGGAGGGGAACCCCTGGACCCCGGCGTCCGGTCGCCCCGCGGCGCACCCGAACTCGCGCTTCACGGTGAGCGCCGCGCAGTGCCCGCAGATCGCCCCCGACTGGGATGCCGCGGAGGGCGTGCCGATCGACGGCATCCTCTTCGGCGGTCGCCGCGCGACCAACGTGCCGCTCGTCGTCGAGGCGACCGACTGGACGCACGGCGTCTTCCTCGGCTCGAACATCTCGTCCGAGCGCACCGCCGCCGCCGAGGGCACTGTGGGGGAGCTCCGTCGCGACCCGTTCGCGATGCTGCCGTTCTGCGGCTACAACATGGCCGACTACTTCGGCCACTGGCTTAAGGTCGGCCAGAAGCTGCGCTTCGACCGCGCGCCGCGCATCTTCCAGGTCAACTGGTTCCGCAAGGGCGAGGGCGGCAAGTTCCTGTGGCCCGGGTTCGGCGACAACTCGCGGGTCATCGACTGGATCATCCGCCGCATCGAGGGATCCGTCCCCGCTGTGGACAGCCCCATCGGGCGCCTCCCCGAGACGAGCGATCTGAACCTCGACGGCATCGACGTGCCGCAGGAGGACCTCGACGCGCTCTTCGAGATCGACCCCGCGCTCTGGCTGCAGGAAGCCGATCTCACCGAGGAGTTCTACCGGACCTTCGACGGGAAGGTGCCCGCGGCGCTCTACGCGGAGCTCGCCGCGCTGCGCTACCGCCTGAGACTCGCTCGCTCCTGAACCGGGGACGGCGTCCGCGCCGGCCGTATCTGCTCTCCGTGAGCGCAGGCGGCCGGCGCGGGCTACCGTCTACACCAGCAGCTGGTGACGCGCGAGGTCGCGGTACAGCGGCACCGTCTCGACGAGTTCGGCGTGCGTGCCCTGCCCCACGACCTCGCCGCGGTCGAGGACCACGATGAGGTCGCTGTCGACGACCGTCGACAGGCGGTGCGCGATCACGACGAGCGTGCGTCCCGCGGCGACCGCGTCGATCGCCTCGCGCATGCGCTGCTCGTTGAGGCCGTCGAGTGACGATGTCGACTCGTCGAGCAGCAGGATCGGGGGAGCCGCGAGCAGGGCGCGGGCGATCGCGAGACGCTGGCGCTCGCCGCCCGAGAGCATGACCCCCGCCTCGCCCACGGGTGCCTCGAGACCCAGGGGCGAGCGCTCCAGCACGTCGCCGAGGTTCACGGCGCGCAGGACGCGTTCGCACGCGGCGTCGGATGCCGCGGGGGAGGCGAGTCGCAGATTGTCGCCGATCGTGCCGGCGAGCGTCGGGGCATCCTGCTCCACGTAGCCGAGCTGGGCGCGCAGGCGTGCCCGGTCGACCGTGCGCACGTCGACGCCGTCGACGAGGATCGCCCCGTCCGTCGGGTCGTAGAAGCGCTCGATGAGCGCGAGCGTCGTGGACTTGCCGGCGCCGGAGGGGCCGACGAGGGCGACGCGGGACCCGCGCGGGACGCGGAAGGACACCCCGCGCAGGACGCCCTCGTGCGCGGCATCCGTGGGCTCGGCGACGGTCGCGTCCGCGTGGACTTCGGCGAGGAGCGCGGCGGCCTCGTCCTCGCCGCGGCGGCGCGCGGCGACGACCGGCTCGGGGTAGGCGAAGTGCACGTTCCGGAACTCGATCGCGGTGGCGTCGCCCACCGTGCCGGTGTCGGCGGCGCGGATCGACGTGGCGATCTCCGCGTCGCACGCGGTCTCGGTGCGAAGGTCCAGCACCTCCTGGATGCGGCCGAGGGCACCGAGCGCCTGGTTGACGGACGTGATCGCGCCGAAGAAGGAGCCGAGCGGCTGCACGAGGAAGAAGAGGAACATCACGAACGTCACGAGCTGCGCGACCGTGATCGCGCCGGATGCCACGCGGAACCCACCCACACCGAGGACGACCAGCAGCGACAGCTGCAGGGCGATGCCCGCGATCGGGACGATGAACGCCGACGCCTTCGCGACGGCGACGCCCGCGTCGTAGGCCCCGCGGGCGGTGCGCTCGATGTCCTCCTGCTCACGGTTCGCAGCGCCGGCGGCGCGGATCGTGCGGATCGACCCGACGGCCCGCTCCACGCCCGAGGCGAGTTCGCCCACCCGCTCCTGCTGCACGGCCGTCGCGCGGCGGATGCGCCCGCTGAGCGCCCCGACGACGGCGACCGACGCCCCCACCACCACGAGGATCAGGAGGAGGAGCACGGGGTCGATGAGAAGCATCGCGACGACCGCGCCGACGAAGATCAAGGCGCTGCCGATCGAATCGGCGAGCCCCTGCGTGAGCACGGCGTAGAGGAGCGTCGTGTCGGTGCCCACGCGGGAGACGAGATCACCCGTGCGGCGCGCGTCATACTCCTGCACGGGCAGGTGCAGCAGCTGCGCGACGAGGCGCCGCCGGCTCGAGTAGACGACAGCGGTGCCGGTGCGCTGCAGCAGGAAATGCTGGATGCCGCTGATGATCGACCCGATCACGACGAGCGCGACGAGCGCCCACACGAGCATGCCGAGGGGGTCGCCCTTCTGGACGCGGTCGATCACCTGGCCGACCAGCAACGGCTGGCCGAGGGTCGCCGCCGCTGCGAGGATGCTGAGGACGGCGACGACGATGAGCGTCGCCTTGTGCTCGAAGACGAAGGGGAGCAGTTGGCGCAGGCTCGCGCGTGGACCGTCGTCCTTTCCGCGGCGAGAGAAGGGGGAACGGCGTGCGGGGGTGGCAGAGGACATGACGGCTTTCTGCGATGTTTCGGGTGTCTCTATCTTCGTCCGTGTTTCTTGTGGACGACCTGACGGCTGACGTCGGCGCCCCCACAGTCCGTCAGTCGTCGAGCTCGCGCGCCCAGGGGAGATCTGCACCCGCGCGGCCCACCGTGATCGCGGCGGCAGCGGCGGCCCGCGTGCCGATCTCGGTGAGCTGCGCCGCGGTCGGCATGGTCCCGGCGCGCAGCAGCGGCTCGACGAGGAGCGATGCCATGAACGTGTCGCCCGCACCGATCGTGTCGACGACGTCGACGCGCGGGGCTGTGACGTCGACGGTGCCTTCTCGCGTTGCGAGCGTGGCGCCGGATCCGCCGCGGGTGACGGCGACGATGGCGGGACCGAGGTCCAGGATCGCCGCGATCACGCCCGCGATGTCGAGGTCGGCGTACAGGAACGCGGCATCCTCGTCGCTGAGCTTCACGACGCGCGCGCGCCGGGCGATGCGCTCGAAACGGCTGCGGGCGCCTTCCGGGGAGCCGACGAGCCCCGGCCGGATGTTGGGGTCGAAGGTGACGATCGCGTCCGGGTGCGCATCGAGCAGCGCCTGCACGGCGTCGGCGCCGGGGTTGAGGAAGGTCGCGAGCGAGCCCGTGTGGATGACCGGCGTCTCGCCGAGGCTCAGCCCGCGCGGCACCTCCCACGCGATGTCGAACTCGTAGGTCGCCGCGCCCGTGGCATCGAGCGTCGCCCGCGCGGTCGACGTGGGCGCGTCGTGGAAGGACTCGGGCAGGATGCCGACGCCGGATGCCTCGAGGTGCCGCGCGATCGCCCGCCCGCGCTCGTCCGTCCCGAGATGCGTGAGGAGTGCCGCGGCGACGCCTCGCCGGGCGAGACCCAGGGCGATGTTGGCGGGGCCGCCGCCGGGCGTCTCGGAGACGCCGTCGGCGGAGTCGGTGATGTCCATGAGGGCCTCGCCGATCACGAGGACGGCCGGGCGTGCGGGCGTGGTCATGTGCAGTCCTTTCGCTGCCACCATCCTGCCTGTTCCACGGTGAATCATTGTCCCCACCCGGCGCTACGGTGGTCTGGTGTCTGCTCCCGTCATCCGCGCCGAGAATCTCGTCAAGGCGTACAAGGTCAAAGGAAAGCCCGATTTCGTCGCTGTCGACGGGCTGAGCTTCGAGGTGCCGCCCGGCGAATCGTTCGGCCTGCTCGGCCCGAACGGCGCGGGGAAGTCCACGACGATGAAGATGATCGGCGCGGTGTCCACGCGCACGGGTGGAGCGCTCGAGATCCTCGGCCTCGACCCCGATGCGTACGGGCCCGAGATCCGGTCGCGCCTGGGCGTCGTCCCGCAGCAGGACAACCTCGACGGTGAGCTCAATGCGCGCGAGAACCTCTACATGTACGGGCGCTACTTCGGGCTCCCTGCGGCGGTCTGCCGCCAGAAGGCGGAGGAGCTCCTCGCGTTCGCACAGCTGGAGGACAAGGGCTCGAGCAAGGTCGAGGCTCTCTCGGGCGGCATGAAGCGTCGCCTCACGATCGCCCGCGGCCTCATCAACGACCCGCGCATCCTCCTCCTCGACGAGCCGACGACGGGGCTCGACCCGCAGGCGCGCCACGTGCTGTGGGATCGCCTCTTCCGGCTGAAGGAGCGGGGCACGACGCTCGTCCTGACGACGCACTACATGGACGAGGCCGAGCAGCTGTGCGACCGACTCATCGTCGTCGACAAGGGTCGCATAATGGCCGAGGGCACCCCGGCGTCGCTCATCCGCGAGCACTCCAGCCGTGAGGTGCTCGAAGTGCGCTTCGGCTCCGACCGCAACGAGCAGGTCGCGCCGCAGCTGCAGGCGGTCGGCGACCGGGTCGAGGTGCTGCCCGACCGGATCCTCGTGTACACGGCCGACGGCGAGGCATCCCTCGACCGGGTGCACGCACTCGGGCTCGAGCCGGTCACCTCGCTCGTGCGGCGGTCGAGTCTCGAGGATGTCTTCCTGCGGCTCACCGGAAGGTCGCTGATCGAATGAGCAGGCCCGTGACGTCGGCCGCGGTCGGCACCGACACGACGCACCCGATCATCCCCGACCCCTCGGTCGAGGCGGCGCGCGCCGAAGCGCTCGCGTGGGGTGCACGCCCCCGGCGTCTGGGTGGCTGGTACTTCGCGGAGCACGTCATCCGCACGATGGGCGCGTACAAGTGGACCATCATCGCCGGCGCCCTCGGGCAGCCCCTGCTGTACCTGCTGGGCCTCGGCGCCGGGCTCGCCGCCCTCATCTCCACTCCTGTGCAGGACGGCGACTCTTCCGTCCGCTACCTCGTCTTCATCGCTCCGGCACTTCTCATGACGGCGGGGATCTCGGTGGCATCCGAGGAGTTCACCTACCCCGTCATGGCGGGGTTCAAATGGCGGCGGCTCTACTTCGGGCCGAACGCCTCGCCGATCTCGTCGCCGCAGATCGTGACGGGCACGATCCTCGGGGCGCTCCTGCGCATCGTCATCGTCGTCGTCGTGTACTTCGCCGTGCTCGTCATCTTCGGCGCGGTGCCGAACCTCGCGACCGGGTGGCTGCTCATGCCGATCGGCGCGCTCGCGGCACTGTCGTTCGGGCTGCCGCTCATGGCGTACGCCGCGTCGCTCGAACACGACTCCGGCCAGTTCGCGCTCGTGCAGCGGTTCATCTTCATGCCGATGTTCCTCTTCTCGGGGACGTTCTACCCGCTCGCCAACCTGCCGATCTGGCTGCAGTGGGTGGGCTGGATCTCGCCGCTGTGGCACGCGTCCGAGCTCGGTCGTGCGGTCTCGTACGACAAGCCGATCGAGCCGTGGCTGATGGCCGTCCACCTCGGTTATCTGCTCGTGCTCAGCGTCGGCGCGTTCCTCATCGCCCGCCGTATCTTCACCCGGAGGCTCGCGCAATGACCGCCGTCACCGAATCGCCCAGTGCCCGGAGGATCCGGCGCGGCGGGGTGCGGTCGCTCTGGGCCGGGAACCCGCAGGCGGTCGTCGAACGCGGCGTCCGCAGCGCCCGCTCCGGCAACCTCGCCGTCGTGGTCTCGGGTTTCTTCGAGCCCGTCCTCTACCTCGCCTCGATGGGCATCGGGTTGGAGTCGCTCATCGGCAACGTCGCCTTCGGGGGACATGACGTGTCGTACGCGGCCTACATCGCGCCGGCGCTTCTCGCCGTCTCGGCGATGAACGGGGCGATCTACGACTCGACGTGGAACGTCTTCTTCCGCATGAACTACGGCAAGCTCTACGAGGGCATGCTCGCGACGTCGCTCGGGCCGCTCGACGTGGCGCTCGGCGAGATCCTCTACGCCCTGCTGCGCGGACTCGTCTACGCGACCGGGTTCATGATCATCATGCAGGTGCTCGGGCTGAACCTCGCGTGGACGGCCCTCCTCGCCCTCCCCGCCGTCACGCTCATCGCCTTCGGGTTCGCGAGCCTCGGCATGGCGGTCACGAGCTACATGAAGACCTTCCAGCAGATGGACTGGATCAACTTCGTGTTGCTGCCGATGTTCCTCTTCTCGGCGACGCTCTTCCCGATCACGCAGTACCCGGGCTGGGTGCAGGGGGTCATCCAGGCGTTCCCGCTGTGGCACGGCGTCGAACTCGTCCGTGGGCTCACCACGGGCATCCTGAGCCCCGCGATGTGGGGGCACGTCGCCTACTACCTGGTGATGATCGCGGTCGGGCTGCTGTTCACCACCAAGCGCCTGCGCGCGCTCTTCCTCGACTAGCGGCGTACCGAAACGGCGGATGCCGCGGAGCCTCGGCCCCGCGGCATCCGCCGTTCGATGTCAGGTCAGAGCGAGCCGGTCTCGCCGAGACCGATGTTCGTCTCGTAGTCGACGTCCTTCGTCTCCTTCGAGAGCACCAGTGCGATGAAGGTCAGCACGGCGGAGCCGCTGAGGTACAGCCCGACGAGCCACGGCTGTCCGCCGGCGGCCGCCCACAGCCCGAGGGCGATCGACGGCGCGACGGCCGCACCGAGGATCGACGAGACGTTGTAGGCGATCGCCGACCCCGTGTAGCGCACGTTGGTGGGGAACAGTTCGGGGAGGAGTGCGCCCATCGGTCCGAAGGTCGCGCCCATCAGCGTGAAGCCCAGCACGAGGAAGGCCTGCACGAGCGCGCCGGTGAACTTCGGGTCGACCTGCGGCAGCAGGAAGACGTTGAACAGCACGCCGAGCACGGCGATGCCGAGGGTGACCCAGATGAGCAGCTTCCGCCGCCCGACGGCGTCGGCGACCGGCCCGGACAGGAGCGTGAAGATGCCGAAGAAGACCACGCCGATGATCTGCATGATCACGAAGTCGGTGTAGCCGAACCCGAGGCCGGGCACGGGGGCATCCGCGGGCTTCGTGCCGTAGGCGAGGGTGAAGCTCGTCATGAGGTAGAAGAGCACGTACGTCGCGAGCATGATGAACGTGCCGAGGATGAGGTTCTTCCAGTTCGAACGGATGACTTCGCCCAGCGGGAACTTGCGCAGGGCGCCCTTCTGCTCCGCCTTCGTGAAGGTCTCCGACTCGACGAGCTTGAGGCGCACCCACAGGCCGATGATGACCATGACGGCCGAGAAGAGGAACGGCACGCGCCAGCCCCAGGCGAGGAACTCCTCGGAGCGCTGCGCGGTGCCGTCGGGGTGGGGGAGCGCGAAGTTGATGATGAGGAAGATCGTGTTCGCGATGATGAACCCGATCGGTGCGCCCAGCTGCGGGAAGGTGCCGTACCAGGCGCGCTTGCCGGCGGGGGCGTTCTCGGTGGCGACCAGGGCGGCGCCGGACCACTCGCCGCCGAGCGCGAAGCCCTGGAACAGGCGCAGCAGCAGGAGGAGGAGCGCCGCGGACCAGCCGATGTTCTGGTACGTCGGGAGGCATCCGATGAGGAACGTCGCGATGCCCATCGTCAGGAGGGATGCCACCAGGGTCGCCTTGCGGCCGAAGCGGTCGCCGAAGTGGCCGAACACCACTGCGCCGATCGGTCGCGCGACCATGGCGGCGCCGAAGATGCTGAACGACAGGAGGAGCGCGGTCGTGTCGTCGCCGGTCGGGAAGAAGAGGGTCGGGAAGACGAGGACGGCGGCGGTCGCGTAGACGTAGAAGTCGTAGAACTCGATCGTCGTGCCGACGAGGCTCGCGGTGATGACGCGCGAGCGGGGATTGAGCGGGGGCGCGGCCGGGGTGGTCGCGGATGCAGCGGACATGCGTGAAGGACCTGTCGAACGTGAAGACGGAGGGTCCTTATGGGACGGGCCGGTGGCGGGCGTCCGAGGCAGGGGTGTTGCGGCGGGCGCCGCGACGGTGGGGGCACCGGAGGCGCCGGCAGGATCGCGGCGCACAAAGGACGATCATACGCGCGTCCTGGGTGGTAGGGGTTCCGCGCGGCAGGGTCGTCAGGTCACGACACGCGGCGCCGCACCCCAGCATCGCTGCGCCCCGGTATCGCCGCCCCCGGTATCGCCGCTCCGGTATTGCCGCCCCCGGTATCGCCGCACCCCAGCACCACGGCGTGCTATCTGCGTGTCGGCGCCGTGGCGCGGTCAGCCCATCAGAATGGCGGGTTCTCACCCGGGGGTGGATTCACCGGTCCCATCGGTGTGAAGTGGACGGGTGGTGTGGGGGTGTCTTCGCGGTAGGTGCGTCCGGTGGGGGAGGTCCATTCGAGGATCCCACCGGGGTGTTGTCGGACTCTCCATGGTGTGAACTGCTTCATGGAGTGGTGGCGTTGACAGAGGTGCGCGAGATTCCAGAGGGCGGTGGGTCCGCCTTGGGCGTGGTCGATGGTGTGGTCGATTTCGCAGCGGATCGCGGCGTGGCGGCAGCCGGGGAAGCGGCAGTGCTGGTCGCGGGCGCGGAGGTAGCGGCGTTGGGGCCAGGGGGTGCGGTAGCGGTCGACGGCGAGGACGGTGCCCTCAACCGGGTCGGTCAGCACGCGCGCCCAGGAGGGTGCACGGGCGGCGAGGGTGCGGGCGGTGTCCGCGTCGATCGGGGAGCGGCCGACGAGGTCGGCGGGTGCGTCGTCTGCGCCGAGGAGGGTGAGGGCGGGGACGATCACCTGCACCTGCGCGCGGATCGCGCCGAGTGCGCCGGGCCCGTCGCCGCTGGTGGTGGGGTCGAGGGAGGGGGTTCCGGCGAGCAGCAGGTCGCTGAGCACGTCCGCACGGACCTCGTCGACGTGTCGGGTGTCGTCATCGCCCGGGTCGCGGGCATCGATGATCGTGTGAGCCTGCCGGGTGAGGCGGTCGAGGATCCCGTCACCGATCACTGTCGGGACCGTCGCGACGACATCGCACATCCCGTCCCGCCCCGGCACCACGCGGACGGCCCGACGGGCCGCGGCGTCCTGGTGACGGTCTGTGAAGGAACGTTCCGCGAGCCGTTCGGCGAGGATCTCGATCCCGGGCCGGACACGGTTGGGGGTGTCCCTCTCGGAGCGGGCGATCGCGGCATCCTCGAACTCCGCCCGACGCGCGGGAGGAACGCATGCGCCGGCATCCACGATCACCCGCACGTGGCCGCGCGTGATGCGCCCCTCCTCCCACGCGGTGAGCGCCCGGGGGTAGTCCTCCACGATCGTGAGCGCCTCATCGATACGCCGCTGCACCGTGCGGTCGGTGATGCGGAGCACCCCGCCCAGTTCCGCCGCGATGGACCGCAACGCCATCTCCTGTACCCGCACCGATTCCCGCGACCGGGCGGCCTGCGTCGCCGCGAGCCGCCCGGCGCGCGCGAACAGTCGCGTCTGCGCGACTTCCGCCGCCCGCAGCGCGACATCCACGCCCTCGATACCCGCGACGATCTCTGCCAGCACGGACACGTCACCGTCGCTGGCCGGAACCACCTCACTATCGAACATATCTACGATAGTAGAGAAGGGGCCCGACATTGCGATCGACGGAACGTGATCGCGGCGCGGGCGCGGCTGCACCAGCGCGTCGCTCGTGGATCAGTGCCAGAGCGCGGTGAGCGTCGCGCTCCGCGGATCAGCGCTAGCGGACGGCGATTGCGGTGCCCCGCCGTTCAGCGCGAGAGGCGGCCAGCGTGTCCGCTCCGCGGATCAGCGCCAGAGGACGGCGAGCGCGGCGTTCGTGAGCGTGAGGATGCCGACGAGCCAGAAGAGAGCGGGGGCGACCGTGCCGGTCTTGCGCTGGCGACCGGTGCCGATGCCGAGCAGAGCGCCGATCGCGAGCAGGACGACGAGCTTCACGCCGAGCTTCGTGTAGTTCAGCGGGTGGTCGATCCCCCACGGGGCGGCGAGGGCGAGGCCGGCGACCGCGGCGATCACCATGCCCCACGTCATCAGCCGCGTGATCCGGCGCTGCCCGACGGCCTCCACGACCCAGGCGCCGAAGAGCACGGCGAACCCGACGAGGTGGACGAGGACGACGGCGTGACGCAGGATCTCCATACCCTCAGAGTACCTGAAGGTGGCGGTGCGGGCGTCGCCTGCCCCGGCGCCTCCGGAGGCGGCGGCTCAGCCGCGCAGGTCGCGCAGGAGCAGCGCCGTGCGGAGGGCCGCATCGGCCGCCTCGGCGCCCTTGTCCTCCTTCGAGCCCGGAAGCCCCGCCCGATCGATGCCCTGCTGCTCGTCGTCGAGGGTGAGCACGCCGAAGCCGACCGGCTTTCCGGCGTCCAGCGCCACCCGCGTCAGCCCGTCGGTCGCGGCGGACGAGACGAACTCGAAGTGCGGTGTGCCGCCCCGGATGATCACCCCGAGTGCGACGACCGCGTCTGCGCCGGTATCCAGCGCCGCCTTCGCCGCGACCGGCAGCTCGAACGATCCGGGCACGCGGACCGTCCGCCACGACGCACCGGAGCCCGCGAGCACGCGCTCCGCGCCCGCGATGAGACCGTCGGTGATGACGTCGTGCCACGTCCCGGCGATGACGACGACGCGGAGCCCCGCCGCATCGACCGGTTCGATCTCGGGTGCTCCGTGGCCGCTCATTCGGTGCCCTCCAGGCTGTGTGCGAGTGCGGCGTCGAGTTCGTCGGCGCCGATGATGTGCCCCATGCGGTCGCGCTTGGTGGCGAGGTACTGGTGGTTGTTCGCGCCGACGCCGACGAGCAGCGGAACCTGCTCGACGATGTCCAGGCCGAGCTCGCGCAGCTGGTTGACCTTGTCGGAGTTGTTCGTCAGCAGGCGGATCTTCTCGACGCCGAGGTCGGCGAGGATGCCACCGGCAGCGGCATAGTCCCGGGCATCCGCCGGGAGGCCCAGTGCCAGGTTCGCGTCGACCGTGTCGAGGCCCCGCTCCTGCAGGCTGTACGCGCGCAGCTTGTTGATGAGCCCGATGCCGCGCCCCTCGTGGCCGCGCATGTAGATGACGACGCCGCCGTCCTGTTCGATCGCGTCGAGCGCGGCATCCAGTTGCGGTCCGCACTCGCACTTGAGCGACCCGAAGGCCTCGCCCGTGAGGCACTCGGAGTGCACGCGGACGAGCGGGGCCTCGTCGGTGAGATCGCCCGACACGACCGCGATGTGGTCGGTGCCCGTGACGCGGTCCTTGTACGCGAGGAAACGGAAGACCCCGTGGGACGTGGGGACGTTCGCTTCGGCACGCAGGCTCACGCGCCGCCTCGGCGCGTGGTCGACCGCCGGCGCCGGGGTCTCCGCGTCGTCGAGGTACGCGATGAGCTGCTCGATCGTGATGACGGGGACGTTCTCGCGCGCGCCCATCTCCAAAAGACCCGGCAGGCGCATCATCGACCCGTCCTCGGCGACGACCTCGCCGATCGCGGCGACGGGCTGGAGGCCCGCGAGCTTCATCAGCTCGACACCCGCCTCGGTGTGACCGGCGCGTTCGCGGACACCGCCGTCGACCGCGCGAAGCGGCAGGATGTGCCCCGGACGGATGACCGAGGACGGCGTGGATGCCGGGTCGGCGAGCACGTTGAGGGTGTGCGACCGGTCGGTCGCGCTGATCCCGGTCGACACGCGGTCCGCGGCATCCACGCTCACCGTGTACGCGGTGCCGCGGCTGTCTTCGTTCACGGCCACCATGGGCGGCAGGTCGAGCCGGTCGGCCCACTCTGCGGGCATGGGGGCGCACAGGAATCCGCTCGACCAGCGGATCGTCCACGCGAGCCACTCGGGGGTCGCGAGCTCGGCCGACAGGATGATGTCGCCCTCGTTCTCGCGGTTCTCATCGTCGGCGACGATGACGGGCCGGCCGGCGCGGAGCGCGTCGAGGGCCTCGGGGATGGGGGAAAGGCTCATCGGGAGCCTCCTTCGGTGTCGGTCGGTCGGGTGAAGGCGAGAAGGCGCTGCACGTGGCGCGCGAGGATGTCGGTTTCGAGGTTGACGAGGTCGCCCGGCGCGCGTTCGCCGAGGGTCGTGACCTCGAGGGTCTCGGGGATGAGTGAGACCTCGAACCACTGGTCGTCGGCCGCGGCGGCGGTCTCGGTGGACGCCGCCGACGGGGCGGGGGAGACGGCGCTGACCGTCAGTGAGACGCCGTCGACCGTGATCGAGCCTTTGTCCACGACGAGGGGCGCGAGGTCTGCGGGGAGCGAGATGCGCAGCACGCGCCACTGCGCGCCCGGACGCACCTCGAGCACGGTGCCCGTGCCGTCGACGTGTCCCTGGACGATGTGACCGCCGAGGCGCGTGTGCGTCGCGAGCGCGCGCTCGAGGTTGACGGCCCTGCCCGGGGCGACGCCCGCGAGGCTCGTCATGTCGAGTGTCTGCCGCATGACGTCGGCGGTGAACCAGTCGGCGCCCTGGTCGACGACGGTGAGGCACACGCCCGACACCGCGATCGAGTCGCCTTGGGCGGCATCCGATACCGCGAGCGGCCCCTGGACCGTGAGCCGCACGCCGTCACCGGAGGGTTCGACGGCCGTGACCCGGCCTTGCTCTTCGATGATTCCGGTGAACATCAGGCATCTTCCTTCGTGACGGGGCGGGCGACGATCAGGACATCGTCGCCGAGCTGGTGGAGCGTGCGGACCTCGAGCCGCCGCTGCTGCGTGATCGTCTCGACGCCGAGGCTCCGCAGCGCGGGGTGGTCGGCGCCGTCCGGACCGTAACCGAGGAGTGTCGGCGCGACGTAGACGAGGAGTTCGTCGGCGAGCCCGGCGCGCAGGAACGCGCTCGCGATCGTGGGTCCGCCCTCGACGAAGACGTGATGGATGCCCTCCTCGCGCAGCTGCGTAAGGAGAGACGGCTCGTTCGGACTCTCGCCGCCCAGGTTCTCGCCGTCACGGTGCAGGAGCGGGAGGGGGTGGCGCCTTACGGCGGCGCCGTCGGGCACGGACCGCTGCCCGAGGACGACGGGGCGCGGCTGATGCTCGTACAGTGAGCCGTCGGGCTTCCGCGCGGTGAGCGCGGGGTCGTCGGCGAGGACCGTCCCGGTGCCGACGACGATGGCATCCGCCTCGCTGCGTCGGCGGTGCACGTCGGCGCGCGCGACTGGCCCCGTGATCCACTGGCTCGTGCCGTCGGATGCCGCGGCGCGGCCGTCGAGCGACTGCGCCCACTTGACCGTGACGAAGGGGCGGCCGAGCCGCTGCACCGTGAGCCACGAGTCGAGGAGCGCCGTCGCATCCTCCGCGAGGACACCGCTCTCCACCTCGACTCCCGCATTCCGGAGGTGCTCCGCACCGCCGCCCGACTGGGCGCCCGGGTCGTCGATCGCGTAGACGACGCGCGCGACGCCGGCATCGATGAGGGCCTGCGCGCAGGGGCCTGTGCGGCCGGTGTGGTTGCACGGCTCGAGCGTCACGACGGCGGTTGCGCCGCGTGCCGCGCCGGGCGCGAGGTGCGACAGGGCGTCGACTTCGGCGTGGGCGGTGCCCGCGCCCCGATGCCAGCCTTCAGCCAGCACGTCGCCGGTGGGGGAGAGGATCACCGCGCCGACCTGCGGGTTCACGCCGCGTGGGCCGTTCTGTGCGAGCACCAGCGCGCGGGCCATCGCGTCGCGTTCGCGGTCTGTCGCCGTCATCCGTCGTCCTTCGGTGAGGCCCCGGGCGCGACAGGTATCGCGGGCGATGCCGACGGTTGCCCGCCCGCATCACCGTGCTGCCTCCCATCCGGACTAGCGACCTCTGTACAAGAGGCGCATCACCGTCGGTCCCGGATTTCCACCGGATCAACCCTCGCCGTCTTGCGGACGGAGCGGGCTCGCGGACTGTCACCGCCGGTTCGGATTCACACCGACCCCGGAGCACGTTGTTCTGCTCTCAGTCTAGTGAACGCGCCGACGCCGGGTTCATTCCCGACATGGGGCGTCATCGGGGGTTCCTCTTGCCGCGGTGAGTCGCCGCCGCCTCGGGTTCGGGCGAGGCCGCGGGGTCTGGCGGCCGCGCTACTTCAGCAGGCGGCTGAGCCGGCGGTCGGCGAGGATCTTGCCACCGGTCTGACAGGTGGGGCAGTACTCGAGCGAGTTGTCGGCGAAGAACACACTCCGCACCTCGTCACCGCAGACGGGGCACGCCTCGCCGCGTCGACCGTGGACGGCCATGCCGCGCCGCTTGGCATCCTTCAGCTCCGCCGGAGGTCTCCCGGATGCCTGGGTCACGGCATCCGTGAGCGTCGCACGCATCGCGTCGTACAACCGGGTGATGTCGGTGTCGCTGAGGGTCGCGGCGAGAGCGTACGGCGACATCTTCGCGGCGTGGAGGATCTCGTCGGAGTAGGCGTTGCCGACGCCCGCGATGATCGACTGGTCGCGGAGGACGCCCTTGATCTGGGTGCGCCGCCCCGCGAGGAGCTCCGCGAACTCGTCACGGCCGAATGCCGGATCGAGCGGATCGGGCCCGAGCCGGGCGATGCCGGGGACGTCTTCCGGCGAGCGGACCACGGAGACGGCGAGCGACTTCTTGGTGCCTGCTTCGGTGAGATCGAAGCCGGACCCGTCGTCGAACGCGATGCGGAGGGCGATCGGGGTCTTCCCGGGGCGGATGACCGTCGTCGGCAGCTGCTCGTACCAGCGCAGCCATCCGGCCTTTGCGAGGTGGAACACGAGGTGCGGGCCCCCGTCGGTGGACAGGTCGACGAACTTGCCGCGGCGGAAGGCGCCCGTCACCGTGGCATCCTTCAGCGTGTCGAGCGGCGGATCGTAGGTCTTCAGCGCGGCGATGTTCGCGATCGTGGCGCGGGTGATCCGCAGACCCGTCGCGCGCTCCCGGAGGAAGTCGACGAGCCCCTGCACCTCGGGCATCTCGGGCATGCGGCCATCCTGCCACGGTGCGCCGACGCGCGGGCGGGGTCAGATCTCGAGCGGCGGCCAGTGCTGCGCGGTACGGTCGTCGGACGGCAGGAGGCCCGCGATCCATCCGTCGTCGCGGACTCCCGCGCCGTTGGCGAGGGCCTGGCGTAGCGTCCCCTCGAAGCGGAATCCCAGCGTGCGTGCGGCGCGTGCGGAGGCGGTGTTCCCGACCACGGCGCGCCACTCGATGCGCTTCAGCGCCAGGCCGTCGGGCGAGAAGCCCCAGTCGATGACGGCGTGGGCCGCCTCGGTGAGGAGGCCCCGTCCGCGCGCCGGAGCCGCCATCCAGTAGCCGATTTCGCCGGCGCCGTCGCCCAACCGGTGCAGCCCGATCATGCCGACGAGGGTGTCGCCGTCACGGATCGCCCACGTCGCCTCGGAGCCCGACTCCCACCACCCGCGCGACTTCTCGATGAAGCCCTCCGCGTGCTCGCGCGTGTAGGGCGATGGCACGGTCGTGTACCGCTGGAGCCGCTCGTCCTGACAGGCCGCGAAGATGGCATCCGCGTCACCCTCGCGCGGCGGCGAGAGCTCCAGCCGCGCCGTGCGCAGGGTCACCGTGTCCATGCTCCGACACTATCGGGGCCCCGGCCGTCCGGGCTGCCCGTCCGGCGTCGCGCGTCCGGGTCGCGGGGTGGGCGGTACCGTTCTCAGGACAGCTGTCGGGCGGGCTCCCCGGTCGGCGCGGAACCCCGCCATCGTGTCGGACTTGCGCCCGTGTGGGTCCTGAGCTCGGTACAGCATCCCCCTGGGCGTCGTGAAGGCGTCCTCCCCAGGGCCTGCGCACGGCGCGTTGTCCCCATAGCCGGCCGATTCGGCCTCGGGCGTTCGCGGCAAAGGGCACACTCCCGGGATGACCATGCTGCTCAGTCGCGCCGATCTGATCCACGCCGGTTACACCCGCCGATCGATTCAGGCCGCCGTGCGTACGGGCATCCTGCTGCACGTGAGACGGGACTGCTATCTGCCTGGCGGCACGGACGATGCGATCGTGCGGGCCGTTCGTGTGGGCGGCCGACTGACCTGTCTTTCCCTTCTCGCGGTCATGGGAGTCTTCGTACTCGAGAACCGTCGATTGCATGTGCATGTGCATCCGAACAGTGCCCGGCTGCGCGACGCCTCGGATCGGCGGAAGCCGCGGGATCGGACCTCTGGCAGCGACACCGTGCTGCACTGGTTGCCTCTGTACGAAGGCGTCGGCGCATCCAGCGTGGTCTCGCTCATCGATGCGGCCGTTCACGCGGTGCGGTGTCAGCCGCCTCGAGCGGCTGTTGCGACACTCGACAGCCTGCTCAACAAGCGGCTGCTGACGCCCGGGCAGGTGCGCGAGGTGTTCGCCGCCCTGCCTGCGCGTTACGCTCCGCTCGAGCCGCTAGTGGATGCCCGCGCAGAGTCAGGCACCGAGACGCTGGTCCGTCTCATCGCGAGATCTCTCGGGTGCGAGATTCGAATCCAGGTGGTCTTCGAGGGCATCGGCCGGGTCGATCTCCTGCTGGACGGATGGCTCGTGGTCGAGTGCAACAGCCGCGAGTTCCATTCCGACTGGCGACAGCAGGTACGAGACCGCGAGCGCGACCTGGCATTGGCGGCAAGCGGATACTGCACGCTCCGGATCACGGCCGCGATGATCCTGTACCAGCCGGATGCCGTGCTCGCGGCGCTACGCGCCTTGCTGTCTTCACGCCCGCGAGCCTGAGGGCCTGGCGCCTGAGGGCCTGGGCCCGCCTCCAGGCGCGCGTACCGTTCTCAGGACGGCTCGCGCGATCGGAGCAGATTCGGCCGCGATCTCATGCGAGCAGCGGCTCAGGTCCTGAGAACGGGACGAACAGAGCTCAGCGGCGGCGGAGGAGGCCGACCTTGTCGTACACGTCGGCGAGGGTCGCGTCGGCGACCTCGGCGGCGCGGTCGGCGTTGGATGCCAGGACCCGGTCGAGCTCCGCGGGGTCGGCCAGGAGCTCGAGCGCGCGTTCGCGGACGGGACCGAACTCCGCCACCACGACCTCGGCGAGCCCCTTCTTGAAGTCGCCATAGCCGCGGCCGGCGTATTCGTCCTCGATGGAGGGCACCTGCCGACCCGTCAGCGCGGCATAGATCGTCAGCAGGTTCGAGACGCCCGGCTTGGACTCCCGGTCGTAGCGGACCGAACCGTCGTTGTCCGTGACGGCACGCATGATCTTCTTCGCCGAGACCGCCGGGTCATCGAGCAGCCACAGCACACCCGCGTCCGATTCGGCGGACTTCGACATCTTCGCCGTCGGGTTCTGCAGGTCGTAGATCCGGGCGGTGTCCTGCTGGATCGTCGCCATCGGCACGGTGAACGCCGTGCCGTAGCGCGAGTTGAACCGCTCCGCGAGGTCGCGGGTGAGCTCGACGTGCTGCTTCTGGTCGTCGCCGACCGGGACGATGTCCGTCTGGTACAGCAGGATGTCCGCCGCCATCAGCACCGGGTAGGTGAACAGGCCCACGTTCGTCGCGTCGGTGCCGTAACGGGCCGACTTGTCCTTGAACTGGGTCATCCGGCTCGCCTCGCCGAACCCGGTGATGGTCGACAGGATCCACGCGAGCTCCGCGTGCGCGCGCACGTGCGACTGCACGTACAGCGTCGACTTCGACGGCTCGATGCCCGCCGCGATGTACTGCGCGGCGGTGCGCCGGGTCTTCTCACGCAGTTCCGCCGGGTCGTTCGGCTGGGTGAGGGCGTGGAGGTCGACGACGGAGAAGAACGCGTCGTAGGCATCCTGCAGGTCACGCCACTGCAGGAGCGCGCCGATGTAGTTGCCGATCTGGAGTGAATCGGCGGACGGCTGCATTCCGGAGTACAGGCGTGACTTGCTCATCACTCCAGTCTAGGAGCGGATGCCACGGCCGCCGGACGCACCGAGAAGCGGATGCCCGGGCGACCGACCGCGCCCGAGAAGCGGATGCCCGGGCGACCGACCGCGCCCGAGACTCTGCCCGGGCGACCGACCGCGCGCGAGACGGATGCCCGCGCGTCACCGACCGCGCCGCCAAGCGGATGCCTGGACAGCCGCGCCCCTCAGAGCGCGTAGTCGGCGACGACGGGGGCGTGATCGCTCCACCGTGTGTCCCACGAGGGGGCGCGGACGACCCGGTAGTCGGTGACCCGCTCGGCGAGGGCCGGCGTCGCGAGGTGGTAGTCGATGCGCCACCCGGTGTCGGTGTCGAACGCCTTGCCGCGGTTCGACCACCACGTGTACGGTCCGTCGACCTCGCCCGCGAATCGTCGTCCGACGTCGACCCAGCCGAGCCCCGTGCCGACCGAGCCGTCGACGCCGACGACCTCCGCCCCGGCCGGGCCCGTGAAGCGGTCGAAATACGCGCGCTCGCGGGGGAGGAACCCCGCCTTCTTGACGTTGCCCTTCCAGTTGCGGATGTCGAGCTCGCGGTGGCCGACGTTCAGGTCGCCGGTGATCAGTGCGTGCGCGCCGAGCTGCTGCATCCGCGTCGTCATCGCGTCGAGGAAGGCGTACTTGGCGTCCTGCTTGGGTGTGCCGTCCTCGCCCGTGAACACGTACGCGCTCACGACGGTGAGCGGGGTGCCCGAGACGTCGATGTCGGCTTCGACCCACCGCCCGCGCGAGTCGAGCGTCTCGTCGCCGAGCTCGATCCGCCAGATCTCGAGCGGCTCCCGCGCCGCGATCGCGACCCCCGCCCGCCCCTTCGCCAGGGCCTCGTCTCCGACGATGTGCCACCCGGGGAGAGCGGCGGCGAGATCGGATGCCTCGGCGCGCACCTCCTGCAGGGTGAGCACGTCGACGTCGGCGGCATCGAGCCACGCGTGCATGCCCTTGCGAGCGGCGGCGCGGATGCCGTTGACGTTGACGGAGGCGATCCGAAGAGGCGTGGAAGGCGTGGGCGAGGAAGACGAGTCGGGCACCGTCTCACACTAACGAGCGCGGACGACATCGCTGTCGCCCGCGCTCGCCGTCCGATCGTGGGATCTACTCGAAGGTCACGGCGACGGTGTCACCGTCGATCTCGTACTCTCCGCCCCAGTAGTTGATCGAGCGGGTGTCGTCCTCGGCGCTCCAGTCGGTGAACATGGACTTCGACTGGTACGTCACTTCCATCTCACCGTCGGTGGCGGTGAAGGCGTTGTCGTAGGTCAGCTCCACGGTGGGGTAGGTGACGACCTTCCAGACGACGTCCTTCGTCTCTCCCCACGCGTAGCTGGAGAACGGGCACCCCTTCGGCTCGAGGTCGGTGGAGGTCGCACAGGTGTCGATCTTCTGGTTGACCTGCTTCTGGATCTCGTCGGTGAGGGCGGGCGTCGGGTGCATGTCGAGCGACAGCTGGGCACCGGAGGACCCGACGCGGACGGGTTCGGCGTCGAGCGTCATCCAGCGACTCTCCTTGCCGGCGACGGGGTAGACGCCCGGGTAGGCGATGAGCTCTGTTCCGCCCTGACCCGGGTCGATGTCGATGCCGGCGATCGATGCCTCGGAACCGGAGACGAACAGGTAGGTCTCCAGTCCGCTCGAGATACGCCAGTCATCGAAGAACAGGAACTTCGTTCCGCTGGAGACGAGCGAGATCGTCGCCGTCTCACGCTGTCCGTCGAGTTCGTAGCTGATCGCCATCACGGCCGACGTGTCGGAGACGGATGTGTCGGTGATCTGCACGTCCGTGATCGTCGCGTCGAGCTGGGCGTCGTTGCTGGACACGAGTGCCGTGCCGCCCGTGCTGTTGCGCGGCGTCTGCTCGAAGGCGGAGGCGAACCGCCCGTCGGCGATGTCTGCGAGGTAGGACTGTACGGCGGTATCCGGTGAGAAGACCGTGGCCTTCAGGATGCTCACCGCGACGGCACCCGCGCCACCCACGACGATCAGGGCACCGGCGACGCACGCGCCGATGATCAGACCTCGCTTGGCGGCAGGGCTGAGCGGCTTCGCCTCCGCAGGCGGGGTCGGCGGCGCGGCGACGCCGGCGACGTTCGCGGGGCCACCCATGCCCGGTGCGACCTGTCCCGCGGCGGTGGCGGCGGCGACGTCGGGGGCGGCGTACGGATACGTCGTCGTGCTCTGCCCGAATGCAGCGGATGCCCCGGCCGGTGCCGCCGTGGTCGGCGCACCCGTAGGGCTCGGTCCGAAGGCGATGCGCCCGAGAGCGGGTGCCGTGGCGATGAGCGTGGGCGCGACATAGCGCGCGAGCGTCTCGACGAGAGCACCCCACACGCCCGCCATGAGGAACGCCCACGCGACGGGAGCGACGCTCATGCTGAATCCCATGCCGACGCCACCGATGCCGGCCGTGCCGGAGAACGTCCCCAGACCGAACGTGAAGCCGAACACGAGGGCTGCGACAGCCGTCGACACGGGCAGCACCCATGCGCGCGCGATCGGGACGGGGAGGAAGCGGCGACGCTGCGCCACGGCGAGGGATGCCAGGAGGGCCGCGACGACGGCGAACACCGGCAGCAGCCAGATCCAGCCGTTCGGCGCGCTGGAGAGCGTGATCGTCTGCGAGCCGTCCATCAGGCCCGAACCGTTGGCGCCGACGCTGTAGCCGGCGAAGTGCGCGACAGCGATGGTGGCGGAGGTGAGCACCCCGACGGCGGCGGGCCACGCAACCAGGCTGCCGTTGCCGATGACGAAGACGGCGATGAGCGAGATCGGCACGAAGATGAGCGTCAGTGCGACGAGGTAGTCGTAGAGGTCGCGGGTCCCCCAGCGGAAGTGCGCGGGAGTGGCGATGAGGGCGCGGAAGAAGCCACGGTTCTCGGCACGTGCGAGCCAGCGGCCGAAGGCGCTCGCGAGACCGATCGCGATGAGCGGGCCGAAGAAGCTCGCCACGCTGAGGCTCGACAGTTCCGCGCGACCGACCATCGGCACCGAGACCTGCTGGCGCCCGAGTATCGAAAGGACGAGAGTCAGGATCGCCGCAGCGAGTCCGGCGAGTCCGCTGAGCACCCAGAACTCCGTCCGGCCGGCGCTCCGGTGGGTGCGCTCCTGCCGGAACGACCACCACGCCGCCGCGAGGGAGCCCGCGAGGAACACGATGACCGGGACGAACGTGACGAGCATCGAGCCGCTGGCGCCCCCTCCGCCGATCGCTCCGCTGACGCCACCGAACAGGCCGAGCGCAGAGAGCCAGACGAGAACGGCGAAGACCGCGCCGTCGAGATTCGCCCCGCTGATGCCGCCCGATCCGCTGCCCGTGACGAGGGTGAGCGCGACGGTGAGCGCGATGACGACGAGTGTGCCCGCGATGGCGCCTCCGACACCGATCGCACCACCGACGGCGGCCAGCCCCATCCGGGGCGGGTTCACCCATGCGGGTGCAGTCGCGGCAACGGCCGGGGGGACCGTGCCCGCAGGACCCGGCTGTCCGAGACCCGGCTGCCCAGGGAACGACTGGGCGGCGGCGGGCTGCGCGAGACCCGGCTGCGCGAGACCCGGCTGCGCAGGGCCCACCGGTGGAACACCGGCGGCCGCGTCAGCCTGGTAGGCGATCGGCAGGTCGGGAATCGGCGGCACGAGGGGTGCCGGCGGCACGGAGTCGGCCGTGCCGGGCGCAGGAACCCTGGGCTGGGGAGGGGTGTTCTCGGGCGTCGGCGGGTTGGTCTGATCAGTCATGTGTGCGTCCCCAAAGGCGTGAGTATCCGCTGGGTGAACGGATAGCGTTCTTCCAGCTGCCACCCAGCTTAGGACCCTGGGGCTTCCGTCCCGAATCCGCTGCCCTGCGGGGGCGGGGGCGGGGTCGGGGTCGGGGGCGGGGGCGGGGGAGTGCGCGGGACGGGAGAGGCGGCGCGCGGGCCTACCCGTCGTTCGAAGCGCCGGATGCCTGCACGCGGGCGAGCTCGTCCTCGGCGCGGCGGACCGCGAGACTCGCCGCCGGGCGCGCCCACCACGCGGCATCCGCCCGCGCGATGCGCGCGTCGCGCACCCGCACCTGCGCGGCGAGCAGGAGTGCCTCCTGCTCGCGCCGGCGCCGCTCCTGCACGGTGGGTTCGACGATCGGGACGTCGGCGTCCTTCGCCGTGAGCGCGACCCACGACGCCGCCACGAGGATCACGATGCCGACGAGGCGGAACCAGAGGAGGAAGCCGATGATCACCGAGAACGTCGCGAGGAGGGGGTTCGTGGGCGTGTAGTAGAGGAGGACGCCCGTGCCGAGCTGCAGCACGACGAGTGCGCCTCCGCCGAGCGCCGCACCGGGGAGGATGTAGCGCCAGCGCAGCGTCGTGCCGGTGAGGAAGCGGATGAGCGAGCCGAGGGCCGCGGCGTTGATCGCGAACGCGACGATGACGGATGCGACGCGACCGGCGATCCACAGCCAGCCGGTGTACCCGCCCCAGCCGAACAACTCGAAGAGCATCTCGACGAGGCCGGTCGCGACCCAGGCCAACAGGGCGCCCAGCACGAGGGCGAGGCCGAACGCGAGGGCCGCGAGGAAGTCGCGGGCCTTCAGCAGGACGTAATTCCGTGCGTCGAACGGCAGCCCGAAGATGTCGCGCACGGCGCGGCGCGTGAAGGTGACGAAGCCGATCGCGGTCCACAGGGCCGTGACGAACGCGACCGCACCGGTCAGCACGAGCGCGCCGCTGGAGGCGTGCGCGATCTCGGCGACGTCGTCGCGACTGACGAGACCGGCCCCTTCGGAGCCCCCGATGAGGCCGGGGATGTAGGAGTTGATGATCCGCACGAGGGCGTCGATGGCATCCGCGCTGCCACCCATCCAGAGGCCGACGATCGCGAACGCCGTGTAGATGACGGCGAAGATCGCGAACAGCGACTGGTAGCTGATCGCCGCGGCGAGGAGGAACCCGTTGTTCTGCAGGAAGTGCCGCCACACCCGCACCGGGAACCAGGCCAGGGTCTTGCGGGTGATCGCCGTGGCGCGCTCGATGGGCTCATCGAGGCGCTCGCGCAGGGCGGAGTCCTCCCAGCGTGCGCGAAGACGCGCGGATGCCTCGTCGGGGTCGCTCACTGGATCAGACTATCGAGAGCGGGAGCCGTCGAATCAGGCCACCCGCCGGTCCGGATCAGTGGCGGAGGATCGCCTGCTTGACCTCGGCGATCGCCTTCGTGACCTCGATGCCGCGGGGGCACGCCTCGGTGCAGTTGAAGGTCGTGCGGCAGCGCCACACGCCCTCCTTGTCGTTGAGGATGTCCAGGCGCGTGGTCGCCGCGTCGTCGCGCGAGTCGAAGATGAAGCGGTGCGCGTTGACGATGGCGGCGGGGCCGAAGTACTGGCCGTCGGTCCAGAACACGGGGCACGACGAGGTGCACGCGGCGCAGAGGATGCACTTCGTGGTGTCGTCGAAGATCTCGCGGTCGGCGATCGACTGGATGCGCTCCTTGCCGGGCTCCGGCTTGGAGTTCGCGATGAGGAACGGCTGCACCTCGCGGTACGACGCGAAGAACGGCTCCATGTCGACGACGAGGTCCTTCTCCAGCGGCAGGCCCTTGATCGCCTCGACGTAGATCGGCTTCGAGATGTCGAGGTCTTTGATGAGCGTCTTGCAGGCGAGGCGGTTCCGCCCGTTGATGCGCATGGCATCCGACCCGCAGATGCCGTGGGCGCATGAGCGGCGGAAGGTCAGCGACCCGTCGACCTCCCACTTGATCTTGTGGAGTGCGTCGAGCACCCGGTCGGTGGGGTACAGCTCGACGTCGTAGTCGACCCAACGCGGCTCCGCGTCGACCTCGGGGTCGAAGCGGCGGATGTTGAACGTGACGAGGTAGGACTGGATGCCGGAGTCGCCGGCGACCGTGGTCTCTTCTGCGACGAGGGTCATCAGTACTTCCTCTCCATCGGCGGGTAGTTGAGCTCGCCGGCCTCGTTCTTCGTGAAGACGACGGGCTTCCAGTCGAGCTTGATGTGGTCCTCGGGGTCGGGGGAGTGCGGGTCGCCCGTGAGGTACGCCATCGTGTGCTGCATGTACTGCGCGTCGTCGCGGTCCGGGTAGTCCTCGCGCATGTGGCCGCCGCGGCTCTCCTTGCGGTTGCGGGCGGCGTACGCGACGATCTCTGCGAGATCCAGCAGGAACCCGAGCTCGACGGCCTCGAGCAGGTCGGTGTTGAACCGCTTTCCCTTGTCGTCGACGTGCACGTTCTTGTAGCGCTGGCGGAGGTCGTGGATCGTGCCCATGACGTTCGTCAGGGTGTCCTCAGTGCGGAAGACCTGGGCGTTGGCATCCATCTCGTCCTGGAGCTTCTTGCGCAGGACCGCGACACGCTCGGTGCCCTGGTTGTTCCGCAGTCCCTCGAGCATGTCGCGCACGGCGGCGGCGGGGTTCTCCGGCAGCGGCACGAACTCGGCCGTCTTGACGTACTCGACGGCGTTCCGGCCCGACCGCTTGCCGAAGACGTTGATGTCGAGGAGCGAGTTGGTGCCGAGGCGATTGGCGCCGTGCACCGACACGCACGCGCACTCGCCAGCGGCGTAAAGGCCCGGCACGATCGTCGTGTTGTCGGCGAGCACCTCGCCGTTGTTGTTGGTGGGGATGCCGCCCATCGCGTAGTGCGCCGTCGGCATGACCGGCACGGGCTCGGTCACGGGGTCGACGCCCAGGTACGTGCGCGCGAACTCCGTGATGTCGGGGAGCTTCGTCTCGAGGACCTCCGCGCCGAGGTGCGTGCAGTCGAGGTAGACGTAGTCCTTGTGGGGGCCGGCGCCGCGGCCCTCGAGGACCTCCTTGACCATGCAGCGCGCGACGATGTCGCGCGGGGCGAGGTCCTTGATCGTCGGTGCGTAGCGCTCCATGAAGCGCTCGCCCGAGGCGTTGCGGAGGATCGCGCCCTCACCGCGGGCGCCCTCCGTGAGAAGGATGCCGAGGCCGGCGAGGCCGGTCGGGTGGAACTGGAAGAACTCGATGTCCTCGAGCGGCAGACCCTTGCGCCACACGATGCCGACGCCGTCGCCCGTGAGCGTGTGCGCGTTGGAGGTGGTCTTGTAGATCTTGCCGAAGCCGCCGGTCGCGAAGATCACGGCCTTGGAGTGGAAGACGTGCAGGTCGCCGGTGGCGAGCTCGTACGCCACGACGCCCGCGACCTGGGTCGCGCCGTCGGCATCCTTCACCGTGATGAGGTCGAGCGCGTAGTACTCGTTGAAGAAGTTGATGCCGAGCTTGACGCAGTTCTGGAAGAGCGTCTGCAGGATCATGTGGCCCGTGCGGTCGGCGGCGTAGCACGCGCGGCGCACGGGGGTCTTGCCGTGGTCGGCGGTGTGCCCGCCGAAGCGGCGCTGGTCGATCTTGCCCTCGGGGGTGCGGTTGAACGGCAGCCCCATGTTCTCGAGGTCGATGACGGCGTCGATCGCCTCCTTGGCGAGGATCTCCGCGGCATCCTGGTCGACGAGGTAGTCGCCGCCCTTGACGGTGTCGAAGGTGTGCCACTCCCACGAGTCCTCTTCGACGTTGGCGAGCGCGGCGGCCATGCCGCCCTGCGCGGCGCCCGTGTGCGAGCGCGTCGGGTAGAGCTTCGTGATGACGGCCGTCCGGGCGCCCGGGCCCGCTTCGATCGCGGCGCGCATGCCGGCGCCGCCCGCGCCGACGATGACGATGTCGAACTCGTGGTAATAGACGCCGTCCTTGAGGACGGCTTCGGGGTGCTGAGTGCTCACGTGGGGATGCCTTGTCTTCTTCTTCGTCTTAGCGTGCCGCGCACTGCTGGATGAGCCAGTCGGTCGTCGAGTTCTCGACGCCGAGGCACGGGTCGAACGTGAAGACGACGAGCGTGCCGAGGAGGATCAGGAAACCGGCGGCGAGCCACAGGGCCCAGACGAGCACCTTCCGGGTGGTCGCGCCCGTGATGTAGTCGTTGACGATCGTGCGCATGCCGTTCGCGCCGTGGATGAGCGCGAGCCACAGCATGAGCACGTCCCACCACTGCCAGAACGGGCTCGCGAACTTGCCGGCGACGAACGCGAAGTCGATGCCGTGGATTCCATCGCCGAGCATGAGGTTGACGAACAGGTGGCCGAAGATGAGCACCACGAGCACGACGCCCGAGATGCGCATGTACAGCCAGCCCCACTTCTCGAGGTTGGCGCCTCTCTTGCGGACGGCGCCGTCCGGGGTGCGCGGTGAGCGAGGTGCGGCGAGCGTGTCGGTGGACATCAGTGACCCCCTCCGATGTTCGACAGGACGATCGGGATGTGACGAGCGGCGAAGCCGCCGACGGTGACGACCCACAGGCCCAGCACCCCCCACCACAGCTGGCGCTGGTGGCGCGTGGCCCACGGCCACAGGTCCACAGCGATGATGCGCAGGCCGTTGAAGGCGTGGTAGACGATCGCGGCGACGAGGGCCACCTCGCCGAAGCCCATGATCGGGTTCTTGTACGTGCCGATGACCGCGTTGTACGCCTCGGGGGAGAGGCGGATGAGCGCGGTGTCGAGCACGTGCACGAGCAGGAAGAAGAAGATGGCGACGCCGGTGATGCGGTGCAGGACCCACGACCACATGCCCTCGTTGCCGCGGTACAGCGTTCCGCGCGGGGTCTTGGACGTGGTCTGGGCTACCGACGGTGTGACACGTGCTGGTGCAGACACGCTCGTCCTCCCTTGGGTGATCGGCGCCACGTCGCGCCGGGGAGACCAGCTCGAAGCACACGGGACGCAGGTCCATCCTAAGTCGGACGGGAGACGCGGGCGACGAAGGCGACCCTAACTTCTCTCGATATCGAGAGAAATGAAGGAAGGGCCCTTCTTTCGGGGGTGGGCGGACCCGCCGGGTAGTCTCGAGGCATGGTGCACACCATCGATGACTTCTACGCCGTGATCCCTGCAGGAGGGGTCGGAAGCCGCCTCTGGCCGCTGTCGCGGGCGGATGCCCCGAAGTTCCTCCACGACCTCACCGGCTCCGGCCACTCCCTGCTGCGCGACACGTGGGATCGGCTCGAGCCCCTCACCGGACACGACCGCATCGCCGTCGTGACGGGCCGTGCGCACCGTGCGGCCGTGGAGGAGCAGCTGCCGGACATCCCCGACAAGAACGTCATCCTCGAGTCCGATCCGCGCGACTCCGCCGCCGCGATCGGGCTCGCCGCCGCGATCCTGCACAGACGCGAGCCGGATGTCATCATCGGCTCCTTCGCGGCCGATCACGTCATCCGCGTGCTGCCGGTGTTCCACTGGGCCGTCGAGCAGGCGGTCGCCGTCGCGCGCCAGGGCTACGTCTGCACGATCGGGATCACCCCGACCGAACCGGCCGTGGGGTTCGGATACATCAAGAAGGGCGACATGCTCACGGTCGAGGGCGCGCCCGAGGCCGCACTCGTGGAGGCGTTCGTCGAGAAGCCCGACCATGAGACCGCGGAGGAATACGTGGCATCCCGCGCGTACCTCTGGAACGCAGGCATGTTCATCTCGCGCGCCGACGTGCTCCTCGCCGAGATCGAGGCGTCGAACCCCGCCCTGCACGCGGGGCTCCTCGAACTCGCCGCGGCGTGGGATGACCGGGATCTCCGCGGCCCGGCCGTCGACCGGATCTGGCCGAAGCTCGAGAAGATCGCGATCGACTACGTCGTGGCCGAGCCCGCCGCCGCCCGCGGGCGGCTCGCCGTCGTCCCGGGGCACTTCGATTGGGACGACGTGGGGGACTTCGCGAGCCTCGCGAAGCTCAACTCCGGCGGGCGCAAGAACGACCTCGCGATCCTCGGGGAGAACGCGCGCATCCTCTCCGACGCGGCGAGCGGCATCGTCGTGAGCCACACGAAGCGGGTCATCAGCCTCATCGGAGTGAAGGACATCGTCGTCGTCGACACCCCCGACGCGCTCCTGGTCACGACCAGTCAGCACGCGCAGCGCGTGAAGGGCGTCGTGGATGCCTTGAAGCTCACCGGCCGCGGCGACGTCCTCTGACGACTGTTCCCACGCGGGCGTGTATCGGGATGATTGCGTCTTTGTAACCATTCGCGCGCACGTGCGCGCGCGGCGTGCAAATCGCCCGTCACATTGCGAAACTCTCTTGGTGCGCCCCGCGAGATCCGCGGGCCCATCAATGTGGAGGCTGCATTGACCATCTCGACCACCAAGAAGCTCGCCGGCATCACCGCCGCCGCGGGTCTCATCATCGCTCTCGCCGGCTGCGGTTCGGCGCCTGCGGCGACCCCGACCGGTTCGGGCAACGCCGGCGGCGCCGTCGACGGCTTCAAGCCCTGCCTGATCTCCGACGCGGGCGGCTGGAACGACAAGTCGTTCAATGAGTCCGCCAAGAACGGCATGGACAAGGCGACGAAGGAACTCGGCATCAAGGCGCTCGAGTTCGAGTCGAAGAACGACAACGACTACAACCCCAACATGCAGCAGGCCATCGCCGAGGGCTGCACGCTGCTCATCTCGGTGGGCTTCAAGCTGGCCGCCGCCACGGTCGAGGCGGCCAAGGCCAACCCGACGCTCGACTTTGCGATCATCGACGACTACGCCGATGGCACCGAGACCGACGCGAGCGGCAACCCGGTCTACGACGGCAAGCCCGACGCTCCGAACATCAAGCCCCTCGTGTTCAACACGGCTGAGGCAGCGTACCTGGGCGGCTACGCGGCCGCGGCGTGGTCGGCGACGGCGGGCGTGAACAAGGTCGGCACCTTCGGCGGCATGCAGATCCCGTCCGTCGCCGTTTTCATGGACGGCTACGAGCTCGGCGTCCAGAAGTACAACGAGGACAAGGGCGCGAAGGTCCAGATCTTCGGCTGGGACAGCGCAACCCAGAAGGGCTCGTTCACCGGAGGATTCGACGCCAACGACACCGCCAAGCAGACCGCTCAGGGCGTGCTCGACCAGGGCGTCGATGTCATCCTCCCCGTCGGCGGTCCGATCTACAAGAGCGCCGCAGCGGCCATCACCGACAGCGGTAAGGACACGCTGATGCTCGGTGTCGACAGCGATCTCGCGGTCGCCGACGACTCCGTCGCGGGCGTGACGCTCGTCTCGATCATGAAGGCCATCGATGTCGCCGTCTACGACGCGACGATCGCCGCCTCCAAGGGTGAGTTCGACCCGACCCCCTACATCGGCACGCTGAAGAACGAGGGCGTCAAGCTCTCGAGCTTCCACGACTTCGAGTCGAAGCTCCCCGAGGGTCTTGTGGACGAGCTCGCGAAGCTCCAGTCGCAGATCATCGACGGGACCATCACGGTCGAATCGAAGAACTCGCCCGCCGGGTCGTGATCTGACCTCCCTCCGCTCGGGGCGGGCAGCCGCACGCTGCCCGCCCCGAGCGCTGTTCGGCGTGAGAACGCCACTGACGACGGCCACAGCGACCCAGGTAGGGTGCAGATATGAAGCTCGAGCTCCGCGGAATCACGAAGAGATTCGGCAGCCTCGTCGCCAACGACCACATCGATCTCGTGGTCGAGCCGGGGGAGATCCACGCTCTTCTCGGCGAGAACGGCGCCGGCAAATCCACACTCATGAACGTCCTCTACGGCCTGTACCGGGCCGATGAGGGCGACATCCTCCTCGACGATGCCGTGCAGCACTTCCGGGGGCCCGGGGATGCCATGGCCGCCGGCATCGGTATGGTCCACCAGCACTTCATGCTGATCCCCGTCTTCACGGTGGCCGAGAACGTCATGCTCGGGCACGAGCAGACCAAGGGCCTCGGCCGGCTCGATCTGGCATCCGCCCGCCGTCATGTCCGTGACGTCGCCGAGCGCTTCGGCTTCGAAATCGACCCCGATGCCCTGGTCGGCGACCTGCCCGTCGGCGTCCAGCAGCGTGTCGAGATCATCAAAGCCCTCTCGCGGGACGCCCGCATGCTCGTTTTCGATGAGCCCACCGCAGTGCTCACTCCCCAGGAGACCGACGAACTGATGGCGATCATGCGCCAGCTGCGCGACGAGGGCACCTCGATCGTCTTCATCACCCACAAGCTGCGCGAGGTCCGCGAAGTCGCCGACCGGATCACCGTCATCCGCCTCGGCCGGGTCGTGGGCGAGGCCTCGCCCACCGCCACCAACGCCGACCTCGCCTCCCTCATGGTCGGCCGCGCCGTCGAGCTCACCGTCCACAAAGACCCGCCGACGCTCGGCGAGGGAGGACTCGCGGTGCGGGGCCTGCGCGTCCTCACTCCCGGCGGGGCGATCGTCGTGGACGGCGTCGACTTCGACGTGCGCCCGGGCGAGGTGCTCGCCGTCGCGGGGGTGCAGGGCAACGGCCAGACCGAACTCGTCGAGGCGATCGTCGGACTCGCGGCGCGCGTCGAAGGATCTATCCGCCTGGGTGACACGGAGCTCGTGGGCGGGAGCGTTCGCGACATTCTCGACGAGGGCGTCGGCTTCGTTCCCGAGGACCGCAAGGTGGACGGTCTCGTCGGCGGGTTCTCGGTCGCCGAGAACCTGATCCTCGACCGCTCCTCCGACCCCGCCTTCGCCCGGTTCGGCACCCTCCGCCGCGGAGCCCTGGACGAGTTCGCGCGTGACCGCATCCGCGAGTACGACATCCGCACCCAGGGGCCGCAGACCCCCGCGGGGACCCTGTCGGGCGGCAACCAGCAGAAGGTCGTCATCGCGCGCGAGATGAGCCGCGACCTGCGGCTGCTCGTCGTCGCGCAGCCCACGCGCGGCGTCGACGTCGGATCGATCGAGTTCATCCACAAGCGCATCATCGAGACCCGCGACGCCGGCATTCCCGTGATCGTCGTGTCCACGGAGCTTGACGAGGTCACCGCGCTCGCCGACCGCATCGCGGTGATGTACCGCGGGACTGTCGTGGGCATCGTGCCCGGCGACACCTCGCGCGAGACCCTCGGCCTCATGATGGCCGGAGCAACCGACCCGGAGGTGGCCGCATGAGCGCAACGACGCCCGGAGCCGCAGACGCGGCGCGCCCCGAGCAGGAGCTGCCGCGCGCCGACGGTCCCCTGACCGGGCAGGACCAGCCGGAGACCCGCTCCGGCGTCTTCGTCAAAGAGCTGTTGCGCGGCAGCGCCGTGACGACGCTTCTCGCGATCGTGCTCGCCATGATCGTCGGCGGCATCCTCATCGCCGTCACCGACGAAGACGTCCAGCAGTCATCCGGCTATTTCTTCGCGCGCCCCGGCGACACCCTGGTGGCGGCGTGGCACGCCGTCTCAGAGGGGTACCAGGCGCTCTTCCGCGGCGCCGTGTTCAACTCCCGGGGCAGCACGTTCGAGGCGCAGATCCGTCCGCTCACGAACTCGCTCGGCTTCGCCGCGCCCCTCATCGCCGCCGGTCTCGGCGTCGCGCTTGCGTTCCGCGCGGGGCTGTTCAACATCGGTGCGCGCGGCCAGATGCTCGTCGGGGCGATGTTCGCGGGCCTGTTCGCCTTCAACCTCGACCTGCCGTTGTGGCTGCACCTGCCGATCACGCTGCTGGCCGGAATCATCGGCGGCGCCCTGTGGGGCGGCATCGTGGGGCTGCTCAAGGCGAAGACCGGCGCCCATGAGGTGATCCTCACGATCATGCTCAACTACGTCGCGTTCTATCTGCTGCTGTGGATGCTGCGCACACCGGGCCTGCTGCAGGCGCCGAACAGCAATCAGCCGCAGAGTCGTCCGACACCGGTCACCGCGCAGTTCCCCGACCTGTTCGGGCCTGCCTTCCCCTCCCTCGACTGGGGCTTCATCGTCGTGGTCATCGCGACGGTGTTCGTCTGGTGGCTCATCGAGCGCTCGAGCCTCGGCATGCGCCTGCGCGCGCTGGGCGAGAACCCGAATGCCGCGCGGGCGGCCGGCATGAACGTCGACCGGCTCTACGTGTACGCGATGCTCTTCGCCGGCGGCCTCGCGGGCCTTGCCGCCATGAACCAGATCCAGGGCAACGTGACCACCGGCTTCGCGGCGACCATCGACGCCGGCATCGGCTTCGATGCGATCACGGTCGCGCTCCTCGGTCGCAGCCGCGCGTGGGGGACGTTCGCAGCCGGCATCCTGTTCGGTGCACTCAAAGCCGGGTCGTTCTCTATGCAGGCCCAGGGCATCCCCGTCGACATCGTCCTGGTCGTGCAGTCCCTGATCGTCCTGTTCATCGCCGCACCGCCGCTGCTTCGCTCCATCTTCTTCCTGCCGAAGACGGATGCCGAAAAGGCCGCGAAGGGCAGAGCCAGGGCGACGAAGAAGGCGGTGAAGGCATGAGCGCGTCCGTTCACGGCGACGCGGTCGCGCAGATCGAGCAGAGTGACGGCACGATCCGCCTCGCCGAGGTCAAGGAGCGCCACTACAAGCCGACGATCGTGCTCACGATCGCCGTGGTGCTGCTGGCGCTCCTGTTCGTGCTGATCCCTCGCGACGGAGTCTCGACCTTCCACCTCGGCGACTCCTCTCAGGCTTTCCAGTTGCCGAACGTGGCACTCCCTACCGCGCTGACCTGCTGGATCGTCTTCGCGGTGCTCGTCGCGCTGACCGCGCTGTCGTTCTCGTACGCGTGGCGCTACCGGCCTCAGCCGCTGTGGCTCACGATCGTGTTCGCGTTCCTGGGCGTGTTCGCCTTCCTCGTGTGGGCGGGAGCGGGCGGCTTGGTGCCGGTCTCGAGCCTGCTCGTGGGTTCGGTGTCGCTGTCGGTGCCGCTCGTCTTCGGCGCCCTCGGCGGAGTCATCGGCGAACGCGTCGGCGTCGTCAACGTCGCCATCGAGGGCCAGTTGCTGCTCGGCGCGTTCTCTGCGGCCCTGCTTTCCAGCGCCACCGGCAACCCGTTCGTGGGCCTCCTCGGCGCGATGGTAGGCGGCGTGCTCGTCGCGTTCGTGCTGGCGGCCTTCGCGATCAAGTACCTCGTCGACCAGGTGATCGTCGGCGTCGTGCTGAACGTGCTCGTCACGGGTCTCACCGGCTTTCTCTACGGGGCGCTCCTGGCCCCCAACGAGCAGACGCTCAACCGTCCGGTGCGCTTCGAGCGCATCAAGATCCCGGGCCTCAGCGAAATCCCCGTCATCGGTCCCGTGCTGTTCAACCAGACGATCATCGTGTACCTGATGTTCATCGCCGTCGCCCTCGTGGCGTGGGGTCTGTACCGAACCCGCTGGGGCCTGCGGCTGCGTGCCGTCGGCGAGCACCCGCAGGCCGCCGACACGGTGGGCATCAAGGTGAACCCGTCGCGCTTCTGGAACGTGCTGCTGGCCGGTGTGATCGCCGGAACCGGCGGCGCGTACTTCACGCTCGTGTCGGTCCCCACCTTCACGCAGGACATGACCGCGGGTCTCGGCTTCATCGCTCTCGCGGCGGTCATCTTCGGGCGCTGGGACCCTATCCGGGCCACGCTCGCCGCGCTTCTGTTCGGCTTCGCCACGAAGCTCCAGGACCTGCTGACAGTGCTGAAGACTCCGATTCCGAGCGAGTTCATGCTCATGCTGCCGTACGTCGTGACGATCCTCGCCGTCGCCGGCTTCGCCGGCCAGATCCGCGGGCCCGCGGCAGCCGGCAAGCCGTACATCAAGGAGTGATCACCGCATGACCGACATCGACTGGGATGAACTCCGCCACACCGCGACCGAGGCCATGCAGCGCGCGTACGCGCCGTACTCCCGGTATCGCGTCGGTGCGGCGGCACTCGTGAGCGACGGCCGCATCGTGTCGGGCTGCAACGTCGAGAACGCGTCGTACGGCGTGGGCCTGTGCGCCGAGTGCGCTCTCGTGGGCGACCTGCACATGTCCGGCGGCGGTCACCTCGTCGCGTTCGTCTGCGTCAACGACGACGGCGAGACGATCATGCCGTGCGGGCGGTGCCGCCAGCTGCTCTACGAATTCGCACTGCCGGGCATGCTGCTGGAGACCGTCTCCGGCATCCGCACGATCGACGAAGTCCTGCCGGATGCCTTCGGCCCCCGCGACCTGGAGGCCGCACGATGACCGCGCCCGAACCGTTCGACGCCGTCGACATCATCCGCACGAAGCGTGACAAGGGCGCCGTGCCCGAGGACGCCCTCCGCTGGATGATCGACGCCTACACGCGTGAGTACGTCGCCGACTCGCAGATGGCCGCCTTCGCGATGGCGGTGCTGCTGAACGGCATGACCCGTGACGAGATCCGCGTCATGACGGATGCCATGATCGCCTCCGGCGAGCGGATGAGCTTCGCCGGTCTCGGCAAGCGCACCGTCGACAAGCACTCCACGGGTGGCGTCGGCGACAAGATCACCCTGCCGCTCGCGCCGCTCGTGGCATCCTTTGGCGTCGCTGTTCCGCAGCTGTCGGGGCGCGGCCTCGGGCACACCGGCGGCACGCTCGACAAGCTCGAGTCGATCCCGGGGTGGCGCGCGGCGCTGTCGAACGAGGAGATGACCGAGCAGCTCCGCGGTGTCGGGGCCGTCATCTGCGCGGCCGGGTCGGGGCTCGCGCCCGCCGACAAGCGGCTCTACGCGTTGCGCGACGTCACCGGCACCGTCGAGGCGATCCCGCTCATCGCCTCGAGCATCATGTCGAAGAAGATCGCCGAGGGCACCGACGCGCTCGTCCTCGATGTGAAGTTCGGCTCGGGGGCATTCATGCGCGACGTCGACAAGGCGCGCGAACTCGCCCGCACGATGGTCGCGCTCGGCACCGACTCGAGTGTCGCGACGACGGCCCTCCTCACCGACATGAACACGCCGCTCGGGCTCGCGATCGGCAACGCGAACGAGGTCCGCGAGTCGGTGGAGGTCCTCGCCGGCGGCGGCCCCGCCGACGTGGTGGAGCTCACGGTCGCCCTCGCTCGCGAGATGCTCGCGCTCGCGGGTCAGCCCGACGCCGACGTCGAACGGGCGCTGCAGGACGGTCGCGCGATGGATGCCTGGCGTGAGATGATCCGCGCGCAGGACGGCGACCCCGACGCGGCGCTGCCCGTCGCGCGCGAGACGCACACGGTCGTCGCGGCCTCCTCGGGTGTCGTCACCCGCATGGATGCTCTGCCGTTCGGCGTCGCCGCGTGGCGCCTCGGCGCCGGGCGCGCCCGTGCGCAGGATCCGGTCGTGCACGCCGCCGGGATCGACCTGCACGTGAAGCCCGGCGATGCGATCACCGCCGGTCAGCCGCTGTTCACCCTGCTCGCCGATGATGAGAAGCGGTTCGCGCGTGCGCTCGACGCCGTCGAGAGCGCGTACGAGATCGGGGCCGAGGCCCCGGCATCCGGCCCCCTCGTCCTCGAGCGCATCACCGCCTGATCTGTCGGTTCTGGCCGGCCTTTCTCGCTCTCTTCTGCTTTCCCCTCTCCCTCCCCGAATCTCCCTCCCCGAATCTCCCGCCCGAATCTCCCGCTCGAAGGAGCACCCATGGCCATCGACCAGCACGGCGACGCGAAGATCGGCGGCGTCTCGATCCGATCGCTTCCGAAGGTGTCGCTGCACGACCACCTCGACGGCGCGCTGCGGCCGCAGACGATCATCGACCTCGCCGATGCGGCCGGGCTCGACGTTCCCGAGACCGATGCCGCCGACCTCGCGGACTGGTTCGAGGACCAGAGCGACTCCGGCTCGCTCGTCGAGTACCTGAAGACCTTCGACCTGACGACCTCGGTCATGCAGACCGCCGACGGGCTCCGACGCGTCGCGAAGGAGTTCGTCGAGGACCTCGCCGCCGACGGGGTCATCTACGGGGAGGTGCGCTGGGCTCCCGAGCAGCACCTATCCGGCGGGCTCTCGCTCGAGGAGGCCGTCGAGGCCGTCCAGGAGGGGATCGAGGAGGGTGAGGACGTCGTCGACCGGTCCGGTCGGGACATCCGCGTCGGCCAGCTCGTCACCGCGATGCGGCACACCGACCGGTCCCTGGAGATCGCGAAGCTCGCCGTGGAGTTCCGCGGTCGCGGGGCCGTCGGCTTCGACATCGCCGGTCCGGAGGACGGCTTCCTGCCGTCGCGGCACCGCGCGGCGTTCGACTATCTGGCATCCGAGTTCTTCCCGGTCACCGTGCACGCGGGGGAGGCCGCCGGGCTCGATTCGATCCGCTCGGCGCTCATCGACGGGCGCGCGCTGCGGCTCGGGCACGGCGTGCGCATCGCCGAGGACCTCGAAGTCGTCCAGCAGCAGGGCGACGAGGTGCTCGTCACGTTCGGCGACGTCGCACGCTGGGTGCGCGATCGGGAGATCCCGCTCGAACTGTCGCCGTCGTCGAACCTGCAGACCGGCGCGATCGCGCGCTGGGGGACCGCGCTCGAGGATCACCCGTTCGACCTGCTGTACCAGCTGGGCTTCGCCGTGACGGTGAACGTCGACAACCGGACGATGAGCCGCACGTCGCTCACGAGGGAGCTGTCGCTGCTCGCCGAGACCTTCGAGTACGGCCTGGACGACCTCGAGTCCTTCCAGCTGAACGCGGCGGCCGGGGCATTCCTCTCCGTCGAGGAGCGCGAAGAGCTCATCGAACTGATCGGCGAGGGCTTCGCCGCCTGACCCCGCCCGCGGCTCCTTCCCTGGCCGCGGCTCTTTCCCGGGCAGCTCTTACCCGGGCCCGCGTCCTTCCCGCACCGCGCAGGCCCGAACGGGCCGCTCCGTTCTCCGGGTCTTCGCGCGCCCGCCGTCCGAACTCCTCCAGTTTCCCCAGCTGACCCCGCGACACGCCGCTGCGAGGGACCGGCCGCCCCGGATTGGAGGAGTTCG
The DNA here is from genome assembly GCA_001724425.1 of Microbacterium sp. SCN 70-27. Lineage (GTDB taxonomy): Bacteria > Actinomycetota > Actinomycetes > Actinomycetales > Microbacteriaceae > Microbacterium. The sequence goes on from MEEK01000006.1 coordinate 71,795, forward strand.
GAACACCCGACGTCAGTTCCGGGCGCGGGCCCATCCGTGCGAACTCCGGCGCTCCGGCCCGCCGTGTCTTCCCCCGACCGTCGCCCGAACTCCTCCAGTTTCTCCAGCTGACCCCGCGACACGCCGTCGTGAGGCGCCGGCCGCGCCGGATTGGAGGAGTTCGGGACGCGCGCTCTCAGCCCCGACGAGCGTGGGCGAGCACGTCCCGCATCGTCGCGACCATGTCGTCGTGGGCGTACAGGATGTCTTCGGCCAGCGGGCGGACAGTGGTGTAGCCGAGGCGGGCTGCCGCCAGGTCGCGACGCAGGTCCTTGCGCCGCACGGTCCAGTCGGAGTGATACTCCTTGCTATCGCACTCGACGATGAGCCAGCCGTCCACGAGCAGGTCGACGCGTCCGACGCCGGGGATCACCACCTGGACCTCGACATGATGCCCGAGCGCGCGTAGCAGGAGCCGCATGAGTGATTCGGAGCCCGCCTCCGACTGCGGGTCGAGGAGCGGACGTAGCGAGCAATAGCGTTCGGGGAGCCGCCGGAAGACCTCGGCGATGGTCGGCCCGTGCAGAAATCCCTGATGCCACGCCGAGTCGAGTGTGGCGATGGCGTCGCGCGGCGACTGGCAGCGCACCGCCGAGACGACCGCGTCGATGACATCGGTCGTGAGGGCTCCGGTATCGCGGAGATCCGGTTCTCGCCAGTGCGCGGCGACGTAGTCGGGGCGAGGAGGAAGACGGCTGGCTCCGCGGTCGATGTGTAGGTGCAGCGTTTGGTGATCTCGCACGAACACGCCGAGGGCGTGGAGCAGCGAGACACAGCCGAGGCGGCCACCATAGCGCGCGGCGGTGACGAGGCGATGATCTGTCTCGGCGGCGACGTAGCGTCCTGTGCGCACACGGAGGAGATGGCCGCAGGCCACCTGACTACGCAAGCGGAGTTTGCCGATGCCCTGCGCACGCAGTTCGGCGGTGGTGAGGGATCGCGCCGTGAGCAGCGCCTCGGGGCGGATGGTGAGACTCGGATTCGACATGCCGGTCAGCACAGCACTGTCCCGGATGCCGTGCTGCGCGATAACCCCGTTCTGTGGGTGAATCGCGGGAACTCGCGGCTGGGGAGAGGGCGTTCTCCGGGCCCGAACTCCTCCGGCTTTCGCGGATGCGGGGCGGATTCGGCGGCCTCGGCAGGGTGTCAGCCGGGACTGGAGGAGTTCGGGCGCGGTGGTGCTGCGGTGCTGCGGGGGGAGGTATCTCGGGTGCGGCGGGCCGAGGCGCGGCGGCGGCGGGATAAGCCGGGGGAGAGGCGGTCCCGTGGTGACCCGAACTCCTCCAGATGGGAGGCGTGAGTGGCGAATCAGTGGCCGCGCGGGCGGTGGCAGGCCGAAGTGGAGGAGTTCGGGTGGGCGGCGCGGGGTGAGTCGGCGGTGCGGGGTGAGTCGGCGGCGCGGGGTGAGTCGGCGGCGCGGGGAAGGCGGGCGGCGCCGGGAGGGCGGGCGGCGCCGGGAGGGCGGGCGGCGCGGGGAGGGCGGGCGACGTCGGGGTGAGTCGCGAGGTAGGCGTCGAACGCCTCGCGGGAGGTGCGGGCGGGGGTGAAGCCGAACTCGGCTTTCAGGGCGTCGTTCGCGAGAACCGGGCGGTAGCGCAGGAACCGCACCTGCTCGGGCCCGTGCACCGTGAGTCGGAACGCGCGCCCCACCTGCAGCACCAGGCCGAGGACGGATGCCGGGACCGTCAGCACCGGCTTGCCGAGTCGCGCCGCGATCTCGTGCACCGTCATGCGCCCGTCTCCCGCGACGTTGTAGATGCCGGGCGGGCCGTCCGTCGCGGCGCGCGCCATCGCCCCGGCCACATCATCGACCCAGATGAACACGAACGGCGAGTCCGAGCCCCGCACGGCGAGGATGCGCGGGCCGTCCCACAGCGCCGTGATCTGGTTCTGGACAGTGGGGCCGAGGATCGTCCCGATCCGGAAGACCACCTGCTCGAGCTCCGGATGCTCCGCACGGTGGATGGTGAGCATCTCCTCCACGAGTCGCTTGTGCTTGGAGTAGGCGAACTCGTCATTGCCGCGGATCGGGTCGCTCTCCCGCAACCACGCGGGGTTGTCGGGGTGATAGCCGTAGGCCGCGCCCGAGGACGAGACGACGATCCGTCTGATGCCCGCGGCGACGCACGCCTCCAGCACGTGCCGCGACCCGTCCACGTCGACGCGGTACTCGAGGTCGTGGTCGCGGCCGGGGTTCACGATCGCGGCGAGATGCACGACGACGTCGATGCCATGGCGCTCGAGCAGCGGTGCGAGCGCCCCCGCGCGCGTCACATCGCATTCTTCGTACACGACGCCCGCCAGAGGTTCCGCCGGGAGACGCACGTCTCCAGCGACGACGAGGTCGACGTCCTCGCGGGCGACGAGGGCGGATGCCACGTGCGTGCCGAGGAACCCCGCGCCGCCCGTGATGAGCACCCGGGTCACGTCGGCGCCCCCGTGTCGCCGCCGGGCCTGCCGTACCCGGCATCGGGGCCGTGCCGGTCGGATCCCGCTCGGCCGCCCCCGCGACCGCCCTCGCCGTCCTCACCGCGCCGCGTGTCCGTGCCGCCCCCGCGCCCGCCCCCGCGCCGCGTCGCGTCGCCCTGCGCCGAGCCGGTGCGTGCCTTCGTGTGCCGCGCCCACAGGGCGGCGACGACGAGGCCCGCGATGATGTCCCAGATGCCCCACCAGCCCGCGACGATCGCCATGCCGCCGAGCCCGCCGAAGAAGGTGAAGATGAGTCCGAGGCCGAGCCCCGCGTTCCGGATGCCGACTTCGAAGGTCATCGCCTTCCGCTCCCGCGTGCCGAGACCACCCGCGGCGGCGGTCGTCCAGCCGATCGCGAGTGCCACCGCATCGTGGATCGTGACGGCCAGGAGGATGATCCCGAGGAACGCGACGAAGTACTGCCAGTTGCCCGCGAGCGCGGCGCCGATGAAGGCGAGGAGGGCGAGCAGTGAGAACCACTTTACGAAGGGCTGCACCCGCGCGGCGAGGCCGGGCAGGCGGTTCCGGACGGTGAGCCCGACGGCGAACGGCAGCCCGATGATGAGCAGGATCTCCAGGAGCATCTGCCAGCCGTTGAGCGACACGACGTGCAGCAGCGCCCTCGTGTCGGTGCGTAGCGACCCCCAGAAGGCGACGGAGATCGGCAGCACGAGGATGTAGATCAGGTTCGAGACCGCCGTCATCGACACCGACAGCGCGACGTTCCCGCCGGAGCGGTGCGTCAGCACCTGAGAGATGTTCCCGGGCGGACAGCACGCCACGAGGATCATGCCGAGTGCCATGGATGCCGTCACCGGAAGCACGAGCGTGAGCACGAACGTCACGGCCGGTAGCACGAGCAGCTGTGCGATGATCGCGACGATCATGGGCCTCGGCTTGCGCGCGACGACCTTGAAGTCATCCACCGTGACGTCGAGCGCGACGCCGAGCATGATGAGCGCGAGGACGACGTTCAGGGCGACGAGTGTCGACGGGGTGAAGTTGAGGATGATGTCGTCGGGGTTCATCGCGCCGTCTTCCGCGCCGAGTCGAACGCCGAGCCGGCCGCCGACCCGCCGGCCGAGCCGCCCCGCCGCCCCGCCCGCCGCGAAACGCGCCCCCCGCTCTCCCCGCGGAGCGCCGCGATCGCCTTCCGCACGGCGCCCCGGTAGGCATCCTTGTTCACGTAGTACGACATGCGGGCGAGCCCCAGGTACCGGTACCCGCCGGTGAGGTCGGGCCAGGGCTCGTCGGCGACGGCCGCGCGGAGCTCCGCCTGGCGCGCGGGCGGCGCGCTGAGGTAGGCGGCGATCAGTTCGGCCTGCTCGTAGCGCCCCTGCCAGCCGATCCCGGATGCCTCGATCATCCCCATCACGTACAGCCCGTTGAACGATGGCGGGAAGATGTTGAGGTAGAGGGTCGGGGCCGTGCCCGTCCAGTTCACGGCGGCACGGTCGACGAACGGGTAGTCGAGGGTGTATCCGGTGGCGAGGAGCACGGTGTCGTACTCCCCGTTCGTCCCATCGCGAAAGTGCACCGTGCGCCCGTCGAACCGGTCGACGTCCGCGCGGATGCGGAGGTCGCCCTGCCCGAGGTGGTTCAGCACGAGCGTGTTGACGATCGGGTGCGACTCGTAGATCCGGTAGTCGGGCTTCGGAAAGCCGAACCGCACCGGATCGCCCGTGAAGGCCCGGAGCACCCGCGTGTCGATGAGCTGCTTGAGGCGCGCCGGCAGGGGCCTTCCCTGGTTGAGGGTGTCGGAGGGCTTGCCGAACAGGTACCGCGGCACGAAGTAGTAGCCGCGGCGCACGCTCATGTCGACGGATGCCGCGTGGTGCACGGCATCCACGGCGATGTCGCAGCCGGAGTTGCCGGCCCCGACGATGAGGACGCGTCTTCCGTCGAGCTGCCGCGCGCTCTTGTACTGCGAGGTGTGGAAGATCTCGCCCGTGAACTCCCCGCGGAAGGTGGGGATCGACGGTTCGGCGAGTGTGCCGTTGGCGAGGATGACGGCGTCGAACAGTTCGGTCGCCTCGCCGTCCGGCCCCGTCGAGGTGATCTCCCAGCCATCGCCGGCTCGGGCGACGTCGGTGACGCGGGTCTCGAACCGGAAGTGCTCCGTGAGGCCGAAGTGGTCGGCGAAGCCCCGGAAGTAGTCGATGAGCACGCGGTGGCTCGGGTAGTCGGCATCCGTCTGCATCGGATACTCGGCGAACTGCGTCGTCGTGCGCGAGGAGATGAGGTGCGCGGACTCGTACATCGTCGAGCGCGGGTTGTCGATGTCCCAGAGGCCGCCGACGCCGCGGGATGCCTCGAACCCCGTGAACGCGATACCCGCCTTCTGCAGGGCGCGCGCGGCCGACAGGCCGGATGGTCCCGCGCCGATGATGGCGCACCGGCGCGCTGGTGTGGTCTGCGTCATTGCTCTCCCCAGCCTCCGGCGACCTCGTCGTCGCCGGATCGTGCCGTGCAGGCACACCCCGATGTTAGCGTGCGCTAACTGGCCCCGCCTCTCCGCGGGGTCTGCTCAGCCGATCTCGGCTTGTCGCGCGCGCACGACCTCTTCGACCTTCGCGAAGAGCGGATGCTCGGGGTCGAGCCCCGTCACCGAGGCGGTGAACGTCGCCGCGTCCTCGGCGCGCAATCGGCGCTGGAGTTCCACCGACTGTTCATCGGACGGCTCATCGAACTCCAGCGCCGCCCCCATCGCGGCGATGAGCGCGGAGGTCGACAGTCCCCGCTCGGCGGCGGCGGCGGCAGGTCCTACGAACCTCTCGTGGCGGGAGAGCTTGCGCAGCGGTTGGCGCCCGACCCGCCCGACCGTGTCGGGCAGGGCGGGATTCGCGAAACGGCGGAGGATCGTCGCACGATACTCGGCGAGGTCCGCCGCATCCAGTCCGTGCACGGCCTCGAGCAGGGCCGAGGTCTCCTCGAGCGTGGCGGCGACCTTCGCGGCGATCTCGGGATCGGCGAGGGCGTCGGAGATCTTCTCGATGCCGGCCTGCGCCCCGAAGTAGGCGGTCGTGGCGTGGCCGGTGTTGACCGTGAACAGCTTCCGCTCGATGTACGGGGCGAGGTCGTCGACGAAGTGCGCGCCGGGAATGTGCGGGGGAGTGGCTCCGAACGGGGCGCGTTCGATCGCCCACTCGAAGAACGGCTCGACGGTGACGTCGACACCCGCGCCCGCCGGCTGCGCGGGGACGATCCGGTCGACGGCCGTGTTGGCGAACACGGCGCGGGCCGACAGGGCATCCCACGCGTCGCCCGCCTGTTCGCGCATCTGGTCGCGCAGGGTGTCGGTCGCCCCGATGGCGTTCTCGCAGGCCATGATCTGCAGCGGCGGCGCCGACGGGTCGCGAAGCGCGAGCCCCGCGACGATGTGCGGCGCGACGAAGCGCAGGATCGTCGGCCCGACGGCCGTCGTGACGACGTCCGCCGTCGCCACCTCATCGGCGACGGCCTGGGGGTCGACCTGGCTGTTGATCGCCCGGAATCCGGTGACGACCTTGTCGGTTCCTCCCTCGCCGACTTCGTGCACGGTGTACTCCGAGGCGGCGTTGATGGCATCGACGAGAGGGGCGGACACGTCCGAGAAGACGAGGTCGTAGCCGCCCTCGTGCAGCAGCAACCCGACGAAGCCGCGCCCGATGTTCCCGGCGCCGAAGTGGACGGCCTTCATGTCACCCACCTCAGTCGTTCACCGTCGACAACAGTGCGAAAAGCTCCTCGGGGGTATCGGCCGCTTTGAGCTCCGCGACCTCGTCCTCCTCCGAGAAGATGAGCGCGATATGCGACAGGATGTCGAGGTGTTCGTCGCCCTTGCCGGCGATGCCGACGACGAAGGTCACCTTCTCGCCGTCCCAGTCGACGCCGCCGTCGTAGCGCACGAACGACAGGGCGGAATCGAGGATCGCATCCTTCGTCTCATTCGTGCCGTGCGGGATGGCGAGCTCGTTGCCCATGTAGGTGGACACGGCCTGCTCGCGCTGGAGCATGGCGTCGAAGTACGCGGGGGTGACGGCACCGGCATCCTGCAGGATCCCGGCCGCCTCCCGCATCGCCTCCTCCTTGCTCACCGAGCCGGGGTGTATGCGGATCTGTCCGACGTTGAGGACGCTGCGTGACATCTTCTGCTCTTTTCCGTGTCTGAGTGGTGGGTCTGGTGGGATCTGCGTGAGAGTCTGCCGAAACGGCGGAATGCCGCGTGGCCGGGGGCATCGCGCCTGCCCGGCCACGCGGGGTCGACCCGCTCAGCCCTCGTGCTGCTTGCGCACGAGGTCCACGACCTCGTCGTACTTCGGCGAGTTCATGAAGTTGTCGACCGAGACGTGCAGCGCGTCCGGCGTGCGCCCGCGGGCCCGGTCGGTGAGCTGCTGCTGCGTGATCACGAGGTCTTCGCTTCCGTCGAGGTTCGCGATGGCCTTGTTGGTCACCGAGACGTCATCGAAGCCGGCCTTCTTGATCTTGTTGCGCAGCACGCTCGCGCCCATCGCCGAGGAGCCCATGCCCGCATCGCACGCGAACACGACGTTGGCGATGCGGCGGTCGGCGGCGATGGCCCCCGTGGCGACCGCGTCCGCGGCGAGGTCGGCCTGCACCGGCGCCTGCCCGGCGCCCACCGACGCGTTCGAGGCCGCACCCGAGCGCAGGCCGGCGAGAGCATCAGAGGACTTGCCCTTGTTCGCCGCGGTCTTGTCGATCGCCGAGGCGAACTGGTCCTCCGCCTGCAGATCCCGCTTGCGCGAGGCGCGCAGGATGATCCCCGCCACGATGAAGGTCACCGCAGCCGCGAGCACGACCGACAGGAGGACGACGAGGAGGTTGGGCACTCCTGCACCCACCGCAGCCGCGCTCACCGCGAAGATGCTTCCCGGCGCCGCCGGGAAGACGAGTCCTCCGCCGAGCACCATGTTGGTCGTGACCCCGGTCATGCCGCCCGCGATCAGCGCGAGGATGAGTGACGGCTTCATGAGCGCGTACGGGAAGTACACCTCGTGGATGCCGCCGAGGAACTGGATCACCGCGGCGCCGGGCGCCGAGGCGCGCGCCGCACCGATGCCGAAGAACGCGAACGCCAGCAGGAGACCGAGGCCGGGACCGGGGTTCGCCTCGAGGAGGAACAGGATCGACTTGCCGTCCGCCTCGGACTGCGTGAGCCCGAGCGGAGTCAGCACGCCGTGGTTGATGGCGTTGTTCAGGAACAGGACCTTCGCCGGTTCGATCAGGATGCTCGTCAATGGCAGCAGGTTCATCGAGACGAGCCAGCTCACCGCCGTGCTGAGGACGTTCATCAGGCCGTTGACGAGCCACGCGATCGGGTAGAACCCGATGATCGCCATGACGAAGCCCCAGATCCCCGCGGAGAACATGTTGACGAGCATCTCGAAGCCGGAACGGATCTTGCCGTCCCACAGGGCATCCAGTCGCTTCATCGACCATGCGGCGAGCGGGCCGAGGATCATCGCCCCGATGAACATGTGGACTTGGCCGAGCTCGGCGGCGTTCGGGTTCGCCGCGAGGGCGGCGTCATTGAACTGCTTGATCAGCAGATCGGAGCCCGCGATCGCGCCCATCGTCGCGATGATGCCGACCACGCCGCCGCGCTGCTTGTAGACCATGTAGCCGCCGGTGTAGCCGATGACCAGGGGCAGCAGGTAGTGGATGAACGGGCCGACGATCGATGCCAGGTCGGCGTTGGGGGTGAAGCCCTTCGGGATGAAGAACATCGTGAAGATCCCCCACGCGATCAGCGCGGGGATGTTGGGCATGATCATGCCCGAGAGGAACGTGCCGAATCGCTGGACGGCGACGCGGGCACCTCCCGGCTGCTTCGTTGTGGCTGACGCCGTTGTCATGTCGCTTCTCCTTCGGGTGTGCCGCTTATGCGGCGGGGTCTGCTGCGGACTGTGCCGCCGCACGGGCGGATGCCGCGTCGTCGGCGGCGAGGGCGGCCTCGGCGATGCGTCGGGCATCGGCGAGGTCGTACTGCAGGAGCGATGCGCGCACGTCCGCCAGGGCGGTCGGCGCCATCGAGAGGCTCGTCGCGCCGAGGCCGACGAGGACGACGGCCAGCAGCGGGTCGGCGGCGGCCTCGCCGCAGATGCCCACGGGCTTGCCGTTCGCCTTGCCGCCGTCGGCGGTCGCCTTGATGAGCTGGAGGACTGCGGGATGCCACGGGTCCTGGAACGATGCGACCGAGCCGAGCAGCCGGTCGGCGGCCATCGTGTACTGCGTCAGGTCGTTCGTCCCGATCGAGGCGAAGTCGGCGATCTCGAGGATGCGCCGGGCCATGAGGGCGGCCGAGGGGACCTCGACCATGACACCGGCGGTCTTGATGCCGTACTCCTTGGCGAGGCCGACGAAGTACGCCGTCTCCTCGACGTTGGACACCATCGGGGCCATCACCCAGAGATCGGCCTCCGTCGCCTTGTCGGCGTTGGCGAGGGCGGTCAGCTGCTCGCGGAGGATGTCCTCGCTCGCCCGCAGGGCGCGAAGGCCACGAAGACCGAGCGCCGGGTTGTCCTCGTGGGCGTCGTTGAGGAACGCGAGGGGCTTGTCCGCCCCGGCATCCAGTGCCCGCACGACGACCTTCTTGCCCGGGAACGCCGAGAGGAGCTCGGTGTACGCCTTGGTCTGCTCCTCGACGGTCGGCGCCTGCGTCGCCGAGAGGAACAGGAACTCCGTGCGGAACAGGCCCACGCCCTCCGCGCCGAGCTCGACCGCCTGCGCCGCGCCACCGGGCTTGCCGAGGTTCGCGAGCAGCGGCACCGCGGTGCCGTCCCGCAGCGCGCCGGGGGTGAGCGGCGCGGATGCCGCCGTGGCCCGCGCGTCGGCACGGTGCTGCGCCTGCGTGAGCTCGTCGTCGGTCGGCTGCGACGTGACGACGCCCTTCGCGGCATCCACGATCACCGTCTCGCCGTCGACGAGGTCTCTCGCCGCCGCGGCGCCGACGACGGCGACGATCGACTTCTCGCGCGCCAGGATCGCCGTGTGCGATGTCGGACCGCCGTCGGTCGTGACGAGCGCCAGCACCTTGTCGAGGTCGAGCAGCGCCGTGTCGGCGGGCGCGAGGTCCTTCGCGACGAGGACGAACGGATGCCCCGGGTCGGGCACGCCCGGCGCGGGAAGGCCCCGCAGGCGCGCGATGACGCGCTGGGCGACGTCGTCGAGGTCGGCGGCGCGCTCACCCAGGTAGCCGCCCATGGCGGCGAGGGTGTCGCGGAAGCTCGCGAACGCGTCGTACACGGCGAACTCGGCCGTCTTGCCCGCTGACGTACGCGCAGCGACCTCCTCGTCGAGCGACGGGTCCTCGGCCATCATGGCCTGCGCTTCGAGCACCTCGCGGGCGAGCCCGCCGGCCTTCTCGCCGCGCTCCTCCAGCTCGCGGGCGACGGCGGCGACCGCCTCCCGCACGCGCGCGAGCTCCGCCTCGGCGGTGAGGGTGCTGGGGGTGTCGGTGGGCGCCGGCAGGGGCTCCGCCATTCGGGCCACAGGGCCCTGGGCGACGCCGAGTCCGATGCCAACTCCGCGCAGTTCGGTCATATCCGTGGTCTCCTTCGATTCCGCTTCGCGTTCAGTTCTCGTCGTGGTCGGTGGTCAGCAGTTCCGCGAGGGCGTCGAGCACGACGTCCGCGTTGTCGCCGTCGGCGGTCACGGTGACGTAGTCGCCCTTCTCGGCGCCGAGCGAGATCACCCCGAGGATGCTCGCCGCGTTCACCGGGGCGCCGGCGCCCTTCGAGACGGTGATCGGGATGCCGGCATCCTTCGCCGCCTGCGCGAACAGCTTCGCGGGGCGGGCGTGCAGTCCGTTGGACGAACCGATGCGGATCGTGCGGGTTACCTCGGTCATGAGGGCTTCCTCTCGGTGGGGTCGGACGCGAGTGTCTCGTCGACGAGCCCCAGCGTGCGGGTGCCGTCGAGGTCGGTGAAAATGTCGGCGGGCAGCAGCACGACGGTCGCGTCCCGGAGGGAGGCGTGGCGTCGGATGCGGTCCATCGCATGGTGCAGATGCGGTCCGACGAGCACGACGTCGGCGGCATCCAGGTCGATCGGCAGCGACTGCTCGGTGCCGGCGACGGCGCTGATGTCCCGACCCGCCGCCTGAGCCGCGTGCCGCACCCGCTGTGCCACGAACGTGCTCGACGCTCCCGCGCCGCACACCACGAGGATCCTCATCGATCCGCCTCCTTTCCGCCATTCTTGTGAAAGTGCTGGGAGGGGACAACCACATCGCCTTCCGCAGGGGCGGAAAGCGGCGGAGCCGGGCCGTGGACGCCGTGGTTGACTGGTTCCGTGAGCAGAGCGCGCCAGGACAGAGTCATCGCCCTGCTCCTGCGCGACGGCGAGTGGATCACGGCGGGGGAGCTCGCCGACATCCTCGGCGTCACGCCTCGCAGCATCCGCAGCTACGTGACGGCGCTGAACGCCCGGATGCCCGGGGGCGGCGTCGTCGAGTCGGGACCGTCCGGCTATCGGGCGGGGCCGGGGGCCGCCGCAGCGCAGCACGCCGCCACCGACTCCGGCTCTCCGCGTGAGCGTGTGCACCGGCTCTGCCGAGCGCTCCTGGCATCCGCCGACGGCATCGACGTGTACGAGACGGCGGAGGACTTCCATGTGAGCTCTGCGACGGTCGAAGGCGACCTCGGGCGCGTGCGCACGCTGCTGGCCGGGACCGGGCTCGTGCTCGAGCGCACCGCGGAGCGGGCGACGCTGCGCGGCAGCGAGATGGCCCAGCGTCGGCTCCTGTCGACCCTCGTGCACGAGGAGACCGACGAGGGGGCGTTCGATCTGGCATCCGTGCGCCGCGGGCTCGGCGAGAGCTCGATCGGTGCCGCTGCCATCGGCCCGTTCAAAGCCGACCTCGTCGCCGGGCTCGGCGAGCTGGGGTACTTCGTCAATGAGCTCGGCATCGGCGACGTCATGCTGCACATCGCGATCACGGCCGACCGCGTCGCCCACGGGCATCCGCTCGATACGACGCTGGAGGGGAGTCCGTCCGCCGCGCAGCAGAACGTCGGCGCGCTCCTGGACGAGCTGTGTCTGCGGCACCTCGAGGTGAGGCTCGGCGCGGGCGATCGACGGCACCTCGCGACGCTCGTCCTCAGCCGAGTCGTCGCGCCGGGCTCGAGCGAGTCGGCGGCCGACATGCGAACCCGCGTCGAGCCCGATGTCGACCAGGCCGTGCGCGATGTGGTCGCCCGCGCCGCCGCGGCGTTCCTCGTCGACATCGACCACGAGGACTTCCTCACCCGGCTCGCCCTGCACGTGCAGAACCTGCGGCTGCGGGCGCGCGAGCAGGCCTGGTCGCGGAACCCGCTCACGAGGTCGCTGAAGGCCACGTACCCGATGATCTTCGAGGTCGCGGTGTTCATCGCCGACGGATTGCAGGGTCTCCTCGGCATCCCGCTCCTCGACGACGAGATCGCGTACATCGCGATGCATGTGGGCGGGCGGCTCGAGCGCAGCCGGCGCACGGGTGGGCCGCTCACGGCGACGATCGTGTGCCCCGGATACTACGAACTGCACGAGCTGCTGCGATCGAGCGTCGCCCGCTCCCTCGGACAGGTGGTCGACGTCGTCGGGGTCGAGACGCGGGCGGACCCGGATTGGGACGCGATCGACACCGACCTCGTGCTCGCGACGGTCGACGCCCCGGTCGGCGCCGACCGGATCGTGCGCATCCAGCCCTTCCTCACCGACGCCGACATCGAGCGCGTCCAGGCGGCGGCGGGACGGGTGCGGCGCTCGCGCCGGCTCGCGCGCCTGCAGGCCGAGCTCGGGCGATACTTCTCGCCGGACGCGTTCGTCGGGCGGATGGATGCCGCGGCGACGCCCGAGTCGGTCATCCGCGACCTCGGCGCGCGGCTGGTCGCGCAGGGCGTGATCGACGAGGGCTACGTCGAGCGCACGCTCGAGCGGGAGCAGCTGTCGTCGACCGCCTTCACGGATGCGCTCGCCGTGCCGCACGCCCTCGGGATGACCGCGACCCGCACGGCGATCGCGGTCGGGGTCGCGGACCCGTCGATCGCGTGGGGCGAGGGGCGTGTGCAGGTCGTCGCCATGGTCGCGTTCTCCGAGAGCGACCGCGAGGCGTTCCAGACCGTGTTCGAGCAGCTCGTCGAGGTCTTCAGCGAGCGCGACAGCGTGCAGCGGATCGTCCGGCGCGGCACGACCTTTCCGGCCTTCCTCGACGAACTCGTCGCCGTTGTCGACGGCTGAGTCGCGGGCCGGGACGGCTCAGCCGCGGGCGAGTCGTGCTTCGAGGCCGTGGCGCACGGTCGGCCACTCGTGCGGGAGGATCGAGTACACGACGGTGTCACGCACCGTGCCATCGGCACCGATGCGCTGATTGCGCAGCACACCGTCCTGCTTCGCGCCGAGACGCTCGATGGCGGCCCGCGACTGGCGGTTGTGCCAGTGCGTGCGGAACTCGACGGCGATCGCGTCGCACGCCTCGAAGGCGTGCCCCAGCAGCAGCAGCTTCGCCGCCGTGTTGACGGCGGTGCGCTGCACCGTGGGGGAGAGCCACGTGTAGCCGATCTCCACATGCCGGTTGGGCTGGTCGATGTTGCAGAAGGTCGTCATCCCGACCGCGTGGCCGCCCGAGACGACGGCGAACGGGTTCATCACCCCCGCATCGCGCTGGGCCAGCCGGCGTGCGATCTCGTCGGGTACGGATGCCGGGACGACGGTGTACCACGCGTACTCCAGGCCTTCTCGGGCACCTTCCAACTCCGCGGCATGCGCGGTCTGCAGGGGCACCAGCTGGACGTGGGCGTTCTCGAGGACGACAGGTTCGATCAGCAGCACGCGTCGAGCCTACGCTCGACCCCGACCCTGCCTGTGTGTCTTCAGTCTCTCCATGGCCGCCGCTCGCGCCGCGCCGCGCCGCGCAATCATGCGGCTCACGCGGACTGCGGCGCGCGGGCGGACCGAACACGGGCGCGGATCCTGGCGAGAAGGCGCTCCGCCGCCCCCGCCCAGGATTTCAAGCGCGCCGACGACGGCGATGCCGGCCCCAACACCGGCGGCATGGGCGCCTACGCGCCGTTGCCGTGGCTCGCGGAACGCTTCGGCAGCGAGCAGGACTTCGTCGACGAGGTGATCCGCACGGTCGCCGAACCCGTCATCCGGCAGCTGGATGCCGAGGGCACGCCGTTCATCGGACTGCTGTGCGCAGGTCTGATCGTGACCGGCCGAGGCATCAAGGTCATCGCGTTCAACGCACGCTTCGGCGATCCCGAGACACAGGTGGTGCTGGCCCGGATGACGAGCCCGCTGTCGCGGCCGCTCCCCGCCGCGGCCGGAGGCTACCTCGAGGACGAACCCGCCCCGAGCTTCGCCGACACCGTCGCGATCACGGTCGTCCTCGCAAGCGAGGGGTACCCCGATGTGCCGCAGATCGGTCGAGCGCTGACGGGTGCTCAAGCCGCAGCGGAGCTCCCGAACGTCCACCTCGCGCACGCCGCGACCGCCGAACGCGACGGCGTTCTCATCGCGACAGGGGGCCGGGTGATCAACGTCGTCGCGACCGGGCCGACTTTCGGCGCGGCGCGCGAGCACGCCTACGCGGCCCTGCGGCGCATCGCTCTCGAGGGTTCGCACTACCGCACCGACATCGCAGCCCGAGTCGGCGCAGGCTGACCCGCCGGCCCCCTCCCGCCGACCCGAACCCACCGAGACCCGTCCCGCACGCCGAGACCCGTCATCTGGACACGGGGTTTCGGCGTCCGGAACGGGTCTCGGCGTCGGGCGGAGGGTGACGGGCCCGGATCCGGACGAGAATGCGCTCCGGCGCCTCCGGGCTGGACCAGGCCGCCGCGTCTCAGGCCGGGCCGGCCCGGGCCCCGCCGCGTCAGGCCTGCGCGGCGGCGATCAGGGTGCGGACGGCCGTGTCGAGGGCGGCCAGGCGCGCGGCGGCGTCGGGGGCCGAGTCTCCGCGCACGTCGAGGTAGGCCTTGAGCTTCGGCTCGGTGCCGCTCGGGCGCACGATCACGCGCGAGCCGTCGGCGAGCCACAGCCGCAGCACGTCGCTCGGCGGGAACCCCGGGGCGCCGGCGAGCAGGTCGTCGGACCGTTCGACGGCGACACCGCCGAGCTCGCTCGGGGGATCGGCGCGGAGCGCCGTCATGATCCGGCCGATGAGCGAGACGTCCTCGACGCGCAGCGACACCTGCCCGGACTGGAAGTGCCCGAACTCCTCCGCGAACTGTGCGAGCAGGTCGGCGAGCGTCTGCCCGCGCTCGCGCGCCTCGGCAATCATCCCGAGGATCGCGACCGCAGCCGAGATCCCGTCCTTGTCGCGCACGGTCTCGGGATTGACGAGGTAGCCGAGCGCCTCTTCGAAGCCGTAGCGGATGCCCGGAGCGCGCGAGATCCACTTGAACCCCGTCAAGGTCGTGTGGAAATCGAGGCCGTACCGCTTCGCGACGGCCTCGAGCCCGGGCGAGGACACGAGCGAGCACGCGAGGGACGCCCCGCCGCCGGTGTCGCCGGCGGCCTGCGCCCGCAGCGCGGCGCGCCAGCCGAGGAGCAGCCCGGTCTCGTTGCCGGTGAGGCGTCGCCATCCGCCGTCGGACGCCGCATCGGGGATCGCGACGGCGAGCCGGTCGGCATCGGGGTCGTTCGCGATCACGAACTCGGCTCCCGCGTCGCGGGCCGCGAGGAACGACAGGTCCATCGCCCCCGGCTCCTCCGGGTTCGGGAACGCGACAGTCGGGAAGCGTCCGTCCGGCACGATCTGCTCCTCGACGACGACGGGGAGCGGATACCCCGCGAGCCGAAGGATCGCGGCCAGCGTCTCGTAGCCGACGCCGTGCATCGCCGTGTAGACCCAGTTCATGCCGGCAGCCCCCGCGGGGGCGGGCGCCACGGTGGCCGTCGCGGCGACGTAGGCCTCGATGACCGACTCATCGGCGACCTCGTATTCCGCGCGGGGCATGTCGGCGACGGTCGTCGTGGCGGCGACGCGGTCGATGTGCGCCGCGATCTCGGCATCGGCGGGCGAGACGATCTGCGACCCGTCGTCCTCGCCGCCGAGGTAGACCTTGTACCCGTTGTCGTCGGGCGGGTTGTGGGATGCCGTGACCATGACGCCCGCCGCGGCGCCCAGATGCCGCACGGCGAACGCGAGCACGGGGGTCGGCAGGAGTCGCGGCAGCAGGACTGCGCGGAGGCCCGCGCCCGCGAAGATCGCGGCGGAGTCCGCCGCGAACACGTCCGAGTTCCGCCGGCCGTCGTAGCCGATCACGACAGTCGGCGTGGCATCCGCGCCCGCCTTCTCGCGCAGATACGCGGCGAAGCCGGCGGCGGCCTGCGACACGAGCACCCGGTTCATCCGGTTGCTGCCGGCGCCGAGGCGCCCGCGCAGCCCCGCAGTGCCGAACGCGAGGCGCGTGCCGAAACGGTCGTCGAGGTCGGCGAGCGCGGCGGCATCCCCGCTCTCGGCGGCCTCGATGATCGCGGCCAGTTCCGCGCGGGTCGTCTCGTCGGGGTCCTGCGCGTACCAGGCGCGGGCCGCCTCGAGGGGCGCGGTGCTCACAGCTCGCCGATCACGCGGGCGAGGAGGGCCGAGATGACGGGCTCCGCGGCTTGACCCGCCTCGATGACCTCGGCGTGGCTGAGCGGGGTCGTCTGGATGCCGGCGGCGAGGTTCGTGATGAGCGAGAACCCGAGGATCTCCATGCCCGCCTGCCGGGCGGCGATCGCCTCGAGCGCGGTGGACATGCCGACGATGTGACCGCCGATGGTCTTCGCCATGCGCACTTCTGCGGGCGTCTCGTACTGCGGCCCGCGGAACTGGCAGTAGACGCCCTCGTCGAGGGTCGGGTCGACACGGCGCGCGACGTCCCGCAGCCGCGTCGAGTACAGGTCGGTCAGGTCGATGAACGTCGCGCCTTCGAGTGGGGAGTCGCCCGTGAGGTTGATGTGGTCGCTGATGAGGACGGGGGTTCCCGGCGTCCAGGTGCTCTTGATGCCACCCGCGCCGTTCGTGAGGACCATCGTCTTCGCCCCGGTCGCCGCGGCGGTGCGGACGCTGTGCACGACGCGGCGCACGCCGTGGTTCTCGTAGTAGTGGGTGCGCGCGCCGATGACGAGTACGCGCTTTCCCGACGGGGTGAGGATCGACCGGAGCGAGCCGACATGGCCGGCGAGGGCGGGCTTGCTGAAGCCGGTGACGTCGGTCGCGGGGATCGTCGCGGTCGTCTCGCCGATGAGGTCGGCGGCTTTGCCCCACCCGCTGCCGAGGGTCAGGGCGATGTCGTGACGCTCGACGCCGGTGATGCGGGCGATGTCGGATGCCGCGTGCGCAGCGATCTCGAAGGGATCGGCCGTGGGGTCGTCGAGCGGGTTGGTGATCGTGTCGGACATGCGTCCACTCTAGGAACACCGGGGCCTCCGCGGGAACACTGCGATTATTCACGCGTCCGGGCTGAAAGAATGGACGCATGACCGCGAGCTTCGTCACGTCCCCGTCCGTCGCCGTCCTCGGCGGTGGCCCCGGAGGCTACGAGGCGGCGCTGGCGGCCGCGCAGCTGGGTGCGGAGGTGACGCTCGTCGAGCGCGCCGGCGTCGGCGGTGCGGCAGTCATCACGGACGTCGTCCCCTCGAAGAGCCTCATCGCGACGGCGGATGCCGCGGTCGCGATCTCCGAGGCATCCGACCTCGGTGTGGAGTTCTACGCGAAGGGTGAGAACGGCCGGCCGCTGAAGCCCCAGGTCGCGATCAACCTGGCCGCCGTCAACAAGCGGCTGCTCTCCCTCGCGCGCCAGCAGTCCGAGGACATGCGCAGCCAGCTCATCGAGGCGGGGGTGCGCATCATCTCGGGTCACGGGCGGCTCGACGACCACCATTCGATCGTCGTCGCGACCGGGCCCGGCGGCACGGACTTCGACCGCGTCGAGGCCGACACGCTCGTCGTCGCGGTCGGTGCGTCGCCGCGAGAGCTGCCGAGTGCGAAGCCGGACGGGGAGCGGATCCTCACGTGGACGCAGCTGTACGACATGAAGGCGCTCCCCGAGCACCTGATCGTCGTCGGATCGGGCGTGACCGGCGCCGAGTTCGCCTCGGCCTACATGAACCTCGGTGCGAAGGTCACGCTCATCTCGAGCCGTGACCAGGTCCTGCCCGGTGAGGACCGCGACGCGGCGCTCGTGCTCCAGCGCGTGTTCACCCGCGGCGGTATGACGGTGCTCTCGAAGTCGCGTGCCGACAGCGTGACGCGGACCGCGGACGGCGTCGTGGTGACCCTCTCCGACGGGCGCACGGTCGAGGGGAGCCACTGCCTCCTGGCGGTCGGCTCGATCCCCAACACGGCCGGCATCGGTCTCGCCGAGACGGGCGTCGAACTCACCGAGTCGGGGCACATCCGGGTCAACCGGGTCGCCCGCACGTCGGTGCCGAACATCTACGCCGCGGGCGACTGCACGACGTTCGTGCCCCTCGCCTCCGTCGCCTCGATGCAGGGGCGCACCGCGATCTTCCACGCCCTGGGCGACACCGTGATCCCGCTCGAGCGCCGCCGCATCACGGCGAACATCTTCACGGCGCCCGAGATCGCGACGGTCGGCCGGCAGGAGAAGGATCTCGAGACCGGCGCGATCAACGGCTACGTGTACAAACTGCCGCTCGCCGCCAACGCCCGCGCGAAGATGATGGGCATCAAGGACGGCTTCGTCAAGATCATCGCCCGCGAAGGCTCGGGCACAGTCATCGGCGGCGTGATCGTCGCCCCCAAGGCATCCGAGCTCATCTATCCGATCGCGATCGCCGTCGAGCGCCGTCTCACGGTCGACCAGGTCTCACGCGTGTTCGCGGTGTTCCCGTCGCTCACCGGATCGATCACGGATGCCACGCGCGCGATGCATCTCGTCAACCGCGACGACGACTTCTTCGGCTGACGTCGGCGCCGGCTCCCGGTAGTGCTCGCAGAGCGCTACGCGCGGGGGACGACCACCCAATAGCCCCTGTCGTCCGGCGAGGTCGCCGACACGAAGAGTTCGGTGAGATCGCGCGCGCCGAAGGGGATCGCGATCGGGGTGAGCGGTGCGCCGTCGTGGCAGACGATCTCTTGCGTGACGGTCTGCGACCCCCAATCGCCCGTGTAGGTCAGGCTGAACTGCACCCGGTCGGTGCCCTTGCAGCGCAGTTCGATCGAGGTGTAGGTGGTCGGCGTGGGGAAGGCCTGGCCCTTGTTGTAGCTCGCGGCGGCGCCCGACACCTCGCCGCTCATGCCTCCGCCGCCCGCGGCCATGACCTCATCGCCCCACGCCTCCAGAGCCGACTTCTCCTCATCGGTCGGAGCACTCGTCGATGAACACGCGCTCAGGGTGCCGATGGCGAGCGCGCCCACGACCGACAGCACGACGGCGAGACGATGGCGAGGCACGGCCTCAGGCTACGCCCCGTGCGGACGGAAACGCGCCGCTCTCAGGAGATGGTGAGGAGCTGGTGTCCCGCCGATACCGTCGTGCCGGGCGTCGCGTCGATCGCGCCGATGACGCCGTCCTTGTGCGCCTGCAGGGGCTGCTCCATCTTCATCGCCTCGAGGACCACGACGAGATCGCCCTTGACGACCTGCTGACCCTCCTCGACGGCGACCTTGACGATCGTCGCCTGCATGGGCGACTTCACGGCATCCCCGGCGGCTCCGGAGTTCACGGACGCGTCGTGGGAGCGACGCGATGGCGGAGCGGCGGCAGGGCGGCCGATCTTCGTGGGGGACGCGACGATGCGATCGGGCAGGCTCACCTCGAGGCGCTTGCCCGAGACTTCGACGACCACCGTGTGGCGGGGCTCCGCCTCTTCGGGAGCCTCGGCCTCGCCGTCCCACGGCGGGATGTCGTTGACGAACTCGGTCTCGATCCAGCGCGTGAAGACGCGGAAGACGCCGTCCTCGGCGGTGAAGGCGGGGTCGCGCACGACCTTGCGGTGGAAGGGCAGCACCGTCGGCATCCCCGAGACCTCGAACTCGTCGAGTGCGCGGCGCGAGCGCTCCAGCGCCTCTTCGCGGTCGCGGCCGGTGACGATGAGCTTGCCGAGGAGGGAGTCGAACGCGCCCGAGACGCTGTCGCCCGCCGTCACGCCGGAATCCAGACGGATGCCCGGGCCGCCGAACGTCTTGAACTGGTGGATGCGTCCCGGCTGCGGCAGGAAGTTCCGGCCGGCGTCCTCGCCGTTGATGCGGAACTCGATCGAGTGGCCGATCGGGGTCGGGTCGTCGTAGTCCAGCGTGCCGCCCTCGGCGAGGCGGAACTGCTCGCGCACGAGGTCGATGCCGGTGACCTCTTCGGACACGGGGTGCTCGACCTGCAGGCGCGTGTTGACCTCGAGGAACGAGATGGTGCCGTCGGCGCCGATCAGGAACTCGCACGTTCCCGCGCCGACGTACCCGACCTCCTTGAGGATCGCCTTGGAGGCCTCGTACAGCGTCCGGTTCTGCTCCTCGGTGAGGAACGGTGCGGGCGCCTCCTCGACGAGCTTCTGGTGGCGGCGCTGCAGCGAGCAGTCGCGCGTCGAGACGACGACGACGTTCCCCTCCGCGTCGGCGAGGCACTGCGTCTCGACGTGACGCGGCTTGTCGAGGTACTTCTCCACGAAGCACTCGCCGCGCCCGAACGCGGTGATCGCCTCGCGCGTCGCCGACTCGAAGAGCTCCGCGACCTCGTCGAGCTCGCGGGCGACCTTGAGGCCGCGTCCGCCGCCGCCGTATGCGGCCTTGATGGCGATCGGAAGACCGACCTCTTCGGCGAAGGCGATGACCTCCTCCGCGCCGGCGACGGGGCCGGGGGTCCCGGGGGCGAGCGGTGCGCCGACCTTCTCGGCGACCGCGCGGGCGGTGACCTTGTCGCCCAGCGCCTCGATGGCATCGGGGGACGGGCCGATCCAGATGAGCCCGGCGGCCTGCACGGCGCGGGCGAACTCGGCGTTCTCGGCGAGGAACCCGTACCCGGGGTGCACGGCGTCGGCTCCCGAGCGGCGGGCGACCGACAGGATCTTCTCGATCGACAGATACGTCTCGGCGCTCGTCGCACCGCCGAGGGCGTACGCCTCGTCGGCGAGCTTCACGTGCATCGCGTCGCGGTCCTGGTCGGCGTACACGGCGACCGAGGCCTTGCCGGCGTCGCGTGCGGCGCGGATCACGCGGACGGCGATCTCCCCGCGGTTCGCGACGAGCACTTTGGCGATCTGCGCGCGCGCGGGCGCGGTGGCCGTGGGGAGAGGCATGGATGCCAGCCTACCCACCAGACGGGGGGTGGCTTTGGATCCACGCCACAAGATCGACGCGAAAACGCGTGCGGGAACCTACGAAATTTCGGATCGGTTCCAGAGGTCGGTCCAGACGATGCCGAGTTCGCCGCAGAGGCGCCGCAGCGTCGACAGGGACATGCCGACGACCGTCGAGGGGTCGCCCTCGACGCGCTCGATGAACGCTCCGCCGAGGCTGTCCACGGTGAAGGCGCCTGCGACCTGCAGGGGCTCGCCGCTCGCGACGTAGGCGGCGATCTCGGCATCCGTCACGTCGGCCGCGAAGGTGACGGATGCCTCGGCGACCCCGTGCGCCTCACGCGCCGGCTCGCCGGGGGCGAGGCGGAACACGCTGTGGCCGGAGTGGAGCACGCCGGTGCGTCCGCGCATGTCGCGCCAGCGGGCGGTCGCGACGCCCGGCGTGTACGGCTTGCCGAGGACGGCGCCGCCGAGCTCGAACATCGAGTCGCCGCCGATCACGATCCCGTCGAAGTCGGGCTGCTCGGCGGCGAGGGCCGCCGCGACATCCTGCGCCTTGCGGCGGGCGAGCAGCAGCACATGCTCGTCGGGCGCGAGGGTGCGCGCCTCGCCGGCTTCGACGGCGGCGACGACCGCCTCCTCGTCGACCTCGGGCGCGCGGGTCTCGGGCTCGATGCCCGCCTGCCGCAGCAGCATCAGTCGGGCGGGCGAGGTGGAGGCGAGGCACACGCGCATGCGCTCCAGCGTAGGCGGCTAGCGTGGAGGGATGCAGGACGGCGACCTTCTCGATCTCGACATCACCGATGTCGCCCACGGCGGCGTGTTCGTCGCCCGACACGAGGGGCGGGTCGTCTTCGTCGAGGGCGCGATCCCGGGCGAGCGAGTGCGCGTCGAGCTCACCGACACGACGAAGAGCGCGTTCTGGCGCGCCGATGTCGTCGAGGTGCTGGATGCCTCGCCGCACCGGCGCCCGCACGTGTGGGCGGCCGCCGACGTGTCGGTGCCGCCCGCCGACCGGCCCGGCGGCGCCGACTTCGGGCACATCGAGCGTGTCCATCAGCGCGAACTGAAGACCCGGGTGCTCCTGGAGGCGCTCGAGCGCTTCGGCGGCATGACGTCCCCCGCCGCGACCATGTCGGAGGCGAGCCCCGTCCTCGGCGCCGGTGGTGAGATCGTGGATGCGGAGACCGCGGATGCCACGCGCTGGCGCACACGGGTGAGCCTCCACGTCGACGACGCGGGCCGCATCGGCCCGTTCGCCGCGCGGAGCCACCGCGTGATCGAGACCCCCGACCTCCCCCTCGCGACGAGCGAGATCGAGGAGGTGGTGCGGAGCCTCGATGGCTTCGCCCCCGGGCGTATCGACCTCGTCCAGCCCTCGGACGGGTCGGTGCGCGTCATCGTGCGCCCCGCACCCGTCGCGGCGCCGCCCGCGCGCGGCGGCGCGCAGGGGCGCGGTCGCGGCGGGCGCCCCCTCCGACCCCGCTCCGTGCGCGCGCCGGAGGACCCGACCGCGCGGGAGAGCGTCATCGAGCGCGTCGGCGGGCGCGAGTTCGCCGTCGATGCAGGCGGATTCTGGCAGGTGCACCGTCTCGCGGCATCCACCCTCACGGGCGCCGTCCGCACGGCGCTCGACGCCGCAGGGGGAGTCGACCCGGCCGCGCACCACCTCGACCTGTACGGCGGAGTGGGCCTGTTCGCGGCCGCGCTCGCCGAGGCGGGCGGCCCCGCGACGCGCGTCACGAGCGTCGAGGCGGATGCCCGGGCCACGGAGCACGCGGGCGAGAACCTCGCCGAATGGGTCGGCGCCCGCGCCGAGACCGACCGCACCGACCGCTTCCTCGCGCGGCTGCTCGCGCAGGGAAGCGCTGCCGAGCGCGCGCGCCTCGCACAGGGCGTCGTCCTGCTCGATCCGCCGCGGGCGGGCGCGGGGCGGGCCGTCGTCGAGCAGATCGCCGCACTGTCCCCGGCATCCGTCGTGTACGTCGCGTGCGACCCGGTAGCCCTTGCGCGCGACCTCGGGACCTTCCGTGCGCACGGCTACGAGCCGCTGCGGATCGACGCGTTCGACCTGTTCCCGCACTCGCACCACATCGAAGCCGTGACGGTGCTCGCACGGGCGGACTGACGCGGCGTGCCGCGCTCGGGCGCGTGCGATGTCATCGTTCCCGGCCGCGCGGGTGCCACCAACTAGGCTTCAGCCATGATCCGCGTCGCGCTCATCGATGATCACGAATCGGTCCGTCTGGGTCTCAGTGCCGCGTGCGCGAGGATCGGGACGATCCAGGTCGTCTTCTCGGGCAGTTCCGTGCGCGACTACCGGATGTGGCGGTCGGCGATGGGGGCGCTCCCCGCCGACGTCGTCGTGCTGGATCTCACCCTCGGCGACGGCACGACGGTCACCGAGAACGTCGTGCAGCTCATGGGCGACGGGTCGCCGGTGCTCATCCACAGTGTCGCGGATCGCCCCGCCGCGGTGCGGGAGGCGCTCGCCGCCGGAGCGAGCGGGGTCATCAGCAAGGCATCCCGCACCGACGACGTCATCGCCGCGATCGTGACGATCGCGAACGGCGATCCCCTCGACAACCTCGAGTGGGCGGGCGCGATCGACGGCGATCGTGCGTTCGCCGACGCCCAACTCGCGACGCGCGAGCGCGAAGTGCTGCGGCTGTACGCCGCGGGGCTTCCGCTGAAGGCCGTTGCGGACCGGCTCGGCATCGCCTATTCGACCGCGAAAGAGAACATCACGCGGATCCGCGTGAAGTACACCGAGGTCGGGCGGCCCGCGCCGACGAAGATCGATCTGCGCAAGCGCGCGATCGAGGACGGGATCGTCGACGACGAGCGCATCGAGACCGCCGGTGACGGCTGAGCGGCCGCCGATCGCCGCCGACCCCGCGATCCGGCGCCCGCTGGGCGACATCGCGGCAGGCGGAGACCGGTTCACACAGGCGCGTGTCGAGCGGATCCTCCAGCTCGTGGTCGGGCTCGGGGCGGCCGTGCTCGCAGCGCAGGCGTTCCTCACCGCGGTCGGTTCCGTCCAGGAACAGCGGATGTGGCACCTCGCCTTGATGATCACCGCGTTCGTGCCGATCGCGCTCATGGTCGTCTCGCTCCTCACGGGCGTGCTGGTGCGGGTGACGAGCACGGTGTGCGTCGTGGCGCTGTTCGCGGTCTACAGCGCATGGCCCATCGCGACGGCGGGAGTCGCCACCCCGCCCGACTCGCCGGCCTGGGTCTGGTATCTCCTGAACGTCACGACCGCCGCCGCCGCGATGGTCGCGCCCCTGGCGGCGCAGATCGCCGTCGCGGTGTCGATCCCGACCCTTTACCTCGTCGGGCGCCTGCTGCAGCTCGGAACCGCGTTCCCGGTCGTCGTGCCCGTGGTGCTGGAAGCCGTGTTCGCCATGATCCTCGGCGGCGTCATCATCGCCCTCGGCTGGACCCTGCGTTCCGTCGCCGTCGAGATCGACCGGGCGCGCGCCGCCGCCGTGTCGTCCTATGCGGCCGCGGCGGAGGCGGATGCCGCCGAGACGGAGCGGGTCGCCGTCGCGGCCCTCATGCACGACAGCGTCCTCGCCGCTCTCATCTCGGCAGAGCGGGCCGCGACGCCCCGCGAGGACGCCCTCGCCGCGGCGATGGCCCGCGAAGCGCTCACCCGGCTCGCCAACGCCGAGCAGGACCCCGGCGAGGGCTCCGACGAGCCGGTCACCCCGGCAGCCCTCGTCGGCGCGATCGAGAGCTCGGCTGCACCGTTCGTCGCGGGGCTGCGCGTCGCATCGGCGGCGCGAGGCGATGCCGCGCCGATCCCCGGACGCGTCGCACGGGCGATCGTGCTCGCCGCGACCCAAGCCGTCGCCAACTCCGTGCAGCATGCCGGCGGACGGGGCCTCTCCGTCGAACTGGGCACCGGATCGCGACGTGTCATCGTGCGGATCGTCGACACGGGTGACGGTTTCTCGCCCGACGAGGTCGACGACGATCGACTCGGCATCCGCGGCTCCATCGTCGCCCGCATGGCGGCCGCCGGCGGAAGGGCCCGCGTGCACACGTCGGATGCCGGGACGCAGGTCGTGCTGGAGTGGGAGCGCCCGCGATGACCCTCCGCGCCCTCCGCATGCGCACCGTGCTCTCGGCCCTCGGCGTGGCCTTCACGGGGTACCTCGCCGCGGCAGCGCTGCTCTGGACCACACCGCCCGTGCTGCCGATCGTCCAGATCGCGTCGGTGGCGCTGTTCCTCGCGACGACCTGGCTGTGCATCTTCTGGAATGCCCGCACCGAAGAGGCGGCCGATCCCGTCCGCGCGCGCCTGGGCGAACGGGCGCTGCTGCCCGGGTGGGCGGCCGTGCTCGCCGTGACGACTGCCGCGATCGTCCCGAACGCGAGCTGGCTCGCGGCAGGCCCGGATGCGCGCTTCGCGGGCTATGCGACCTGGAGTCTCGGCGCCGTCGGGGCGCTCATGTCGATCGTGATGGTGCGCCGGAGGCCGTGGTCGGCGTGGACGGGCGTGGCGCTCGCCGGCGTGTCATCGGCCCTGTGGATCGGCCTTCCGTCCGCGATGGCGTTCGGACTCGTCGGCGCCGTGCTGTGGGTCGGAGTGGCACAGCTTCTCACACGGCTTCTCGACGGTGCGGCGCGCGACACCTTCGAGCTGACGAGGCTCCAGCGCGAGGCGTCGGAGTGGCTCGCCTCGCAGGAGGGGATGCGCCGCGAGCGTCGGACGCAGATTCAGCGCGCCCTCGCCGTCGCAGGCCCCGTGCTCGCGCACACTGTGGCCGTCGGCGGACACCTCGACGCGACCGCGCGCGTGCTCGCCCGGAACGCCGAGGCCACCCTCCGCGACGAGATCCGCGGCACGGCACTCCTCGACGACGGCGTGCGGGCGGCCCTCGTCGCGGCGCGTGCCGCGGGTTCGTCCGTGTCGATGCAGGACGAGGGCGGTCTCGACGGCATCGACGCCGCGCGGCGGGAGGCCGTGCGTGACGAGGTCGCGAGGGTGCTGTGGCAGACGCGGTCGCAGCACATCATCGTGCGGTCGTCCCCGCATGAGGATGTCGCTGTGACGATCGTCGGGCGCTCCGCCGACGGTGACGGCGAGGAGACGGTCGACCTCTGGCACGAGGTGCCGAGAGTCGGCGACGAGTCCTGAGGGATGCCCGTCGGTCGGCCCCTGAAGAAGAGGAGGCGAGGGGCGGCGAAGCCGCCCGCCCCTCGCCATGCGAGCCGGTTACCCGAAAACCTGCTCGCGATGGTGCGGCGCGCCTGAGGCACGTGCACCGAACGCAGAAGCGTTCCAGCAAGATGATTCTTCCGGTGTCCGCCGCACGTGTCTGTAGGTATTTCGGGGGACACGCGCGGGGACGCGCGCGGGGGATACGGTCGTCGTGGCATCCCGCATGCCGGGGCGGCGCGCGGGGCGCGAGCCGAAGATCAGCCTCCGAAGCGGCCCCAGCCGATCTCGCGGCGCAGCGGCGTGCGCAGGCTCCGTGCGCTCACCTGCCATGCCGAGGCGCGTGGCTCGGGCTCGGCGAGCGACGCCGAGGCTTCCGCGTCGTAGGCCTCTGTGACGACGGCGACGACGGCGGCCAGCTCCTCCGGTGACGGGTCTCCCCGGCGGATGTCGACGCGGATCGATGCGGATGCCGTGGCATCCGCATCCCCGTTCGCTCCCGCGGCCACGGCCTCGCTCACAGCGGGATGTTCCCGTGCTTCTTGGCCGGCAGGCTCGCGCGCTTGCCCCGCAGCGCCCGCAGCGCCTTCGCGACGGCGACGCGGGTCTGCGCGGGCTCGATGATCCCGTCGAGCTCTCCGCGCTCGGCGGCGAGGAACGGGGATGCCACGTTGTAGGTGTACTCGCTCGCGAGACGCGCGCGGACGGCGGCGACGTCCTCCCCGGCATCCTCTGCCTTCTTGATCTCGCCGCGGTAGAGGATGTTCACCGCGCCCTGACCGCCCATGACGGCGATCTCCGCCGTCGGCCAGGCGAGGTTGACGTCCGCGCCCAGCTGCTTCGAGCCCATCACGATGTACGCGCCGCCGTAGGCCTTGCGGAGGATCACGGTGACCAGCGGCACCGTCGCCTCGGCGTACGCGTAGAGGAGCTTCGCGCCGCGGCGGATCACGCCGGTCCACTCCTGGTCGGTGCCGGGGAGGTAGCCGGGCACGTCGACGAGGGTGACGATCGGGATCGAGAACGCGTCGCAGAACCGCACGAAGCGGGATGCCTTCTCGCCGGCCTCGATGTTGAGGGTGCCCGCCATCTGCGACGGCTGGTTCGCGATGATGCCGACGCTCCGGCCCTCGATGCGGCCGAACCCGATCACGATGTTCGGGGCGAACAGCGGCTGCACCTCGAGGAACTCGCCGCCGTCGACGACCGTGCGGATGACGCCGTGGATGTCGTACGGCTGGTTCGGGGAGTCGGGGATCACCGTGTTGAGCGTGCGGTCGGTGTCGGTCGTCTCCCACTCGAACGCGTTCTCGTACACGGGGATCTCGGACATGTTGTTGTCCGGCAGGAAGCCGATCATGGTGCGGGCGTAGTCGAGGGCGTCGTCCTCGTCCTCGGCGAGGTAGTGCGCGACCCCCGAGCGGGTGTTGTGCGTGTACGCCCCGCCGAGTTCCTCCATGCCGACGTCTTCGCCCGTGACGGTCTTGATGACGTCGGGGCCGGTGACGAACATCTGGCTCGTCTTGTCGACCATGATGACGAAGTCGGTGAGGGCGGGCGAGTAGACCGCGCCGCCGGCCGCCGGGCCCATGATGATCGAGATCTGCGGGATCACGCCGGATGCCGCCGTGTTCAGGCGGAAGATCTCGCCGTACTTGCCGAGCGCGACGACGCCCTCCTGGATGCGCGCGCCGCCGGAGTCGAGGATGCCGATGATCGGCATCCCGCCGCGGAGGGCGAACTCCATCACCTTGATGATCTTGTCGCCGGCGACCTCGCCGAGCGAGCCGCCGAAGGTCGTGAAGTCCTGTGCGTACACCGCGACGGTGCGCCCATGGATCGTGCCGACACCCGTGACGACAGAGTCGCCATACGGGCGCGCGCGGTCCATGCCGAACGCGACGGTGCGGTGCCGCACGTACTCGTCGAGTTCGACGAAGGAACCGGGGTCGACGAGCAGCTCGATGCGCTCCCGCGCGGTCATCTTGCCCTTGGCGTGCTGCTTCTCGCGGGCCGTGGTCTCGGCGTCGAGGACCGCTTCCTGGTAGCGCGCGCGGAGGTCGGCGATCTTGCCGGCGGTCGTGGAGAGGTCAGCCTGGTCGGTCACGCGTTCCACCCTAGCGACCGGCCCGCCCGCAGGGTTGGGGGAGTGCCACAACGGCACGCCGCATCCCCTGTGCACTCTCCCCAGGCCTGGTCGCGCCCGCCCCGCGGCTTCACTTGCCAGAAGGTGCGGGTATAGGGCATCCATTCCCGCAGGAAGGGGCGAATGAACCGCGCGGGTGGCCGCGGCGAAGCGGCGGCGTATCGTGGCGGCATGTCACTTCGCGAAGAGGGCTACCCGCTCGCCGCCGCCGTGTCGCCTCGCCTCCAGGTGATCGACCACGTCGACTCGACCAACGCGCGGCTCATGCGCGACGCGCACGCGGATGCCGAGGGGCATCCGCACCTGTCGGTGCTCCTGACACGCGACCAGCGGGCCGGTCGGGGGCGCCTCGATCGGGTGTGGACGGCGCCGCCGGGGACCGCGCTCGCGGTCTCGGTGCTCCTGCGGGTCGGCGCCGTCGAGGTGGCCGATCGCGGCTGGATCCCACTCATCGCGGGCGCGGCGATGCGGGATGCCATCGCGGCGCAGCTACCCGGGGAGACGGTCGCCCTGAAGTGGCCCAACGACGTGCTCGTCGGTGCGGGGCCGCAGGCGCGCAAGATCAGCGGCATCCTCACCGAGGTGCTGCCGTCCGACCCGCTATCGGTCGTCGTCGGCGCGGGCGTCAACACGGCCATGCCGACCTTCGATCTTCCCGTGCCGACGGCGACCTCGTTCGCCGACCTCAAAGCCACCGCAGATGAGGACCGCCTCCTCGCGGACTTCCTCACGGGGCTCCGCGACGGCATCGCCGACCTCGCCGTGGGGGGGCACGCCGCCGTCGCCGATCGTGTCACGGAGCACTGCAGCACGCTCGGGGCCGAGGTCGCCGCGTCGCTCCCGGGCGGTGCGATGCTCCACGGCCGTGCCGTCCGCCTCGACGACACCGGGCGGCTCGTCCTCGTGTCCGAGGGCGTCGAGAGCGTCGTCGGCGCCGGCGACGTCATCCACGTGCGCTGACCCGCTCCCGCCACGGACGCGCCTCGGGCGACCGGCCGGGGCGTCGCGCGGCCGGCCCCGGCGTCGCGAAAGCAGGGCCGATCGATGCCGGAAGGTCACAAACCGGGACTCTCGGCCGGTCCAGCCTGCTTTCGAGACGTGCGGGCGCCACAATGGGGGTGTGAGCCAGCCGACCGCATACACGGGGCGCCCGGTGACCCCGGCGCCCGGCGCCGAGGTGCACGAACTCCGCATCGCGCGCGTCCGCACGCACGCACGCGCGCTGTTCTGGTCGGCCCTCGTCCTCATCGGCGTCGCCGGGGCGGTCGGTTACTTCACCGGCAACCTGCCCGCGCCGTTCGAGAACTGGATGCTGTGGGCTGCGGCGGGAGCCGTCGTGCTGCTCCTCGTCGTCGTCCCGTTCCTGCGGTGGCTGTCGCGCACCTACACCGTCACGACGCGCCGGGTCATCGCGCAGCATGGTCTGTTCGGGCGCCACCGCGAGGAGATGAGTCACGTCCGCGGCTACACGATCGGCGAGCGGCGCGGGCCCATCCAGCGGATGTGGGGGGCGGGAACCCTGACTCTGTCCAACGGCGTGGACGCGCCGTTGCGCCTGCGGAACGTCCCCTCGGTGCGGCTTCTGCACGAAGTGCTCGCCGACCAGGTCGAGGTCAGTCAGATCCTCGCCCACCGAGACTCGCACGCGATCCCCATCGTCCCGGGCGACCCCGGCCCGCCGCCGCCCCTGCCGTGAATCCCCGGCGGCGAACCCACCCGCCGCGACGTCGCCCCGTGACCTCTTCCCCGCACAGACCTGGGAAGATGGACCGGTCGGACGGGTCGAAAGGGAACGCATGGCACTCAAGGTCGGAATCGTCGGCGGCGGTCAGCTCGCGCGCATGATGATCGCGCCCGCCGTCGAGCTCGGCCTCGACGTGCGCGTCCTCGCCGAGGAGCCCGGCATGTCGGCATCCCTCGCCGCGACGGCGACCGGGGACTATCGCGATCTCGAGACGGTCCGCGCGTTCGCGAAGGACGTCGACGTCGTCACCTTCGACCACGAGCACGTCCCGCAGGAGGTGCTGCG
Source organism: Microbacterium sp. SCN 70-27 (assembly GCA_001724425.1). Taxonomy (GTDB): domain Bacteria; phylum Actinomycetota; class Actinomycetes; order Actinomycetales; family Microbacteriaceae; genus Microbacterium. The sequence goes on from MEEK01000006.1 coordinate 101,873, forward strand.
CGCGCTCGTCGCCGACGGCGTCGCCGTGCATCCCGGCCCCGACGCGCTGCAGTTCGCGCAGGACAAGCTCCGCATGCGGGAGCGCCTCGCGGAGCTCGGTGCCCCCCAGCCGGAGTGGGCGGCGGTGTCGGATGCCGCGCAGCTGCAGGCCTTCCTCGACGCGAACGGCGGCCGCGCGGTCGTGAAGACGCCCCGCGGCGGCTACGACGGCAAGGGTGTGCGCGTCGTGTCGTCGCCGGAGGAGGTGGCCGACTGGTTCGAGACGGGCACCCTCCTCGCCGAGGAGCTCGTCGACTTCAGCCGCGAGCTCGCCCAGCAGGTCGCACGCCGGCCCTCCGGCGAGCTCGTCGTCTATCCGGTGGTCGAGACGGTGCAGCGCGGCGGCGTCTGCGCCGAGGTCATCGCGCCCGCGCCGCATGGCGCCGCGCGGCTCGTCGAGGTGGCGGCCGAGATCGGGCGGTCGATCGCCGAAGGGCTCGGCGTCACCGGCATGCTCGCCGTCGAGCTGTTTGAGACGACGGACGAGCGGCTCGTCGTCAACGAGCTCGCGATGCGCCCGCACAACAGCGGGCATTGGAGCCAGGACGGCGCCGTCACGTCGCAGTTCGAGCAGCACCTGCGGGCGGTCCTCGACCTGCCGCTCGGCGACACGTCGCCCCGTCAGCCCTGGGCCGTCATGGTGAACATCCTCGGCGGCCCCGCCACCGACTCTCTCGAGAGCCGCCTGCCGGGGGCGCTCGCCGCCCACCCCGCGGCGAAGGTGCACACGTACGGCAAGGCACCGCGCCCGGGGCGCAAGGTCGGCCACGTCAACACGACCGGCGACGACCTGGATGCCACGGTCTACGAAGCGCGCGCCGCGGCGGCGTTCTTCGCGGACTGAAGCCTGAGTACCCGCTGGAGGGTCCGTGGCGTTCCCGGGTTCTTCCAGGGTGTCGCCCTAGCCTGGTCGGGTGACCACGCCGCTGCATTCCTCCGCGTCCCCGCTCGTCGGCGTCGTCATGGGGTCGGACTCCGACTGGCGCGTCCTGAGCGACGCCTCGCAGGTGCTGACCGAGTTCGGCATCCCGCACGAGGTCGAGGTCGTCTCCGCGCACCGGACGCCCGACAAGCTCGTGCGCTACGGCCGTGAGGCCCGCGGGCGTGGCATCCGCGCGATCATCGCGGGGGCCGGGGGAGCCGCGCACCTCCCGGGCATGCTGGCCTCCCTCACGGCGCTTCCGGTCATCGGCGTGCCCGTGCAGCTCGCGACCCTCGACGGGATGGACTCGCTCCTGAGCATCGTGCAGATGCCTGCGGGCATCCCCGTGGCGACGGTGTCGATCAACGGGGCGAAGAACGCGGGCCTCCTGGCGGCGCGGATCCTCGGCGCCTCCGATGCGGCACTCGGCGACCGTGTCGAGCAGTACGCGCGGCTTCTCGAGGAGCAGGTCGAGGAGAAGAACCGGCGCCTGAAGGATTCGCTCGGCGGGGATGCCTCGTGAGCGTTTCGGCACCGGAGCGGCCACAGGCGCGCCCGAACAGAGCGGCCGATGACGGCGTGATCATCGGGAAGGACCCGATCCGCCGGCCCGACACGCGTTCGCCGAAGGTCATGACCCGGCGCGCCTGGTGGCTCGTCGCCCTGAACTTCCTCATCCCGGGTTCCGCGCAGTCGCTGACCGGCAACCGTCGCCTCGGTCGCATCGGTCTCACCGCGACGCTCACGATGTGGGTGCTGATCCTCCTCACCGTGGTCGCGGCGATCGTGTGGCCGAGCCTGCTCACGACGCTCGGCACCAACGTCGTCTTCCTCCTCGTGCTGCAGCTCGTCCTCGTCGCCTACGCCGTGCTGTGGGTGGTCCTCACGATCGACACGCTGCGGCTCGTCCGCCTCGTGAAGACGCGACCCGGGGCGCGGCCGCTCATCGCGGTGGCCGCGATCGCCGGGCTCGTGATCGGGGGCGGCGGCGTCGCCTACGCCGCGCAGCAGCTCATCGCGCCGGCGCGTGAGGCGATCGCGTCGATCTTCACGAACCACGAGCCGCCGGTCCCGCCCTCCAACGGGTACTACAACATCCTGCTGCTGGGCGCCGACTCCGGTCTCGGGCGCGACTCGATGCGGTTCGACTCGATCTCCGTCGTCTCCGTGAACGCTGAGACGGGCGCGACCCACATCACCGGCATCCCGCGCGACCTCGCGCACGTCCCGTTCTCGGACGGGCCCATGCACGACCTGTACCCCGAGGGGCTGCAGGGGCACAAGTCCAACACGTGCGGGTGGGGGCCGGGAATCAACCAGATCATGAACGCCGTCGAGATCTGCCGCGACGACCGCGGCACGGGGCTGTACCCGAAGGCGGCGGAGGAAGCATCCACCCCCGCGATCGAGGCGACGAAGGATGCCGCGGAGGGGATTCTCGGGATCGACATCCCCTATTACGTCTTCGTCGACATGAAGGGGTTCGCCGACATCGTCGACGCGCTCGGCGGTGTCGACATCACGGTGCAGGAGCGCCTCCCGGAGGGTGGCGGTCCCACGTACGAGGGACAGCCCGCCGAGGACTGGGCGATCGGGTGGATCGAGCCGGGGCCGCAGCACATGGACGGCGACACTGCGCAGTGGTACGCGCGGTCGCGCTACACGACGAGCGACTGGGACCGCATGCGTCGGCAGCGCGAGCTGCAGCAGGCGATCCTCGCGCAGGCGAATCCCGCGAACGTGCTGACCCGTTTCCAGGATGTCGCGAAGGCGGGGGAGGACCTCGTGCAGACGGACATTCCCGTGGGGCTGCTGCCGTTCCTCGTCGACCTGGCCGTCAAGGCGAAGCAGCAGCCGGTCGAGACCATCGAGCTGACGCCGAAGGGTGCGGGGATCGACACCGATCGGCCCACCGCTGCCGAGTACGCCCACGTGCGGGAGGTCATCCAGCAGGCGCTCTACCCGCCGTCCCCGTCCCCGACGACGGCGCCGTGACCGCGCTGCTGCGGGTCGTGCTGGACCAGGTCGTCGCCCCCGTCGACCCGAATCTCGCGATCGCCTCGCGCGAGCTCGGCCGAGCGCTCGTGCGGATGGCGCCCGCGGGGTGCGCCGTCGGGGGGATCGTCCCGGCCGTGGCGGATGCCGCCGGCACCGTCGAGGGCGCCGTCCCGGGGCTCGAGTCGCTTGCGCGGATGTCGCTCGCGCGGCGCGAACTGGCCGCCGCGTGGCAGCTCGGTGTGACGCCGGGTGTCGGCGGCGGGATGATCCATTCGCCGACCGTCCTCGCCCCGCTCGTGAAGCACGATCGCGTGCACGATCACGATCAGACGGTCGTGACGCTGTGGGATCTGGATGCCTGGGAGCGCCCCGCCGAGATGGCGAAAACGAGTGTGGCCTGGCATCGGGCGATGCTCAAGCGCGCCGTCAGGCATGCGGATGCCGTGGTGGTCCCCACGCACGCCGCCGCCGCAGGGCTCGCCGAGATCGCACGGCTGGGTGATCGGATCCGTGTCATCTCGGGCGCGGCGCCGGCGGGATTCGCCGTGCCCGTCGACGAGATCGGTCGACGTCGGGCGCTCGAGCTCCCCGACGGGTTCCTCCTCGTCGCGGGGTCGTCCGCGCCGTCGGCGGGGCTGCCGGATGCCTTCGCCGCGATCGCCAGGGCCGGTTCCGATCTCCCGGTCGTCGTCATCGACGTCCCCGAACACGACGCGCCCGTCGTCGAGGAGCTCGCCGTCGCGGCCGGCCTCGACGAGGCGCGTGTGCACGTGCGCGGCGCGCTCGAGGACGCGGATCGTGCCGCGGTGCTCGGTGCCGCTGTGGCGCTTCTCGCGCCGTCGCGGCTGACGGCGTTCCCGTGGCGGGTGATCGAGGCGCTTGCGATCGGAGTGCCCGTCGTGGCATCCGACTCTCCGACGCACCGGGCCGTCGTCCTCGACGGCGGTGCGTTCGCCGCAGACGGCGGAGCCGATGCGGGGGAGGCCCTCGCCGATGCGCTGGGGCAGGTGCTCGGCTCGGCGGCCGCGGTGGAGCGGTACGCCGTGCTGGCCGGAGACCGTGGCCGCGCGTTCTCGTGGATGGGTGCCGCCGAACGGGTGTGGCAGCTGCACGCCGACCTGTAGAGGCGCCCGAAGAGGCGTGTCTTTGGCGTGTCGCGGAGTGAATCGGTGGTAACAGGAGTTCACTTCCGTCACAATGGTTTCATGCTCCCCCGAAGCAGAAGCCTTTCGCGTGCCCGCCGACCCCTGCGGCGCGGCGGCGTCGTCACCGTCATCTCGGCGCTCGCGCTGGCCGCGTCGCTGCTCGTCGCACCGGCGGCCGCGTCGGCCGTGACTCCCCGCACGGACATCGCGTCGGCCGCCCCCGCAGTCGACGCGGGGATCGTGCAGGCTGCGGCGGTCGTCGGATTCAATCCTGAGAGCATCATCTCCGACGCCCTGTTCTACGACGGCAACGCGATGTCCGCAGCGGAGATCCAGGCATTCCTCAACGCGAAGATCGGTACCTGCCAGAACGGCAAGTGTCTGAACGTGCTGACTACGGGCATCAGTTCTCGAGGAGCCGTCGTTTCGCAGACCACCGGCAACCTCATCTGCTCGGCCATCCAGGGCGGGACCATGCCCGTGTCCGAACTGATCTACCGCGTACAGGTCGCCTGCGGCATCTCGGCGAAGGTCATCCTCACGACGCTGCAGAAGGAGCAGGGGCTCACCACGAGCAGCGCACCCTCGGACTGGAACCTGAAGGCCGCGATGGGGGCTTCCTGCCCCGACACCGCGCCGTGCGATCCGGCCTTCGCCGGTGTCGGGCCGCAGATCCTGAAGGGCACGCAGCAGCTCAAGACCTACAAGGCCGCCAACTTCGCCAAGCAGCCGGGGGTCAACTTCATCGGGTACAACCCGAACAGCGCCTGTGGCGGCACCACCCTCAACATCCGCAACTACGCGACCGCGGCCCTCTACAACTACACCCCGTATCAGCCGAACGCCGCGGCGCTCGCCGCCGGCTACGGGCTGGGCGACGGATGCTCGAGCTACGGCAACAGAAACTTCTACAACTACTACACACAGTGGTTCGGGTCGACGCAGGGCATCGTCAATCCGTTCGGTGCGTTGGATGTGGTCGAGGCCCGACCGGGCGTGTTCCGGGTGGCGGGTTGGGCGATCGACCCGGACACGTCCGATCCCATTCAGGTGCATGTCTGGGTCGACGACAAGTCTGCGACGGCGCTCACCGCCAATGGCTCCCGTGCCGATGTCGGGGCGGTCTACCCGAGGTACGGAGCGGCGCACGGCTTCGATGCGGAGGTGCCCGCCGTCGGCCCCGGAACCCATCAAGTCTGTGCCTACGCGATCAACGTCATGTCGGGCGGCAACGTGCAACTGGGATGCCGGACGCTCACGGCGATGTCCGGAGCGCCCATCGGCTACCTGGACGCCGTGACGGCGGTCGCCGGCGGCATCCGTGCCGTCGGCTGGGCGATCGACCCGGACACGTCTTCCGCGGCGGTCGTGAAATTCAGCGTCGACGGGAATGCCGGGTCGAGTCTGACCGCTGATGTGGTGCGATCGGACATCGCGCGGAACTATCCCGCCTACGGTGGTGCTCACGGCTTCTACGGCACCCGCGAAGTGCCCGTCGGTCGGCATGAGGTGTGTGCCGTCGCGGTCAACGTGGGGCCGGGTGCCGACACCGCTTTGGGGTGCGCGTCCGTTACCGTCACGGAGGCCGTCGACGGCAAACGAGACCCGTTGGGAAGCATCGATGCGGTCAGCGTGGTCGGCAAGACGGTGACCATCAGCGGCTGGGCCTGGGATCCGGATTCCTCCGCGCCGGTCACGGTCCGTGCGGTGTCGGGTGATCAGGCGGCGACCACGACAACCGGCGCGTCCCGCCCCGACGTCGGCACGGTGTACCCCGCCGCGGGCACGAACCGCGGCTATTCGATCTCGCTTCGGCTGGCCCCCGGGACGCGGGAGATCTGCCTGACGGCGGTCAACGCAGGCCTGGGCGGCGACACCGCGCTCGGGTGCCGAACCGTCACGCTCCTGGCTCCGTTGGACGTCGATCCCTGGGGAAGCCTGGATGAGGTCCGCACCGATGCCTCCGGGATCACCGCGATCGGGTGGGCTTTCGATCCCGACACACCGGCGCCGATCTCCGTGAAGATCTCCGTCGACGGAACGGGATCGGTCTATCTGGCGGACAAGACGCGCAGCGACATCGGGCGCATCTACCCCGAGTACGGAGACCGTCACGGATTCACGCAGACGATCTCGGCCACCCCGGGAGCTCACCAGGTCTGCGCGGCCGCCATCAACGACTACACGGGAGCGGCGGTGCCGATCGGCTGCAAGTCGGTCATCGTCCCCGCGCCCAAGGCAGATTCTCTGCCGATCGGGTATCTGGATGCCGTCTCCGTGGCGCCCGGATCGCTCACCGCGGTGGGCTGGACTCTCGACCCCGACACGGCAGAGCCGATCGTCGTCCACATCTACGTGGACTCGGCGACGACCAAGGGCCGCGCCGACCAGTACCGTGCCGACATCGCGCGCAACTATCCCACGTTCGGTGGAAACCACGGGTACTCGATGACGATCCCCACGAGTCCGGGTGCGCATCGGGTGTGTGCCTACGGCATCGGCGACGTCGTCAACCGCAACACTTTGCTCGGGTGCAAGGACGTTGTCGTGCCCGCGGTGGTCAACGATGCGCCTCCGATCGGGTATCTCGATTCCGCGGCCGTGTCTGCGGGCTCGGTGACGGCGTCGGGCTGGACGCTTGACCCGGACACGACCGCCCCGATCGTCGTGCACATCTACGTGGACTCGGCGGTGACCAAGGTGACCGCCGACCAGAACCGTGACGATATCGCGCGCATCTACCCCGCCTACGGCGGCGCACATGGGTACTCGACGACGATCGCCACGACATCCGGCGCCCATCGCGTGTGTGCGTACGGGATTGGCAACGTCGTGGACCGAAATAGCCTCCTCGGCTGTAAGGACGTCATCGTCCCGTGACGCGGGGCGCCTCCGTCTCGTCCGTGCCGGTCAGCGCTGGCGGTCGCCGAGATAGAGCTTGAGCGACTCGATCATCTCCGACGCAGCGAACCCGGTCGAGTGCAACTTGTCGAGCGCGAGCGTGCTGCGGCGGGGTCGGGGTGCGACGGAGCCCGTGGCCTTCGCGAAGTAGTCCCGGGTCGTCACTCCCGTGACACGCGCGGGATCGTGACCGGTCAGCTCGAAGACGAGACGGGCGATCTGTGCCCAACTCAGAGGGTCTCCTGACGCGGTGACGTTGTACGTGCCATAGTCCGCGCGTGTCTCGACGAGATGGCGGATGGCCCGGACGATGTCCTCCGTGAACGTGAGCCGCCCGATCTGATCGTCGACGACCTGCGGATCGATGCCGCGTTCGGCCAGCGACGCCATCGTCCGGACGAAGTTCCCGCCGTCGCCGATCACCCAGCTGGTGCGAACCGTGTAGTGGCGCGGGACGGTCGACACGACCGCATCGCCGGCGGCCTTGGTCTGTCCGTAGACGCCGAGCGGGCAGATCGCGTCGTCTTCCCGGTAGGGACGATCGAGGGCGCCGTCGAAGACGTAGTCGCTCGACACCTGAACGAGCGTGACATCGTTCTCCGTCGCGATGCGAGCGAGTGCCGCGACGCCCATGACGTTGGTGGCCCATGCGTCTCTTCGCCCCTCGTCCGTCTCCGCGAGGTCGACCTTCGTGTAGGCGGCCGCGTTGATGATCGTGCCGACGTCGCGCCAGCGGCGCGCGGAGGAGAGGTCGGGGGAGGTGAGATCCAACGCTCCGCGGTCGGCGTACTCGACGTGCGGGGCATCGCCGTACGCGGCGCGCAGCGCACGTCCGAGCTGTCCATTCGCGCCGATGATCAGGGTGCGCTTCGGTGGCACCGGCGTCACATCGGCCAGGCGCGGGTGGGCGATGTCCTTCGCGGAGATCTCGACGTCGACGAGCGGGATCGGCCATGCGATCGCCACCGTTTCGTCGGCGAGATTGAGGAACGAATACGTGGCATCCGGCGACCAGTGGTCGTTGACGAGGTAGGTGTAGGCCGTGTTCGCCTCGAGCGTCTGGTACGAGTTCCCGACGCCCCGTGGCACGAAGATCGCCTTGGACGAATCGAGTTCGGCGGTGAAGACGGCACCGAAGGTGGGGCCCTCACGAAGGTCGACCCACGCGCCGAAGATCCGTCCTGTCGCCACCGAGACCCACTTGTCCCACGGCTCGGCGTGGATACCGCGGGTCGTGCCGATGGCGTCATTGAACGAGATGTTGTTCTGCACCGGTCCGAAGTCGGGCAGCCCCAGTGCCGTCATCTTCTCGCGCTGCCAGTTCTCCTTGAACCAGCCTCGCGCGTCACCGTGGACGGGCAGGTCGAAGACGACGAGACCGGGGATCGTCGTCTCGGTGATCGCGAGCGGCTTGCCGTACTCCGTCACGCCGATCACTGCCCCTTCGATGCGTAGAACGCTTCGACGCCGTCCTTGTCGGCCGCCCACCAGGCCTCGTTCGCACGGTACCAATCGATCGTCGCGGCCAGCCCCGCCTCGAAGTCGCGGTACTGCGGCTGCCAGCCGAGCTCCGAGCGCAGTCGGGTCGAATCGATCGCATAGCGCAGGTCGTGTCCGGCGCGGTCGGTGACATGGTCGTACGCATCCGCTGGCTGGCCCATGAGCGTCAGGATCAACTCGACGACGGTTTTGTTGTCTTTCTCGCCGTCCGCGCCGATGAGGTAGGTGTCGCCGATGACGCCCTTGTCGAGGATCGTCAGCACGGCCGACGAGTGGTCATCGGCGTGGATCCAGTCGCGCACGTTCTCGCCCTTGCCGTAGAGCTTGGGGCGGATGCCCCGGATGACGTTGGTGATCTGTCGGGGGATGAATTTCTCGACGTGCTGGTACGGCCCGTAATTGTTGGAGCAGTTCGAGATGGTGGCTTGGACGCCGAATGAACGCACCCACGCGCGCACGAGCAGGTCGGAGCCGGCCTTCGTGCTGCTGTACGGGGAGGACGGGTTGTACGGGGTGCTCTCGGTGAAGCGCTCGGGGTCGTCGAGTTCAAGGTCGCCGTAGACCTCGTCGGTGGAGATGTGGTGCAGTCGTGTGCCGTTCTTCCGCGCCGCTTCGAGCAGGGTGTACGTGCCGATGATGTTGGTGTCGAGGAAGGGTCGCGGATCGTGGAGCGAGTTGTCGTTGTGGGACTCGGCGGCGTAGTGAACGACGGCGTCGGCGTCGGCGAAGAGGCCATCGACAAGCTCCGCGTCGGTGATGTCGCCCTGCACGAACGAGAATCGGTCTTCGGGGAGGCCCGCGAGCGACGCGAGATTCCCCGCGTAGGTGAGCTTGTCCAGCACCGTGACGTGGTCGTCCGTGTGCTCGATCACGTGGTGGACGAAGTTGGAGCCGATGAAGCCGGCGCCGCCGGTGACGAGCAGTCTGCGCATGGTCCCAGGTTACCGGTCGATCGCACGGCTCCCGCTTCGGGGTGTCGCGTTGCCTGGCCACGAAAGCCACGAAATTGGAGCGGACGGACGGCGACCATAGACTGCGTTCCGGGGTTGCACGGAAAGCGAGTGACATGGTGAAGCGCATGGCGCGGAGGGCAGCCAATGCGGTTGCCCGAGTGGTTGAGGGACTTGCGCGACTGCTCGGTGCAGGCGCGATGTTCCTGCGCCTGGGGCCGCGGAGGTATCTCCGACGGCGTCGCTCCATCCAGGAGATCCGCGGACGCCGCGGGGCCACATTCGCCAACGGGGTGACGACCCGATTGACCTCCTCAGGAGCGCAGGCGTGGCATCGCGTGCATTGGCGACCGATCACCATTGTGCTGGCCGGAGAGACATCCGACGACGTGGCCGCGTGGGCGCGGTTGGCCGTGCCGGAACTGCACGCACACCTGCTCGTATCCCCGTCGACCGCGGCGCGATTGAAGGGAATCGAGGCCGACGATCTCACCATCGCCGGCACGGAGGATGCGCCGTCGTTCGATCTCGTCGAGATCCGCCGCTGGATGCTCCGCAAACGCCGGAACCACGACCTGCTCCTGCTCGATGCGTCGCAGCCGTTGCCGGATACCGGCGCGGTGATCGAGATGCAGTGCGCCGCGTACGACTATCACCACGCTGGAGAGGTGGGGTGCGTGACGCCTTCCTACCGCACGGCGGACGGCATCATCTCGGGCTACGACGTGGACCGGGCCGTGGGTGAGATCGCCCCGGCGAGGACGCCGTCGGCGGACTACGGACAATCGGCTATTCCGCGGTACGTGCTCACCGCCGGCTACCACGGGTTCTTCGTCCGTGGTCGTGCGCTGGATCGTGTGGACGCGGCCGACCGGGAGCTCGTCGGCCTCGACCTGGACCGGCAGGTCGCGCACTTCATCCGACGGGCATGGGCGGGCAACATCCGAACTCTGTGCTTCTCGAGCACCGAGTTGCCGGTGTCGAGGACATCCCTGCCCCAGTTGTTCGGGGAGCAGCGTGCATGGGCGATGCAGCGCACCGTGACGAACGCCGAGGGCGAGACGCGAGTTGTGTTCGTGCTCAACGCGACGAGCGTCAGCGGCGGCATCCGGGCGGTCTTCGAACTGGCCAATGGGCTGTCGGAGCGTGGGTTCGACGTGGACATCTGGTCGCTGCAGGACCACCCGACGTGGTTCGATTTGCGGGTGCCCGTGCGGACCTTCTACTCCTACGAGGACCTCCTCCTCGCCCTGCGCTCGGTGGATGCCATCAAGGTCGCGACATGGTGGGAGACGGCGGAGATCGTCTGGCTCGCGTCGGTGAATCACGGACTGCCGGCCTACCTCATCCAGGAGTTCGAGACGTGGTTCTACCCGGATGACGAGGTCGCTCGCGCGGCCGTCGTCGCAAGTTACCGCCGAGAGTTCGCGAGCATTACCGAAGCCAGCTATCAGGTCGGCGAGCTCGAATCCGTCGGAGTGACTCCGACGCTGATCCCGCATGGATACGACCCCACGGCCTTTCATGTGATCCCCGATGCGACACGCCGCGACGACGCTATCCTGGCGCTCGGTCGATCGTTCTTCCAGAAGAACTTCGCGATGACGGCGCGCGCCTGGCAATCGCTGGGGGATGAGCGTCCGACTTTCCTTCTGTTCGGGGGAGAGCCCGACATCCTCGACGATCCGCGGGTCGAGTACTCGGTGCGACCGACAGACGCCCAGGTCAACGCGCTGTACAACTCTGCGGCGCTGTTCGTCCAGACCTCTCGGCACGAAGGGTTCTGCCTGCCGATCCTGGAAGCCATGGCCGCAGGCTGCCCGGTGATCACGACCGACTCCCACGGCAACCGCGACTTCTGCGTCGACGGCGTCAACTGCGTCATCGTGCCTCAAGATGACGACGTTGCCCTGGCCGATACCATCACGCGGCTGATGCGCGACCCTGAGGAACGGGAGCGACTGTCCGCGAACGGCCTGCGCACGGCCGCGGACTACACCTGGCCGATCGTCCTGGACCGGGTGGGGGCGTTCTACCGGCAGCTGACGGCGTCAGCGGCCCAGGGCGCGCCGCACCCTTCGAACGACCGGTCCTAGCGGCGACCGCGCGAGAGCAGAGCGCAACTCCGCGCGCCACGTGGGCGCATCGGGGGAGATCGGGGGAGGCGTGACCGCGATCTCCGGCGCAGGAAGGGGATCTCGGAGGGGGAGTCGCCGCTGCCAGTCGCTGACCGCCTCGCGCAGCGGTGCCGTCGTCGACTCCCATCGCCACGAATCGCGCACTCGCGCGACCTCGGCTCGGATGAGGGCACGCGCCTCCGGTGTGGCGAGTTCTTCGATTGCGGCCACCGTGGAGTCAACGTCGCCGTACCCTGTCACGCGTCCAAGTCCCTCGGCGGCGATGTAGTCGGCGAACCAGTCTCCCTCCGTGACGATGCTCGGCAGTGTCGCCCAGAAGTGATCGAGGATTCGTGTCCTGAAGGCATACCGCGTCTCGAACGACTCCTTGTGCGCCGATATAGCGATATCGGCGTCGAGCAGGTAGTCAGCGCGTTCTTCAGCGGGCACCCATCCGTCGATGAAGTGCACGCCGGCGTCCAACACGCCGAGATCGTCGGCGAGCGCGCGCGCTCGCGCGACCGCCTTCGGTGTTCCGATCATCGGATTCGGGTGCGTGGTCCCGTAGAACACCAAGTGAACGTCGGCGCCGTCTGTTCGCGTGGACGTGACCGCCCGAATCGGTGTCTCGGCGTCGAACCAGTCCCAGATCCCTCCCGCCCACAGCAGCACCAGCGCCTCGTCACCGATGCCCAATCCGTCCCGGATCGCACGTCGTCGAGACGTCGGTTCATCGTCCTCCATGCCGAACGGCACGAGTCCGACGACATCCGACGCATGCCGGCCACGCAGTTCACTGGGGAGGAGGGCATCGACCGCCATCATGTAGCCAATCCAGAAGTCGCGCTGTCGCTCGTTCGATGTGACGAAGTAGCTGCCGGCGCGCAGGCAGAAGCGGAAGAACGCGAGGACATCGGTGAAAGCATTGTCCATTTCCGGCTGCGTATCGAATCCGCCGATCCGTTCGGCGCCGATCGCCTCGGCGGGCAACGCGTTGTACAGGTCGAAGATGAACCGGCACCCCGCATCCATGCCCTGCCGCACTACCTCCTGATCGATCAGCTGACAGAATGCGATGTCGTGTGCGGCAACGATGGCGACGAGTGAGGCGCGGTCTGAGTACTCGGCGACGGCGAACCCGAGGTCTGCAACCTCTTCGATGCGACTCCCCTCGGGGCCCAATGCGAGCGTCACGTCGGCGACGTCGCTCATTTGTCGAGCTATGGCAACGAAGCGGATTCCGGGTCCGGCCATCTTCGTTCCGACGATGTCGGGGGCGACGACGACCAATCGGGGACGGGGGGAGGTCGAAGAAGTCGATACCATGGGAGTTCCGCTTTCGTTCTGCAGATCGTGAAGTTCAGGCATGCCACACATACTTAGGCGCGCCGCGCGCCGCATCTACCGTTCGATGCCGGAGGGCTGGAAAGAGACCTTCCGCGCAGAGCGCGCGCGACGCTCCTATGATCTCAACACCGGCGGTCGCATCGCGAATCCGCAAATGCGGGAATGGTTCCGTTCGCACGGTCGTCCGGTCAGCATCGTCATCCCGAGCTACAACGACCTGCCCCTGCTGACTGCCGCTCTGGAGAGCATTCGCACGACGTGCGCCGACGTCGACTACGAGGTCATCATCGTCGACGATTTCATCGATCCCACCGTCGGCGCCGAGCTGAAAAAGTTGGAATCCGATCGGGTGAAAGTGATCCTGAAGGATACGCGCCTCGGCTTTGCGGGCACGGTGAACGTGGGCATGGCGGCGGCGCAGCACGATATCGTGCTCCTCAACAGCGACATCGTCGCTCAGGAAGGGTGGCTGGAGGCGCTCCAGTACAGCGCCTACGCCATCGACCCGAAGATCGGGATGGTCAGCCCGATGCTCGTGTATCCGGATGGGCGCATACAGTACGGCGGGACCTACTACGCCCGGCTCCTCGCGCCCCAGTGGTGGGGGCATCTGCATGTCGGCTCGCCCGCCACGACTGCCGTCGCCAACGTCGCGGGATACAACCGATCCGTCTCGGGGGCGTGCGTCTACATCACTCGCGATGCCTTTGCGCGCGTGGGGCTTCTCGACGACGAGTTCTGGCTCGGGTTCGAGGACGTCGACTACGGGCTGCGCGCCTGGGAGGCCGGCGTCCGCTGCTACTACCAGCCGGCCGCTCTGTTGATTCATCATGAGTCCGCGAGCCGCGGGTACAGCCAGGGGCATCGTGAGCTCGGGTCGATGCGGCGGTTCTGGCGGCGCTGGGGTAACGACTTCCTGCGCCGCACCGTTGCGGGTGATCCTCACATCGATTTCGTCCTGGGCCCGGAAGTCGACCCGCTGTGGGCGGACTATGTGGGCTCGGTCGCCGAGGATCTGCGCGCGACGGGCCGCAGCGTCGACATTCACCGTCTCAGCGCGACATCGCGACAGGAGTCGGTGGTCGAGGTGCGTTCGGCGCGGGGCCGCGTCGTCGTCGCGTGCGACTGGTCGGCGGCAGAGACGACGTGGCTTGCCGCGACCGGTGGCGCCGTTCCGGTCTTCCTGCTCCCGGGCCTCGAAACTCTCGCGTTCCCGCATGACCCGGCACGACAGGCTTCGATCATCGCCGGCTACCGACCGGAGTTCGACTACATCGCCCCGAATCGCGAGACGGAGCATCGCCTCCGCGCCGAGTCGCCGTGGGACATCCGTGCCCGCGTGGCACCCGCACGGCACCCGCGTCCGCTTCCGACCGAGTCCCGTGCGGCGGTCGTCGTCATCGGCGGGTCCGACGCGGACCACAGGCGGATCGAAGAGACGGCGCGTGCCGCCCGGGCCGAAGTGGAGTTCGTCCCGTCACTGGCCGATTCGGCGGCGATCGATCGGATCGCTGCCGGCCACCCGCGCGTCGTTGTCGCGCTCACGGATGATCAGAACTCCCTCGTCCCGTACGCGCTGATGTCGATGGGCGCGGTTTATGTGGCGCCCGCGGAATCGCGCCACTCACACGAGGTCCTCGACGGCTACAACGCCCTGCTGTTCCGACGCGACGACCCGGATGGGATGGTGTCGTCGGTCCACGATGCGCTCACGCGTGACGAGGTCTGGTCGGAGATTCGGGAGAACGCCCACGCGTGGGTGAGCCGTGCCGCGGAAGCAGCACCGACGGAGATCGCCCGCGCGATCGATCTGTTCTGCGACGTTCCCGTGTGAGGCGGACGAAGGTTTGGCGGTAGGCAAGCCATCCGGAAGACTGGGGTGATGCGCGGCATCATTCTCGCGGGCGGCACTGGTTCCCGCCTTCACCCGATCACGCTCGGCGTGTCGAAGCAGCTCGTCCCGGTCTACGACAAGCCGATGATCTACTACCCGCTGTCGACGCTCCTGCTCGCGGGCATCGAGGACATCCTGGTCATCACGACTCCGCACGACGGGGCGCAGTTCCAGCAGCTCCTCGGCGACGGTTCCCGCTTCGGTGTGTCGATCACCTACCGCACCCAGCCGTCTCCCGACGGGCTGGCGCAGGCTTTCATCCTCGGAGAAGAGCACATCGGCTCCGATTCCGCCGCGCTGGTGCTCGGCGACAACATCTTCTACGGGCAGGGCATGGGCACGCGGCTGCGTCAGTACACGTCGCTGACCGGTGGGGTGGTTTTCGGATACTGGGTCGACGATCCGACCGCGTACGGCGTCGTCGAGTTCGACGAGAGTGGCACGGTGGTCTCCCTCGAGGAGAAACCCGCACAGCCCAAGAGCAACTACGCCGTGCCGGGACTGTACTTCTACGACAACGACGTCATCGAGATCGCCAAGTCGCTGCGTCCGTCGCCGCGCGGCGAGCTCGAAATCACCGACGTCAACCGCGCATACCTCGAGCGCGGAGACCTTCGCGTCGAACTCCTCCCTCGCGGGACCGCCTGGCTCGACACCGGCACCTTCGACTCTCTGGCCGAGGCGACCGACTTCATCCGCACGGTGGAGAAGCGCCAGGGGCTGTCGATCGGATGCCCGGAAGAGATCGCGTGGCGGATGGGATTCCTGTCGGACGACGAGCTCCGTGAGCGCGCGGAGCCGCTCGTGAAGAGCGGGTACGGCACCTATCTTCTGAAGATCTTGGGTCAGAGCGTCCGATGACGGCGCCCGCGGCGCCGGTGATGTCGGGGGTGTTTCCGGTGGGTGGGCGTCGGTTGGTGGTGTTTGTGTTGTTCGATCGTCGGGGGGCGGTCGAGGAGTATGTGCGG
>MEEK01000007.1 GCA_001724425.1 Microbacterium sp. SCN 70-27
CGCCGAGTCCGCGATTGCCGAGACGATCGGCAACCTGCGCCTGCTCGAGCGCGACCACGAAGAGGACGTCAAGGCCGCCGCCGAGTGGGGCAACAAGGCCCTCGCGGCGAGCCGCAAGGCCGACCAGCTGCGCGGCACGGGTAACACCACGGACGCCGACAAGTTCGACAACCTCGCGAAGATCGCCCTGCAGCGTCAGATCAGCGAGGAGAACGAGGCGCGCGCGCTGGCCCCGTCGATCGCGGCGCAGACCGAGGTCGTCGACAAGCTCAAGGACGGCCTGAACGGCATGAAGCAGAAGCTCGTCGAGCTGAAGTCGAAGTCGTCGGAGCTGATCGCCCGCCAGAAGAGCGCGGAAGCGCAGAACAAGGTGCACGACGCGGTCAAGTCGATCGACGTCATGGACCCGACGAGCGAGCTCGGCCGCTTCGAGGACAAGGTGCGCCGCCAGGAGGCGCTCGCCGCCGGCAAGGCGGAGATCGCCGCCTCGACGCTCGACGCGCAGTTCAACGCGCTGGAGGATGTCGGCGAACTGACCGAGGTCGAGGCCCGCCTCGCCGCGCTGAAGACGGGCGGCACGTCCACGGCTGCCATCGAACAGTAAGCAGCACGAGGCTCTGAGAGCCGGCAAGAACGCCACGGGAACCTCCCGCGGCGCGGTCCGTCACCGGATCGCGCTCGCGGGAGGTTTTCGCGTCGATGCCTCGGGCGCGGCATCGGGTGGGAGGATGACAGCATGACGCGCTTTCTCGTCGTTCCCCAGTGGCAGGGCTCACCGTCATCGCGCGCGATGCATCTCATCGACGGCGCCGAGGCGATCGCCGGGGATCTGCCCCGTGCGGCGACGACGCGCGTCGAGGTCCCGCCTTCGGCGGGCGAATCGCTCGGCACCGGCATCCGGCGCTTCAGCGCGCTTGCAGGCGTGCAGGCCGCGATGGCGGAGTCGTTGGCGTCGTCACCTGCGGAGGAGCCCGTCATCGTGATCGGCGGGGACTGCGGCGTGGCCGTGCCCGCGATCGCGCATGCGGCCGGCCGTCACGACCTCGCGGTCGTGTGGTTCGACGCTCACGCCGACCTGCACGACCCCACGTCGTCGCCGTCGGGCGCGTTCGCCGGGATGGCGCTGCGCGCCGTCGTCGAGGAGCTCCCGTTGCCGGGCAGTGGAGCAGTGCCAGCAGGTCGGGTGATCCTCGCCGGCGCGCGGGAGTTCGAGGACGCCGAGGAGGGCGCGCTCAGCGCGCACGGCATCGTGAGTGTCACCGCGGAGTCGCTGACCGATCCGTCCGCCCTGGTCGATGCGGTCGCGGCGACGGGGGCCGCTGCCGTCTACATCCACGTCGATCTCGACGTTCTCGACCCGGCGGCGATCGCCGGGGTCGCGTCGCCCGTGCCCTTCGGGACGGGTCTCGACGAGCTCGTCACCGCCATCCGTGCGGTGCGCGCCCGGGTGCCCCTCGCGGGCGCGTCGATCTCGGGGTTCGCCCCTGCGTCGGCGACCGCGGCGGTCGAGGATCTCGGCACGATCCTGCGCGTCGTCGGGGCGCTCGCGTGATCGCACGTCCGCCCGCGGGGTGGCGCGAACGTGCGCAGCGCGCGGTCGTGCGCGGCGCAGCGCTGGATGCCTGGATTCCGCGCGTGCTCCTCGACTCGCCCCTGAGTCTCGTCGGCTACTGGTGGGGCACCGCCGTCGGCTGGGTGTGGGGCGGGCTGTGGTCGACGGGACGTGTCGAGCGCCGCGCGGGTCTGTGGGTGTTCACGGGCATGCCCGAGTGGGCGTTCGGACGCGGCGGCGTGTGCGTCGGCGGGTGCTTCCTCACCGGGGCGGGGGCCGTCACGGACCGTGTTCTCGTGCACGAAGCGGAGCACGCACGGCAGTGGCGGCGCTACGGCTTCCTCATGCCGTTGCTGTACCTCGTCGCCGGGCGGAACCCACTGACGAACCGCTTCGAGATCATGGCGGGGCTCGAGGACGGCGGCTACGTGCCGCGCGGAAGCTGAGCCGCCGCCGGGTGCACGCTCAGCGCGAGGCGGCGAGACCGAAGCGGGCCGGCGTGTGCACGGATGCCTCGTCGATCCCGAGGCGACCCGTGAGGTGATCGAAGATGTCGGCCGTGCCGAGGAACCCGCCGAGCAGGTGGATACGCGTGCCGTCCTCGCAGGCGTCGGCGCACAGCATCTCGTCGGCCCACGCGACGACGGCGCGGGCGAGGGCCTGTCCGGGAGCGCACGCGCGTCCGGTGCCCGGGTCTCCTGTCCGCTGCGAGCGGTCGAGCCAGGTGACGATCATGCGGGCCGGCACGGCGAGGTCGAAGACCCACGAGGCATCCGGGACTTCGATGAACACGCGTCCGGTGGAGCAGATCGGAAGAGTGGCGATGAGCGTCTCGAGATCGACGAGCGACGTCTCATCCGCCGTGATCAGCTGCTGGGCACGCGCGTGACGCGACGCCTTGCAGGCGGTCGCGTCGTGGGTGACGGCAGTCTGGATCACGGTGGCCATGGTGCTGCCAGTATACGCCGTTTTAGGCGAGCCTTACCTCACGAGCCGACCAGCAGCACGTCACGCAGGCCTGCGAGCTCCTCATCCGTGATGCCGTGGGCCTGCAGGTACGCCGTCGGTGACCCGAATCGCGCGTCGAGGTCGGCGAGGAGCGTCCGCATCGCGCCGGCGGGCGATCGTGTCGCGAGGTCTTCGAGGTGACGCGCCTCGGGGTGCAGGGCACGAAGGTAGCGGAGGACCTGGGCGTTGCGCTCGGCGGGGAGCAACTGCTCGGTGCGCGCATAGTCAGCGACGACGGCCTCGCGGTCGACACCGACCGCGGACAGCACGAGTGCGATCGTGACGCCCGTGCGATCTTTGCCGACCGTGCAGTGCACGAGGGTCGGCTGCGCGCCGAGCACCCCGCGTACGACGGCGACGATGCGCTCCGGTGCGGTGTCGATGAGCCCGCGGTACATCGATTCGAGCGAGATGTCGTCGTCGAAGAAGGATGCCGCCGAGCCGAGGAACAGCGGAACGTGCTGCACCTCGATGCCGAGGCCTTCGATGCGGCTCGGATCGAGGGCGAGTTCGCTCTCGTCGCGCAGGTCGATGATGCGGCGAAGCCTGAGCGCATCGAGCACGGTCCGCCCGTCCGTGGTGAGGCGCGCGAGGTTCCCCGAGCGGAAGAGAACACCCGAACGGGTGCGCGCGGCGCCCGCGGAGAGCCCGCCGATGTCGCGGAAGTTCAGCGTGCCGGGGACCTGCGTAGCGTCGCTCGGCGTCACTGCGGCGCCTCCGCGGCGCGCTCCCCCCGGCGCGGCGGCACGGGGTACTTGCCGGCGATCGTGATGCGGTTGAACGCGTTGATGGAGACGAGCAGCCAGCTGAGGGCCACGTACTCCTGCTCGGTGAGGATGCCTCCGACGTGGTCGTACACCTCGTCGGAGATGCCCTCTTCGTGGATGAACACGTAGCTCTCGGTGAGTTCGAGTGCGGCGCGCTCGCGCGGGGTGAAGACGCCCGACTCGCGCCAGGTGGCGATCTGGGCGATCTCGTCGGCGGACAGTCCCGCCGCGACCGCGCGGTCGACGTGGACGCGCACGCAGTACGCACAGCCGTTCAGCTGCGACGCGTGGATGAGCGCGATCTCCTTCAGGCGATCGTCGATGCCGGCGTCGGCCGCGATCGTCCCGACGGTCTGCGAGAAGGCCTCCAGCGCGTCGTAGGCGGAACGGGCCGAGCGGGACAGGTGGACGCGGCGTTCGGTCATGCTCTCACCCTATTGCCGCCGCCCCGCCCGGGCCCCGGCCCCAGCGATCGAGCACCCGCCACCCGCCACCCGCCACCCGCGGGACGGTGATCGAGTGCCCGCCGCGCAGCGGCGGGTGTATCGAGATCACGCGGCGGGTGTATCGAGATCACGCGGCAGGTGTATCGAGATCCCACGCGAGATCACGCCGCCGGCGCATAGTCGAACCGCCGTCGCGCCGCCGGGCGCGGGGTCCGCGTCGGGTCGATGTGCGCGGGTGGAATCAGCCAGACTGCCGCCGCTGTGCCGGGCCCGTCGATACGGACATCCCATCCCTGATCGTGGATCAGATGGTGGCACGAGTCGCACAGCAGGCATCCGTTCGACAGGTCCGTCCTGCCGCCGTGGCTCCACCATTCGAGATGGTGGACTCTCGATCTGCCGGGCGGTGCCCCGCAGCCGATGCAGGCACCGTCCCTCGTGGTGATCGCCCGCTTCTGCGCCCGCGTGAAGAGTCTCTTCTCGCGCCCCCAGTCGAGGATCTCCGACTCGGAACCCATCACCCACGGGATGACACCGCCCCCGGCGGCCATCCGACGCACCGTCGCGATGCACACCGGTTGGTCCACTCCGTCGATGAGACCCATCCCGAGGCCGGATCGCAGGGCGTCGAGATCCACCCGCACGACCACCGTCGCCCCCGGCAGCGACTGCCCGGTCCGATCGCACCCGGAATAGTGCGCACACACCGTGATGAGCGCGTCGGCCATCATCTCGGGGACCGGTCGCGGCGGCAGCCCGTTGCCTTTCGTACCCGCGTCGCGCGCGACGCCGAGTTCCGCCGTGACCATCGCCTCGAGAAGAGTGAGCAGCACGGCTCCGCGTGCGGGGTCGTAGAAGCCCTTCACCGCAACGCCACCGGAAGCGTCCTGCCGAACCGACAGGAACGTCCGCGCCCGCGCGTCTTCTTCTTTCGGGGCGACACCGTCGGGGTCGAGGTGCGCTTCGGCACGCAGAAGCACCTTCTGGAGCGCGAGCAGGTCGAGCCCCTCTGCCTGTTCGACGAGCAGGAGTTCCGCCCTGTCGAGCCCCGCCACCCCGACGCGGTCTTCGACGCCGTCGAGCATCCGGATGATGGCGGCCGCGGCGTCACGCCCGAGGCACCCTGCGGCGACGGCCGCGGCCACGTGCGGATGCCGCGCGGGCGCCGCCTCGCCGGACAGCAGCAGTCGGGGTGTCGTCGCCGCACCGACCTCGACGAGCTTCGCAGCCTCTCCCGCGGTGGTCCCGAGGGTCGTCGCGATCATGGTCGTCGCGTTGCGGTGCCCCTGCCGCTTCGCGAGCGAGTCCATGCCGAGCTCGGGCCGCGACTGTCGGGCGATCTCCGACGCGACTTGGACCGCGGCGGCATCCATCAGGCGCCGCGCGTGCCCGAGCAGGCGATTCACCTCGACCAGCCGGCCAGGTTCACACCCGTCGACACGGTCACCCGGCCACGCCTCGGCGAGCGCGGCGACCGCCACGGCCAGTGCGTCAACAGGTGAACTCATGCCCCCATGATACTCGGACGGTCGGACATTGCCTCGAAGCTTTGTTCTATCTAAAGTGAGATTATCCTCATATTCTTCACACGGTACTGAATATGCCGGGATCGCACGTCGCACTGGTCAATAGAACATCTGTTCCGTCCGAGAATAGTGCAGCACCACGGCCGACGACAACGGCCCGCAGCACCCGCGCATGCGTGAGAATGGCCGGATGGATGAGTTCACCTTCCTCGCCGCGCAGTCCACCGAGCTCGGTGTCGACGCTCCCCCGGTCCGCCGTCTGACGCACACGCTCCAGGATGGCCGCACGGTGAGCGCCCTGCAGTACGGCGATGCCGCGACGGGCACGTTCGCCGCACCCGTGGTGACGTTCCTGCACGGCGCGGGCCTCAACGCCCACACCTGGGACACGACCGTGCTCGCCCTCGGACTCCCCGCCTTGGCCCTCGACCTCCCCGGTCACGGCGATTCGTCGTGGCGGGAGGATGCCGCGTACGTCGGTCCCGCCCTCGCCGCCGACATCGCTCCCGCGATCGCCGCGTGGACCGACCGCCCCCAGCTCGTCGTCGGGCAGTCGCTCGGAGGTCTCACCGCGGCATCCCTCGCCCACGCGCATCCCGAGCTCGTCCGCGAACTCGTCGTCGTGGACATCACGCCCGGGATCGACCCGAACGGCGATGCATCCTCGATCGCGGCGTTCTTCGCCGGCCCGACCGACTGGGCGAGTCGCGACGAGCTCGTCGACCGCGCTCTCGCCTTCGGTCTCGGCGGCTCGCGCGAGGCGGCGACGCGCGGCGTCTTCCTCAATTCGCGCGTGCGCGAGGACGGACGCGTCGAGTGGAAGCACCACTTCGCGCACCTCGCGAACCGGCTCGCCGCCGACCCGTCCGCAGCTGCGGAGAGCCAGGCCCAGCAGCGGGCGCTCCGCGGCGCCCTCTCGGCGACGGGCTGGGACGACCTCGCCGCGGCGGCGGCACCGATCACGCTCGTCCGCGGCGAGCGCGGATTCGTCACCGAAACGGATGCCGAGGAGTTCCGCAGGCGCCTTCCCGAGGCCACGATCGTCGTCGTACCCTCGGGCCACAACGTCCAGGAAGAGCTGCCCGTGCCGCTCGCCGCCCTCATCGGGGACCTCGCGCGGGACTGAAGCTGCGGAGCCGGACCCGGCGAGACGGCCGGCCGCACCGAGCGACGAGGCGCGGCGAGACGCCACCCGCCCTGGGACGGCGCCGCGCGAGTCGAATCCATTCGACACCGCGCGTATGACGCCCCGTGTCCCCACCCCGGATCCGCGGGGGTGCACCCGGGCCTAGGCTGTCCTACGCACCGAGTCCACGGTCGTGCCCGCACACAGCGCTCTCGCGCGCGCACGCCCAGCGAAAGGAACACCCGAAATGCTCCGCCGCACCACTGTCGCCGCGGCCGCTCTGCTGGCGGCCGGCGCCCTTCTGCTCAGCGCCTGCTCCGGCGGCGCCGCCCCCTCGCCCACCGCGACGGCGGGCACACCTGACCCCGACGCGACTGTCGCGATCCGCCTCGTCGCCGAACCCGGAAACCTCGACATCCGCGAGACGGCGGGCGCCGCGCTCGACCAGATCCTCGTCGACAACGTCTACCAGGGCCTCGTCTCGCGCACCCCAGACCAGAAGATCGTCGACACGCTCGCCTCGAGCCACACGGTCTCGGACGACGACCTCACCTACACGTTCGTCGTCCGCGAGGGCGTCACCTTCGCCGACGGTCAGGCCCTCACGCCGCAGGACGTCGTCTGGTCCCTGCAGCAGGTGAAGGACAACGCGAGCTACCGCGACTCGGCACGGCTCGCGAACGTCGCCTCGATCGTCGCAAACGGTCAGGAGGTCGTCGTGACGCTGTCCGCCCCCGACCGCACGTTCCTGTGGAACCTGACCGGCCGGGCCGGTCTCGTCCTGAAGGAAGGCGACACGATCGACCGCAAGACGGCCGCCAACGGCACCGGCCCCTTCGTACTCGCCGACTGGAAGCAGGGCGACTCCATCACCCTTCAGCGCAACGACGTCTACTGGGGCGAGAAGGCGAAAGTGAAGGAAGTCGTCCTCGACTACGTCCCCGATACGCAGGCCGCCCTCTCGGGCGCACTCGCGGGCGAGTTCGACGTCGTCACCGGGTTCGACGCGACCCTCAAGGACCAGATCGAGGCGAACGGCGACTTCGCCCTCGTCCTCGGCAAGTCGACCGACAAGGGCACCCTCGCGATGAACTCGACGAAGGGTCCGCTCGCCGACAAGCGCGTGCGCCAGGCGATCCGCCAGGCGATCGACAAGAAGTCCATCGTCGAGGCGCTCGGCGCGGGCCAGACCCTCTATGGACCGATCCCCGAGCTCGACCCCGGCTACGCCGACCTCGAGTCCACGGCACCGTTCGACCCGGATGCCGCGAAGAAACTCCTCGCCGACGCGGGCGCCGAAGACATCACGCTGACCCTCACGATCCCCTCCTGGTATGGCACGACGGTGTCGCAGATCCTCGTCTCGAACCTCAACGACGTGGGCATCACGCTGAAGGTGAACCAGGTTGAGTTCCCCACGTGGATCAACGACGTCTACGTCAACAAGGACTACGAGCTGAGCTTCGTGCTCCACACCGAGGCGCGCGACTTCGAGAACTGGACGAACCCGGACTACTACTTCACGTATGACAACCCGAAGGTGCAGCAGCTGTACGCCTCGTACATCGCAGCGACCGACGACGATACGGCGAACGGGTTCCTGAAGGATGCCGCGAAGCTCGTCGCCGAGGACCAGGCCGCCGACTGGCTGTACAACGGGGCATCCGTCGTCGCGGTCGGCACGGACGTGACCGGGTTCCCGACCGTGAACACCAACGAGCGCATGAACCTCGCCGACCTGGCGAAGAGCAAGTAGCGGACCGACCCGGCGTGATCCGGTACGCGTTGACGCGAGGGGCCCTGCTGCTGCTGGGCCTCTTCGTCGCCAGCGCGCTCATCTTCGTGACGCTCCGGGTGCTGCCCGGCGACGTCGCACAGGTGATCGCAGGGCTCAACGCCACCCCGGAGCAGATCGCCGCGATCCGCGAGCGGCTGGGGCTCGACGCGCCCCTGCCCGTGCAGTACGTCACCTGGGTCAGCGGGATCCTGCGCGGCGACCTCGGCTCGTCGCTGCTCACGGGCGCCTCCGTCTCGTCCGAACTCGTGCAGAAGGGGCAGGTGACGATCCCGCTCGGCCTCATGTCGATGACGATCGCGATCCTCATCGCCATGCCGTTCGGTGTGATCTCGGCCATGCGCCGCGGGCACCGCGACGGGACGCTGCTCTCGGTCGGCGCGCAGACCCTTGCGGCCGTTCCGGTCGTCTGGGCGGGCATGATGCTCGTCGTCGTCTTCGCCGTGTGGCTCGGGTGGCTCCCCGCCCAGGGCTTCCCGCGCAGCGGCTGGGCGGATCCCTCTCTCGCGTTCCGCTCGCTCCTGCTGCCGGCGATCACGATCGGCGTCATCGAGGGCGCGATGCTGATGCGCTTCGTGCGCTCGGCGACCCTGCAGGCGACCGGCCAGGACTTCGTCCGCACCGCCGCCGCGAAGGGCCTCACGCGCACGCAGGCGCTCCTGCGGCACGGTCTTCCCACCGTCGGACTGTCGATCATCACGGTGCTCGGCCTTCAGGTCGCGGGCATCATCGTCGGCTCCGTCGTGATCGAGCAGCTGTTCAGCCTGCCCGGGATCGGGCGCATGCTCGTCGCGGACGTCGGCGCCCGCGACCTGCCGAAGGTGCAGGGGGAACTCCTCGTCCTCACCGGATTCGTTCTCATCGTGGGCTTCGCCGTCGACCTCGTGCACCGCACGCTCGACCCCCGGCAGCGGGAGGCGGAATGACACGCGCACAGGCCCACGGGCGCCACAGGTTCGCCTGGCTCGGCCGGCTCTGGTCACTGTCGACGGGCCGCTTCGGCATCATCGTCGTGCTCGCGATCGGGCTCACGGCGCTCGTCGCGAGATTCTGGACGCCGTTCGACCCGCAGAAGGTCGACGTCCAGAACCGGTGGGATGCCCCGGGCATCCCCCACCTTCTCGGCACCGACGGATCGGGGCGCGACATCCTGAGCCTCCTCATGGCGGGCGCGCGGACGACCGTGTGGGTCGCCCTCGGCGCCGGAGCCGTCGCGACGCTCCTCGGTCTCGTGCTCGCGGTCGTGGGGGCACTCACGACGCGCTGGGTGCGCGAGAGCGTCGCCGTGCTCGTCGACATCCTCATCGCCTTCCCCGTGCTCCTCATCGCCATGATGCTGTCGTCCGTGTGGGGCGGGTCGCTCTGGGTCGTCATCATCTCGGTCGGCATCGGCTTCGGGGTCAACATCGCACGCGTGACGCGGCCGGAGCTGCGCCGTGTGCTGCACAGCGATTTCGTCCTCGCGGGCCGCGCGGCGGGTCTCACCCCGTTCGAGAACCTGTGGCGGCATCTGCTGCCGAACGTCGCGCCCGTGTTCATCGTGCAGCTGTCGTGGGGCATGGCGGTCGCGGTGCTCGCCGAGGCGGGCCTCAGCTACCTCGGCTTCGGCGCGCCGCCCACGGAGCCCAGCTGGGGCATCCTGCTGAAGGATCTGCAGACCTACATCTCCGTGCACCCGCTGTCGGTCGTCTGGCCGGGCCTTGCGATCACGATCACGGTGCTCGGGCTCAACCTGCTCGGCGACGGCCTCCGCGAGGCCACCGACCCGACCCTCTCCCGTCGACGCACCGCCGCCCGGACCCCCCAGCCGGTGGTGGTGTCATGAGTCTCGAGGTGCAGGACCTCGTCGTCGAGATCGACGGCCGCCGCGTCGTCGACGGCGTCTCGTTCGACGTCCCCGACGGTGAGCGCGTGGGCCTCATCGGCGAGTCCGGGTCGGGGAAGTCCCTGACGGCCCTCGCGATCCTCGGGCTCCTGCCCGACGGGGCGACCGCGACCGGAAGCGTGCGGTGGGACGGACGCGAACTGATCGGTCTCCCCGATCGCGAACTGGCGACCCTCCGGGGCGATGAGATCGGCATCGTCTTCCAGGAGCCGCGCACGGCGCTGAATCCGATCAGGACGGTCGGGCGGCAGATCGGCGAGTCCGTCCGCATCCACGAGGGGGTCTCGCGACGCGAGGCATCCGCACGCGCCATCGCCGAGGCCGAGCGCGTGCGTCTCCCCGATGCGGCCGAGCTCGTACGGCGCTACCCGCATCAGCTCTCCGGCGGTCAGCGTCAGCGCGTCGCGATCGCGATGGCCCTCGCCTGCCGGCCCCGCCTGCTGATCGCCGACGAGCCGACGACGGCGCTCGACGTGACGATCCAGGCCGAGATCCTCGAGCTGCTGGGCGGCCTCGTCGAGCGGGACGGCATGTCGCTCGTGTTCATCACGCACGACCTCGCCGTGCTCTCCCAGGTCGCGACGGATGCCGTCGTGCTAGAGGACGGGCGCGTCGTCGAGCGGGGGCCGCTGTCGCGCCTGCTCACCGCGCCGGAGTCTCCCGTGACACAGGGGCTCCTGCGGGATGCCACGGCGACCCTGTGGAAACCGGGGGGCGTCTCATGACCGCGCTCCTGCAGGGCCGGGGGCTCACGCGGCGCTTCCCGCAGCGCGGCACGCACCTGTTCGAGAAGACGCGATGGACGACGGCGCTCGACGATGCCGACGTCGACGTGCGCGAGGGATCCGCCGTCGGGATCATCGGCGAGTCCGGCTCGGGCAAGTCGACGCTCATCCGGATTCTGCTGGGCCTGGATGCCCCGAGCGCGGGCACCGTCGAGCTGGGCGGCCGGCCTGTCGATGCGCGCGCGTCGGCACGACGGCTGCATTGGCTGCGCCGCGAGACGGGGATCGTCTTCCAGGATCCGTACGCGTCGCTCGACCCCCGCATGACGGTCGGTCGCATCGTCGGCGAACCGCTCTGGGCCCTCGATGTCGAGGGCTCCGGCGACCAGCGCCGGGCACGGGTGCGCGAGGTGCTCGAAGCGGTGGGGCTCGACGCCGACATGATGCAGCGCTATCCGCACGAGTTCTCCGGCGGCCAGCGGCAGCGGATCGCTCTTGCCCGCGCGATCGTGCACCGCCCTCGCATCCTCGTCGGCGACGAACCCCTGTCGGCACTCGATGTCACCGTGCGAGCGCAGATCCTGGAGCTCCTGCGGGAGCTCCGCGCGAGCGAGAGCCTGACTCTCGTCATGGTCTCGCACGACATCGGCGTCGTGCAGAGCCTGTGCGACGAGGTCATCGTCATGAAGGACGGCCGCATCGTCGAGGAGGGCCCCACCGAGAAGGTGCTCCTGCAGCCGCAGGTCGCCTACACGCGGCGCCTCCTCGCCTCGATCCCCGTCATCGAGCCGCCTCGCACGTGAGGGCCCCTGCCCCACGTCGGGGCCCCGGAGTAGCGTGACCGACATGCACGCGATCGTCCCGCCCTATCTGCTCGCGCGGCTCGCCGAGGCGGACGCTCCGCACCTCGCCGACGCGGCCGAGGCGGCGCGCGCGACGCTCGCCCTGCCGCGGGTCTATCACCCGACCCTCACCGACCTCGATGTGTCGGTCGAGGGCGACGCGCTCGTCTTCGAGGGGTCGCCCTCGCCCGATCGCGTCATCTCCGATGCGCAGCACCGCGAGAACCTGCCCGGCGTGCGCGTTCGTGCGGAGGGCGAACCCGCCGTCGCCGACATCGCGGTCGATGAGGCCTACGACGGGCTCGGCGAGACATTCGACTTCCTCTGGGATGCCTTTCGCCGGGCATCCATCGACGGCACCGGAGGCCGACTCGAAGCGACCGTCCACTACGGCGAGAAGTACGACAACGCGTTCTGGAACGGCGAGCGGATGGTGTTCGGCGACGGTGACGGCGAGGTCTTCGCAGGCTTCACGGGCTCGCTCAGCGTCATCGCGCACGAGCTCGGACACGGCGTCGTCGAGCACTCCGGCGGCCTCGCGTACCGCGGCCAGTCGGGGGCGCTCAACGAGTCGATCGCCGACGTTTTCGGCGCGCTCACCGAGCAGCACTCGCACCGCCAGAGGGCCGACGAGGCATCCTGGCTCATCGGCGCGGGCATCTTCACCGCCGCCGTGCAGGGTGAGGCGTTGCGCTCGATGAAGGCGCCCGGCACCGCCTACGACGACGATGTGCTCGGGCGTGACCCGCAGCCCGCCCACATGCGCGACTTCGTGAAGACGACCGACGACAACGGCGGCGTGCACATCAACTCCGGCATCCCGAACAAGGCGTTCCACCTCGCGGCGACCGCTCTCGGCGGGTATGCGTGGGAGCGCGCCGGGCGGATCTGGTACCTGACCCTGACGGGTGGAACCCTCACCCCGACGACCGACTTCGCGGCGTTCGCCGCGGCCACCCTGCGCACCGCGCGGGCGGAGTACGGTGAGACATCGGAGGAGGCCGCCGCCGTCCGCACCGCCTGGAGCGGCGTCGGCGTGACGATCGGTGCATCAGGATCCTGACCCCGAGGCCGCGAGCCCCGCACCCGCGGTCGCCGTGGTCGTCGTGCGCTCGGGCGGCATCGCCGGCCTGACGCGCCGCTGGGACGTCGAAGCGGAGGCATCCGACGCCGACGAGTGGATCGACCTCATCGACGCGTGCCCGTGGGACGACGAGGACGCCGACGATGACGAGGACGCGTACGCGCGCGAGGGGGACGTGCCGCGCGGCGCGGACCGTTTCGCGTACCGCGTGAGCGCGCGGATGCCCGAGGGACCGGAGCGTCACGCGGCGTTGAGCGAGTCCCAGGCATCCGGCCCGTGGCGCGCCCTCATCGACGCCGTGCGCGCCGCCTCCCCCCGCTGACCGAGCGCCCCGCCCGCCGTTTCGACTCGTCGCTGCGCTCCTCGCTCAACGACCAGACACCGCCCCCCCGCTCGCTGACCGAGCACCTCACCCCCGGTCGTTGACCGAGCGAAGCGAGTGGAAACGCCCGTTTCGACTCGTCGCCACGCTCCTCGCTCAACGACCGGACACCACCCGACCCCCGGTCGTTGACCGAGCGGAGCGAGTGGAAACGCCGCGTTTCGACTCGTCGCTGCGCTCCTCGCTCAACGACCGGAG
The DNA here is from genome assembly GCA_001724425.1 of Microbacterium sp. SCN 70-27. Taxonomy (GTDB): domain Bacteria; phylum Actinomycetota; class Actinomycetes; order Actinomycetales; family Microbacteriaceae; genus Microbacterium. The sequence goes on from MEEK01000007.1 coordinate 13,337, forward strand.
ACCGCCCCACCCCGGTCGTTGACCGAGCGCCCCACCCGGTCGTTGACCGAGCGCAGCGAGTGGAAACGTCCCGTTTCGACTCGTCGCTGCGCTCCTCGCTCAACGACCAGACACCGCCCACCCCGGTCGTTGACCGAGCGAAGCGAGTGGAAACGCCCCGCACCCCCGTTTCGACTCGTCGCTGCGCTCCTCGCTCAACGACCAGAGACCACCCCACCCCGGTCGTTGACCGAACGAAGCGAGTGGAAACGTCCCGTTTCGACTCGTCGCTACGCTCCTCGCTCAACGACCGGACACCACCCGACCCCCGGTCGTTGACCGAGCGAAGCGAGTGGAAACGTCCCTCACGTTTCGACTCGTCGCTACGCTCCTCGCTCAACGACCGGACACCACCCGACCCCCGGCACGTTTCGACTCGTCGCTGCGCTCCTCGCTCAACGACCGGATGGGGGGCTAGGTGGACCGGCCGAAGAGACCGCGCTTCTTCTTCACGGGCTTCAGCTGCTTCTGCAGGTAGATCGTGCCGAGCCAGCGGCCGAACTTGAAGCCGACGCGACCCATCCGGCCCACTTCGACGAAGCCGAGCTTCTCGTGCAGGGCGACGGAGCCCTCCGCGCCCTTGTCGCTGATGACGGCGACCATCTGATGGATGCCCGCCTGCTCCGACGCCGCGATCAGCGCCTCCAAGAGCGCCCGCCCGAGGCCCTTCCCGGTCGCAGCCTGCCCGAGGTAGATCGAGTTCTCGACGCTGTAGCGATACCCCGACTTCGCCGACATCGGCTGCACGAGCGCGTAGCCGAGGATCTGCCCCGTGGGGGACTGCGCCACGAGGAACGGCATCCCGAGCTTCTCGAGGTGCGCGATCTTGTCGCGCCACTTCGCGAGGGACCACTTCTTCTCGTCGAACGTCACGACGGAGTTCGTCACGTAGTGGTTGTAGATCTCGCGGATGTCGGGGATGTCCCGCGCCTCGACCGGCCGGATCTCGTACGCGAACGGCCGCTCGGTCTCGACGCGGCGCAGGTGCACCGGCAGCTGCCGCCGACCCTTCTCGTATTCCTCCTCCAGCATGCCGGTCAGCCTACGCGCCAGTCGACGGGGGCCGCTCCCTGCTGCTCCAACAGGGCGTTGGCCCGCGAGAACGGCTTCGAGCCGAAGAAGCCACGGCTCGCCGACAGCGGCGAGGGGTGCGCCGACTCGATGATCGGAGTGTCGCCCAGGAGCGGCCGCAGATTCGCGGCATCCCGCCCCCACAGGATCGCCACGAGCGGGCGATCCCGCGCAACGAGCGTGCGGATCGCATGCTCGGTCACCCGCTCCCACCCCCAGCCGCGATGGGATGCCGGGGCGCCCGGCGCGACCGTCAGCACCCGGTTCAGGAGCATGACCCCTTGATCGCTCCACGCCGACAGGTCGCCGTGCGGCGCGGGCGCGATGCCGAGGTCGTCGTGAAGCTCCCGGTAGATGTTGCCGAGGCTCCGCGGCAGCGGCCGCACGTGCGCATCGACGGCGAACGACAGTCCGATCGGATGCCCCGGCGTCGGGTACGGGTCCTGACCGACGATGAGGACCTTGACGCCGTCCAGCGGCCGCGCGAACGCGCGGAGCACCCGGTCGCCGGCGGGCAGGTAGGGGCGCCCCGCCGCGGTCTCCGCCCGCAGCCGCTCGCCGAGTGCGGCGATGTCGGGCGCGACGGGCGCGAGTGCGGCAGCCCAACCGGGGTCGATCAACCCGGCATCCGCCAGTTCGTCGAGGCTCTTCGCCATCAGGCGCTGGCCTCGCCGGTTCCGGCGTCCTCCTCGGCCACCGTGCCCCGTGCCGACCAGGGGAAGTCGATCCACCGGTCGGTCTCGCGCCACGAATAGTCGGGGGATGCCACGGAGCCCGGCTTCGTGTAGATGCACACCGAGCGCACGTCCGCTCCGGCATCCCGCAGCATCTGGACCGCGAGCGCGAGCGTCCGCCCCGAGTCGGCGACATCGTCGACGAGGAGCACGCGCTTGCCGGGCAGGTAGCCGAGGTCGAGGTCGGGCGGGAGCAGCGTCGGGGCATCCAGCACGGTGCCGATGCCGGTGTAGAACTCGACGTTCAGTGCGCCGCAGCTCTTCACCCCGAGGCCGTACGCGACGGCCCCCGCGGGCAGTAGTCCGCCGCGTGCGATCGCGACGACGACCTCGGGCTCGAACCCGTCGGCGAGGATCGCACGGGACAGCTCGCGGGTGGCGTCGCCGAAGCCCGCCCAGGTCAGGATCTCACGGTCGGAAAAGGCGTCGTCAGTGCTCACTCCCCCAACCTAGACTGATCGCCATGTCAACGCCGCCGGCACCGCGTGCCATCTCCTCCGCGACCGCGTCGCTGCGAACCTCGGCCGTGGGCGTCACGGCGGGTCTCATCGGCTGGTTCGTCCTGGTCGAACTCGTCTCGGGCATCCTGCAGGGGTACTACGTGCCGCTGTTCAGCGACATCGTCGTGAAGCTCGGCATCCACGACTCCGACGTCAACTGGTTCGAGGCGGCGCAGCTGCTCCTGTCGGCACTGGTCGTGCCGTTCCTCGCGAAGCTCGGCGATATGTACGGGCACAAGAAGGTCCTGCTGATCGCGGCGATCCTCACGGCGGGAGCGACGTGGTGGCTCGCGTTCGCGACGTCGTTCTGGACCTTCCTCATCGCGTGGGCGCTGCAGGGGTTCTACGTCGTGTGGCTGCCGCTGGAGATCGCGCTCATCTTCGAACGCGGCCGCCGTCAGGAGCGCGGCGTCTCCACGACGCGGCGCGCGGCGGGCCTACTCGTCGTGGGACTCGAGGCCGGCGCGATCCTCGGGGCGCTCGCGGCGGGGCGCGTGTTCGCCGCGACCGGCGAGAACCTCACGGCGACGCTCTTCGTCCCCGCGATCGCGGTCACCCTCGTCGTGCTCGTCATCTGGATCGGCGTCCCCGAATCGCAGCCCGAGCCGGGGCGCTCCCTCGACACGTGGGGCTTCGTCATCCTCGCGTGGGGGCTGCTGCTCATCACCGGCGGGCTCGCGTGGATGCGGATGATCGGGGAGCTCCACCTCGGCGGAGGCGCGTGGCTCTGGGTCGTCGCACTCGTCGTCGCGGGCATCCTCGTGTTCGTCTGGTTCGTCTTCTACGAGCTGCGCCAGAAGGACCCCGCCATCGACCTCCGCGTCCTCGCCCGCCCCGAGATGTGGCCCGTGCAGGCCACGGCGTTCCTCATCGGCATCAGCCTGCTCGGCGCGCAGGGGCCGCTGTCGACCTACGCCGGCACCGACAGCTCCCTCGGCTACGGGTTGGGGCTGGATGCCACGGACCGCTCCAACCTCATCGGCGTGTACCTCGTCTCGATGATCGTCGGCGCGATCGTCTTCGCAGTCACCTCACGCCGCGTCGCCCCGCGCATCATGCTCATCACGGCGGCGCTGCTCGTGGGCGTCGGCTACGCCCTGTTCCTGCCGTTCCACGTCGAGACCTGGCAGGTCGTGCTGAACCTCTCGATCGCGGGACTCGGCTCGGGCGCGCTCGTCGGAGCCCTGCCTGCGGCCGCCGCGGCGGCGGCCCCGACCGGTCAGACCGGCGTGGCATCCGCTCTCACGAACACGACGAAGACGATCGGCGGGACGTTCTCGTCGGCCGTGTTCGGCGTCGTCCTCGCGGCGGGCGCAGGTGCCGTGGCGAGCACGACCGCGGCATCCCTCGGCGGCTACCTGACGGTGTGGGCGATCTGCGCAGGCGGCGGGTTCGTCGCGGCGCTGCTCCTGCTGTTCGTCCCGAAGGTCGCGTTCGCCGACGCACCCCCGGCCTGACGGGGCCGCCGGCGGCGTTCAGATGCGCGGACGCAGGGGCCCTCGGGCGAGGAGGTGCTGTGCGGACTGCGCGACCGGCCGCATCGTCACGAGGTCGAGGTTCACGTGCCCCGGGGCGTTCAGCGCGTAGGCGATGACGTCGGCGACATCGGATGCCACGAGCGGCGCCTCGACGCCGTCGTAGACGCGCTCCGCCCCCGCACGGTCGCCGCCCAGGCGGTTGAGCGTGAACTCCGGCGTGTAGACCATGCCCGGCGCGATCTCGGTGACCCGGATCGGCTCGCCGTTCAACTCCAGCCGCAGCGCGTGCACCAGCATCGCCTCCCCCGCCTTCGCGGCGTTGTACCCGGCGCCGCCGGGGTAGGCGGTCTGCGCCGCCGTCGAGGTGACGTACAGGGTGTCGGCGTGGCCCCCGCCGTCCGCGATCGAGGCGCGCAGGAGCGGCAGGAGCGCCGCCGTCACGAGCTGCGCCGACAGGACGTTCACCTCGAACATCCAGCGCCAGTCGGCGGGGTTCCCGTCCTCCACCCGGTCGGTGCCGCGCGCACCGCCGGCGACGTGCACGAGCGCGTGGACGGGCCCGGTGGCGTCGAGATGTGCCGCGAGGGCCGCGACGTCCGCCTCGCGACTGAGGTCGGCGGCGAACGAGGCCGAGCCGACTTCGGCATCCAGGGCATCCAGCCGGTCCGCGCGGCGGGCGACGCCCACGACGTCCCAGCCCGTCCCGCGGAGCGTCCGCACCACGGCCTCGCCGATCCCCGAGCTGGCTCCGGTCACCACTGCGCGTCTGGTCGTCATGGCATCCACGCTACCCGGCGGCCGATTGTGACGTCACATTTCCCAGGCGTTGTTGACAGGCGCACGGCATCCGTACTCTCGGTGATGTCGCGGCACCCGCCGCACCCACCCGAACCACCCGCAGGAGCACGACATGTCCGCAGCCGAGAACTGGCGCTTCGAGACCACGCAGATCCACGCCGGCGCGGCGCCCGATCCCGTCACGAAGGCGCGCGCGACGCCGATCTACCAGACCACGTCGTACGTGTTCGACAACGCCGACCACGCCGCGAACCTCTTCGCACTGGCCGAGTTCGGCAACATCTACACGCGCATCCAGAACCCGACGCAGGACGTCGTCGAGCAGCGCGTCGCCGCGCTCGAGGGGGGCACCGGCGCCCTGCTCGTCGCCTCGGGTCAGGCCGCCGAGACGTTCGCCGTGCTCAACATCGCCGAGGCCCGCGACCACATCGTCTCGTCGTCGTCGATCTACGGCGGCACGTACAACCTCTTCAAGTACACGCTCGCCAAGCTCGGTATCGAGGTCACCTTCGTCGAGAACCAGGACGACGCCGACGAGTGGCGCCGGGCCGTCCGCCCCAACACGAAGCTCTTCTTCGCCGAGACGATCGGCAACCCGAAGATCAACGTGCTCGACATCCGCACGGTGGCCGACATCGCGCACGAGGCCGGCGTGCCGCTCATCGTCGACAACACGATCGCGACGCCCTACCTCATCCGTCCGTTCGAACACGGCGCCGACATCGTCGTGCACTCGGCTACGAAGTTCCTGGGCGGACACGGCACCGTCATCGGCGGCGTCATCGTCGACGGCGGCACCTTCCCCTGGTCGGAGCACGCCGACCGCTTCCCCGGCCTCAGCACCCCCGACCCGTCGTACCACGGCGCCGTGTACACGCAGGCGGTGGGCGACGCGCTCGCGTACGTCATCAAGGCCCGCGTGCAGCTGCTGCGCGACCTGGGTTCCGCGATCTCGCCGCAGAGCGCGTGGCTGCTGATCCAGGGCATCGAGACCCTGTCGCTGCGCATCGAGCGTCACGTGCAGAACGCGCAGGAGATCGCCGAGTGGCTCGACAACCACGATGACATCGCGTCGGTGAACTACTCCGGTCTGCCGTCGTCGCCCTGGTACGCGGCGGCGAACACCTACGCGCCGAAGGGCGTCGGTGCGGTGCTGTCGTTCGAGCTGAAGGGCGGCGTGGAGGCCGGCCGCGAGTTCGTCAACTCGCTGACCCTGTTCAGCCACCTGGCGAACATCGGCGACGTGCGCTCGCTCGTCATCCACCCGGCATCCACGACGCACTCGCAGCTGACCCCCGAGCAGCAGCTCACGACCGGGGTCACCCCCGGCCTCGTGCGCCTGTCGGTCGGTCTCGAAAACGTCGAGGACCTGAAGGCCGACCTCGAGCAGGCGCTCGCAGCCGCCCGCAAGGTCTCCGAGGCAGCCCGCGCCTGACCCACGCGGGGTCTCGCACCCCGGTCACGCCGGCTCACGGCGCGGTCTCGCACCCGCGTCACGCCGGCTCGGCGTGACGAATGCAGGACTTCCGGACACGGATGGGCGGTTTCCCTCGGGAAACCGCCCATCCGTGTCTCTATCTCCTGCATTGGTCACGCCCGCGTAACACGTCGGCACGGGGCACCCGGTACCGCGAGAATGGATGCCATGGACTGGCAGGCCTCGGAAGACACGGTGCCGTCGGCGCCGATCTCGGAGGCCGATGCCCGGCTTCTGCGTGCCCGGCCTCCCGCGAGCGGCGCCTGGCGCGACGGCGACCCGGCAGGCGGCAGGCTTTTCGCGCCGCTCGGGGCCTTCCACACCGAGAACGGGGCGCGCCTGCCGTTCGCGCGGCTCGCGTACGAGGCGTGGGGTGAGATCAACGCGACGCGCGACAACGCCGTGCTGGTCCTGCACGCGCTGACCGGCGACACCCACGTCCGCGGCGAGGCGGGCCCGGGGCACCCCACCGACGGCTGGTGGCAGGAGATCGTGGGCCCCGGCGCCGCGATCGACACCGACCGGTGGTTCGTCGTGGCCCCGAACATGCTCGGCGGATGCCAGGGCTCCACCGGCCCCGCCTCGATCGGCCCGGACGGGCGCGAGTGGGGCGCGCGCTTCCCCTACCTCACTATCCGCGACCAGGTCGCCGCCCAGGCGGCCCTCGCCGATGCGCTCGGCATCGACCGCTGGGGGGCGGTCGTCGGCGGGTCCATGGGCGGGATGCAGGCGATCGAGTGGGGCGTCGGGCATCCCGAGCGGGTCGAACGCCTCGCGGTGATCGCCGCTCCCCCGACGACGACGGCCGACCAGGTCGCCCTCAACTCCGTGCAGCTCGAGGCGATCCGCATCGACCCGAACTTCGCCGCCGGCGACTATTACGACGCCGCGGACGGCGACGGCCCGCACCGCGGCCTCGCCCTCGCCCGTCGCATGGCGCTGCTCAACTACCGCAGCCCCATGGAACTGAATCTCCGCTTCCAGCGCTCGTGGCAGTCGGGCGTGAGCCCGCTCGGCGGCGGTGGACGCTTCGCCGTCGAGAGCTACCTCGACTTCCACGGCAACAAGTTCACGCGGCGCTTCGATGCGAACAGCTACCTGACCCTCGTCGAGGCGATGAACTCGCACGACGTCGGCCGTGATCGCGGCGGGGTCGAGGATGCCTTGGCGCAGGTCAAGGCACGGACCCTCGTCCTCGGCATCGACAGCGACCGGCTCTTCCCCGTCGACGGGCAGGAGCGCATCTTCCGCGGCATCCGCACGACGATCGACGACGACCTCGTCGTCATCTCGAGCGACTTCGGCCACGACGGATTCCTCATCGAGATCGAGGCCGTCGCCCCGCACCTGCGCCGCCTGCTCGAAAGCTGAACGCGCAACGGGATATCCGGATGCCCGGCCGGGCACCCGGACTCGGTTCAGGCCCCCCGCTCGTGGATCGCGCGTTCGAGGCGCTCGATCTTGCCGTCGAGCTCGCCCGTGTAACCCGGACGGATGTCGGCCTTCAGCACGAGCGAGACGCGCGAGCCGTAGGGCTGCACGGCGTCGACGGCAGCCTTGACGAGCGCCATCAGCTCGTCCCATTCGCCTTCCACCTCCGTGAACATCGAGGTCGTACGGTGCGGCAGGCCCGACGCGCGGACGACCGCGACCGCCGCGGCGACGGCATCGTGGACGGAGGCGTCCGCAGAGGCGGCGGCTCCTGCGGGGGCGCCGCTCGGGGCGACGGAGAAGGCGATCAGCATGGGGGACCTCCGGTTCAGACGGGTGAGGCGATCGTAGGCACAGACACGGAACGACGGGCCGGCGGCGTGAGCCGGGCGACCCGCACGACGGTCCACGCGAGCAGGGCGACGAGCAGCAGGTTGCGCAGGGTGAGGATGACGACGGCGATCGGCTGCGGCACGAGGATGCCCTCGTAGAGGATCGGATACACGAGCTGCGTCAGCAGCGCCGCCGCGAGGGCGAGGGTCGCGGGCGCGAACCACGCGGTGCGCCGCACGACGAGTCCGACGACGAGCGACGGCACGAGCCAGACGAGATACTGCGGCGATCCGACCTTGTTGAAGACGATGAACCCGAGCACGAGCGCGAGGGACAACGAGGGGAACAGGCTCACGAAGGGTACGCCCCGCGCGGCCTTCCACGCGCCGAGCGCGGTGAGCGCGACCATCGCGAGCACGAGCACGGGCGTCATGAGGGCTATCGTGACGTCGATGTCGGTGCCGGTCACCTGGAACGTGATGATGTCGAACGAGTAGTACACGCTGAAGCCGGGAACGCCCAGCAGCGCACCCCAGAGGTACGGCGCCGCAACGGGGGCCTCGACCTGGAGGCCGCGCGTCGCCTGCTCGCCGATGAAGCCGAACGCGTGCGCGCCCGCGCCCGCTGCCAGCAGCGCGACGAGCACGAGGGCGCTCACGACGGCCGCTCCCCCGATGACGGCGCCGCGCCGACGCACGGCGATGACCGCCGCGGCGAGGATCGCCGCCGGCCACACCTTGATCCAGGTCGCCGCGGCGAGGATCATCGCGGCGGCCCACGGTCGCCCGACGAGCCAGAGGCATCCGACGATGACGAGCGGCACCGTCAGCCCGTCGAGGCGGTAGAGCCCGACGGGGCCGAGGAGCGCGATGAACGCCAGCCAGAACCAGGCGGCACTCGTGCGGCCGGTCGACCGGCCGCGCCCGACGAGCATGCCGAAGGCGAGAGCATCCAGGGCCGTCACGAGGATCGCCCAGCCCACCGTGTAGCTCACGAACGGCGTGAAGGCGAGGGTCAGGATCATCGGGACGAGGGCGAGCTGGGGGTACACCCACGATTCGGTGATGCCCATGATCCCGCCGCCCTCCACGGCAGCGCGCGCCCACGGCTCGTAGACCCTGTAGACGTCGCCCATGGGCTGGTTCGGCATGAGGAAGCCGAGCCACCCGACACCGAGGTGGACGAGGACGAACGCGACCCACAGCACGGCTCGGTTCGACACCCTCCCCATCCTACGGTTGCGGCGCGGGCCCACCGGGGAAGGCCGCGGTCGCCGCACCGGAAGACGCGCCGACGGACGTGCCCAGTGCGAGGAGTTCGCCGACGACGGATGCCACGGCATCCGCCACATCGAGCGCGGCGATCGGCCCGCCCGAGTGGCGCTCGGACGCGCGAGCGGCGGCCCGACCGTGCAGGACGGCGGCCGTCGCGGCGAGCGCACCGAACGCCTCCGCGTCCACGGGCGGCGTGGCCGCGGTGAGGGCCCCGAGGATGCCGGCGAGCACATCTCCCGTGCCCGCCGTCGCCAGCCACGCGGTGGGAGCCTCCACCGTGCGGATGCTCCCGTGCGGCGTCGCGACGATCGTGCGGGCACCTTTCAGGAGTACGGTGACGCCGAGCGCGGCCGCCGTCTCGGCGGCATCCGCCGCCCGGTCGGCGCCCGCGGGCGCGAGCCCCGCACGCTGCCGCAGCCGGTCGTGTTCGCGCGCGTGCGGGGTGACGACGAGAGGTCCTGTGCCGCTGCGGTCCGCGACGAGATCGAGCGCCCCGGCGTCGACGACGACGGGGCGCTCACCCGCAAGCACGGCGGAGAGCGCCGCCGTGTCCGCGGCGGTGCGCGTCGCGGGATCCGTGCCCGACCCGATGAGCCACGCCTGCACGCGCCCCGACTCCGTGACTGTCTCCGGGCGCCGCGCCAGGACGAGTGCGCTCGCGCGCTCGGGCCCGAGGTAGCGGACCATGCCGAGACCGGTGCGGTGTGCCGCCTCGACGCCGAGGACCGCCGCGCCCGGGTACTGCTCAGAGCCGGTTCGCATGCCGAGCACCCCACGGGAATACTTGTCATCGGCGGCGGTTGGTCTCCTCAGGTGCGCCGCCGCGTCCTGCACGGTCCACTCGAGCGTCATGGGCGTCACCCTACCGGGGTCGCCGGCGCGTCACCGGGGCGCCCCGCTGCCCTCCGCCACTGCCCCGAACCTCTGGAGCGTCGAATGAGCCTGCTGTTCTCCCCCGTGACCCTCGGTGGCCTGACCGCCCGCAATCGCCTCTGGGTCGCCGCGATGTGCCAGTACTCCGCTGTCGAGGGCATCCCGAACGACTGGCATCACGTGCACCTCGCTCAGTTCGCGTCGGGCGGCGCCGGCGCCGTGATCACCGAGGCGACCGCTGTCCTCCCCGAAGGACGCATCTCGCCCGAGGACGTCGGGCTCTGGAACGACGCGCAGCGGGATGCCTGGGCGCCCATCGCCGCCGCTATCCGCGCGCGCGGCGCGATCGCCGGTGTCCAACTCGCCCACGCAGGGCGCAAGGCCTCGACGTGGTCGCCCCTCTCCGGCCGCCAGGGCACGGTCGCACCCGCGGAAGGCGGCTGGCTGACCGTCGCGCCGTCGGCGATCGCCTTCGACGGATACGCCGATCCCCGGGCGCTCGAGGCTGCGGAGATCGACGCGATCGTGGCGGCCTTCGCGTCCGCCGCCGTGCGCGCCGTCGCGGCCGGGTTCGAGTTGCTCGAGATCCACGCGGCCCACGGATACCTGCTGCACCAGTTCCTCTCCCCGCTGTCGAACCTCCGCACCGACGAGTACGGCGGGTCGCTCGAGAACCGCGCCCGCCTGCTGCTGCGCGTCGTCGACGCGGTCGCCGCAGCGGCGCCCGAGGCGGCCGTGACGGTGCGCTTCTCGGCGACGGACTGGGCCGAGGGCGGATGGGATGCCAGCCAGACAGCCGAAGTCGCCCGGTGGGCGGCCGCACGCGGCGCGGTGTTCTTCGACGTGTCCTCCGGGGGGCTCGTCGCGCATCAGCTGATCACGACGGGCCCCGGGTATCAGGTCCACCTGGCCGCCGAAGTGCGCTCCGCCGGCCAGGTCGCCGTCGGCGCCGTGGGCGAGATCACCACGGGGCGCCAGGCGGAGGAGATCCTCCGGGCGGGCGAGGCCGACGTGATCCTCGCCGCCCGAGAGTGGCTCCGCGACCCGCACTTCGCGCTGCGCGCGGCGACCGAGCTCGGCGACCCGTCGGCAGCGCCCTGGCCCGCACAGTACGTGCGCGCCCGTCCCCGCGTCTGACCGCGCGGTCAGTACCCGCGGCGGGTCGCGTCGTGCACTTCGCCGACGAGCTCCTCGATGATGTCCTCGAGGAAGAGCACGCCGGTCGTCTGCCCCTCGGCATCCCGCACCTGCGCGAGGTGGCGGCTCGACCGGCGCATGAGCGCGAGGGCGTCCTCGAGATCGGTCGATTCCGCGACGGGCACCATGTGGTGGATGCGCTTCGGGCGGATCGGCACGTCGACCGCGTTCGGGGCGCCCGGGCCTTCCGCCGCGCGCAGCACGTCCTTCAGGTGCACGTAGCCGAGGGGGACGCCCTCGGCATCCACGATCACGTAGCGCGAGAACCCGTGCTTCGCGACGGCGCGCTCGATCTCGTCGGGCGTCGTCTCCTCGGGGAGGGTGACGAGGGCGGAGAGGGGCACCGCGATGTCGCGTGCCTTCTTCTCGGTGAACTCCACCGCCGCCGTCACGGCGCCCGACGCGTCGTCGAGGACGCCTTCGATGCGCGACTGGTTCACGATCGTCGCGACCTCGTCGAGCGTGAACGTCGACGCGGCCTCGTTCTTCGGTTCCACCCCGAACAGGCGCACCGTGTGGTTCGCGAGCCAGTTGAGCGCCACGATGATCGGATAGAAGAGCTTCGAGCACCATACGAGCGGCGTCGCGAGCATCAGGACGGCCCGGTCGGGCAGCGAGAACGCGAGGTTCTTCGGCACCATCTCACCGAACACGACGTGCAGGTACGACACGATCACGAGCGCGATCGCGAAGGCGACGCCGCCGGTGACGGCCTCGCTCCAGCCGGTGAGGCCGAGCGGCCCCTCCAGGAGGTGGTGGATCGCCGGCTCGGAGACGTTCAGGATGAGCAGCGAACAGATCGTGATGCCGAGCTGGCACGTCGCGAGCATGAGCGTCGCGTGCTCCATCGCGTACAGCGCCGTCTTCGCGGTCGCCGAACCCTTCTCGGCGAGCGGCTCGATCTGCGAGCGACGCGCCGAGATGACGGCGAACTCCGCACCGACGAAGAACGCGTTGAACGCCAGCAGCACGACGAGCCAGGCGATTCCCGCCCAATCGTTCATCGGGGCTCACCCCCCTCGGCATCCGCCCCTTCGGGGAGCGGTCGCGGCGTGAACTTCACGCGGTCGACGCGGCGCCCGTCCAGGCGCTGCACCTCGAGTGTGCCGTCCTCGAGTTCGACGGTGTCGCCGACGACGGGGATCCGTTCGAGGGCCGACATGACGAAGCCGCCGACCGTGTCGTACACGTCGCTTTCGGGCACGCGGATGCCCGTGCGCTCGAGCAACTCATCGGGCCGCAGCTCGCCGGGGAACAGCACGGAGCCGGCGATCCGCACGACGCCGGCGCGCGAACGATCATGCTCGTCGAGCACCTCGCCGACGATCTCCTCGACGAGGTCTTCGAGGGTGACGACGCCGGCCGTGCCGCCGTACTCGTCGACGACGATCGCCATCTGGTAGCCCTTCGCGCGCAGCTCCGCCATGACGGCGTCGAGATGCACCGCTTCGGGCACGCGCAGGGGCTCCTCGGCTATCGCCGCCGCCGGGACGTCGCCGCGACGGTCGCGCGGCACGCTGACGGCCTGCTTCAGGTGCACGATGCCCGTGATGTCGTCCATCGACTCGTCGTACACGGGGAACCGGCTGTGGCCCGTGCGCCGCGCGAGCTGGATGACGTCCTCGACGGTGTCGCCCGCCGCGACGGCGTGGACGCTCGGGCGCGGCGTCATGACGTCGGCCGTCGTCAGCCGCGCGAAGGTCAGGGTGCGATCGAGGAGCGACGCGGTGTCCTGTTCCAGCACGCCCGCGCTCGCGGAGCGCCGGACGAGGCTCGACAGCTCATCGGCCGTGCGCGCTCCGGAGAGCTCCTCCTTCGGCTCGATGCCCATCGAACGCAGGATGCCGTTGGCGCTGCCGTTCAGCACGGCGATCGCGGGTCGGAACACCATCGTGAACCCGACCTGGAAGGGCATGACGAACTTCGCCGTCTGCCGCGGGATCGCGAGCGCGAAGTTCTTCGGCACGAGCTCGCCGAGGATCATCGAGAACATCGTCGCGATCGCGATGGCGATGACCGTGGAGATCGCGCGCACCGCCGCGCCCGGCACGCCCCAGCCCGACAGCACGGGGCTCAGCAGGTTCGTGAGCGCGGGCTCCATCGTGTACCCGGTGAGCAGCGTCGTCAACGTGATGCCGAGCTGCGCGCTCGACAGGTGCGTCGAGGTGATCTTCAGGGCGGAGATCGTGAGCGACAGGCGGGATTCCCCGGCCGCCTGACGGGCTTCGAGATCGGCACGGTCGAGGTTGACGAGGGCGAATTCGCTCGCGACGAACAGGCCGGTCCCGATGGTGAGCAGGAGCCCCACGCCCAACATGACGTAATCCATCACACGTCACCCCCGGGAGATGCCGGGGCGGGTCGGTGGGGCGATCGTCTGCAACTGGGAGGGTCGTCCATTGTGGGTTCGATTGTACGGCACCACCCCTGCGCGCGGCGGGGCGGGCGCCGGCGGCGAGCGACGGCCGACTACCAGCTGACCGGCAGGGCCTTGCCCTCTTCGTAGCCCGCGGCGGACTGGAGGCCGACCGTGGCGCGCTCGTGGAACTCGGCGACGGAGGCGGCACCCGCGTAGGTGAACGACGACCGCACGCCCGACGTGATCATGTCGAGGAGGTCCTCCACCGACGGGCGGAGCGGGTCGAGGTAGATCTTCGACGACGAGATGCCTTCCGCGAACAGCTCCTTGCGGGCGCGGTCGTACGCGTCGAGGCGTCCGAACCTCCCCTGCACGGCCTTCGTGGATGCCATGCCCCACGACTCCTTGTAGACCCGTCCGGTCTCGTCGCGCTGCAGCTGTCCGGGCGCCTCGATCGTGCCGGCGAACCACGAGCCGATCATGACGGACGCGGCGCCCGCGGCGAGCGCGAGTGCGACGTCGCGGGGGTAGCGCACGCCACCGTCCGCCCACACGTGCGCACCCAGTTCCGCAGCGGCCTGCGAGGTCTCCAGCACGGCCGAGAACTGCGGGCGGCCGACGGCGGTCATCATGCGGGTCGTGCACATCGCGCCGGGGCCGACGCCGACCTTCAGGATCGATGCGCCCGCCTCGACGAGGTCGCGGACGCCCTCGGCGGTCACGATGTTGCCCGCGGCGATCGGGATGCCGAGTCCGAGCCCTGCCACCGTCCGGAGGGCTTGGAGCATCCCCTCCTGATGACCGTGCGCCGTGTCGACGACCAGCACGTCGACGCCCGCCGAGACGAGCGCCTTCGCCTTCTCGGCGACGTCGCCGTTGATGCCGACAGCGGCCGCGACGATGAGCCGTCCGTCCGCGTCGACGGCGGGGCGGTACAGCGTCGCGCGGAGCGCCGTGCGCTGCGACAGCGTGCCCACCAGGTAGCCGTGGTGGAGGACGCACACGGTCTCGGCGCCGGCGGCGACGATGAGGTCGAACGCGTGCCGGGCATCCGTCACGTCGTCGGCGTCGATCGCGGGAGTGCGCCCGCGGGCGAGGTCGCCCAGGCGTGCGTCGGGGAGGGCGGTGCCGAGGCGCGCGGCGGGAACGACGCCCAGGATGTCGTCGACCTGCACGCGGTCCGACGGTGCGGAGACCACGACGATGCCGTGGCCGGCCGTCGCCGGGACGAGGGCCGCCGCCTCGGCGACCGTCGCGTCTGCGGACAGGACGATCGGCGTGTCCCACCGGACCGGCTGATCCTTCACCCACCGGATGGCGGCGTCGAGGTCCTGCAGCGGCATGTCCTGCGGGAGGACGCCCAGACCCCCGCGGCGCGCGAGCGAAGCGGCGAGGCGGGGACCGGTGACGGAGTTCATGTTGGAGGCGACGAGCGGGATCGTGGCCGTGCTGCCGTCACCCGGGGAGAGGTCGACGTCGAGTCGGCTCGTGACCCCCGACCGGCGTGGGACGAGGAACACGTCCGAGTAGGTGAGGTCGACGGTGGGGGCGGCGCCGGAGAAGTGCATGGAACCACGGTACCGACCCGAATCCTGGGATACCCTTGATGGTTGTGTGCGTGAGGGCGAACACCCGGCCCCGCACCTCCTGAACTTCATCGACGAAAAGGTGGCAACCGTGTCCAGTCAGACGACCGGCGTGGGTATTTCGAACGACGGCGAATTCGGGGCCAACGAGTGGCTCGTCGCCGAGATGTACGACCAGTTCGCGAAGGACCGCAACGCGGTCGATCAGTCGTGGTGGCCCGTGCTCGAGGCCTATGAGAAGGCACATCGCGACGGCGGAGCCTCCTCGGGCAGCGGGACGACACCCCCCGCGGCTCCCGCCACCACCACGGCCCCGCCCGCGGCATCCACCGCGGCCACGGCGGAGCCCCGCCCCCTCACGGCACCGATCCCCGTCCTCGGTGCGCAGCCGGTCGCGAAGACCACGGCACGCCCCGCGGCGCCCCAGCCGGTGCCGGCCGAAGCCCCCGCCGTGCAGCCCGCCGCACCGGCCGAGGCGCGCGAAGACGTCGTCACGCCGCTGCGCGGCATGCCGAAGACCCTCGCGGCCAACATGGACGAGTCACTCACCGTCCCGACTGCGACGAGCGTCCGCACGGTCCCGGCGAAGCTCATGATCGACAACCGGATCGTGATCAACAACCACATGTCCCGCACGCGCGGCGGCAAGGTGAGCTTCACGCACCTCATCGGCTGGGCCCTCATCCAGGCGCTCAAGGCCTTCCCGAGTCAGAACGTCTCCTACGCCGAGATCGACGGCAAGCCCTCGGTGGTCGCACCCGCGCACATCGGGCTCGGCATCGCGATCGACCTCCCGAAGCCCGACGGCACGCGCGCCCTGATGGTCCCCTCCATCAAGCAGGCCGAGTCCCTCACGTTCGGCGAGTACCTCGCGGCCTACGAAGACCTCGTCAAGCGCGCCCGCGGCAACAAGCTCACCGCGGCCGACTTCCAGGGCACCACGATCTCGCTCACGAACCCCGGCGGCATCGGCACCGTGCACTCCGTGCCGCGCCTCATGAAGGGCCAGGGCTGCATCGTCGGCGCCGGCGCCCTCGAGTACCCGGCCGAGTTCCAGGGTTCGAGCGAGAAGACCCTCGTCGAACTCGGCATCGGCAAGACGATCACCCTGACGAGCACGTACGACCACCGCGTCATCCAGGGCGCGGGCTCGGGCGAGTTCCTGAAGATCGTGCACGAGCTGCTCATCGGCCAGCGCGGCTTCTACGAGGACATCTTCGCAGCCCTCCGCATCCCGTACGCCCCGATCCACTGGGCCGGCGACATCAGCGTCGACATCGCCGAGCGCGTCGACAAGACCGCCCGCGTGCAGGAGCTCATCAACTCGTACCGCGTCCGCGGTCACCTGATGGCCGACATCGACCCGCTGGAGTACGTGCAGCGCACGCACCCCGACCTCGAGATCGAGAGCCACGGCCTCACCTTCTGGGACCTCGACCGCGAGTTCGTCACGGGCGGCTTCGGCGGGCGTCGCACGATGAAGCTCCGCGAGATCCTGGGCGTTCTCCGCGACTCGTACTGCCGCACGATCGGCGTCGAGTACATGCACATCCAGGACCCGGCGCAGCGCAAGTGGTTCCAGGACAACGTCGAGGTGAAGTACCAGAAGCCGAGCCACGACGAGCAGCTGCGTGTCCTCGACAAGCTCAACCAGGCCGAGGCCTTCGAGACGTTCCTGCAGACGAAGTACGTCGGCCAGAAGCGCTTCTCGCTCGAAGGCGGCGAGTCGCTCATCCCGCTCCTCGACGAGATCCTCCAGGGCGCCGCGGGCGCGAACCTCGACGGCGCGGCGATCGGCATGGCGCACCGCGGACGCCTCAACGTCCTCACGAACATCGCCGGCAAGACCTACAGCCAGATCTTCCGCGAGTTCGAAGGCTCGGTCGCGATCGGGTCGAAGTCGGGCTCGGGCGACGTCAAGTACCACCTCGGCACCGAGGGGACGTTCGTGTCGGATGCCGGGGAGGAGCTCCCCGTCTACCTCGCCGCCAACCCGTCGCACCTCGAGACGGTCGACGGTGTCCTCGAGGGCATCGTCCGCGCCAAGCAGGACCGCGCTCCCATCGGGACGTTCCCGTGGATGCCGATCCTCGTGCACGGCGACGCCGCCTTCGCCGGCCAGGGCGTGGTCGTCGAGACCCTGCAGATGTCGCAGCTGCGCGGTTACCGCACGGGCGGCACCGTGCACGTCGTCGTGAACAACCAGCTCGGCTTCACGACGCTGCCGCTCGACGGGCGCACCTCGGTCTACGCGACGGATGTCGCGAAGACCATCCAGGCCCCGATCCTGCACGTGAACGGCGATGACCCGGAGGCCGTCGTCCGTGTCGCGGACCTCGCGGTCGCCTACCGTCAGCAGTTCAAGCGCGATGTCGTCATCGACCTCGTCTGCTACCGCCGTCGCGGCCACAACGAGGGCGACGACCCGTCGATGACGCAGCCGCTCATGACCAACCTCATCGAGGCGAAGCGGTCCGTGCGGCGCCTCTACACCGAGGCCCTCGTCGGACGCGGTGACATCACCGAGGAGGAGTACGACAAGGCGAAGGCCGACTTCCAGAACCGTCTGGAGATCGCGTTCGCCGAGACGCATGCCGCGGAGACCGGCGCGACGGGAATCGTCTCGCCCGTGAGCGGCGAGGTCGCGCAGGCCGTCGGCGAACCCGAGACGACCGGGGTATCGACCGAGGTCGTCCACAAGATCGGCGACGCGTTCGTGAACAAGCCCGAGGGCTTCACGGTGCACAACAAGCTGCAGCAGCTGCTCGAGAAGCGTCTCGACATGAGCCGCAACGGGCACGTCGACTGGGGCTTCGGTGAACTCCTCGCCTTCGGCTCGCTCCTCATGGAGGGCACCAACGTGCGCCTCGCCGGCCAGGACGCACGGCGCGGCACGTTCGTGCAGCGCCACGCGGTGCTGCACGACCGCGCGAACGGTCAGGAATGGCTGCCGCTCGCGAACCTCTCCGAGACCCAGGGCCGCTTCTACGTGTACGACTCGCTCCTCAGCGAGTACGCCGCGATGGGGTTCGAGTACGGCTACTCCGTCGAGCGACCCGACACGCTGACCCTCTGGGAGGCGCAGTTCGGCGACTTCGCCAACGGCGCCCAGTCGGTCGTCGACGAATACATCTCGGCCGCCGAGCAGAAGTGGGGCCAGCAGTCGAGCGTCGTGCTGCTGCTCCCCCACGGCTACGAAGGCCAGGGCCCCGACCACTCGTCGGCGCGCATCGAGCGCTACCTGCAGATGTGCGCGCAGGACAACATGACCGTGGCGCGGCCGTCTACCCCGGCGTCGTACTTCCACCTCCTGCGCCGCCAGGCCTACGCACGCCCGCGCCGCCCGCTCGTCGTCTTCACGCCGAAGGCCATGCTGCGCCTGCGCAGCGCCACGAGCACCGTCGAGGACTTCACGACGGGTCGCTTCGAGACGGTCCTCGATGACACGCGGGCCATCGACAAGGCATCCGTCTCGCGCGTGCTGCTGCACTCGGGCAAGATCCACTGGGACCTCGTCGCGGAGCTCGAGAAGAAGCCGAACCCGAACGTCGCCCTCGTCCGGGTCGAGCAGTTCTACCCGGCCCCCGTCGACGAGATCAACCGCATCATCGACAGCTACCCGAACGCGGAGCTCGTCTGGGTGCAGGATGAGCCGGAGAACCAGGGCGCGTGGCCGTTCATCGTGCTCGAAGTGGTCAAGCACCTCCACGGCCGGACGATCCGTCGCATCTCGCGCGCGGCCGCCGCATCGACGGCGACGGGTTCGCCGAAGGTGCACGCCCGCGAGCAGGCCGAGATCCTCGAGAAGGCCCTGACGACCTCCTGACGACACGCACCGGCGCCCTCGCGCCGCACCATCCGAGGACGACATGGACGTCGCACTCCTGACGAACCCCGCCGCGCGGTCGGGCGCCCACACCGGCGCCGCGATGCGCGCCGCGGAGCGCCTGCGCGAGGGCGGGCACCGCGTCACGGTCGTCTCCGGCGGCAGCGCGGCGGAGTCGTCGTCGCTCCTGCGCACGGCACTCGACGTCGGCACCGATGCGGTCGTCGTCGCGGGAGGCGATGGCACGGTCTCCCTCGCCCTGCAGATCCTCGCGGGCGGCGACGTCCCCCTCGGAATCGTCCCGTCCGGTACCGGCAACGACTTCGCGACGGCGCTCGGCCTGCGCGACCTCGACGCCGACGCGGCGGCGGACGCCGTGATCGGCGGCCGGACGCGCACGATCGACCTCGCCCGGGTCACGCGCGCGGACGGCTCCACTCTCCTCTACGGCACGGTGCTCGCGAGCGGGTTCGACTCGAAGGTGAACGACCGCGCCAACCGCATGCGCCGGCCGCGCGGCCACCGACGGTACGACATCGCCCTCCTCATCGAGTTCCTGACGCTCCGCGGCATCCCGTTCGACGTCGAACTGGACCTCGCCGACGGGAGCACCGAACGCCTCGCGGGCGACCTCGTGATGGCGACGGTCGGCAACGGCCGGACCTACGGCGGCGGCATCCCGATCTGCCCCGACGCCGACCTCGAGGACGGGCTGCTCGATGTGACCCTCGTGCGTCCCGCCGGGCGATTGCGGCTGCTGCGACTTCTCCCCCGCGTCTATCGGGGCACCCACACGACGACCGTGCCGGAGGTCTCGACGTATCGCATCCGGGCAGCGCGACTCGTGTCACCGGGCACCACGGCTTATGCCGACGGCGAGCCGCTCGGACCGCTGCCCGTCTCCGTCGAGGTCGTCCCTCGCGCGGTGCGCGTGTTCACGGTGCACTGAGCGCAGCGCACGGGGTGGCTCAGCCCGGCGGCGCGAGACCGATCGCGGGTCCGAGCGCCTGGATCGCGGCGTCGAGCCCGCCGGTGAGCGCGGTGCCGACGTGGCCCGCGCCGGCGATCGGGATCGCCGCGACGTTGAATCCCGCCGCACGCGCGGCATCCGCGTTCCGCTTCTGCCCGGGCCCGAAGGTCGGATCCTCGGTGCCCCACGTGAAGACGGCCGGATGCCCCGCATAGGCCCCGGGGTGGGCGGCGAGCTGCGCGGTGGGCATGGCAGCCTCGAACGCCGCCTTGTCGCCGCCGAACAGCTCGGCGACCGTGTGCGAGACGTGCTCCGAGCCCGGATACTCGTTGCCCGAGATGTCCAGCAGCCCGCCCCAGAGATCGGGATGCGCCGCGGCGAAGGCGAATGCGCACGCGCCACCGTTGGAGTATCCGCCGATCACCCACCTCGAGTGGTCGGCGGTGATGTTCAGATGGGCCTGGGCGTACTGCGGCACGAGCGTGTTGAGGTACGTCGAGACGGCGCCGTAGCGCGAGGAGTCGCGGCACACCGGGTCGAGATCCGGCGCGCCCAGCTGGTCGGCGACGATCGCGATCGGCGCGAGGCCGTGGTGCGCGGCGGCGAACGCATCGAGCGCGGTGGCGAGATGCGTCGGGTCCGGTCCTCCCGGCTGCCCCATCATGAACACCAGGAGCGGCAGCGCGGGCGGATGCGCGACGAGCGCCGCCGGCGGGAGGTACAGGGCACCGTCGCGCGCCTTCGGGAAGTTGCCGAAGGGGATCCTCTCGGATCCGCCCAGCGCGCTCACCTGCCCGTGCGCCGGCATGTCCGCCGGCGCCACCCACGTCTTGTATAGGTCGGCACCGTCGTCCGCCCCCGCGGCGGGGGTTGCCGCGGGCAGCGGCACGACGTCGTACGCCTGCACCCCGAGCAGGGCGGCGAACGTGTGGGTGATGCCGTAGGCGCGATTGACACCGAGCGTCCCCACGAGGATCGACACCAGGATGAGGACGATCCCCGCGAGGCGCCGCGCCCACGGGCGCGACAGCACCGCGACGACGCCCGCGCCGATGCCGAGCCCCGCGCACACCCCCCAGAGCATCGCGAGTCGTGGGAGCGGCCCGTCGAAGGTGCCCTCATGCTCGAGCACTGCCGCCGTGACCCAGAGGATCACCGCGCCCAGGACGGCACCGATCGCGACACGCCGGAACCGGACCGGCCGCGCCAGCACGACGAACGCGAGGAGCACGACGAACGCGATCCGCGGAACGATCACCATCACGGGGTTGTCGATGAGCTCCAGTGAGAGCAGCCAATGCGTCACGGACGACCACCTCGTACCAGCGTCAGGACGTCCCGTCGTCGGGCGTCGGGGAGATAGGCGCGCGCGATCGCCACGCCGATGCGGGGAAGGGCGAGCGGGTCGCCGTAGGCGAGATGCAGGCCCTCGTAGCGCGGGTGGAACTTCGCCTTGAACCGGAACAGCGAGGCGAAGCCGTACACCGGCTCGAGTGTGGCGGCGAGCCACACGAGGAAGACGTCCAGTGCCGTCGCCGCGTCCCCGCGGCGCTCGGCCCGGACGGCGAGCGGTGCGCCGGAGAGGCTGAGGAACGACAGCCCGTCGGCGGCGCCGCGCAGCGCCGTCTTCGCGATGAGGAACTCCATGACGCCGTTCGGCCCGTCCATCCGGCGGCGCATGAAGTCGAGGGTGCGCCCGACGAGGGCGCCGTCGCGCCACACGGGCATCCAGCTCGTGACTCCCTGCACGCGATCCTGCGCGTCGACCGCGACCATCACGGCGACGTCGGGGTCGGATGCCTCGGCGAGTCCCCCCAGCGTGAATCGCATCTCCGGGAGCGCCTTCTCCGACACCCACGCCTCGCTGAGTTCGACGATCTGCGCCGTGACGGAGGAGGGGAGATCGCTCCAGCGCGACCACACGGCGCGCATGCCCTCGCGCTCGGCGCGGACGACCGGCTGCCGGACCTTCTGCCAGGCCTTGCCGACGAGGTCGAAGCCGTCGAGGTCGACGAGGGTCTCCTCCGCGACAGGGAAGTGCGCCCACCCGCGTCGGTCGAGGGCCGGGAGGTACTCGTCGCCGATGCTGTAGAACGCGACCGCCCAATCGTGCGCGACGCACATCGCGATGAAGCCGTCGAGCGCGTCCTCGCCGTGCTCTGGCGCCCCGACGGGGCCGCCGACGGCCAGCGCCACGTCGCCGACGAGACGGTATGCGACGGCGGACTGCAGATCGTCCGCGTACCAGTACCTGTTGCCCTCCCACGTGCCCCACCACGACACCGTGCCCCCACCGCGGCGAAGGAGCGCCCGGTACAGCGTGCCGTCGCTGTCGGGAAGCCGGCCGCGCGAACGCAGCACGCGGACGAGCAGGACGATGACGACCGCCCAGAACAGAACGCCCGTCCACTGGTACGCGAACAGCGCGGGTCCTCCGTGCGGGTGGACGAGCGGCCCGGGTTCGATCCGCAGACCGATCGGGACGAGGCGACGCAGGGCATCGAGCAGTGCGCCACCCGGCGCGACCGACGCGTCGAAGTCGCGCCGGAACGAGACCGCCATGAGCGTCGAGACACCCACGACGACGACGGCCGTGGCGACGACCGCGATCGCCGCCCGCCGCACGACCGCGCGGTCGGCGCGGATGGTGAAGGCACGTCGGGAGCGGAAGACGGCGACGGCGAGCGCCGCGGGGAAGACGAGGTCTCCGAGGAGTGCGACGGTGACGTCGAGCGGGTCTCCGTACTCGCGCGCGTCGACACCGATCGTGAGCAGCAGGACGCTGTGCGCGACGAGGCCCGCCAGCACCGCGAGCACGAGGATGACGGCGGCCCGCCGCCCTGCGGCGAGGCCCCATGCCCCCACGAGCAGCAGCGTGAGGGGCACGAGCGCGACGAGCGCGGGCCCCGCGCCGCGTGTCACGACAGCGACGGTCACCTGGTCGCACGCGGCGAAGTAGTGACGCGCGCACGCCGCGGCCAGGTGCTGATCGACCTGGCTGAACAGGTCGGCGACGCGGGAGAGCGGACCGTGGCCTCCGTCGGTGAGGAGTGCGGCGAACGGCCCTACCGCCGCGACGGCGACGAGCGTCGCCAGCAGCGACCGCGTCTCGGCGAGCGAACTGCGGTGCCACACGTGCGGGCGCGACGGGCGCAGCAGCAGCATGCCCGCGAGGAGTCCGATCAGAGCTGCCGTGAGGCGGTACCACGACGCGGCATCGCCCGCGTAGAGCGCGAAGACGGCGAGGACGGCCATACCGATGAGCCGCACGCGACGGCGCCAGAGCGCGGGAGCCTCCGCGGAGGCGAACATCACCGCGGCACTGACCGCGATCAGGGGGTCTGCGACCGGCGCCGGCGCCGTCTCGAAGGGGCGAAGTCCGGCGACGGTCCACAGCGCGGCCTGCGCCGTCACACCCACCGCGACGGAGATCCCCCCGAGTCCGACCAGGGCGATGAGGGCGCGCCATGTGCCGAGGACCGTCTCCGCCGCGGCGAGGAGCGTGAGCGAGAAGGCCACGGTGACGAGCGCCCCGACGACGGAGGACGGCGCCACGAGCGCCGTGAGGAGCGTCCACCCCTGGCCGCCCTGCAACACCTCCTGCACTCCGGCCGCGACGGGGATCCGGGCGATGCCCTCGATGCTGCCACTCAGCACGCCGACGACGAGGCACAGGGCGGCGAAGCCGAGGGCGACCGGGTGGCGGCGCATCCAGGATGCGGCGAGTCGCGCCGCGGCAGGCGCCGGAGTCCGGCGTGCACCGGCGCCGGAATCGTCTCGTACGACACTCGGTTTCGCGTTCACCGATCCTGATCGTGGTCCTCGATACTGCGCGTTCGCTATGCCTGCGCTATGGCCGGAACGTGACTGTCCGATGAGGCTCGACCGCGCCCGCATCGTCGGTCAACCGGCGGCGGGAAGCTCGATCCGCACACGCGTCCCCGGTGAACGCGGCGGCCGCGAGGACCGTCGACAGGGCGATCGCGGTGAGACGGGATGTCGTGTTCATGGCATCCACGCTAGAAGACCGATGTCGCATCCGTGTCGCCGCGGTGTCGCGATCCTGCGACAGTCTGCGACAGGTGCTCGCACGTGCGCCGCGCTGACCAGTCGTGCGACGGCCGCGCTGCGGACGGTGGCGCCGGCGTCAGTGGTGCGTGGCCTGCTCCGCGCGCAGCCGCGCCAGCACCTGATCGCGAAGCTCCTCGGGCGCGCTCTCCTTGCAGGCGCGCGCGACGACGGCGGTCAGGGTCGTCGCGACGAGAGCCTCTTCACGGCACGCCGGGCAGTTCTCCAGGTGCTCACGGATGTCGGAGTGCTCCGTCTTGCACATCTCGTTGCGGAGATACTCCTCCAGATCGGTGCGGGCTTTGTCGCAGCCGCAGTCGCTCATCTCGTGCTCCTCGTCTTCGCGGCGGGCACCTCGATGCCGCGCTCGCGCGCATAGTCCGCCAGCAGGTCACGGAGCATGCGCCGGCCACGGTGCAGGCGGCTCATGACGGTGCCGATCGGGGTTTTCATGATGTCCGCGATCTCCTGATACGCGAAGCCTTCGACATCGGCGAGGTACACCGCGAGCCGGAAGTCCTCGGGGATCGACTGCAGCGCATCCTTCACGACGGACGCCGGCATGTGGTCGATCGCCTCCGCCTCGGCCGAACGGCTGCTCGTCGCGGTGGTCGATTCCGCCCCGCCCAGCTGCCAGTCCTCGAGCTCGTCGATCGTGCCCTGGTACGGCTCACGCTGCTTCTTGCGGTACGTGTTGATGTACGTGTTGGTGAGGATCCGGTACAGCCACGCCTTGAGGTTCGTGCCCTGCGTGAAGGATGCCCAGGACGCGAACGCCTTGACGAACGTCTCCTGCACGAGGTCGGCGGCGTCGGCCGGGTTGCGGGTCATCCGCATCGCCGCCGCGTACAGCTGATCCATGAACGGGAGCGCCTGTTCCTCGAACTGGGCGCGCCGGTGCGCGGTCGTCTCGGATGCCTCGGATGTCTGCGGGTCTGTCGCCGCCTGCTCTTCCATCGCGGCCCAGTCTACGTCTGCCTCAAACGGCAGAACCGGTGCGAGCATCGTTGTCAACGGTGGCCTTTCGATTCGAGGGGGTCGGAGGGGTTCGTTAGGGTAGAACCCGATGACCACGACCGGGTATTCCCTCTCTCCGCAAGCCGCGTCGTCGTGGGCCGCTCCCCACGTCGATCGCCCCGTCCACGCGACGGTCGCCGTGCCCGGATCGAAGTCCCTCACGAACCGCAAGCTCGTGCTCGCCGCACTCGCCGATTCGCCCTCGACGCTGACGGCACCGCTGCACTCCGAGGACTCCGACAGCATGATCCGGGCGCTGCGTGCGCTGGGTGTCGACATCGAAGAGGTGCCCGGCGCCGGCCGGTTCGGCTCGGACTTCAAGATCACGCCGCCCGCGACCCTCGGCGGCGATGTGACGATCGACTGCGGTCAGGCGGGCACGGTCATGCGCTTCATCGCGCCGGTCGCGGGGCTCGCCCACGGCGACGTGACGATCACGGCCCACCCGACGGCCCTCCACCGCCCGATGGGCGAGATGATCAAGGCCCTGCGCGACGTGGGCGTCGACATCGACGACGGCGGCAACTGGTCGATGCCGTTCACGGTGCGCGGGCGCGGTCAGGTCCGCGGCGGCCGGGTCACGATCGACGCGAGCCACTCCAGCCAGTTCGTCTCGGGCCTGCTGCTGGCCGCCCCGCGCTTCGACGTCGGACTCCACCTCATCCATTCCGGTGAGCGACTGCCCTCGATGCCGCACATCGACATGACCGTCGAGACGCTCGCGCGTCGCGGCATCCAGATCGAGCACCCCAACCCGAACGAATGGGTGGTGCCCTCCGGCATCCCCCGCGGGCGGGATGGCGTCATCGAGCCGGATCTGTCGAACGCCGCCCCCTTCCTCGGCGCCGCGCTCCTCACCGGCGGCGCCGTGACGATTCCGGGCTGGCCGGCCTCGACGACCCAGCCGGGAGGCCTCCTCCCCGAGATCCTGACCCTGCTCGGCGCGCGGACGGGCCGCCGCGGCGGCGCGCTGACCGTGACCGGCACGGGCCGCATCGCCGGCGTCGACCTCGACCTGTCGGCGGCGAGCGAGCTGACCCCGACGCTCTTCGCGCTCGCGGCGTTCGCGGATGCCCCGACGACGCTCCATGGCATCGGCCACATCCGCGGCCACGAGACCGACCGCATCGACGCCCTGGTGAGCAACCTGCGCGCCCTCGGCGGGCATGCCGAAGAGCTCCCCGACGGCATCCGCATCACCCCCGCACCGCTGCACGGCGGCACCTGGCGCGCGCATCACGATCACCGGATCGCGACGGCGGGCGCCCTCATCGGCCTGCGCGTGCGGGGCGTCGAGGTCGACGACATCGGCACCACCGCGAAGACGCTGCCCGAGTTCCCTCAGCTGTGGCAGGACATGCTCGCCTCCGAAGGCATCGAGTGACCCCGGCGGACCGGGCCTGACATGAGCTGGCTGGACGATCTCGACGACGACGACGAGCCGGAGTTCGACGAGGCCGACGTGCGCGTGCGTCCGAACCCGAAGGCCAACCGCCCTCGCACGAAGCGGCGCCCGGCGCACGCGGATGCACGCGTCGCCCGCGTGCTCGGCGTGGACCGCGGTCGCTACACCGTCCTCCTCGACGAGGGCGGTCCGGATGAGCACACGGCTCTCGCGACGCGGGCGCGCGAACTGCGCAATCAGCCCATCGTGACGGGCGACCGTGCGCGCGTCGTCGGCGACTCGACCGGCGATGAGGGCACACTCGCCCGTATCGTCGGCATCGAGGAGCGGACCTCCCTGCTGCGACGGAGCGCCGACGACACCGACCAGGTCGAGCGCATCATCGTCGCGAACGCCGACCAGATGCTCGTCGTCGTCGCCGCCGCCGACCCCGAGCCGCGGCCGCGCCTCGTCGACCGCTACCTCATCGCAGCGCTCGACGCCGGCATCCATCCGCTCCTCGTCGTCACGAAGACCGACCTCGCCGATCCGACGGACTTCCTGGGCCACTTCGAAGGGCTCGAAGACCTCACGGTCTTCCGGAGCGGCACGGGCGACATGCCGGTAGAGGAGATCGGCGAGCATCTCGTGGGGCACTCCACCGTGTTCGTCGGCCACTCCGGCGTCGGCAAGTCGACGCTCGTGAACGCCCTCGTCCCGTCCGCCGACCGCGCGACGGGCCACGTCAACGAGGTCACGGGGCGGGGCCGTCACACCTCGAGCTCGACCGTCTCGCTGCGCTATGTCGGTGCGGCTGGGCGCGGGTGGGTCATCGACACGCCCGGTGTTCGCTCGTTCGGTCTCGGCCACGTCGACCCGGCGAACATCCTGAAGGCGTACCCCGACCTCGCAGCCGTCGCCGAGGACTGCCCGCGCGGCTGCACGCACCTCCCCGACGCGCCGGACTGCGCGATCATCGAGGCCGTCGCCGAGGGACGGCTCGGCGAGCGGGGCGCCGCACGTCTCGACTCGTTGCAGCGCCTGCTGGCGACGTTCGCCTGAGCGCGGCGGTCTTACGACCGCACGTAGGGTGGAAGCATGTCCCGCCTCGAACCCGGATCCCCTGCGCCCGATTTCACCCTCACCGATCAGGACGGGCGCTCGGTGTCGCTCGCGGGGCTGCGTGGGCACCGCGTGATCCTCTTCTTCTACCCGGCGGCGATGACCCCCGGGTGCACGAAGGAGGCGTGCGACTTCCGCGACAGCCTCGCCCCGCTGCACGCCGCGGGCTACACCGTCCTCGGGATCTCCCGCGACAGTGAAGCGAAGCTCCGCGAGTTCCGCAGCCGCGACGGTCTCACCTACGACCTGCTGAGCGATCCCGACCACTCCGTCCACGAGGCCTACGGCGCATGGGGCGAGAAGATGAACTACGGCAAGACCATCGAGGGGGTCATCCGCTCGACGTTCGTGCTGGATGCCTCGGGCACCATCGAACACGCCCTGTACAACGTCCGGGCGACGGGCCACGTCGCGCGCCTGCGCCGCCTTCTCGACCTCGGCTGACTCAGCGCGCCGGTCGATCCTCCTCGCGGCGCGCCGCGGCGGCACGGATCGCGACCACCAGCACCGCGAAGGTGACGATCGCCGGTAGCGCAAGCGCACATGCGAACAGGGGCGCGGGGGTGGGACCGGTGACCGCTCCGAGCGCCACCGCGAGCGTGAGCAGCTGTGTGACGATGCCCCCCGAACGGCCCCACGACTGACCGCGCGCCACCGCGATGGCGAACCCGATGACCGCGAGCGCGCCGACGACGGTCAGCACGATGAGGGCGATCGAACTGCCCGTGTCTTCGCTGTCGCCGGCGACGAGCGAGACGATCTCCCAGCCCGCGACGACGATCAGAACGAGGCCCTGCACCCCGAGGAGGCCCGCTGCGGCGCGCTCCGCCGTGCTCGTGGTCATGGCGCCGAGGCCTCCCGTCTCCGCCTGATCATGGCAACTCTCCGCAGTTCGCGTGGAGCGGATACACAGCATTCGCGCACCGGAACTCGCCGTTCACTCTTGATTCATGCGAATGCGCATGGGACGATGGATGACGCAAGTGTGCTCCCACAGCGAAGTGGGGCGAGCATTTCGCTCGCACACCAACCAGGGTAACGGACACTCGAATGCCGTCCCCCCACTCACTTCACTTCCCGTATCAAGGAGCACCACAGTATGGATTGGCGCGACAAAGCCGCCTGCCTGACCGTCGACCCCGAGCTGTTCTTCCCGGTCGGAAACACCGGTCCTGCCGTTGAGCAGATCGAGAAGGCCAAGGCCGTGTGCGCACGGTGCACGGTGACCGAGGTCTGCCTGCAGTATGCACTCGAGACCGGACAGGACTCCGGCGTCTGGGGCGGCCTGTCCGAGGACGAGCGTCGAGCCCTCAAGCGCCGCGCGGCCCGCGCGCGTCGCGCCAGCTGACCCTTCGCATCAGCTCACTCTCTTTCCGGCCTGCGCGCCGACCGGCCTGCGCGACTTCCGAGCCTCGAGGTCAGAGGCGCAGCGCGGCCTCCCCGCGATCCAGGTAACGCATCGGGATCTCGATGGTGACTTCGGTCCCCGACCCGACCATCGTGTGCCAGTCGATCGTGCCGCTGAGCTCACCCTGGATGAGGGTGCGCACGATCTGCGTGCCGAGACCGCGCCCGACCTGCCCTTCCGGCAGGCCCACCCCCGTGTCGCGCACCTTGACGCCGAGCTGATCCTCGGTGCGCTCGGCGATGATCTCGACCTCGCCCTCCTGATCGACGAGTCCGTGTTCGACGGCGTTCGTGACGAGTTCGGTGAGCGCGAGCGCCAGCGGCGTCGCGTACTCGCTCGGGAGGGTTCCGAAGGTCCCCGTCTTGCGCGTGCGCGCCCGCGTGTTGGGTGAGGCGGCGACTTCCGCGACGAGCTTCAGCACGCGGTCGAACACGTCGTCGAAGTCGACGTTCTGCGCGAGCCCCTCCGACAGCGTGTCGTGCACGACCGCGATCGCGGACACGCGCCGCATGGCGTGCGTCAAGGCATCCCTCGCCTCGTCCGAGTGCGTCCGGCGCGACTGGATGCGCAGGAGCGACGCGACCGTCTGGAGGTTGTTCTTCACGCGGTGGTGGATCTCTCGGATCGTCGCATCCTTCGTGATGAGTTCCTGCTCCTGGTGGCGGATCTCCGTCACGTCGCGGCACAGCACGATGGCGCCGATCCGGTGCCCGTTGTCCTTGAGGGGGATGGTCCGCAGCGACACCGTCACGCCGCGCGCCTCGATGTCGGCGCGCCACGGTGCGCGGCCCGCCATGACGATCGGGAGCGATTCGTCGAACTGCCGGCCCTTCGGGAGGATGCCGGTCGTCACTTCGAGGAGCGATTCGCCCTCGAGCTCCTCGTCGAATCCGAGTCGGTTGAACGCGGAGAGGGCATTGGGGCTCGCGAAGGTGGTGACGCCGTCCACGTCGACGCGGATGAGCCCGTCGGATGCCCGCGGCGCACCCCGTCGCGGTGAGGTCGGCGCCGCGAGATCGGGGAAGTCGCCCGAGGCGACCATCCCGAACAGGTCGTCGGCGCAGTCGTTGAAGGTGATCTGCTGGCGCGACGGTGTCCGCGCCTCGCCGAGGTTCGTGTGACGCGTCAGCACCCCGACGACATGCTGCACACCGTCGCGTGCGCGCTCGCGCACGATCGGGACAGCCCGCACGCGCGTCGGCGTCTCTTCGAACCAGTCGGGAGAAGCGGAGTCGACGATCTCGGCACGCATGTACGCGTCTCGCACCTGAGTGCGCCACTGCGGCCGCACCCGGTCGCCGACGATGTCGCGGTAGAACAGGGTCGCCGCGCCCGAGGGTCGGGTGTGGGCGACCGCGACGAAGGAGTCATCCGGCGTCGGCACCCAGATCACGATGTCGGCGAATGCCAGGTCGGCGAGGAGCTGGCCGTCGCCCGCCAGGCGGTGCAGCCACTCGACATCCGCCTCGGAGGCCTGCGCTTGGGCGTACACGAGATCGCTGAGGGTCGACACGGACCCAGCCTATTGGGGACGGTCTCCTCACGCGTGCGCGTCGGCGCACGACGTAGGGAACACTCAGGCCGCGGGGAACCCGGACGTGACGGCGCCTGGTCACGCGGGGCGTGCACGGCGGCGCGCGAGCGCGGTCCGTGGTGCCCGTTCGAGCCGCCTCCGCTCCCGCACCGGCATGGGCGGATCGATCGCCTCGCCGACGAACCTGCGCACCGCCCCGGCGAGCGCCGAACGGCCCGCGACGTGGGCGACCGGCTGGGCGGCGAGCGTCGCGGCATCCGCCGCCTTCGGGTCCCACGGGATGAACCAGAGGTCGCGCGCGCTCGTGAAACGTTCGAGGGTCCGGCGGACCTGCCCTTTCGCGTCGAGCCCCAACGTCGCCGTGCGCGTCTTGTTCACGACGATCCGCACCGGCGTCGAGCCGATCAGCGCGCGCAGTTCCGCATGCGCACGGACGAACCGCGCGACACCGACCGGGTCCGCACCGACGACCGCGACGACGAGGTCGGATGCCTCGAGCGCGGCGATCGTCGCGGCGTTCCGGCGCGGGCCGTCGAGGTCGCTGACGATCTCCTCGTCGCGTTCGAGCGGTGCCGCGACGTCGACGACGGTGTCCTCCACCCAGTCACGGCAGCATTCGAGGGCCGCCGTGACGCGAGCGTGGGAGAGTTCGGGCCAGCGCCCCGGGCGGTTGATGCCGGTGAGGACGTCGACGTCACCCAGGGGTGCGGCGATGCGGGTCAGCTCCGTGGGAGTCAGCGTTCCACGCTCGGCCTGTCGGCATGCCGCGGCGAACCCGGGGCCTTCGTCGGCGAGTCCCGTCGCCATCGCGATGGACGGCGCGTGGGAGTCCGCGTCGACGAGGGCGACGCGGCGGCCGTCGCGGGCGAGTTCGCATGCCAGTTCCATGGCGATGGTCGTGCGTCCGGGCGCGCCGGGCGGCCCCCACACCGTGATCACGCGTCCGCGCTCGCGGCGCTGCACGGCATCGGCGCGTGCGGGTGCGAGAAGCTCCGCGGCGGAGGCATCCGGCGCGAACGCGTCGACCCCGAACACCGCCGCGAGCCGCTGCGCCGCCGCGTCCGGGCACAGCGCGGCGATCCGCACGGCGAACCGATCGCACACCGTGACGAGCTCGGGCGTGAGCGATCCGCGCTCCGCCGGGAGGACGAGGACGTCGCCGCGGGCGAGCTCTGCCAGCAGTTCGGCGGCCTCGGGGCCGCGCAGCGCGTCCACGGCCGCGTCGGCGGGCGCCGTCCCCGAGACCACCAGACGGACGTCGGCGCCCGCGTCGCACAGACGGTCGGCGACCTCGACCCCGGCGTCTTCATCGAGCGCGACGACGACGCGCGCACCTGCGACGGGCTCGCTCACGGCGCCTCCCCCGCGGTCGGGATGATCGACACCCGTGCTCCGCCCGCGACGGCGGCGAGGGTGTCGGCGACGTCGGCCCGTCCGATCACGAGTTCGACCGCCGTCCCGTTCGAGCCCATCATCGAGTCGTCGGCCGCGACGGACACGACCGTGGCCCCGGCGACGAGGATCCGCGGTGTGTCGAACTCTCCGCGCGCGAGTTGTGGCGCCGCCCATACCTCCACCGTGGTCCCGGCCCGCACCGATGCGGGGA
Source organism: Microbacterium sp. SCN 70-27 (assembly GCA_001724425.1). GTDB lineage: Bacteria > Actinomycetota > Actinomycetes > Actinomycetales > Microbacteriaceae > Microbacterium. Next base: position 45,422 of record MEEK01000007.1, read on the forward strand.
TCTCGGTGGCGCTGTGCACGACGACGTTCGTGGTGCGAAGGCTCGCGGCATCCGCGACGGCGTCCTGCGGGACGAGCTCGCCTGCGGCGATCGTGCGGGTCGCGACCGCCCCGGGAAGGAGCGTCGCCGGTGAGGCGTACGCCTCCTGCAGCCGCCCGAGACCGACCTCGACGACCCGCAGGTCATCGGCATCCACCGTCTCACCGGGCACGATCGTCCGCGCCGCCGCGAAGACCGCCACGGTTTGTCGCGCCGCGGCGACGACGAACCACACCCCGGCGACGGATGCCACCACGAGCGCGATCCCGATGAGGAAGCGGACATCCGTCCAGAACGCGCGAGGTCGCGGCCTCGCGGCGGAGTGATCGGTCATGCGGCCATGGTCGCGGAGCGCGCACGGGCGCGCCGATGTTATCCACAGGTCGCGCCCTTGCAGCCTGATTCGTGCGGGGGCCACGATAATTGCCTCATGCCCGAAACATCCCCTGCCGGGGTGCGCTTGTTCACGCCTGCTCAAGTCGCGGAGATGCTGGCCCTCCCCGTCGACGAGGTCGTCGCGCTCGTGCTCGACGGGCGCCTTCGCGGGATGAAGGTCGGCACACCGGCGCGCTGGCGGATCGAGGCCGCGAGCGTCGAGGGATACCTCGACGACCAGGCCGAGGAGGCCCGGAGGATCGCCCTGTGGCGCGAGTCCAACACCGCGAGCTTCCCCGAGCTGTGGGGCCGCGGGTCCGTCCACCGCGGCGACTGAGCGGCGCCGGCCCCGCCGGCCGGCACGCGAGCAACCGGCATCCCCACTCCTGACATTCGCCTGAGCGCCTGGCATTCGCCTGAGCCATCCGCCGTCCTGGCATCCGCCGTCCTGGCATCCGACTTCGGACCTCCCGCCTCCCGATGCCCGCCCGCATCCCACATCACGCACACAGGAGATGTCACCGACACAGGATAGGTGAGCGCTCACACCTCCTGCCTCGGTGACATCTCCTGTCTCGGCGACGCGATCGGTCGCTCAGGAAGTGACACGGTCGGGCGGGTGGGGTGGAGGTGGATGCCGACGCGGATGCCACCCACCGACAACAAGCCCACACCACCGGCATCCGTCCCCTCACGCACACAGGAGATCTCACCGCCACAGGACAGGTGACCGCTCACAACTCCTGCCTCGGTGACATCTCCTGTCCCCGTGACGGGCTGCCAGCGGGCCGCGCAAGGAGCGGGCCGTGTCAGGAGCGGGCCGCGCAAGGAGCGGGTCGCGCCAGGAGGGTGCCACGCCAGGAGGGGGCCGCGCCAGGAGAGAGCGGGCTCAGGCAAGGTCCACGCCGGCGGCGAGGCGCACGGCCTGCACGGCCGCGAACGGCACGATGCGGTAGCCGTGCACGTTGTCGGCGCGTCGCGGGGCGTCCGGATCGTGCAGCGCCAGATCGAGATGGTCCGCTCCGGCCCGGTCGATCGTCCCCACGAGCGTCTGGGCGGTCGCGAGCTGGACAGACACCGACACGCGGCGGCGCACGAGATCGCGCAGCACGAAGCCGAACCCCATCCGCTGCGCCACCGCCGGACCAGGGTCCGCGCCGCGGATGCTGGCGAGGAGCGCATCGGGGGCGGCAGCGATCCCCGCGAGGGCCCAGAGTGGCACGATCACGGCGCCCGAGGCATCCGGCGCGACGAGCGCGCACCAGTCCGCGCCGACCTGCGAGACGCGCCCGGTGAGCATCGTCCCGTCCTGGAGATGCGCCCCGATCTCGCGGCGTTCGCGCACGAAGGCGACGAGCCGCTCGCGCAGCGCGACGCGCGAAAGACGGAGCCGTTCGGCCTCGGTATCCAGCGCGGCGCGCTCGGCCTCCCACTCGGAGTCGAGCTGATCCTCCAGGTCTTCGAAGAAGCGATCCCAGCGCACCCGGCGACCCTATGACACGTGCGCAGCGCCGCGGGAGGACTATCCACAGGTGAGGACATTCTCATCCCGACCGGCCATGTCGCGTGTTGTACTCGAACCTCACTCGCCGTCGACAGATGGAGGCCACGATGACTGCACCGCAGCCGGCGCGCCGCGTCGCACGCCCCTCATCCGCCCTCGACGTTGCGGAGTACTTCGCGCCACAGCGCACCGCCACGGAGGCACTCCCCGACCCCGAGCCGCTCCTCGCGAATCTCACGATCGGCGTTCTCGAGGTGCTCGCGGGCGTCCGCGAGGCCGATCAGCTCGCCCGCTGGCTCGGCGAGGATGCCTTCCGTGCACTCGTCACGCGGGCGAACCTCTCGGCGCGAGCCCGCAGCGCCCGGGGCGTCTCCCCCGCCCGCCCCTCGTACCGGATCGTGTCGACACACTCGTCATCCCCGGCCGACGGTGTCATCGAGGGCGTCGTCATCACCGCAGGCCCCGCACGCACGCGCGCCGTCGCGATCCGGCTCGAGGGGTGGGACGGGCGCTGGCGCGCCACGTCCCTCGCGGCGCTCTGACCCCCGCCGGCACCCGGCACGTCTCCACCCGCGCGCCGCCGCGCCGGCCGCCGAAGGCTACTGCCGGTACGACGACAGGAAGTTGCCGAGCCGTTCGATCGCCTCACTCAGCACGCGCGCCTCGGGGAGCGTCACGATCCGCAGGTGATCCGGCGTCGGCCAGTTGAAGCCGGTGCCCTGCACAAGGAGCACGTGCTCGGCGACGAGGAAGTCGTAGACGAGCCGCCCGTCGTCGTGGATCTCATACACCTCGGGATCGAGCCGGGGGAAGGCGTACAGCGCGCCCTGCGGCCGGTGGCACTGCACACCGGGGATCGCCACGAGACCCTCCCACGCGGCATCCCGCTGCTCGTGCAGACGCCCCGTCGGCGCGATCAGCGCGTCGATCGACTGCACGCCCGACAGCGCCGCCTGCACCGCATGCTGGCCGGGAACGTTGGGGCAGAGCCGCGTCGAGGCGAGCAGCTGGATGCCCTGGAGGAACCCCGCCGCGCGCTTCTTCGGTCCGGTGATGACGAGCCAGCCCGAGCGGTACCCCGCGACGCGGTACGTCTTGGACAGCCCGTTGAAGGTGAGGCACAGGAGATCCGGCGCGAGGGTCGCGAGCGGGATGTGCTCGGCGCCGTCGAAGAGGATCCGGTCGTAGATCTCGTCGGACAGGAGCAGCAGCCCCTGCTCGCGCGCGATCTCGACGATGCCCTCGAGCACCTCGCGCGAGTACACCGCGCCCGTCGGATTGTTCGGGTTGATCACGACGATCGCCTTCGTGCGGTCGGTGACCTTGGCGCGGATGTCTTCGAGCGACGGCTGCCAGCCGTCCTCCTGGTCGCACACGTAGTGCACCGGGGTCCCGCCGGCGAGGCTCGTCATCGCCGTCCACAGCGGGTAGTCGGGCGCGGGGATGAGCACTTCGTCGCCCTCGTCGAGCAGGGACTGCATCGTCATGGTGATGAGCTCCGACACCCCGTTGCCGAGGTACACGTCGTCGGGATCGAACATCGGGAAGCCCGGGACCTGCTCGTACCGGGAGACGATCGCACGCCGCGCGGACAGGATGCCACGACTGTCGCTGTACCCGTGCGACGTCGGGATCGACTCGATCATGTCGCGCACGATCTGGTACGGCGCCTCGAAACCGAACACGGCGGGATTCCCCGTGTTGAGCTTCAGGATGCGGTGCCCGTCGGCCTCGAGCCGGTCGGCCTCGACCAGGGCGGCTCCGCGGATCTCGTAGAGGACGTCCTTGAGCTTGGCCGACTGGTCGAGGATGCGCGGGGTCATCGCTTCAGAATAGTCCCGCCCGTACCGTGCCAATCGCCGCCGAGTGGCCCGCCGCGCCGCCCGCGAGGAGCCGAGCGCGGCACGGCCCCGCGCTTACTTCTTCTTGTCGGCGGCGCGACGCTGGGCGCGGTTCTGCGGCGCGGCATCCGGCGATGCGGCATCCGTACGCTGACCGAACGCTCCGCGGGGAGCGTCGGCGGCCGGCTGAGCCTGCTGCCGCAGCTTGGAGGTCGCCGCCTGCTGCACCTGGCCGCGGTCGTTGCGCACCTCGACGTCGCCGCCCTCGCCCGGGGCCGTGTACTGGAGCTTCTGCGCCTCGACCGGAGGTGCCTGCAGACCCTTCGCCTCGACCTGCCCGTCACCCTGCTGACGCACCTCGACGTCCAGGTTGTAGAGGAATCCGACCGACTCCTCCTTGATCTGGCTCATCATCGACTGGAACATCTGGTAGCCCTCGCGCTGGTACTCGATGAGCGGGTCGCGCTGGGCCATGGCGCGCAGGCCGATGCCGTCCTTCAGGTAGTCCATCTCGTAGAGGTGGTCGCGCCAGCGGCGGTCGAGCACCTGCAGCACCACGCGGCGCTCGAGCTCTCGGGTCGCAGGCGTGCCGAGGGTCTCCTCGCGCTTCTGATAGGCGATCTTCGCGTCGGAGAGGATCTCGCGCTTGAGGATGTCGGGGGTCACCCGGCCCTTGTTGCCGCTTTCGGCGACGACCTCGTCGATCGTGACGCCGACGGGGTAGAGCGTCTTCAGCTCGGTCCAGAGGGCGTCGAAGTCCCAGCTCTCGGTGTGCCCGGCGCCGGTGTGGTCGTCGATGATGGTGCTGATGGCATCCTCGATGAAGTGCTCGACGCGGTTCGACAGGTCGTCGCCTTCGAGCATGTGGCGGCGGTCGGCGTAGATCGCCTCGCGCTGCCGATTGAGGACGTCGTCGTACTTCAGGACGTTCTTGCGGATCTCTGCGTTCCGGGCCTCGACCTGCGACTGCGCGCTCTTGATCGCGCGCGAGACCATCGAGGACTCGATCGCGACGTCGTCGGGGAAGTTGGCGCGCTGCATGATCGCCTCGGCCGCGCCCGACTGGAACAGACGCATGAGGTCGTCCGTCAGCGACAGGTAGAAGCGGCTCTCGCCCGGGTCGCCCTGACGGCCCGAGCGGCCGCGCAGCTGGTTGTCGATGCGACGGGACTCGTGGCGCTCGGTGCCGAGCACGTACAGCCCGCCGGCCTCGACGACCTTCGTCGCCTCCTCGGCGACCGTGTCGCGCTGGGCCGTGTACGCGGCATCCCACTCCGACTCGTACTCGTCGGGAGTCTCGACGGGGTCGAGACCCTTCGCCTTCAGCTCCTGCACGGCGAGGAACTCGGCGTTTCCACCGAGCATGATGTCGGTGCCGCGGCCGGCCATGTTGGTCGCGACGGTGACCGCACTCAGGCGCCCGGCGCGGGCGACGATCTCCGCCTCACGCGCGTGGTTCTTGGCGTTGAGCACCTCGTGCTTGATGCCCTTCTTGGCCAGCAGACGCGACAGGTACTCGCTCTTCTCGACCGACACCGTGCCGACGAGAACCGGCTGACCGGTCTCGTGCCGGCGGGCGATGTCTTCGACGACCTGCGCGAACTTGGCCTGCTCGTTCTTGTAGACGAGGTCCGGCTGGTCCTTGCGGATCATCGGCTTGTTCGTCGGGATCGGCACGACGCCGAGCTTGTAGGTCGACATGAACTCCGCCGCCTCGGTCTCGGCGGTACCGGTCATGCCGGCGAGCTTGTCGTACAGGCGGAAGTAGTTCTGGAGCGTGACGGTCGCGAGGGTCTGGTTCTCGGCCTTGACCGGCACTGCCTCCTTCGCCTCGATCGCCTGGTGGATGCCTTCGTTGTAGCGGCGTCCGACGAGGATGCGGCCCGTGTGCTCGTCGACGATCATGACCTCGTCGTTCATGACGACGTAGTCGGTGTCGCGCTTGAACAGCGCGAGCGCCTTGATCGAGTTGTTGAGGAACGAGATGAGCGGCGTGTTGGCCGACTCGTAGAGGTTGTCGATGCCGAGGTAGTCCTCGACCTTCTCGATGCCGGGCTCGAGGACACCGATCGTGCGCTTCTTCTCGTCGACCTCGTAGTCGACGCCCGCCTCGAGGGTCTTCGCGATCTTCGCGAACTCGACGAACCACCGGTTCGCCTCACCCGAGGACGGCCCCGAGATGATGAGCGGCGTGCGCGCCTCGTCGATGAGGATCGAGTCGACCTCGTCGACGATGGCGAAGAAGTGGCCCCGCTGGACGAGGTCCTGCTTCTGCCAGGCCATGTTGTCGCGGAGGTAGTCGAAGCCGAACTCGTTGTTCGTGCCGTAGGTGATGTCGGCGGCGTACTGCTCGCGGCGCACCTCGGGCGTCTGGCCGGCGATGATCGTGCCGGTCGTCATGCCGAGCGCACGGTAGACGCGACCCATGAGCTCCGACTGATATGAGGCGAGGAAGTCGTTGACCGTGATGACGTGGACGCCTTCGCCGGCGATCGCGTTGAGGTAAACGGCGAACGTCGCCGTCAGGGTCTTGCCCTCACCGGTCTTCATCTCGGCGATGTTGCCGAGGTGCAGGGCCGCGCCGCCCATGACCTGCACGTCGTACGGGCGCTGGCCGAGCGTGCGCTTGGCGGCCTCGCGGACGGCGGCGAAGGCCTCGGGCATGAGCTTGTCGAGCGACTCGCCCGCGGCGTACCGCGCGCGCAGCTCCGCCGTCTCGCCGCGCAGCTCTTCGTCGGTCAGTTGCGCGTAGTCCTCTTCGAGCGCGCCGACCGCCTTCACGACCTGCTGGAGTCTGCGCAGGATCCGACCTTCGCCGGCGCGGAGCAGTTTCTCGAGAGGGTTGGCCACGGAGGATCTCCATCTTTCAGGCGTCAGTGACGTTCACCGTCATGCGTTCCGCGCGCGTAACACACGGCACGACTGCCCATGTTACCGGTCTGTGACCTCTGTGCCTGCTGTGTGATCGCGTTCGCGGCATCCACCCAGCGATGCGCCGCGGCAACGGACCTAGGATCGAACTATGGCCGGATTCTGGGGCACACGCAAGCAGGAGCGCGCGCAGGTCGCCGCGCAGGACGCGGAGCTCGGGCGGCGCGCGGATGCCGCGCTGGTCGCCGTCGACGAGCGGGTGCGCACCACCTCCGACGAACTGGCCTTCGCCGAGATCGAGCTCGGCCAGGACCCGACCCGCGATCTGCGCGATGCGCTCGGCGCCGTCCGCACCCATCTGCGCGAGGCGTTCCAGCTGAACCAGCTGAACCACGACGAGATCCCGGACACGCCCGAAGAGGCACGGACGCGCAACGCCCGCATCGTGCAGCTGTGCGACTGGGCCGAAGACCTCCTCGACGACCGGCTCCAGGCGCTCGCCGAGCCCGTCGCCCGCGCGCGGCGCGCACCGGAGATCATCGAGGGGATCCGCGCGCAGGTCGTGCAGGACGAGGCGCGCATTCCGCGCATCCAGGCATCCGTCGCCCGCCTGTCGCAGCGCTACTCCCCCGACGCGCTGCGGAAGATCTCCGGCAACGCCCGTGAGGCCGCGAGCCTGCTGGAGTTCGCGACGCACGGCGCCGACATCTCCGCCGCGCGGCGCGAGAGCGGGCAGCGCGAGCAGGCGAACCTCGCCCTCGAGACCGCGATCGAGGCGAGCCGCCGTGCGACGACGCTCCTCGACGCCGTCGACACGTTCGAGGTCGAGGCGCTCCGCGCCGAGTCGACGCTGGATGCCATCGCCGAGGACTCCCGCGACGACCTCGCCGCGGCGCGCGACCTCCTGCACGTCCCGGCAGTCGCCGCGGCGATGACGACGCTCGAGACGGAGCTGAACGCGCTCGTCCCCGCCGACGCGAAGCCCGACCCCTTCACGGAGCTGACGCGCCTGCGTGCGGCCAACGCGGCCCTCGACGTCGAGGTCGCGAAGGCGCGCGAGCGCGCCGCGCGTCCCGTCCCGCCCGAGTCGCACGTGCGCCACGCGATCGATGACGCCGACCGCCAGCTCGGCGTCGCCCGCAGCGTCATCTCCGGCCACCGCGGCTGGATCGGGGCGGATGCCCGGACGCGCCTCGCCGAGGCGGAGCGTCTGCGTCTCGACCTCGGCTCCCGCACCGGCGGCCCGATCGAGGAGGACGACCGCGAACAGGCTCTCGCCGACGCGCGCCGTTGCGGCCTGCTCGCGTCCGAGGCGCTGCACCTCGCACAGCGCGACATCGACTCGTCGCGTCCGAACGACGGGGGTTGGGGCGGCCAGGGCGGCGGAGGCCGACGCGGGGGCGGCGGCGGCGACGTCGTCAGCGGCATCCTCGGCGGTCTCGTCATCGGCTCGATCCTCGACGGCATCTTCGACTGATCTCGTCCGGCCCGGCGCTCGGCCGAGCACATCAGCATGCCGACAGACGGCCCGGCGCGTGACGCCGCGGAGGTCATGGCCCCGGAGAACCGCGGATCTGTCGGGTCAGCCTCACGCGGAGCGGGAATGCGGAGCCGCTCGAGGCTGACCCAGGGGCCGCCCGCGCGCGGTGGGCAGATTCCGACCACACAGAGCCGGTTGTCGTGGGCCCGGACTCTCCGGCCGGCCGCACGCCGGGAGTGTCCTGCGCACCGCGAACCGTATTCAGTCTTGGCGGCGCAGGCAGGTGGATGCAGCCCCGAAATCCGGCTCTGCGCATTCTGGGTGGGGTGAGGCGCTCGGGCGTGGCGTGACGGGGTGAGGTGGGTCGAGGCCCGGAGGATCGGTAGCGACCAAGCAACCTGTTCGTCCGGAGACCTCGACCCGTGCCTGATGCTACGCGCTGCGCCGCCGCGCGCCCATGTTCTGCTGTCTACTGTGATCGCTGCGACCTGCTCGTCGGACTCGACGGGCTCCGGGTGGCCGGGGTCGAGCGTCGCGGCGATGGCGTGCTCGTGATCGATGCCGAGTCGCCGCCGGGTCCGGTCGGCTGCCCTGAGTGCGGAGTGGTCGCGGAGTCGGCGGGACGGAAGGTGCTCGTTCTGACGGACGCCCCGATGGGCGGGACTCCGGTTCGGGTCCGGTGGCGCAAGCGCCGCTGGCGGTGTCGCCAGGACGGGTGCGGGGTGCGCTCATTCACGGAGCAGAACCCGGCCGTCGCGGCGGCCAACAAAGCGCTGACGGCTCGCGCGGTGGCGTGGGCGGTGGCGCAGATGCGCCGCGAGAACGCGTCAGTGCGCGGTGTCGCTCGGCAGCTGCGCGTCGCGTGGCGCACGGTCTGGACGCACGTGGAGGCCGAGTTGCAGCGCCGCGAGCAGGACCCTGGCCGGTTCGATGGCATCGAAGTGCTCGGCGTGGACGAGCACCTGTGGCATCACGTGTCCACGAAGCCCGTCGCCGACGGCGGGCGCGGTCCGAAGGAGCTGACCGGGATGGTCGACCTGACCCGAGACACCACGGGACGCGTGCGGGCGCGACTGCTGGACCTGGTGCCAGGTCGATCCTCGAAGGCGTACGCAGACTGGATCAAGGAGCGGGACGAGCAGTTCCGTGCCGAGGTGAAGATCGCAGCTCTTGACCCGTTCGCCGGCTACAAGAAGGCCCTCGACGACGAACTCGACGACGCGACCGCGGTGCTGGACGCGTTCCACGTCGTCAAGCTCGGCACCGCCGCGGTTGATGACGTCCGTCGCCGCGTCCAGCAAGACACCCTCGGCCATCGCGGCCGCAAGGGAGATCCGCTCTACGGGATCCGCAACATCCTCCGCGCCGGACGGGAGCGCCTCACCGACAGGCAGCGGTCCCTGCTCGACGCGGCGTTCGCGACGAGGGAGTGCGTTGAAGTTGAAGTCGCCTGGCACGCCGCCCAGCAGCTCCGCGACGCCTACCGGCACCCCAACCTGGTCGAAGGGCACAAGATCGCCGAGAAGGTTCTCGAATCGTTCCCGTCCTGCCCGATCCCCGAAATCGCCCGCCTCGGCCGCACCCTCACCCAGTGGCGAGCCGCGTTCCTGGCCTACTGGGCGACAGGACGCTCATCCAACGGCGGCACTGAGGCCGTGAACGGGCTCATCGAACTCGCCCGCCGGATCGCCCGCGGCTTCACCAACTACGACAACTACCGGCTCCGCATGCTCCTGATCGCCGGCGGACTTGACCCCCTCACCCCCACCTAGAATGCGCAGAGCCAGAATGCGCAGAGCCAGAAAACGGTGTGATGGGCTGGTCGCCGCGAGTCGCACACCCACATTCGCGAGCCACCACAGCCCGTCACGGTTACGGAGCTCGAGGAAGTGGCGGTGCAGATAGGGATTGTCGTCGATCTCGAGGTCGCCCTCACGACCGATGATGAACGGCCTGTCGGCCGGCACATCGAACCACTCGCCCGCGAATTCGAGGCGCAGCGGTGCCGCCTCGGCTCCGCCCGTCCCCTCCCCCGTCGCGGATTCCGTCTCGGTCTTCACAGCACTTCTGTCCACGGTGATACTCAGCATTCACATCGGTCTCGTGACATTCCCCCCGCGACAGTCTGCCAGCCGGCGAGGCCACCGGGGCCGACGCGCCGCGGATCAGCGGGGAGCGGCGCCGGGGACGAAGTAGCGCAGCGGAGAGAGACCCGTCCGCACGACGGCGTCACCGGCGGCATCCAGGAACTGGCCCATCGTCGTGACGCTGACGTTGCCCGCGGGATCCGCGATGATCACGTTGTCGACGACGGGCAGAAGCGTCGCGGTCCCCTTCGGCCAGGCCGCGAAGGTGAGTGTGACACCGTCCTCCCGCACCTGGATCTTCGGGTCGGCGAGGTGGACGTCGGGTCGCGCGAGAGCCGCGCTCTGCGCTTCGTAGGCCCGCACGCTGAAGAGGCGCAGGACGCGCTCGATCCGCAGCTCGAGCGCCGGAAAGCGCTCCTTCCACCGGAAAGGTGCCCACGCGCCGTCGATCAAGATGATCGGGTGGGCGCTCACGAGCGCGCCGCCCGCATCGAACAGCGCTTCAGCCAGATCCAGGACCCGCCCGATGCCCGCTTCGTCATCGGCCCCCACGATCGCCACCGCGCTGCGTGACAACGCGAACACGACCGGATCACCCGCGAGCGTCGCCGCGGCGATCCGCTCGGGTTCGATCAGGATGCCGGCCGCCACCGCCTCGTCGTCCTCGATGAGGATGACGCCGCCAGCGGGCTGAGGAAGGGAAGTATCGGATGCCACGGCGTCGACGACCGCGTCTCGGAAAGGGCGCGCCGCATCGTCGATCTGCCCCTGCGTGACCACGACGCCGTCCTCGAGCAGTCCGACGAAGAGCTCTCCCCCCACATATTCGACGCGCGGGTGCGCGGCTCCCGGCGCGGTGACGGAGAGAACGCCGAGCTCACTCGCGCCGTAGATCTGCGGGGTGGTGGTCACGTCGACATCCTCCGAGGTCGTCATCACTTCTGGGTCTCGTCCTGCTCTGCAAGGCTAGTCGCCGGCTCTGCGGTGCCCGTTCTCGCGACGGCGAGCACCGGGATCGGCTCGCCGCAGGCCGTGGCGGTCGAGTCGGTCACGGACTCGCTCATCGCGAGCGATGCAGATCGATGACGTCCGCCCAGGACCAGCGCACGTCGATCCCGGCCGCCGGACCGCGTGCGGCGGGCTCGAAGACCCAGCCCTCGGGTACGACGTGCACCGCCAGCGATCGAGTGCCCGCCGCCTCGTCGCCTGCTCGCACCACGACCACGCCGAGGTGGTCCTGGACGTAGACGAATCGGTCGGCCTGTGTGACTCCGGACGCGCGCAAAGCAGCGGCGTAGGAGCCCATGCTGTCGCCCGCATCGGACGACAGGTCGATCGACATCCACGGCCCTGCCGCGTACATGCACGAGTCGAGCACGCGTCGGGAGAATCTCGTGATGTCGGACGGCTCGGCGTAGGGGTTGTAGCCGCGATCGGGGGCGCCCCACCACGCGAGGGGGAGGATCCTGGCCTGTCCGCGGACGAGGATCGGGATCTCCGGAGACACCCACCCGTCGGCGGTCGCGTCGAGGATGCCGGGCGGGAGCGCGCAGCTGCTGATCATCAGGTCGCGACCAGTCGCGGGGAGGAGAGCTCCTCGCGTGAGGGATTCCGGCCCGAAAACCGCCGCTGCCGCATCGTTGGTCATTCTCGTCCTCCTCGGCCCGGTCAGAGGTTGAGCTCGCGCCAGCTGCCCGGCCATCGGGACTGGTCGAGCGCTCCGTCGCCGTTGTTCCAGCCGGTCGCACCGGTCGGGATGTCGATCACCGCTTCGGGAATGCCACTGGGCAGGTAGCCGCCCGGGATCCAGCGATCAGGATCGGTCCCCCCCTCGTTGCCCGACGGCACGCGCAAGCCGGAGAGCTCGTCCGGACCGAAATCGCGAAGCTGGACGTCGGCACCGTCGAAGAAGCCGTTCGGCAGTCCGAGCGCGTCCGCGAGTTCGGCCGGCGAGTTCACCTGCTGCATCAGAGCGTTCAGCTGGTCGGTCGGGAAGACGTACGTGGTGTTGGACGTGTTGCCGGGCACCTGGTTGTTGCCGGGTCCCCAGTTCTGCAGGGTGTCGGTCACGTAGATGCGGGTCGCGCCGTTCTCGAACTGGCCGAGGTGCTGGGCGATGTAGTCGGCGTCCAGGTAAGACTCCGGGTCCGGACGATTGAACTTGCCGGCATCCACGATGCTGTTCGGCGTCCACTCCGTGTCCGACCGCCACCCCTGCTGAAGCGGATGGACGACATCCGCGGAGTCGAGGTTCTGGACGTCGCTCGTGTTCCGGTGCTGCTTCTGGCCGTGCTTGCGGAACATCTCGGAGAGCTGACGGACGTGCACCGGCATGTCGTCGAGCGCATCTTTGAGTGGCCGGATCACGGCCTTGCCGATACTCATCTCAGTCCCCGCCGATGTTGAGGCTCGCGAGATCGGACATCAGGCGGTCGGTGAGCGTCTCGACGTCGGCCGCGTGCTGCTCCATCTCGCCCTCGGCCTGCTCGAGCGCCTGCAGATCGGCGTAGAACTCGTCCGGGTCACCGGCCACCGCCTCGACGATCGGCGACTCCAGCGCGGCCATGATGATCCCCGGAAGCTCGTTCGCCAACGGCTCGATCGCCATGGGCAGCACCTGGTTCAGCACCTGCTCGATCGCGATGTCGACAGCCGCGTTGAGCAGCTTCTTCTTGATGATCAGCATCGGACCGGCACCGACGGCGCTGATCGGATTGGTCAGCATCGCCACAAGGGTGATCATCGTCGCCGTCACATCCGCGATGACCTTCATCTTCAGCGCGAACACCGCATCCGCGGCGATGTCGACGCCGATCGGCACCGGACCCAGGATGTCCAGGAGCTTCTGGAGGTTCTGCGACCGGTTCGCGTTCCACGCCGCCACGTAGGCAGGACCGGCCTGGCCGCGCATCGCGGCCGCCAGGTCGCCGTTGACCTTGCGGTCCATCACCTGGATCTTCGATTCGAGATCGTCGTGGAACACGCGCACCATACCCGCCCCACGACGCAACTCGTCCTCGTCGATGTCGGGCCACTCGAATCCGAGCTTCTCCATCACCCAGACGAGCTCGTTCGGCAGCATCATTCCCACGGCTCCACCTCCTCCTACGACCCTACGGTCTCGGCCGCGACAGCCCGATGGGTAGTACTCCCCGGCGCGAAGGGGGCCCGTTCGCCGGGTTCGAGCCGATAGACCGCCAAGCCCCCACCCTGGAGCTGTCTCACGGGACGACCTCCCACTGCACGGCGCCCGAGGTCAGCGACGCTTCTCGACCGTCGCGTGCAGCGACGCCGGTGACGGACTTGTCGGTGATCGTGATCACCGGGTCGAGCGCGATCGGCAGGGCGACCGCATCGCGGATGAGCGCCGCCTCGATCTGAGCGCGCACGTCGCGCGCGGCATACACGTCGGTCGTGATCGCCAGCTGCCCGATGAGCGCGTCGACTGCGGGATCGGCGAGGCCCACCAATGACGCGCGACCGTCGGTGCCCCACTGTGCGCCGATCTCAGCGGCCGTCTGCGGGATCGTCACGCGCACGAGGGCGGCATCCCAGCCGCCCTGCTCCAGCGCGCCCGCGAGGTCTTCCGTGCCGCAGTCCCCCACGTTCCAGCCCGCTTCTGCAGCGGCATCCCGAGCCGCGGCGACGGCGCCGGCGGCGAACTCGTCCGTCCGATCGAACAGCACGCACACGGGGGTTCCGGCGGCGATGCCCGCGGCCTCGCGCTCCTGCGCCGAATCGTCGGCACCCGTCAGGGCGGCGGCGAACCCGGTGTCCTCGCCGATGATGTCGTACGCGCGGCTTCCCGGCGCCGCCAGCAGCGCCGAGCTCGTCGTGTAGGCGGACGACCACGCACCCGCTCCGCGTTCCATGAGCGCCGCCGACGGGATCGAGCGGAGGAACGCCGCCCGCGCAGGCGACGCGCTGAAGACGCCCGCCGGTCGGAGCAGGAGCGTCCAGACCGTGCCGTCGTGCGTCGTGTCGACGGGGAAGTCCCTGCGTTCCAGGTCATCGATCGCCTCGCGGTTCGCGGCCGACGGCTCGACCTGCGTCACGTTCACGTCGGCACCGATCTCGGCCACCGGATCGGCTTCGGCGGGGACGAGCTCGATCTTGGCGACTTTGGGCGTCACGGTCCCCCGGTAGGCGGCGTTCGGCACGAGAGTGAGGCTCCGGCCCTCCGCGTCGGCGGCGACCTCGTCGACCCGGAACGGGCCGCTCGAGATCAGCGCATCGGGGATCTCCTCCCCGACGGTGAACCCGTCGCTCCAGACCTCGGCGATCGAAGCGAGCGCATCGGCGTCATCCTTCTGGATCGCCGTGATGAGGGCCTGCTTCGCCTCCATGGGATCTTCGACCCCGAGCGCGGATGCGGCGACGACGTGCGCGGGCACCGCGACCGAGAGGTGGCTCTGCCAGTCGTCGATCGGCGCGGGATAGGTGACCTCGATCGCGCGGGCGAACTCGTCGATACGAGGAACGTCCAGGACGGCATCCGTCGGCGCAGCCTCCCCCGCCGTCGCGTCGCCGGCCTCGCTCGGCGTCACGCTGAGGAGACCGGATGCCGCCGCCCACCCCAGCAGCAGATCGGCGGCATCCAAGGGGATGCCGTCGGACCAGGCGGGCTCGAGAAGGTCGTAGCGCACGGTGAAGGGCTCGTCGCTGACGATCGAGACCGCGCCGAAGCTCTCATCCGCCACGAACTCGCCGTCCACAAGAGCGCCGAATCCGGCACGCGTCATCGCCGCGACGTCCAGATTGCCCGGTGTCGGCGCCGCCTCCGCATTGCCCGAGGTGAAGGCACCTGACCATCCGACGGTCACGCCCGAACCGGGGACCACGCCCTCCGGGAGCGCCGAAGCGCAGGCTGTGACGCTCAGCGAGAGGGCGACCGCCAGGAGTGCCGCAACGCGGCGTCGTGCGCTCATGAACAGAGGGTCAGACGAGGTCGGAGCCGTCGTCGCCCTCGGCAATCTCGCGGAAGCGTTCGCTCTCTTCGCTCTCGAGCGACGCGCGTGCGTGCTCGATCAGGATCGCAGGCGAGTCCTCCGCTTCCGCGGCCGTGTCGAACGGACCGATCGTGTCCTCGGACGGACGCGTGTCGGCGCGCTGCACCGACTGCGTCGTGAGGTTGTACCAATAGGGCTGTCCGCCGCTCATCCGATCATCCCGCGCATTCTTCCGATCCTAGGTGCGCCGTCCTCCGGTGGATGCGCCTGGTCTCCTCACGACAGAGGTCGTGGCGCCGGTCCTCCGACCCGCGCCACGACCTCCGCGACAGCTCGATGACTCAGCCGCCGGCGAGCTCGGCGTCCTTGTCGCGGATCGAGTCCGCCATGCGGTCCAGTGCCTGCGCCATGTCGTTGACGGCCTCGGCGGCGTCATCGAGCGAGGTCGTCAGCTCGGAGTATGCGGTGGAGTACGCCTCGGAGGCGTTCTCGGTCTTGAAGCCGTCCTGCACGAGGTCGTCGATGACGCCCTGGAGCTCCTTCAGGGTGTCGGTGACGGTGCTGCGGCCGTCGCGCAGGCGTGCCGCGGCGCTCTCCATCTCGCTGTACGTTGCTCCGAAATCATGTCCGGCCATGAGAACCGCCTCCTGCGTCCGTCGTGGTGAGGCTCTGCGGCCTCTCGTGTTTCGAGGCTAACCAATGATCCGGAATCGGCACACGGGCAGGGGTACCCATGTCCCCGGCCACTCATCGAGGCTCGGACTGCGCCACCGACAGATCCAGCTCGCGGCGCGCGTACGCCTCGGGGACCGTGTCGGTCCGTGTGAACGCGGCGAAGATCTCCGCCGCCTCGTCGGCGCTGAAGATCTCGCGCAGGAGCACCCGCACCGAGCGGTCCGGCCCGATGGGCACCAGGACGGTCTCCTCCGTCCCCGCACCCGCAGTCTGCTTCCTGCCGATCGTGTAGAGGTGGTGATCGCCGTCCTCGCCGCGCAGGCGCACCTCCACCGTCATCGCCTCGGCAGAGCCTGCGGCCTGGATGAACGTCTCCGCGTCGTCGTCGTGCGTGACGACGATCCTCTCCGGGTTGGATCCGCGCCAGACGGTGTACGTGAACCTGCTCGTACCGTCGAGCTTGCCGAGGACGGCGCGCACGTGCTCGGAGATCGGCCGGCGACGCTCATCGATCCAACCCGTCTGTCCTCGTGGCGTGGTCTCGGCAAAGGGGCCGTACGTCGTCATGGTTCCTCCCGGATGATCACCCTCGTGACCAGGATCTCATTCCCGTCCAGTGTGCCGCGTGCGGGCGTGCCCGCGTTCACCGCATTGTCGAACTGGTACTGGGTGTTGCCCGGCTGAAGGTACTTCGCGAGCGCACCGCCCGACTTGATCTCGATGCCGTCGTACGTGTTCTCCCCGTCGCCGTTGACGACGAGGCCGTCGTACTTGCGCGCGTTCTGCGGCGATCCCGGATAGTCGACGCGGACCTGCGTCGTGGTGACCTCGACATCGTTGTCCTCCGCGTAGTGCGCCAGGCCGAGCTGCTCCTTGTCCACCCAGGGTTTGTTCTCCTGGCCGGTGGCGTATCGCCCGCGCGTGTCACGGCCGTCGCCGCGGTCCACGCCGGGGCGGGGGGCGTCGGGCACGTGGCCGTCGGGGGGCGGCACGCGGATCGCATCGAGATCGGTGACCCTCCGGGTAGGTCTCGGAAGGGTCGTCTTCGGGCTCGGCCCAAGCGACCGTGGCTGCTCCTGACCTAGGCGGCGAGGTCGCCAAGCTCACCGCTGCAGGACGTGCCGGCGTTCCCGCTGCGCGCCGCCCTCGTCGCGCTCGGCGCCGCCGTCGGCATCGGCGCGGTGGCCGGCTTCCTCCCCGCCCTCGCGGCGGTGCGGGCGAAGGTGATCGACGCGCTGCGGTTCTGACGGGGTCGTATGTCGCTCGGCCCGGTATGCCGCGGCGGGAGACGAAAGAATCGGATGCCACGCAACGTGGCATCCGATTCTCTTCGTGACCTCCCGGTCGGCGGCGGCGCCGGAGCCCGGCGGCCGGCACGCCGATCAGGAGGCGAGTTCAGCGGCGGGCGGCGCCGACGCGGAGAGCGAGATCACCCCGTAGTCCCAGCCCTTGCGGCGGTAGACGACGCTCGGGTGATCGGTGCGCGCGTCGATGAACAGGAAGAAGTCGTGGCCGACCAGCTCCATCCGGTCGACCGCCTCCTCGACGGTCATCCACTCGGCGTCGAAGTTCTTCGTGCGGATGACGACGGGCGTGTAGTCCTCTTCGGCGTCGTCGCCGACGATCGGGACCTCGCCCGTTGCGACGGCGCGCAGCACGTCGACGGACGCGGGCTGGACGTCGATGCCCGACAGCGACCCGCTGTTCTTGTCGAGCTTCGCGCCCCGCGGGTGGTTCCGCGCGTCGACGCGCTTGTCCTTCGCGCGACGCAGCTGTTCGGCGAGCTTGTCGACCGCGAGGTCGAGGGCGACGAACTTGTCGCTGTCGGTCGCCTCCGCCCGCACGACGGGACCCTTGCCCGTCACGGTGAGTTCGACCGTCTCGTCTTCGCGACTGCCGTTGTGATACGCCCGGTGGGTGACCTTGACATCGAGACGCTGCGCCCGGGGAGCGAGGTTCTCGATGCGGACGGACTTGTCTTCGACGACGGTGCGGAAGCGATCCGAGACGCTCACACCCACGCCGATGATGCTGGTTTCCATCCTTGACCTCCTTGTTCCGGTCCTCCCGGTCAAGGGAGAACCTGAGTTCGCCTTGGTCCCTCCCACGCTATCGGCGCGACGACCCGGTGTCACCTATCAGTTGCCGTGTCAATTCCTTTGCGCGGGGTGGATGCCACCGTCACGGCACCGAGGACCGTCGCCCCCGCTGCGCGCAGTGCCGCCGCCGCTTCGCGAAGGGTCGCCCCCGTCGTCACGACGTCGTCGACGAGCAGCACCGTACGCCCCGCGGCCTCGCGCGCCATGAAGGCGCCGGCGACGTTCCGGGCGCGCTCTGCGCGACCCAGCGCGCGCTGGTCCGCGGTGCGGGTCCGGGCGATGAGCAGGCGGTGGGCGGGGAGTCCGGCGTGCCGGCAGATCGAGTCCACGACCCGGTAGCCGCGGCGGCGCATCGCCGCAGCGGACGTGGGGATCGGCACGAGCGTGATCGCCCGGGCGGGGCGGGTGGACACCGCCCCCACCGCGTGTCCGACCGCGTCGCGGAGCGCGGGCGCCAGCGCACGAAGAAGCGTCGTGCGCCCCTCCTCCTTCGCCGCGCGCACGACGCGCGCCGCGATGCCCTCGAATGCCAGAGCCGACCAGACCGTCAGCCCGTCGACCGTACGCGTGCGCACGTCGACGGCGAGCGCACCCCGGCAGACGGCGCACAGAGGAACGTCCGGGGCGTCGCATCCCGCGCACCACGTCGGGAAGACGAGCGAGAGCGCGCCGCCCAGCGCATCCGAGACGCGCGCGGCGAAAGTGGGCGTGTCCGTCGCGGTCATCGCTCCAGAGTGGCGCGTGAGAGCACGGTGCGGGACACGGACGGCCCGAACCGTGGATACCCGACGCACAACGGACCCTGTGGAGGAGGCGTCAGGGGGTTCCCTGCTGCTGCGCCAGCACCACGATGCCCGACGCGACGTGCTGCCAATTCGCCCCACCGCGGCTGTACAGCTCCCCTGTCGAGTCCCGCACGCGAAGGCCCCCGGACTGGGCGCCGCCCGCGACCGTGGTCACAAGGGCGGGCGTGCGGACGGTCTCGGCGAAGCCGCCGATCGACTGCGTGTAGAGGTAGGGGTCACCCGTCTGCGTCGTGAGGGCGGCGACGGTCGAGGCATCCACCCACGCCAACCCCGAGGCGCTCGCGGGTAGCTGCGCCAGCACCTTCGGCGTCCCGAACCCCGTCGGAGCACCGTCACGGTTGCGCAGGATCCCCGCGACCCACAGTGCGTATCCGTCGCCGCCGCGAACGATCGCGGCGATCCGTGTGCCGTCGCGCGACACGCGCTGCGAGAGGATCTGCTGCGCGCCCGGCCACGCGTCGGCGATCTCGATGCCGTTGCCTGCGCCCGCGGCGAACGCGCGCACGGCGCTCGGAGCGTCCTGCGGCACTGTCCAGATGTAGCCGTTGGGATCGATCGACGGGGCGAGGAGTCCGGGGCGGGCGTCGAGCACCGCGGCGCCGCTCGTCGTGACGCGCATGGCCGCGCCCGCCGAGTTGCGCACCGCTGCGGTCGTCCGATCGACGCTCACCTCGATGTCTTGGGCATCGATCTGCAGCAGCGCCTCCGACAGGCCCGGGATGGTGACCACCGAGGTCCCGGAGAGGAAGCCGAAGGCCTCGGCCGTCCGCACGAGCGGGCGGCTGTCGACGCGCGTCTCCCGCACGGCGACGGGTGTCGCGGAGAGCAGCTGTTCCGCGGACATCATGTCCACCGCGTTCACGCCCGCGGGTTTGAGGGATGCCTCCAGTTGCGTCTGCATGCGGTCGAGGACGGTCTGGTCGAGCTGGCGGGCGCCGTCCTGCAGCGCCACCGAGGCGATGCCCGACTGCAGCGGCACCGCCTGCGTCGCAAGACGTGCGGCGTCCGTGAAGGCCGTGGCGACCGCGCCCTGCAGCCACTCGCTCGGGCCGCCGTTGACGAGCGCCGTGGCGATGCTGGTGGTCGCATACTGCCGTGGGAACCAGCGCTGGTCGGGCACGAGATAGGTCCACGACGGATCGAAGAACTGCAGCGAGTACGCGCCGTACACGATCGCGAAGAAGTTCCGATCGAGCACGACGCCCTGCGGGGCATCCGTGATGCGCCACTGCCCGTCGTCCTGCTTCGCAAGAGAGTACGACAGCGGGATCTCTCCGGCCTCCGCCGACAGCTCCCCTGCGGCGTCGATCGTCGCGACCGGTCGGACCGTGAGGGTGAAGTCGTGCTCGCCAGTGGCGACGAGATCGCGGTCCCCGGGCGCGTAGACGGTGACACCCGCGCGCGGGTTCCAGTCGAATCCCGGCGCGAGGAACTGACGCGCCGTGGCCCAGGTGCCCTGCGGGCCGGAGCCCGCCGCGATGAACCCTTCGACGATCTGCTGCGGCGTGGCATCCTTCGCCGGGCCGTTCGGCGCGAAGACCGGGAAGCTGTCGCCCCGGTCATCCGCAATGGGTTGCCCCGCGTTGACGGGGCCTGACGTCGGCAGCCCGCTGCATGCGGCGAGGGCGAGCGCGAGGGCCGTCGTGGCGACGGCGGTCGCGAGGCGGCGGAGGCGATTCATGCGGTGCCCTCCGGCGTCGTGGTGATGTGGGGGATGGGGATCGGCTGGGTGAGCCCGAGCTCTTCGAGCGCGGCACCGTCGTCGCCGGGATCGACGGCGATAGGCGAGGTCGCACCGAGCGCGCCGCCCTGGCGTGGCAGAGTGAGGACGAAGTTCGTGCCGCGGCCGAGTTCCGACCAGACGGAGAGCGTGCCGCCGTGCAGGCGCGCGTCGCCGAGCGCGATCGACAGACCGAGCCCGGTGCCCCCGATCGTGCGCTTGCGCGAGGGGTCGGCACGCCAGAAGCGGTCGAAGACCCGCTCGCTGTCGGCGGAGCTCATGCCGAGGCCGTAGTCGCGCACGCCGAGTGCGACGGCGTTCTGGTTGCTGTCGACGGTCACGACGATCGGCCGACCCTCGCCGTGCTCGATCGCGTTGCCGAGGAGGTTCCTGACGATTCGGCGCACCCGGCGGGGATCCATGTCGACGGGGGAATATCCGCCCGGGGCGACGAGGCGCACATCGGTGCCGTGCTGATCGGCGAGCTGCTGCATCGAGGCGATGACGTCCTCGGCGAGGTGGGCGAGGCTCGTCGGCTCGTTCTCGAGCTGCACCGACCCGGCGTCGTACCGGCTGATCTCGAGGAGGTCGGTGAGGAGCACCTCGAAGCGCTGCACCTGGGCGTGGAGGAGCTCCGCCGCGCGGGCCGTGGTGGCATCGAAGGTGTCGCGCTGGTCGTTCAGCATGTCGCTCGCGAGACGGATCGTCGTCAGCGGCGTGCGCAGTTCGTGCGAGACGTCGGAGACGAAGCGCTGCTGCACGAGGGAGAGCTCGGCGAGCTCCTTGATCTGCGACTCGATGGAGTCGGCCATCGCGTTGAACGAGCGCCCGAGCGTCGCGAACTCGTCGTCGCCGCGAACCGGCAGCCGCACGCCCAGATCGCCCGCCGCGAGCGTCGCGCTCGTCTCTGCCGCGCGCGCGATCGGCACCGTGACGGTGCGGAGGACCACCCAGGAGATCGCCCCGATGAGGATGATCAGGACCGTGCCGACGAGCCACAGGGTCACCTGCACGAACCGCAGCGTCTGCGCCTCCGAATCGAGATCGTAGGCGAAGTAGAACTCGTACGCGCCCACGTCGGGGAACACCGCCTGCTGGCCGACGACGACGCCGGGGCGCTCCGATCCGTTGTCGGTCGGGAGCCCGATCGACTGCCACCAGCGCTGCTCGACGTCGCGTTCCACCGATTCGCGCAGGCCCGGGCTGATCATTTCGGGCTGGATGCCTCCCTGATACCGGTCCTGCGGGGCGATCACCGAGGGGTCGTTCGACACGCGCACGGCCGCGATCATGGTCGTCCCCGCCTGGCGCGTCATCGAGGTGAGCGTTGCCTTCATGAGGTCTTCGAGGGCCGCCGAATCCCCGTCGGTCTGTGCGGAGCTGAGCGTGTCCTGGGTCGAGGCCATCGCGCGCGCGACCGCCGTCTGCACCTGGTCGACGCGCGACTCGAACAGGTCGTTCTGGATCGCGAGCGCCATCGTCACGAACGCCCCGAGGATCGTGAAGGCGGTGAGCGCGAGGGTGAGGGCGAGCGTCCGGAACCGCAGCGAGGTGCGCCAGGTGCCCGCGAGGTGGCGCAGCCACGGTCGCCAGTCGCGCCAGCCGCCCGTGACGGGGATGCTCGCGGTGGGAGCGCTCATGGCGCTCGGGTCACACCACTGCGCCGGCGCGGTAGCCGACGCCGCGGACGGTCGTCACGATCTTCGGGTTGTCGGGGTCGACCTCGACCTTGGCGCGCAGGCGCTGCACGTGCACGTTCACGAGCCGGGTGTCGGCTTTGTAGTGGTAGCCCCAGACCTGTTCGAGGAGCATCTCGCGCGAGAACACCTGCTGCGGCTTGGATGCCAGGGCCACGAGCAGCTCGAACTCGAGCGGCGTCAGGGCGATGGCCTCGCTGCCGCGACGCACTTCGTGCGCGGCGACGTCGACCACGACGTCGCCCACGCGGAGGGTCTCGCTCGGCGCGTCGGCACCCGGACGCAGCCGCGTACGGATGCGCGCGACGAGCTCCTTCGGGTTGAAGGGCTTCACGATGTAGTCGTCGGCGCCGGATTCCAGGCCACGGACGACGTCCGCCGTGTCGGTGCGAGCGGTCAGCATGATGATCGGCACGCCCGATTCGCTCCGGATCCGTGTGCAGATCTCGATGCCGTCCATCCCCGGCAGCATGAGATCGAGCAGCACGAGGTCGGGTCGTTCGGTGCGCCAGGCATCCACGGCCGCGGCCCCGTCGCCGCAGAACACCGGATCGAAGCCCTCGGTGCGCAAGACGATGCCGATCATCTCCGCGAGCGCGGTGTCATCGTCGACGACCAGGATGCGAGAAGTCATGGGCGGGTTCGGGGTCCTTCGTTCGGGTGGCGATCGACGCCGGGGTCACCGGCGATGCGACACTATCCACAGAGTAGTCGACCCGGCTCGATGAACCCCGCAGGAACGGCGAACGGCCCGGTCTCGCCGACCGGGCCGTTCGCGTTCGCGGGTGATCGCGCTCAGCCCTCGAGGGCCGGGAGGCGGTCGTCGCTGTTCAGCGCGCGGAACACCAGTGCCGCCACGGCACCGCCGACGAGCGGCGCGAGGAGGTACAGCCAGTACGCGCCGATGTCGAAGATGCCCGTGATCGAAAGGCCCAGGGCGACAGCGGGGTTGAACCCGCCGCCGGAGATGCCGCCGACCGCGACGGCGCCGACGAACACCGTCGAGCCGATCGCGAGGCCGTAGAAGGAGTTGTTGACGTTGGCCTTCGACGTCGCGACGTTGAGCACGACGTAGACGAGGACGAAGGTCCACAGCGCCTCGACGAGGAACGCCGGCCCGACCTCGATCGCGACCGGCTTGGCGGCGGCGGGCCACAGCACGAAGCTGAGGAGCGCGGCGAGGGCGCCCGCGACCAGCTGCGCGACGACGTAGGCCGCGAAGGTCACCGCGCTGATGGCTCCGCGAAGCCAGGCGCCGAGCGAGACGGCGGGGTTCAGGTGTGCGCCCGAGATGTGCCCGGTGGCGAACACCATCACCATGAGCGCGAAACCGATCGCGAGCGGCGTCAGGGCGCTGGCGCTGTTGACGGCGCCGATGATGGCGAAGACGAAGATGAATGTTCCGACGAACTCGGCGAGGGCGTTGCGAGCGATGCCCGTCATGGGAGTCTCCTTCAGATCCGCCGGGCGGGTGCCCGGGCGCCTCCGAGGGTACTGCACACTCAGCGTTTTCTCAGGCATTGGCGTCGGAGCGCCTGCGAAGCCCCAGCCCGGAGTGGGGCGCGGAGCCCCTGCCTCAGTAACGGTAGTGGTCGAGCTTGTACGGCCCGTCGACGGGCACGCCGATGTAGGCGGCCTGCTCGTCGGTGAGCGTCGTGAGGCGCACGCCCAGGGCATCCAAGTGCAGGCGTGCGACCTTCTCGTCGAGGATCTTCGGCAGGACGTACACGCCGATCGGGTACTCGTCGTGCTTCGCGTACAGCTCGAGCTGCGCGAGCACCTGGTTCGTGAACGAGGCGCTCATGACGAACGAGGGATGCCCGGTCGCGTTCCCGAGGTTCAGCAGCCGCCCTTCGCTCAGCACGAGGACGCTCGTCCCGCCCGGCAGACGGTACTCGTGCACCTGTGGCTTGATCTCGACCTTCTCGACCCCGGGGATCGCCTCGAGGCCGGCGATGTCGATCTCGTCGTCGAAGTGGCCCACGTTCCCGACGATCGCGAGGTGCTTGAGCGCGCGGAGGTGATCGACCGTCACGACGCGGGTGTTCCCCGTGCCGGTGATGAGGATGTCGACATCGCCCGCGACGTCCTCGAGGCGCGCGACCTGGTAGCCGTCCATGGCGGCCTGCAGGGCGCAGATCGGGTCGACCTCGCCGATGATGACGCGCGCGCCCTGGCCGCGGAGGGCCTCCGCCGCCCCCTTGCCGACGTCGCCGTAGCCGACGACGTAGGCGACCTTGCCGCCGATGAGGACGTCGGTGCCACGGTTGATGCCGTCGGGCAGGGAGTGGCGGATGCCGTACTTGTTGTCGAACTTCGACTTCGTCACGGAGTCGTTGACGTTGATCGCGGGGAAGAGCAGCGTGCCCGCGGCGGCGAGCTCGTACAGGCGGTGGACGCCCGTGGTCGTCTCCTCGGTGACGCCGAGGATGCTGGCGGCCATGCGCGTGAAGCGCTGCGGGTCGCGTTGGAGCGATGCACGCAGCGTGTCGAGCACGATGCGGTATTCGAGCGAATCGGCATCCGTCGCGTCGGGCACCGCGCCCGCCGCCTCGAACTCGACGCCCGTGTGGACGAGGAGCGTCGCGTCGCCACCGTCGTCGAGGATCAGGTTCGGTCCGTCGAAGCCCTCGGCGGACCAGTCGAAGATGCGGTCGGCGAGCTGCCAGTACTCCTCGAGCGTCTCGCCCTTGAACGCGAAGACGGGGACGCCCGCGGGATCCTCCACCGTGCCGGTGGGGCCGACCGCGACGGCGGCGGCCGCTTCGTCCTGTGTCGAGAAGATGTTGCACGACGCCCAGCGCACCTGTGCGCCGAGGGCGACGAGCGTCTCGATGAGGACGGCGGTCTGCACCGTCATGTGCAGGGAGCCGGCGATCCGTGCGCCCTTCAGGGGCTGGGTGGGCCCGAACTCCTCGCGCAGCGCCATGAGACCCGGCATCTCGTTCTCGGCGAGGCGCAGCTGGTGGCGGCCCGCCTCGGCGAGACTGAGGTCGGCGACGACGAAATCGTGCGTGGTGGCGGTGGCGTTCGGCATCCGGCCATTGTCCCACGCGGGCGCGGCGAGGCTGGCGCGTATGTCAGACGCGGAGCGTCTCGTGACGGACGACCATCCAGCCCTTCGGCACCGACAGCCGGTCGGTGTGGATGGCGCACAGGTCGTGGGCGTGCGGGTCGCCCGACGCGCCGAGGGGTCCGAGCGCCGCCATCTGGTCGCCGTAGTCGTAGGTGAGGGTCGTCACCGCTTCGCGGGCGCAGCCCACCTTGGAGCACAGTCTCGTACGCATCGCCTCCACGGTAGTCGCGAGCGGTGCGGCGACGGCGGAGGCCGCGCCGTCCGGCGGCCCGAAAGCCGACCGCTGTTCCGCAAGCCGACCGGCGTCCCGAAAGCAGGCCCGACCCACCGCCATCGGCCCGGCGATCCTGCATGACGCCGGTCGGCCCTGCTTCCGCAACAAGTCCGCCCCGTCCCGGTCGCCCGGCTGTGCCGGTTTCCCCGCCATGCTGGTCGCCCCCGGCGCCGGTCGCCCGGCGTTGCGAAAGCAGGGCGAACCGGCGGCTGTCGGGCCGGCGAGCCCGGGTGATCACGGTCCCCCCTGCTTTCGCAACGAGACCTAGACTTGAGCGCATGGTACGGCGGCGACAGGCGAGCAGTTCGAGGCGTCGCCCCGCCCGGCACGGCCGGCATGGGCGCGAGGACCGCAGCCCCGTCGTGCGTCCGCCGCTCCTGCCGCTCGAGACGCGCGAGGAGCGGTTCGACTTCTCCGTCAGCACGGCGGCGGAGTTCCTGCGCAGCGCCTGGCCGGAGCTTCGCGACGTGCGGTTCGAAGTGGCCCTCATGCCGCCCGCGTCGGATGCCGAGGGCATCCCCCGCTGGAGCGCGCTGCCCGACCAGAAGGCGATCGTGCTGTACCGGCTGCCGATCGAGCGTCTCGCGCATCTGCACCGCGAGGACGACCTGCACCGCCGCATGATGATCGAGGGCGCCGTCTTCCGCGCCGCGGCGGAGTACCTCGACCGCGACCCGTGGGACCTCGGCCCGGAGCGTTTCCGCTACTTCTGAGCCTCCGCTGCTTCTGAGCGGCCCCCGCCGGGACCGCGCGCCGCGGCCGCTCGCCCGAAGGAGGGCGCGCCCGGCTCAGCGCGGATACACCGTGACGGCGGATGCCTCGGCATCCCCCGCGGGAACCGGATACCCGGCGAGCGCCCCGGCGCCGCGGAAGGAGACCCCGGCGTGAACGCCGCCGGCGTCGGGCACGATCCGGTAGCTCTCCCCCGCCGTCACCGGCACGGTCGTCGGGAGGTCGGGGCCGAGCGTCACCTGCTGCGGGGTGCCGCCGCCGAGCGGCTCGAGCGTCACGGAGCGCCCGCCCCGGGTCGAGATGAGCGTGAGCTGGGGGGCGGGCCCCTCGGCGATCGCGACGAGCGTCGGAGCGGTGAGGTCGGGCGCGGGGGTGAACCAGCCGAAGTCGTCGCCCTTGTCGAAGCCCGTCGTCGCCCACACGGCCCCCGTGACGGGAACCGTCGCGCTGATGCGCACGTCGTACGTGCCGACCGGGAGCCCCGCGAGGTCGAGCTGCAGCGGGATGCCCGCGAGCACCTGCACCGACTGCGGGTCGCCCACTCGTCCGGACGAATCGGTCACCGTGACGGTCGCCTCACCCGTCTGCGCGGGGGCGAGCAGGCGCAGGCTCGTGGGGACATCGCTCGCGCCCGGGTCGCCGGGAGCGAGCGTGACGGGCACGCCCGGGATGACGATGTCCGCACCGGGCGCGCCGATCGCGGCGACCTGGTCGACGCCGCTCGGATCGAGAACGCGCGTGAGGCTCGTCTGCACGGATGCCTGGACGGGCGCCTGCGCCGCGGTGACCCGGATGATGGGGTTCTCCTCGCCGAGGGCGAGCGCGGCGAGGGGGATCACGCGCTGTGTGCCCGCGGCCACGACGATCGACTGCCCCGCCGGGGGTGCCGTCTCCCCCGCCGACCCGTACAGCGTGAGCGTCACGACGGCCGGGACGAGACCGGGGTTCGCCAGGACGACGAGGTCGGCAGCTCCTGTGGTGCCGCTTCCGACGACGAGCCACGACTCCATTGCGGCGCGCGTGCACGCGGCGGCGGCGAAACCGGAGAGATCCTCCGCGGCGGCGGTCGCGGACGAGGCGGCCGCGAGCGGGGTCCGCGTGTCGCCTGCTGCCGGTGCGCTGACGACGTCGGGGCCGGCGCCGCCCGAGACATCCGGGGCCGCGAGGCGGCGCACCGTGGCATCCGCCCCGTCGACAGCACGGGTGAGCGCGGATGCCGCGGCATCCGTCAGCAGGGTCGCCTGGGTCGCGTCGCGTCCGGCCGCGAGGAGGGGGCCGGTGCAGCTTGCGACGGACGCGGTGGCCGGCGGCTGCGCCTGCACCGAGACGGTCGAGCCGCCCCGATGCGGCAGCTCGACCACGACGAGTGCGGTGGCGGCCGCCGCGACCGCGAGAGCGGCCACGGCTCCGACGACGAGCCGGGTCGTGCGGGCGAGGGCACCGGATGTCATGCGCGAACACCTCCCGCACGCCGTCCGCGGCCTGCGCCGACGGTCCGTGGCGCGCGTCGCGCGGCCTCGAGGGTGCGGCGCGTCGGGATCGCGAGGAGGAGTGCGGCCGCGACGACGCCGACCTGCAGCAGGCCGACCCGCCAGGCCTGTCCCGAGGTGTCGGCGGCGCGATGGGCGACGGGAGTCGTGACCCGCCAGAGCGTGCCCCGGGCGGTGTCGCCGACGAGCTCCAGATCGGCGCGCTGGTCGAGAGAGGTCTTCGCCTGGAGGCGGATCGCGCGCGCGGCGTCCGTGTCGGCGCCGGCCCCGAGAAGCACGAACGCGACCCCGTGGTCGGCGAGCTCCTGCACGACGGTCCCTTCGGAGTCCGCGACGAGCTGCACGGCGAGCGAGGCGGTGGTCTCGTCGTCGGCGTCCGCCGCCGCCCGCGCCGTGCGCAGGGTCGTCTGACCGCCGAGAGAGGCCGTCTCCCCCCAGACGACGTCGGCGGTGAGGGCGCCGTCGTCCGTGGGAGCGACGACGAACGTGGCGTTGGCGAGATCGCCGCGCCCTTCGGTCTCGACGTAGGCGGGCAGCGTGCTGGATGCCCCGGCGGTGATCCCGGCCGCGTCGCGGGCCGTCGCGGTGAGCGCGGGCACCGCGCTCAGGGCGAGGGCGACCATCGCGAACGCGGCGACCCCGGCGCGCACGCGGGCGCTCGTCCGCGCGCCGCGGACCGGGACGGCATCCAGCGCCAGCGCGCCCGCGCACAGGGCGGCGAGCCAGAACGCCGACAGCGCAGCGCCGGGCCAGAGGGTCACGGTGATGGGTCCGTCGGATGCCACGGACACGCCGATCGCGGCCGTCGCCGTGGCGAGGGCGGCAAGTCCCGCGATGGATGCCACGAGAGCCGGGATCGCCCGGCCGACGACGAGACCGAGGAGCGCGAGCACGAGCACCGGCGCCACCAGCAGCGGCGTCCACGTGCCGACGACGGGCCCGACGAGGGCCGCCCACCCGTCGGGCGCCGGGAAGCCGAGCGCGAGCAGGAGTCGCCGGGCGAGGTCGACTCCGTGCGGATCGGCGAGGGGGACGCCGGGGTCGGCGAGGAGCGCCCACGGCTCCCCCGCTTGGAATCGTGCGAGGGCGAGCGGCGCGAACACGACGGCGGTGGGGATCGCGAGCCAGACGACGCGCGCGAGCCCGTTCCCGCGACGCGTGATCGACGTGAGGAGGAGCCCGACGACCCAGACGAGCGCGAGCGCGGGTGCGAGGGACGGGGCGCAGGCGATCACCGCGGCGGCGAGGATCGACGCGACCCCGGCGGTGCTCCAGGAGCGGCGCGCGACGGCGGCGGTCCAGACGAGCCACGGCAGCAGCAGGTGCGCGATGACGACGGCGGGTCGCCCCGTGATGAGGGCATCGAGAAGGCTCGGTGCGAGCGCCCACCCGACCGCGACGAACGCGCGCACGACGGCCCGATCGCTGAAGCGCGTCGCCGCGAACCATCCGCCGAGGGCCGCGAGCGGCAGCGCGAGCACCCACAGCACGACGAGCACCCGTGACGGCGCGGCGGGCGAGAGCGTGCCCAGCAGCGCGACGACCGCGCTGAACGGATCGGCGGGCCCGACGGTGTTCCACCCGAGGGGACGCAGGCCCGCCGCGGCATCCGCCCACAGTCCCGCAACGGTCGCGCGGAGGGGGGCGAGCGCGCCGCCCCCGAGAGCGGGCCAGGCGAGCAGGGCGACGAAGGAGGCGACGGAGACGACGAGTGCGGCGAGCACGATCCAGGCGCCGCCGCCGGAGAAGAAGTGCAGCTCACCGCGCCCCGTACCTGCGGGGAGGTCGTCGTCGAGTCGTTGGCGCAGGTCGCGCGAGGTGACCCGCAGGGGCGCGAGCTGCGCCCACGAGGCGACGCGACCGTCACGGAGGCTCCGGCGCGAGCGCGCCACCGCTGCCGGGCGGACCATCGCGGTGACCGCCGCACCCCATTCCGGCAGGATGCGGGCGGGCTCCTTGCCGAGGAGCGCCGCGAGCGAACGCAGCAGCGCGAGCGGCAGCAGCGACAGCCAGTGGAGCGGAACGGCCGGGGCGGGCGCGTAGGCGAGGCGGCGGTGCAGCTGCGCCGTCCGTTCCGCGTAGGCGCGGCCCATCACGGCTCCGGAAGCGGGCGAGACGGCGATGACCGCGGTCGATGCGAGCACGATCCGGCCGCCGCGAAGACGCGCACGGATGCCGAGGTCGAGACCTTCGTCGGCGCCGGCGAGCGCGCGGTCGACGCCCCCGAGGGCGCGCCAGGCATCGGCCCGCACGAGGACGCCGCGGATGTCGGTGCCGAGGACGTCTTCCGATCCGTCGTACTGACCCTGGTCGAGTTCGCCGTCTGCGAGGCCGACGGTGCGGCCGAGGCGCGTCATCGAGACGCCCAGCGAGGCGATGCGATCGCGCTCGTCCGAGCGGACGAGTTTGGGCGCCGCGAACGCGAGCGACGGTGCGGTCTCGAGCGCTCCGGCGAGGCGCGCCAGGGCGTCGGGGTCCGGTGTCGTGTCCTGGGTGAGGAGCCAGACAGCCTCGCCGTCGAGGCGATGCGACCCGAGCGCGAGGGCGTCCGCGATGCTCGTCGACCGGTCGGCGCTGATGACGCCCTCCGCCGAGGACGCCCGGGCGACGTCCTGCGCCTGGGCGTCGGCACCGCACAGCACGATCGTCAGCGCGTCGACCGGGCGCGTCTGTGCGCGGAGCGCGGTGAGCGTCCGTTGGAGTCGGATGTCGACGGCCTCGCGCCCATCGGGGCGCACGACCAGCAGCGCGTGAACTCGGGCGGGCATGACCCCGTCAGCCTAAACACGACGCGGTGCGTGCGGGGCATGCCGCGCCGCAGGTGTGCCGATCAGGCGCGGCGCTTGAGCTTGCGGCGCTCGCGCTCGCTGAGTCCGCCCCAGATTCCGAAGCGCTCGTCGTTCTGGAGGGCGTACTCGAGGCACTGGTCGCGGACGTCGCACGTCGTGCAGATGCGCTTGGCATCCCGCGTCGATCCGCCCTTCTCGGGGAAGAACGCCTCGGGGTCGGTCTGCGCGCACAGCGCATCGACCTGCCAGGCGAGGGCGCTGCCCTCGTCGACCGGGCTCGGGCGCCGGACCCCGGGGACACCGAGGTTCACGGGATCGACGTACCAGTTCTCGGGGACTCCGGAACGATAGCCGGTCATAGCGCTCTCCCCACTGTTTCACCCTCACGCGCGACCGCGTGTTGGAATAATTACACCCCTGTCATTCGTGTGGGTCAAGTCGCAGATGTTAAACCCTCAAGGCGTGATTGAACCTTCACGCTCGCCACGCCCGGCGTGTCGGGCCCGCGGCATCCGCTCAGAAGACCCGATCACGACCCGGGCTGCGCGACGAAGGCCTCGCCCGCGCCCGTCAGCACGATCTGCTGCGCGTCCCCCACGTAGACCGCGGTACCCGGGCGGAGCGTCGCGGCATCGCCGCCGCCCGTGACCGAGACGTCGCCCCTCGTCGCGAGCACGATCGCCGGGCCTCGCAGCGCGACCGATACGGGCGCGTCGGCGACCTCCACCCGCGTCAGGGCGAAGTCGGGCACCGCGACCTCATACGCGAGGATGCCGGGCGCGACCTCGCGGCGCACGACGAGCGGGGCGGGGCCGGCCGTGGCATCCAGGACCCGCAGCAGTTCGGGGACGTCGACGTGCTTGGGCGTGAGACCGCCCCGCAGCACGTTGTCGCTCGCCGCCATGAGTTCGACGCCGAGGCCCGACTGGTAGGCGTGCAGCACTCCTGCCGGGGCGAACAGGGCCTCCCCGCGGCGCAGGACGACGAGGTTCATGAGGAGCGCGACGTAGAGCCCGGCGTCACCGGGGAAGTCGGATGCCGCGGCGCGCAGCACGCCGATCTCGGCGGCGAACTCGCCCTCCGCGGCGGGGGTCGCCCGGGTGAGGGCGTCCGTGAGGGCGGCGACATCGTCCGCGGTCGCTTCCTCGAGCGCCCACGCCAGGGCCGCGCGAAGGCTCCGTTCCTCATCGTCGCCCTCGAGGAGACCGCGCAGGTGCGCGAGGGCGGGTCTGGCCCCCGTGGGATCGAGGAGAGCGAGAAGCCGCCGGGTGTCGGCGACGGGCCGGAGCCCCACGAGCGCGCGGAACTCCCCGGACAGGGCGACGATGATCTCGGGCTTGTGGTTGTCGTCGCGGTACAGGCGCCGGTCGGCGTCGCGCGGGATGGCGGCTGCTTCCTCGCGCGCGAAGCCCTCTTCCGCCTGGGCCTTCGTGGGGTGGGCCTGGATCGACAGCGAGGAGCCCGCCGCGAGGAGCTTCAGGAGGAACGGCAGCGGTGCCTGGCCTGCAGCAGCCAACGCGGCATCCAGCGTCTCGTCGGTGCCGTCGACGAGGGAGGGGCTCCCGGGGTGGTCGCCGTACCAGATCTCCGCCTCGGGCTTCCCCGAGGGCACGCGCCCGACGAGGTGTGGGATGAGGTCGGGAGAGCCCCACGAGTAGTCGCGCGGTTCGTTATGGATCGGGATCAGCATGCTCTCAGCCTAGGGCGGTCGCGCGATAGCCTGATCTGACCATGGCCGTGCACACGAAGCATCCCGTATCAGCGCCGCCGCAGGCGCCGATGCGCGAGACGACGGGCCACCTGCTCTTGCGCGGGTGGTGCATCTTCGTGATCGCCGCGGCTCTCGCCGGGACGTCCTGGCTGATGGCGTTCGGGGTTCTCGGCTCGACCATCGTCACCGCCGTGACGGTCGTCGTGTCGGTGCTGCTGTGGGTCATCCTGCGCCCGGCGGTGCATTGGCAGCGCCTCCCGTGGTACGCCGTGATGTACGTCCTCTGGGCGATCGCGTCGCTCGTGTGGTCGGCGTATCCCGAGGCGACGGCGTTGACGCTTCTCCTCCTGGTATCCACGACCGTGCAGGCGATGTTCGTCGGGTCGGTCCTCACCTGGCGCGAGCTCATCCGGGCCATCGCGTCCGCCCTGAAGTGGATCCTCTCCCTCTCCCTGCTGTTCGAACTGTGGGTGTCGCTCGTCTGGGGCGGCCCGATCCTTCCCGAGTTCGGCCGCCCCGAGAAGGGTGTGCACTACGACCCGATCGTGTACTGGTCGCGCGACAACCTGATCGACGGCGGACGCATCCAGGGCCTCTTCGGCAACGCGAACCCGCTCGCGTACGTCGCCCTCCTCGCCATGATCGTCTTCGCCGTGCGGTTCGCCTCGCGCGCCCCGCGCCGGGGCCTTCTCGTGGTCTGGTTCCTTCTCGCCGGGTACCTGTTCGTCCGCGCCGGCTCGGCGACGGCGACGCTCGCCGCCGTGGGGGTCGTCGTCGTCCTCGTGACGGTGCTCCTCATGCGCCGGACGAAGCGTCCCGGCGAACGGACGCGCTATTACGTCGTCTACGCGATCGTCGCGGTCGGGGGGCTCACCGTGCTGTGGCTCCTGCGCGATCGCCTCTTCACACTGCTCGGTCGCTCCGCGGACCTCACGGGGCGCGAGGGGATCTGGGCGAAGGTGTGGGAGAAGGCCGTCGAGCGCCCCGCGTTCGGGTGGGGGTTCTCCACGCCGTGGGTCCCGACCGATCCGCACTTCGACGGCTGGATCGTCGACCACGGCCAGACCGTCATGCAGGCGCACAACATGTGGCTCGACGTGTTCCTGCAGCTCGGCATCGTGGGGCTCGTCCTCATCGGGGCGACGATGCTCGCCTTCGTCTGGCGGTCGTGGTTCTTCGCGGTCGACCGCCCGCGGTGGGATCTCGTCGCCGACCGCCCGTACTCCCCCGTGACGCTCGTGCCGACGCTCGTCGCGGCGATCCTGCTCGTCCAGGGCCTCGCGGAGTCGGCACCGCTCCTCGGCTGGGGCTGGTTCTTCGTGGTGCTCCTCGCGTTCAAGATCAAGCAGGCGCCGCTCGTCGGCCGCGGCCCGTCCGAGCAGCGACTCGTCGGCGAGCAGGGCGAGACGACGCGGATGCCACGATGACGTCGGCGCCCGGCCGAGGCGAGCGACCCGCCGGGTTCCACGCCCTGTGGCGCCTGCTCGAGTCGGCCGATTTCGCGCGGGCGTTCGCCGTCACGGTTCTCGCGACCCTGGTCGGGACGCACCTGATCGTCGCGACGGCGGGGGTGACGACGCTTCGCACGGTGATCTTCGGGCTGTGCGTCATCGCCGTCGCCGTGCTCGTCGTCCGTCGGCAGGAGATCTCTCTCGTCGGGCTCGTCCCGACGACCCTCGTGCTGCTGGTCGTGTGGGCGTTCGCGAGCGTCTTCTGGAGCACCGACCCGGGGGGCAGTTTCTGGCGCTGGCTCGCGATGCTCGCCGTGGCCCTGCTCGCCGTGACGATCGGGCACATCCGCGACACGCTCCAGACGGTGCGTGCGCTCGGCGACGTGCTGCGTGCGGCGCTCACGGTCTCGCTCGCGCTGGAGGTGCTGAGCGGGGTGATCTTCGACATGCCGCTGCGCTTCCTCGGCATCCAGGGCAACATCGCCGAGTTCGGGCCGATCCAGGGGATCTTCGGAACACGCAACCTGCTGGGGATCGTCAGTGTCGTCGCCCTCATCACGTTCGCGATCGAGATGCGCGCACGCTCGGTCCGCCCCGGGCTCTCCGTCTACTCCCTCTCGCTCGCGACCGCACTCGGCCTGCTGTCCGCGTCGCCGACGGTGCTCGTCCTCGCCGTCGTGGTCGGCTCGGCGAGCGCCGCGCTGACGCTCGTGCGATCGGTGCGCCCCGAGTCGCGTGCGCGGGTGCAGTGGGGTCTCGGCGCGTTCGTCGTGGCGATCGGAGTGCTCCTGTACGTGCAGCGCACGCGCGTGCTGGATCTGCTCGGCGCGACCGACGACCTTTCCATGCGCGCCAACCTCTGGGCGCTCGCGCGGTACTTCGCCGGGCGGCAGCCGGTGCAGGGGTGGGGCTGGTTCGGGGCGTGGGATCGCGACGAGCAGCCGTTCGTCTCGATCAACCGCCTCCTCGCGGAGCACCACACGACGGCCCTCAGCGCATACGTCGACGTCCAGCTGCAGCTGGGCTGGGTGGGCGTGCTCCTCTTCTGCGCGTTCGGAGGCATGGCATTGCTGCGCTCGTGGCTGGATGCCGCGCAGCGCCGCTCGATCGTGTACGCCTGGACACCGCTCATGATGGTGGCCCTTGCGGTGACGAGCGCGTTCGAGTCGTTCACGCTGTACGGCCTCGGGTGGTTCCTGCTCGTGTTGTGCGCCGTGCGCGCCGGACAGTCGCGGGGGTGGCGGGAGCGGCTGGGCGCCACGACCCCCACGGGGTCGGTTCCGATACTGCCGGGCAGGTAGAATCAAGCGGTCATGACGCCCCCCTCTGCACACCGCGACGCGGCCCCCGGACAGCGCCCCGAGCCCTTCGACCCCGCCGGCGCGACGATCACGATCGTCACGTTCAACCGGTCGGCTCTTCTCACGCGACTGCTCGATTCGATCACCGCGATGGATCCGAAGCCGGGGCACGTCGTCATCATCGACAACGCGTCGAGCGACGACACGACCGCGGTCGTCGAGTCGTATCGCGAGTCGATCGGGACAGAGATCGTCTACCGCCGGCTCGACACGAACACCGGCGGCTCCGGCGGGTTCAGCGAGGGCATGCGCGTCGCGTACGAGCTCGGTTCGACCTGGATCTGGCTCATGGACGACGACGTCGAGGTCATGCCCGACGGGCTCGCCCGCATGGGCGCGTGGGCGCCGCGGTTCAAGTCGATCCAGGGGCGCCGCTACGACTACGACGGCAGCGAGTTCTACTGGCAGTACCGGGTGTCGGAGCCCCTCGGCATTCCCATCCCCTTCGCCCCGTCGGGCTTCGACGCCTCCGGGTACAAGGAGATGAACTCGGGCTGTTTCGAGGGGATGTTCATCCACCGCGACATCGTCGAGCAGATCGGCCTGCCCGACCCGCGGTTCTTCATCTACTGGGACGACCAGACCTACGGCTGGTTGGCGTCGCGCATCACGACGTCGGTCATCGTCGACGAGTTCGTACTGCGCCGTACGCGCGAGATCAAGCAGTGGGACATGGGCATCCGCCACATGAACGCCTCGTCCGACGCGTACCGCTACTACATCATGCGCAACCGGGCGATGGTCAAGCAGTATTACCGAGCGCACGGTGCGCATCGGCCCATCTTGTTCGGCCTCGGCACCACCCTCACCTTCGGCAAGGAGATCATCCGCCTGCTGTTCGTCGAGCGGAAGATCTCGGGCACGTCGAACCTGTTCCGGGGCCTCCGCGACGGACGCAAGATCGCGAAGGATGCCAATTGGCAGCCCATGCCGCCGCTCGTCGGCGACTGACGCCCCACGGCATCCGAGGAGGACGACTGTGACCCATATCCTGCAGAACACCGTGCTGCCGCTCGAGCACGACCCCGACCTTCTGCCCTTGTACGTCGACCCGGAGACATGGACGACGATCGACGAGGAGCCGGTGCGCGTGTCTGCACGGGCGCAGATGGGCAACATCCTGGGTCGGACACGCGCCCGCATCGTCGCGGGCCGCCGCGTGTCCTTCGGAACGTACTTCAACGCCTTCCCGGCGTCGTACTGGCAGCACTGGACGTCGGTGCGTCAGGTGCGGCTCAGCGTCGACACAGTCGGCCCCGCGACGATCCTCGTGTACCGGTCGACGGGTTCCGGCATCCGCCAGCGCATCGACACGCGCGAGGTCGACGGTGCGGAGACGACCACCTTCGATTTGCGGCTCGACCAGTACGGCGACGGCGGATGGATCTGGTTCGACATCGCCGCCGACGCGCGGGACGCGCAGTTCGAGGGTGCTCGGTGGACGACCGACCAAGAGCCGACGCGATCGGGCAAGGCAAGCATCGGCATCACGACGTATAACAAGCCGGGCTACTGCATCGGCACCCTCGAAAACCTCGCCGACGCGCCCGACGTGCTCGACGTCATCGATCGCGTGTTCGTCGTCGACCAGGGCGACAAACGCGTGACGGACGAGCCGGAGTTCCCTCGGCTGTCCGAACGGCTCGGGGACACACTGCAGATCATCACCCAGCCGAACCTCGGCGGCTCCGGGGGGTTCGCCCGCGCGATGGCCGAAACCCTTCGACGGCCCGACAGCGACTTCGTGCAGCTGCTCGACGACGACGTCCGCATCGAGCCGGAGTCGATTCGACGCTCCGTCGTGTTCGGCCGTTATGCCACGACGCCGACCATCGTCGGCGCGCACATGTTCGATCTCCTCGATCGACCCAAGCTGCACGCGTGGGCAGAGGTCGTCGACGACGCGCCCTTCATGTGGCGCACGCTCAACCAGGACCGGATGCCGCACGATTTCTCCGCCGCGAACCTTCGCCAGTCCCCGACGTTGCATTCCCGGCTCGACGCGGACTACAACGGCTGGTGGATGTGCCTCATCCCCACCGAGATCATCCGAGCCGTCGGGCTGTCTCTGCCCGCGTTCATCAAGTGGGACGACGCCGAGTTCTGCCTGCGCGCTCGCGACCACGGTTTCCCGACGGTCTCCGTTCCGGGTGTCGCTCTCTGGCACGTCTCGTGGGTCGGCAAGGACGACTCGATCGACTGGCAGGCGTATTTCCACGCTCGCAACCGCATCGTGGCGGCGCTGCTGCACTCCCGCGCCCCGCACGGCGGCACGCTCCTGCGACACAGCCGCAGGCTCGACCTGAAGCATCTGATGATGATGCAGTACTACCCGGTCGCGCTGCGGCATCAGGCACTGCGCGACGTCCTGAGCGGCCCGGGCCACATGCGCAAGAACCTCGCCACCGCGATGCCCGCGGCGCGTGCGGTGGCGGCCGGATTCCCGGAGACGGTCGTTCACCGCGACACGACTCCTCCCCTGCGATCGCGCCGCGGGCGGCAGGTGTACCCGTGGCGGAAGCGTCACGACTTCGACAGCCCCACGGGACTGCGACTTCGCTGGTTCACGGTTTCCACCATCGCGGCCCACTGGCTGCACCGGCCGCGACCCGAGAACGTGGCCCACCCGGAGGTCGAATTCGGGAAGGACGACGCCCACTGGTGGCGCGTGCCGGCCTTCGACAGCGCGTTGGTGAACACGGCGGACGGTTCAGGCAAGAACGTGTACACCCGCGACCGGGAGAAGTTCCGGTCGATGCTGCGCGACAGCCTTCGACTGCATGCCGCGCTTCGACGCAGGTGGCCGGCACTCTCGGCGCAGTACCGCTCGGCCCTGACCGAGCTCACCTCGCCCGAGGCATGGCAGACGACGTTCGACGCGTCGGGGGAGGATCAGCCCGCGTAGTCGGCGTTGTAGGCGTCGAGGACGTCGGCGATCGGGGCATCCAGCTTCAGTGCCCCCTTGTCGAGGTAGAGTCCCCGCCGGCAGAAGCGGCGGAGGTCCTTCTCGTTGTGACTGACGAAGAAGAGGGTGCGCCCCTCCGCGAGCAGTTCGTCGATCCTGCGGTAGCACTTCTCGCGGAACGCCTTGTCTCCGACGGCGAGCACTTCGTCCACGAGCAGGATCGGTTCGTCCAGCTGCGACACGACGGCGAAGGCGAGACGCACCTTCATGCCGCTTGACAGGTGCTTGTAAGGGGTGTCGACGAAGTCTTCGATCTCCGCGAACGCGATGATCCCGTCGAATCGACGCGCGATCTCCGCACGGCTCATGCCGTGCAATCCCGCGGTGAGGCGGACGTTCTCGCGCACCGTGAGGTCACCGACGAACCCACCGGTGATCTCGATGAGCGGCGCGACGCCCTTGTGCACCTTCACCGACCCTTCGTCGGGCAGCAGCACTCCGGCGACCAGCTTGAGGAGTGTGGATTTGCCTTGACCGTTGCGCCCGACGACGCCGATCGCCTCTCCCTGACGCACATCGAACGAGACGTTTCGGAGCGCCCAGAACTCCCCCGGGCGCGTGCGCCGCGCGGCACCGCCGAACAAGTCCTTGAGGCTGCGCCGTCCGCGGCGGTTGCGCCGGAAGCACACGCCGAGATCCGCAACCCGGATCGCGAGGTCCTCCCCCATCACAACTCCTTCAGCACAGCGGGCTCGAGGCGGCGGAAGACGAGGACGCCGAGACCCAGGAAGGCGAACGACATCACCGCCGCGACGAGAACCGCCAACAGGTCCCACTCGTCCGCGAACAGCCCCGCGCGATAGAGCGCGAAGATCCCCGAAAGCGGGTTGAACAATGCCAACTCGCGGAAGGGAGACGGCAGATCGGGCAGTCCGTAGATGATCGGCGACGCGTAGAACAGGGCGCGCAGGATGAGCCGGGTGGTGCGTTCGAGGTCACCCCATAAAGCGCACAGGGGCGCGACGAGAAGGCCCAGCCCGACGAGCAGCACCGCCTGCAAGGCGACGCCGAGCGGGAACAGCAGGATGAGGGCGTTCAGCTCCACACGGGGAACGGTGAAAACGGCGAACAGCGCGAGCACAGGCATCGAGAACAGAAACTCGATGCCCTTGCTGAGCACGATGCGGTTGACCCAGATCGACCGCGGGATCGCGGTGGAGCGGACGAGCTTGGCATCCCGGTTGAACGCCTTCGTGAGGTCCGAGACGGCGGAGTTGAACCATACCCACGGCAGGAGTCCTGACAGTAGGAAGACGATGTACGGCTCGCCCCCGATCCCGCCGCGGTGGAAGACCTGTGTGAAGACGAACCAGTAGATCCCGCTCATGATAAGCGGATCCAGTACCGACCAGAGATACCCGAGAGCGCTCGTGGAGTACCGCACCCTGAGGTCACGCGCCGACAGCAACCACAGCGAATGGAGGTAGCGCCGGGGGGATCCCGGGGCGCCGACGACGGCGGTGGTCACGCAATAGAGTCTAGGAGCGCTCCCGCCGAGCGGCGAACTGCGCCACGTGCGAGTAAGATCGTGTGGATGAGTTGGTGGGGGATTCGGCGCCGTCGCTCCCGCCCCGTGCGGTTCGTCTTCGCGCCGGCGTTCGCCGCGTCTGGGTCCACAGTGATGCGCGGACGGCAGCTCGCCGACATCGCGCTGAGCACCCGGCTCAGCGAGCGCGAGGTCACGTACACCGCCCTCAGCCTGGATCTTCGAGACTCCGACCTCTTCTTGACGAAGGGCGCGCTGAAGTCACTCGATGCGGTGGCACTCGAGCAGTTGCGCCACAGGGGGAACCGTCTGTTCGCGGACCCGGTCGATGAGGCACTGTCCGACGACCTGGCGAGCGCCGTGGACGGCGTCGTCGCAGCCTCGCGCACGGCCTTCGACGACTACCGGGCGCGATGGCCGCGCACGCCGATCGCGATCGTCGACCACCACGTCGACCCCCGCGTACTCGACATCATGCGCACGCCGCGCGATTTCGATGAAGCCCGGTTCGGCTACTTCGGCGAGCAGATGAACACGATTCGATCCAAGCGCATCGCACGCGTCGTCGACTTCGTTCAGGTGTCGACCGCGGTCATCGACGACAGTTGGATCGCGCGGCTTCCGACCGTCAACGTCCACTACGGCATTCGACGATCGCGCGCGCTCGATCATCACAAACCGTTCCTGAAGGGCTTCACCGCAGCCGCATGCCACTCGCTCATCCTGATCCAGCACGACCAGGCCGAGGCGCGGCGGTGGCTGCCGCCGGATTACCCGTTCTGGCTGCGCTCCGACGTCACCGAGCCGGCGATCCTCGAATCCATCGACGCTATCCGCGCATCGTACGGAACCGCACAGTGGCGGGAGGGGCTTGAGGTGATGCGCGACATCGCCGACCGGACGTCGCCTGCGTCGATCGGGGCCCAGTTGGTCAGCCTGTTCGCCTGACCCTCCGCGCCAGCGCGCCGCGCAGGTTGCTCATCGCGCCGCGCACACTTCCGCCAGCGGCGACGGCTCGCGCGAGCTCCTCGGCTCGCCGCTCGCTTGCGGCCAGGCGACGCTCGGCGTCTTCGGCCAGCGCCGAGGACTCCCCCGTGGTTGCCCGCAGCGCGTCGGCTTCGGCGGCGGCCGCTTCTCGAGACGCCACCGCGTTCGCGGCCTCGACCTCCAGTTCCGCGACGCGGTTTTCGAGTTCCGCCGTGCGCCGACGTGCACGACGCAGTTCGACGGCAAGAGGACCACTGGGGTGTGCGTCGGCTTTGCCGATCGCGATCCGGCGCTGCGTGATGACAGGCCATTCTTGGTACTCGGAGGAGAAGTTGTCGGCCTCGATGGAGCGGAATCGCACACCGCCGTGCAGGAGGGCCAGCATCAGCGAGAGCTGATCGCGTCGCGAGTACCGCAGGACGTGATCGAACCAGAGCCGCATCGCGGCCGCAACCGCCGGCGTGCGCCGCCGCACGAGCATCCCGCCCCAGTGCGGTTGAGCCTCGAGCACCTCCGGGTATGTCAGGGCATAGTCCACCAGCTGTTCGTAGACGCGGGCCCGATCGTCGTAGTTCAAACGCACCACCTCGTCGAACTCATCGACGACCTTCTCGCGAAACGAATGCGTCGCGAGCGCCATGTCGACGTCGTCCGTGAGCCAGGCCGCGATGATCTCCTCGGGCCTCTGCCGCAGACGGACGGATGCATCGATGCACAAAGTCGCATCGAACTCCTCGAGTCGCTCGTGCCCGAGGATCTTCAACACTCTCGAGCTGCGATGCAGGTCCTGGGGAAATCGAGGCTCCACGTGCACGATCTCCCACGTGTCGCTGGTGAGCGTCGCGTCGTCCGTGAAACACAGGAAGGAGGACTCACTGTCCGCGGCGACGTCTTGATCGAGCAATGCGTCGTACCCACCCAGCAGCACCGTGTACACACACGTCTTCATTGGTAGCCCTTTCGCTGCGCGGTCGGGACCCGCGAAACCTGCATGAAACACTAGCCAACATCGCGCGAGAACGACGACCGAACCGGAGCGCCCCGGCGCGGCGAGTAGGCTGGGTGGGAAAGCGAGGTGCAATGAAAGCGCTGATCACCGGGGCCGCAGGCTTCATCGGGAGCACTCTGGCGGAGCGCCTCATCCGGGACGGCGTCGAGGTTGTCGGTATCGACAGTCTCACCGACTATTACGATCCCAGACTCAAGCGGCGCAACATCGCGGGCCTGCACGGGAGGGCGGAGATCATCGAGGCGGATCTCAACGAGGTCGACCTCGCCGCACTCCTCTCCGACACCGACGTCGTCTTCCACCTCGCAGGTCAGCCCGGAGTACGGAAGTCCTGGGGGCGCGACTTCGACACGTACGTAGCCGAGAACATCCAGGCGACGCAGCGCCTTCTCGAAGCCGCACATCTCGCACCGTCGCGACCGCGCATCGTCTTCGCGTCGTCGTCGTCGGTGTACGGCGATGCCGAGAGCTTCCCCACGGACGAAACCGCCACGCCGCGACCGCGCAGCCCCTACGGGGTGACCAAGCTCGCGGCGGAGCACCTGTGCCGCCTGTACTCGGCGAACCATGGTCTTGAGACCGTGTCGCTGCGATTCTTCACCGTGTACGGTCCTCGACAGCGCCCCGATATGGCCTTCACCCGATTCCTGCGCGCCGCGGACCAGGGCGAGCCGCTGACGATCTACGGTTCAGGAGAGCAGGTGCGGGACTTCACCTTCGTGGGCGACATCGTCGACGCGGTCGCGCGAGCGGCCACTGCCGATGTCCCTCCCGGGACCGTGCTGAACATCTCTGGCGGGGGAAGCCATTCGGTCAACGATGTCCTCAACGTGATCGCGGACCTCGTAGGCGGGCCCCTCGACGTCATCAGGACTGCCGTCGCGCTCGGCGACGTCTCGCGTACGGGCGCCGACATCAGCGCCGCGCGCGAGCTGTTGGCGTGGGCACCCGCGACGGGGCTGGAGCAGGGGCTGCGCGCGCAGCTCGAGTGGGTCCGCGACGAGGCGCGATCGTCCACTCAGGCGGTCTCGACCGACGCCTCCGTGTAGACCGTTCCGGTCTGGCGGAACTCGACCGGCACGGAGAACATCGCGCCCTGCCATTTCACATCCCACGCCGCACGGTTCTCATCGGAGATCTCCGCGTTGACGAAGTACTGTCCGCCCGCGAGTGCGACGCGAGGAAGTCGATAGGTGATCGTCGAGCGGCCTGCCGCTGTCGGTCCGTGCGTGGTGCCGAGGCGCTTGGTGCCCGTTCCGAAGACCTGCTGCCCGGACGGTGTGTCGATGCTGACGCTGGAGTTCCACACGTCGACGGCATATGGATGGTCCACCTCGATGACGACCTGGATGTCATCACCCGGGTTGACCGTCCCACTGGAGGCGTCGGTCCCGTCCCGCAACTGGACGGAGACGATGGACGCCACCGAGACACGCGGCGCTTCTTCCTCCGCGACCACCGCCTCGGCAACCTTGCGGCGCTTGCCCTCGAGGATCTCGCGGTGAATCTTCGTCGCCTCCGCAGCCGAGCCGATGAACGCGACTTCACCGTTTTTGAGCACCACGCCCTCGTCGCAGATCTCCATCACCTGCGAGGCCGAGTGCGACACGAGGATGATCGTTCGTCCCTCGCGCTGGAACTCATGGATCTTGTCCATGCATTTGCGCTGGAAGGCCTCGTCGCCCACCGCAAGGACCTCGTCCACCAGGAGCAGGTCGGGATCGGTGTGCACGGCGACCGCGAAGGCAAGGCG
This sequence comes from Microbacterium sp. SCN 70-27, assembly GCA_001724425.1. GTDB lineage: Bacteria > Actinomycetota > Actinomycetes > Actinomycetales > Microbacteriaceae > Microbacterium. The sequence continues at coordinate 88,649 of MEEK01000007.1, forward strand.
GACGTACATTCCGGACGAGTAGAACTTCACCTGCGTGTCGATGAAGTCGCCGATCTCGGAGAAGGCGAGGATCTCATCGAACACCGCATCGGTCTGCTCCCTGGACAGCCCCAGGATCGCCGCGTTCAGATAGACGTTGTCCCGTCCGGACAGGTCGGGGTGAAAGCCCGCGCCGAGCTCCAACAGCGCGGCCATGCGCCCTCGTCGCCGGACCGTCCCCTTCGTCGGGTCGATGATGCCGCCGATGATCTTGAGCAGCGTGCTCTTGCCCGAACCGTTGGTGCCCATCAATCCGATGGTGGATCCGGCGCGGATCGAGAACGACACGTCATTGAGGGCGTCGAAGGTCTCGGCGTGCGAGCGACCCTGCCGACCGAGGGTGACGATGCGCTCCTTCAGCGAGTTGTCCTTACGGAGCGTGAATCGCTTCGACACCTTGTCGATCACGACGACTTCGGGCGTATCGGCCGCATCCGCGAACAACGTGGAATCGATCATCACAGCTCCTGCGCGAAGTTTCCCTGCAGGCGGGCGAACACCCGCTGGCAGATCCAGAACAGTGTGACACCGATGACGAAGGCGATCGCCATCCGCACGGCCATCCCGGCGGGATAGTCCTCCGGACCGCCGGCCATCCAGAACGCCCGGTGGAACCCGAGTACGGCGAGCGTCAGCGGGTTGCTCGTGTACACCTCGAGAAGCCACCCCGGAAGGTTGAATCGCGCGATGACGTCCTGAACCATCCCCCATCCGTAGACGATCGGCGATGCCCACATGGCCAGCATGAGAACGATCCCGGTGAGGTATTGCACATCTCTCAGATACACGTTGAGCGCCGCGAAGAGGATGCCGAAGGCCCCGGCGTAAACCACCACGAGCAGGATCGACGGGATGGCGTAGATCAGGTTGACGCTCAACGGCGGCGATCCCACGATGAAGCACGCGACGATGAGGACGAGAAGCTGGACGCTGAAGGTGAACAGGGCCGATCCGACCGACGCCAGCGGGAACACTTCGCGCGGGACGTAGACCTTCTTGACGAGGCCGGAGTTGGCGACGATCGAACCGGTCGAACCGGAAAGGATCTCGGAGAACAGTCCGTAGATCGTCAGACCCGAGAACACGTAGATCGCGAACTCATCGAGGCCCTTCGCAGCGCCGAGGATCTGCCCCATCACGAGGTAATACACGAGCAGCTGGACGATGGGGTTGATCAGCGTCCACAGCATGCCCAGGACGCTGTCCTTGTAGCGCGCCTTGATATCACGCCGCACGAGGAGCCCGAGCAGCTCGCGGTGCGCGAACACGGCGCGCAACGATCCCCACGTGCCGCGGAGGCCGACCGAGCCGCCCGACGAGATCATGGGCTCTGACGCGAGGCGCTCGAAACGTCGGACCGCAGAGTCACTCACGGGATGCCACGCCTTTCACCTCACGACACGAACGTGCCACTATACCGACCGCATTCCGGGAGACGACTGACCGCCCGGCGTTGACCTTGTACTCACGCGAGTTGGTTATTCCACATGGACAGGGCGGATCCGATGGCCATGTGCATGTCGAGGTACTGGTAGGTGCCCAGACGTCCACCGAAGTGGACGTCGCGCTCGCCCTTGGCGAGCTCACGGTAGGCCAGGAGCCCCGTCCGATCCTGCGGAGTGTTCACGGGGTAGTACGGCTCGTCGCCGCGCTGCGCGAAGCGTGAGAACTCACGCATGATGACCGTACGATCCGTCGGGTACCGATCCGCGCGCTCGGGATGGAAATGACGGAACTCGTGGATGCGGGTGTACGGCACCGAGGCATCCGCGTAGTTCATCACGCTCGTGCCCTGGAAGTCTCCGACCGGAAGCACCTCCTGCTCGAGGTCGATCGTCCGCCATGACAGTTCGCCCTCGAGGTAGTCGAAATAGCGGTCGACCGGGCCCGTGTACACGATAGGGAGCTGACCGACCGTCGACGCCTTGTTCAGCGGCTGCGACTCGTCGAAGAAGTCCGTCCCGAGCTGGACCTCGATGTTCGGGTGATCGGCCATCCGCTCGAGCCACGCCGTGTACCCGTCGGTCGGCAGCCCCTCCCACGTGTCGTTGAAGTAGCGATTGTCGTAGGTGTAGCGCACCGGAAGCCGACTGATCACCTCGGCAGGCAGATCCTTCGGGTCGGTCTGCCACTGCTTGGCCGTGTAATCGCGGATGAACGCCTCGTACAGTGGGCGACCGATCAACCCGATGCCGCGCTCCTCGAGGTTCGTCGCCGCCTTCGCGTCAAACTCTCCTGCGAGCTCATGCACGAGCGCACGCGCCTCGTCGGGCGAGTGCGCCGCATTGAAGAACTGATTGATCGTCCCGAGATTGATCGGCAGCGGGTACACGACGCCCTTGTGGTTCGTGTACACCCGGTGCACGTAATCGGTGAAGGTCGTGAACCGATTCACGTACTCCCACACCGTCGGGTTCGAGGTGTGGAAGAGGTGGGCACCGTAACGGTGCACCTCGATTCCCGTCTCCGGCTCGTCCTCGCTATACGCGTTACCACCGATGTGGTGCCGCCTGTCGACGACCGTGACCTTGCGGCCGGCGGCGGCCGCCCGCTCGGCGATCGTGAGACCGAAGAAACCTGAGCCGACGATGAGGAGATCCATGCGTGCGTCGCACCTTTCCGGGCGAAGACGCCCGAACCAGCGTAACGGGCCGTACGCGCTTCGGTTGGCGTCCAGGTCCGCTCGGGTACGATGGCAGCCTGTGGCGCGAGTTCTCGATACGCGGCCGTGAGGAGTGGGATGAGCGCCGATTGGCTGAGCGCCGCACCGGCGTTCCTGGTCGCCTGCGGCTACATCCTCGTTCCCGGGCTGCTGGTACGGCTCGCAGGCTGGAACCCGCGATCCATCGGGCCCTACCTGCTGATCCCCGCGTTCTCGACGGCGATCGTCGCGGTCGCATCGAACCTCGCTCCCCTCATAGGGCTGAAGTGGTCTGCACTGCCGGTCGCGCTCGTGACAGCCGTCGCCGCCGCCGTCGCGTGGCTGCTTCGACGCTGGGTGGGACACGAGAGCATCCCCCGACCGTCCCGCACCGTCGTGCTGGCCGCGTGCGGGGGTGTCATCCTGGCCGCGGTCGTGCTGCTGCTCCAGTTGACCTACGTGTTCGTCGGGCACGGCAACATCTCTCAGACGTTCGACAACATCGTGCACCTCAACTCGATCCGCATGGCGCTGGATGCCGGGGATGCCTCCGCGTTGCAGATCGGGCGGACCTCGGACATCGGCTTCTACCCGAACGCGTGGCACAGCTATGTCACCCTCGCCGCACAGGCGACGGGCGCGTCGGTCCCGGTCGCCGTGAACGCCGCGAACCTCGCGATCGGCGCGGTCGTGTGGCCCGTGTCATGCATGGCACTCGCCGCGGCGTTCTTCCGCGGACGATCGGCCGCCCTCATCGGCAGCGCCGCACTGTCGACAGCTTTCGGCGCCTTCCCGATTCTGCTGATGTCCTTCGGCGTGCTGTACCCGAACGCGACCGGGTACGCCGTGCTGCCCGCGGGCCTGGCGGCGGTGTGGTGGCTGCTGGGGTCCCGGGGGCCTGCGCAGATCGCCCGTGCCTCGATCGCTCTGGCGGTCGCGTGCGGCGCCATCGGATTGGGACACCCGAACGCATTCCTGGCGCTGTTCGCCCTCGGCGCCGCGCTTACGGGCGCGGAGCTCCTACGACGCGCGGTGACGCGGCGGTCGCGCCGCGATTGGGTGCTGTTGTCGGTCACCGCCGGCGTGCTGCTCGTCGTCGGTGCGGGACTGTGGAGGGTCGGCCGTACGGGTTCGGCGATGTCGCAGTGGGGTCCGTGGACCGGGACGGCAGACGCCGTGGTGCAGGGGGTCCTGCTGTCTCCGCGTTCGATGCCGGTGACCGTCGTCACGGCGATCCTGGTCGTCATCGGGATCGTCGCGGCGTGCGCGCGGCCGCGACGTCTGCCGCTGCTGGCGCCACTGGCTGTCACCCTGCTCCTGTTCGTCGCCGTATCGGGCACCCCGTACAACTTCATCCGCGATGCCCTTACCAACCCCTGGTACAACGACTCCAACCGCCTGGCGGCATTGCTGCCGATCGCGGGCATCCCCGTGGCCGTGCTCGGCGTGCTCACCGTCACGGATGCGGCGGCGTGGGTGTTCCGCCGCGTGTCGCTTCCTGCCGTGGCCCGCGGGTGCGTCGCAGCGGTCGCCGCCGTAGGCCTGTTCGTCGTCGGCGCGGGCCCCAATGCCACTGCCTCCGCGACGGCCGCGCGCGGATCCTACGAGCTGACGGATACCTCGGCCCTGCTCACCTCTGACGAGCTCGCGCTGCTCGACCGACTCGATGAGACGGTCCCCGAAGATGCGCTGATTCTCGGGAATCCCTGGACCGGCGCCTCGCTCGCCCTCGCCATCGGTGATCGTCAGGTCGTCGAACGGCACATCTTCGGCGAGAGAACGGCCGACGAGGCATACCTCGACGAGCACCTCGGCGAGATCGGGGCCGACCCGCGCGTGTGCGCGACGATCGACCGCGTCGGCGTCACCTACGTCCTCGACTTCGGGTCTCAGAACGTGTTCAACGACCCGGCACAGGGATTGGACCGCCGAGGCCTCGACGACCTCGTCGCGTCAGATCACCTCGTCCTCGTCGACTCCGAAGGCGACAGCGCGCGCCTGTTCCGTGTCGAGGGATGCTGACCATGGCCGAATCCATGCGCATCGCGGTCGCCTACGACTGTCTCTTCCCGTACACGACCGGCGGCGGGGAGCGCCTGTACCGCGCGTACGCACGGCGATTCGCGACGCGTGGGCTGTCGGTGGATTACCTGACGCCGACGCAGTGGCACGGCGATGAGCCTCCGGAGCGCGAGCCCTTCACCGTCGTGCCCGTCACTGGCCGGCTCGACCTGTACGACGCGGGCGGCGTTCGCCGCACCTCCGCGGCTCTGCGGTACGCCTGGGCGCTGTTCCGCGCGTTGCGTCAGCGGCGGCGCACCTACCGTGCCGTCGTCGTCAGCGGGCTGCCCGTGCTCAACGTGTTCGCCGCCCGGGCGGCGCTCGTCGGCTCGGGAACCAAGATCGTCGTCGACTACCTCGAAGTCTGGCGGCGTCGGCAGTGGCTCGAGTACGCCGGTCGACTCACCGGCACCATCGCCTGGACCCTGCAACGCTTGGCAATCGCGGCGACGCCGCTCGCCACGGCTCACTCCGCCCTGACCGCGCGGGCCCTGCGAGCAGAGCGTTACCGCGGGCGCATCCTTCTCAGCCCTGGCCTCATCGATTCGGATGCCGGATCCGCCCCAGAGCCCACGCCCGCCGCCGACCCGCCTTATGCGCTGTACGCGGGGCGCCACATCCCGGACAAGCGAGTCGAGACCTTGCCGGCGGCGGTGGCCGCTGCGCGGGCCCGCGGGCTCGACCTGGACCTCGTCATCCTCGGATCCGGTCCGAGTTCCGCGGACGTGTCCGCGGCCGTCGATGCGGCCGGTGCAGGCGCATGGACTCGCCGCCCCGGCTTCGTCTCCGACGCGGAGCTCGTCGCGCTCATGGGCGGAGCGACGGTGTTGCTGAACCCGTCGCGTCGCGAGGGGTACGGCCTCGTCGTCGTGGAGGCCGCTGCGCACGGTACACCGACGGTCCTGATCGCGGACGACGGGAACGCCGCCACCGAGCTGATCGCGCCGGGTGTCAATGGTTTCGTCGCGGTCACTGCGGCCCCCGAGGACCAAGCCGACGCGATCGTACGGGCCGTCGAGGGTGGCGCGGACCTGCGCCACTCAACGCGCGCCTGGTACGCGGATGCCGTGCAGACGCGTACGGTCGAACGGACCGCTGATGCGATCCTCCAGGCCCTCATCGGCATGACACCGCCCGCGGACCTCTCGTCTTCCCGTCACACGACCACCGATTCCGAGCCACACCCGAAGGACCCCCGTGAACCAGCCGCATGATCTCGAACTGACGATCCTCATGCCCTGCCTCAACGAGGCCGAGACTCTCGCCGTCTGCATTGAGAAGGCGCAGGGCTTCCTGCGAACGAGCGGCATCGCCGGGGAGGTACTGATCTCGGACAACGGCTCGACCGACGGCTCGCAGGAGATCGCCGCCCGCCTCGGCGCCCGGGTCGTGGCGGCGCCGCGACGCGGCTACGGTGCCGCCCTCATCAACGGCATCGAGCACGCCCGTGGCCGGTACATCATCATGGGCGATGCGGACGACAGCTACGACTTCGTCAACCTGCAGCCGTTCGTGGACCGGCTGCGCACGGGTGCCGATCTCGTCATGGGCAATCGCTTCCAGGGCGGCATCGCTCCGGGCGCCATGCCTCCGCTGCACCGGTATCTGGGCAACCCCGTGCTCTCGGGCATCGGGCAACTGTTCTTCAAGCCGAACATCGGCGATTTCCACTGCGGCCTGCGTGGGTTCAACGTCGATCGGATCCGCGCTCTCGACCTTCAGACGACAGGGATGGAGTTCGCCTCCGAGATGGTCGTCAAGGCCTCTCTGGCGCGGTACCGCATCGAAGAGGTGCCGACGACGTTGAAGAAGGATGGACGTTCCCGTCCCCCGCACCTGCGCAGCTGGCACGACGGCTGGCGGCACCTGCGGTTCCTCCTGTTGTTCGCGCCGCGATGGCTGTTCGTCTACCCAGGGCTCGTCGCCTTCGTGCTCGGCGCCGTCCTGGTGACCGTGCTCGCCTTCGGTGGGATCCGCATCGGAGCCATCGGCCTCGACGTGACCACGATGGTGTACGCGGGCGCTCTGTGCGTGATCGGGTATCAGTCGCTGCTCTTCTTCTGGCTCACGAAGCTTTACGCGACGCAAGAGGGATTCCTCCCCTCCAGCGAACGATATAAGGCGATCGTCGCCAAGTGGAGCGCCGAACGCGGCCTGCTCGCCGGGCTCGCACTGTTCCTGCTCGGCATCGCCATCGCGGTCGTTCAGGTGGTCCGCTGGGGCAGCGTCGACTTCGGGCAGCAGGATGCCGCCGAGGTGGTGCGCGTCGCCATCCCGAGCGCGCTCGCGATGATCCTCGGATTCCAGACGATCTTCATGAGCTTCTTCTCGGGCGTCCTGACGATTCCACGCCGCGAGACGAAGACCGAAGCCGTCGTCGAGAGCTGACCCGGTGACGCAGCGCATCCTGGTCGACCTGCTCGGGTTCAGCGGCGGGCGCGGAGGCACGGAGACCTATGCGCGCGAGATCTGCCGCCGCCTCCCGGACGCACTGCCCGATGCAGCGTTCCTCGCGCTGACGGGGCGCGCGGGTGCCGAGGCGGTACGCGCCTTCTTCCCCGGTGCGGTCCGCGTGGTCAGCGGCGTCGGCGCGGGACGGGTGTCGTGGGCGGCCGGCGAAGTGTTCACGGTCAACGCGCTCGCCCGTCGCTTCGGCGCCGACCTGGTGTGGACTCCCGCCAATTTCGGGCCCGTCTTCCGCGGGGTGCCGCGGGTGTCGACGATGCACGACGTCATCTACCACCACGCCGTCTCGCACGGGGGGCTGCAGGTGTCCGCCCGGGTATCGGCTGCGCTCATGACCCGAACGGCGCGCACGGCCGATGCCGTCATCACGGGCTCCGCTTCGGCGGCGCGCGAACTCGAAGAGTTTATGCGCGTCCCCGCATCGGCCGTTCACGTGGTACCCCACGGCACCCAGGACCCTCGCCGCGTGACGCAGCCGTGGGAGCATGTCACTCCCCTCGGAATCGTCGAAGGGCGCCCGATCGTCCTCAGCACCGGCAACCGACTGCCGCACAAGAACTTCAGTGGCCTGCTCGCCGCCGTCGCGACCATTCCGCCCGCTCAGCGGCCCTTGACGGTCGTCACCGGAGGCGGCCACGACGACCCGCTGCGGCGAGACATCGACCGTTGGGGCCTGGAGCGGGATGTCGTGCTGCCGGGCTGGGTGAGCGCGGAACAGTTGGAATCGTTGTACTCGGTGGCCGCGCTCTACGTCTGCCCGTCGCTGTCCGAGGGCTTCGGGCTGCCCGTCATCGACGCGATGCGTCGCGGCCTGTGCGTCCTCGCGCACGACGTTGCGGTGCTCCGCGAGGTCGGCGGAGACGCCGCACGGTACGCCGACGCCACGGATGCCGTCGGCTTCGGCCAGGCCATCCTGTCCAGCCTCATCGACGCCGATCCGGCACGCGCGGAGGCGGGTCGCGTCTGGTCGCAACGGTTCACCTGGGAGGGCTCCGCCGCGCGCACGGCCGAGGTCTTCACCGCCGTGCTCGACCGCCGTGGTTGAGCAGCGCGGCCCGCTCTGGGGTCGCCTCATCGGGTTCACGCTACTTCCCGCCATCGCAGCGATCTCGCCGTTGCTCGTGCTGCCGGTCGTCGCACGCATCGCCGGCCCGGGTGGGTGGGCGAGCGCGATCGCAGGCGAGTCCGTCGGAACCGTCGCTGCGATCGTGATCGGCTACGGATGGACGGCCATCGGTCCGGCGCTCGTGTCGATCGCGGCAGACAGCACCGAGCGCGCGCGCATCTACCGTGAATCGCTTGTCGTCCGCCTTCTCATCGCCGTCGCCGCACTTCCGGTGACCGCGGTCCTCTGCTGGTTCGTCGCGCATCCGGGGTCGGAGTGGCTGTCGGTGCTGATGGGCCTGCAGGGGGCGCTGATCGCGCTGTCGTTCACGTGGTACTCCGCGGGCGAGGGCCTTCCCCGGGCGATCATGCTCTACGACGCGATCCCACGCCTCGTCGTTGCCGTCGCGGCCGCGCTGTTGATCCTTCAGGTGCGCATCGTGGAGCTCTACCCGCTCAGCGGCATCGCCGTGACGCTCGTCGGCACCGGCCTGTTCAGCTGGCGGGTCCTGCGGCGAAACCCGTCACCGTGGCCGCGTGTGTCGGAGCTGCCCGCGCTGTTTCGCGCGGGAGCGCCGGTCGCTTTGAACGATGCCGGGCTCGGCGCCTACTCGAGCATCCCCACACCGCTCGTGAACATCACGGCGAGCGCATCCGTGGCCGGCGGCTTCGCCTCGGGCGACAAGATGCTCAAGCTGGGCCAGTTCCTCCCTCTGACGCTCGCCAACGCCCTGCAGGCATGGATCGGTGAAGTCCACGGCCCGGTGCGACGCCGACGAACCGAGCGGGCGCTTCTCGCACATGGGGTCTTCGGCGTGCTCGGCTGGATCGTCCTCGGTGCCGCGGGCGCGTGGGCGAGCTCCTTCCTGTTCGGTGCGGACGTCGCCGCATCCACCGCGGTCTGCGTCGTTCTCGGGCTCACCTTCGCCTTCTTCTCCGTGCGGACATCCATGACGCGCCACGTGCTCTTCCCCGCGGGGCAGACGCGAGCGGTCATGCACGCGACACTGATCGGCACGTTGATCGGCGTGCCAATCATGGTGGTGCTGGCCGTCACCATCGGGCCTCTCGGCGCCGCGATCGGCTACGCCGTCACGGAAGGGGCTGCGACGATCCTGCTGGTCCGCCGAAGTCGAGAAGCCCTCCGCGCGCTCTCCGCGCCACCCGCCGCGACCCCTTGAGCCCACGGGACGTCCGACGACCACCACTAGACTTGACCCTCGTGTCCGACTTCGCTGCGCCGACTCCCCCGATCGACATACTGCGCGACTTGGCACTCGCCCTCGCTGCTCGTGCGGGACTCGTGCAGGGCGCGGGCGGCAATGTGTCTCTCAAGGATGCGCGGCACATGTGGATCAAGGCGTCGGGTACCCGGTTCTCCGATGCGCGAACGGCGGACATCTTCGTCGAGATCGACCTCGCGGGAGCGCGGGAGACGGTCCTGGTGTCGGAAGACCTGGCGCATCTCGTCTTGGGCGGACCGGAAGGTCTGCGGCCCTCCATCGAGACCGCGATCCACGCACTCCTGCCGCAGCGCGTCGTCGCGCACGTGCACTCCGTCGGCGCGATCGCCGCGGCCATCGATGTGCGTGCCGCTGAGATCGCCGCGGAACTCGTCGATCTCGGACGAGTCGTCCACGTGCCGTATGCGAAACCGGGGATCCAGCTCGCACAGGCGATCAGCGCGGCGGTGGACGTGCGCTCTGCGCAAGGGCCGATCCTCGTCCTGTTGGGAAACCACGGGCTCATCGTCGCGGCCGACGACGTGGAGGATGTCATCCACATCATCCATGAGGTCGAGAACCGCTGGGCGCCCCCACTCGCTGCCTCACAAGCCCGCCAGGACAGCGGCGAATGGTGGGAGGTACTTCCTCCCGGGTCGATCGACGCCGTCGTCGCCCGACTCGCCGCGGCGGGGCCGTACACGCCTGATCAGGCGGTCTTCCTGGGCGCGCGTCCCTTCCACGACGAGCGCGCAGAGGAGGCAGACGTCGATCCCTCCACGCTTCTACGTGTGACGACGGAGGGCGCCTTGTTGGCGCGTCGGTCTGTCTCCGCGGACGCCCTCGAAATCGCCGTGAGCATCATCGACGTTCTGCACGGGGTGCGCGAGGGTGCCGAGGTCCGGCAGCTCGAGGAGGCGCAGATCGCCGAACTCATTGATTGGGATGCCGAGAAGTGGCGGAGGCAGCTGGAACGATGAAGATCCCTCAACTCGTCATCCCCATGACCGGCGTGAGTTCACGATTCACCGCCGCGGGCTACGACCGACCGAAGTTTCTCCTCGAAGTAGAAGGAGAGACCGTACTCGACCACGTCATCGACATGTATCCGGGGTGGGACGACGTCGTCTTCTGCTGCAACGAGGCGCACCTCGCCGACCCCGATCTGGACCTTCGCCGCCGCATCCTCGATCGGCGCCCCTCCGCCACGATCGTCAGCGTACCCAACCGCCGACTCGGCCCCGGCTGGGCCGTTCTCGCCGCGCGGGAGCACATCGATCTGGATCGACCTGTCGTGGTGAACTACTGCGATTTCACGTGCTACTGGAACCCCGAAGATCTCGCCCGTGAACTGTCGACACCGGGCGTGGACGGCTGCATCCCCTGTTACACCGGCGCGCATCCGCACATGGCGTTCTCCACCTCCTACGCCTACGTGAAACTGCGCTCGGATGGAACGGTCGCCGACATCCAGGAGAAGCAACCGTGGACAGATGACCCGACGAGCGAGTTCGCGTCATCCGGGACCTATGGCTTCGCCACGGGCCGGATTCTGCTGGATGCACTCGACGCGCAGGTCGAGCAGAAACTGACGCTGGGCGACGAGTACTATCTCAGCCTCACCTACAAACCGATGCTCGAGGCCGGTGCCGTCGTGAGCATTCTGGCGTTGCAGCACTTCATGCAATGGGGCACTCCGCAGGACTTCGAAGAGTATCGCGACGCAAGTCGCTCGCTCGCGGAGTGGATCCGCCGCCCCACCATCGACGACCAGCGCCGCACTCTCGCATCGCGCGTCGTCTTGGCGAGCGGTGCGGGGCGTCGATTCGCCGACGCGGGATACCGTCTGCCCAAACCGGCGCTGCCGCTGGCCGGCATCACCCTGTTGGAGCACGCCGTGCACTCCATCCCCGGAGCGCACACGGTCGTGGTCGGGCGCACCGACCTCGATGACGACGGGATCGTCGCCACGGTCGCGTCTGGCTTGAGCGCCACCCTGACAGAGTTGCCGGGACTCAGCCGCGGCCAAGCCGACAGCGCGCGCACGGGCCTGCTCGAGGTCCCGGCCGAACTCCCCGTCACGGTCACGGCATGCGACGCGATTCCGGTCGCCGGCGGAGAGCGGCTGCAGGCGGCGTTGGACCGCGTCGGCCCGGACGGGCTCGTCGTGTGGACGGCGCGGCCCTATTCACTGGCCCGGCGACGCCCGGAGCAGTACGGGTGGGTGCACATCGACGAGGACGGCGAAGTGCGCCGCACAAGTCTCAAGTCCGACCCGCACGACGCGGACGCCGGAGTGATGATCGGGACGTTCTCGTTCGGCTCGGCACGTTCCGCGATCGAACACATCGACGCCCTCATCGCAGACGACGAGACCGTCAACGGCGAGTACTACCTCGACAGTCTCGTACAGCGCCTCGTGGACTGCGGCATTCCGGTCCATGCTCTGCTGCTCGACTCTTTCGTCTCGGTGGGAACGCCCACGGAGTACGAGACCGTCAGGTATTGGCAGTCGTGCTTCCACAAGTGGCCGCTGCACCCGTATTCCTTCGGTGGCGATCCCCTCGTTCCCGCGACGTCCCGTGTGGATCTGGACGTGGAGGCGAGGCGGTTCGATCCCCGCGCCCACCTGACGGCGAATCGAATCCGATGAAGCGCACACGCGTCACCCGATTCGGACGCTTCCTCATCGTCGGCTTCAGCAGCGTCGCAATCGACGCGGCCGTGTACTGGCTGCTGCTCGCGCTCGGATGCCCCTCGTGGACGGCGAAGCCCATCAGCTATGTCGCGGGCACGATCTTCTCCTACTTCGGAAACTGGCGCTTCACATTCGGCGAGCGCCGCGGCAAGTTCAGCGAGGTGGCCTTCGCCCTCGTGTACGCGAGCTCTCTGGCCATCAACCTCGGTCTGAACGAACTCGGCCTGCAGCTTCTGCACGATTGGTCGTTGCGTGCACCGGTGGTGTTCTTATTCACGACCGCCGTGACCACCGTCTGGAACTTCGTCGGAATGTCCCTTTTCGTCTTCCGCGACCGTGAGCAGCCCGTCACCGTCGAAGTAGACGAGACCACCGAACAGGAGATCCCATGACCGATCCCGTCTTCTCACTCGTCATCCCGTGCTACAACGAGGCCAGGTCTCTTCCGGAGCTGATCGCCCGCGCACGCATGGTGGCGCAGGTAGGGCAGGGCGAGGTGATCCTCGTCGACAACGGCTCCTCGGACGATACCCCGGCGGTGATGGCCGAACTCATCGGCGATGACGACCGCGTGCGGACTGTGCGCGTAGACGTTAACCAGGGGTACGGCTTCGGCATCACGAGCGGCCTCGCCGTGGCGCGCGCCGACATCGTCGGGTGGACCCACGCCGATCTGCAGACCGACCCTGCCGACGCTCTGCGTATTCTGCCGCAGTTCCAGAGCTCCGACAGTCTCCTGTTCGCGAAAGGGAAGCGGTACGGGCGTCCGCTGGGCGACCGCATCTTCACAGCCGGCATGTCGGCGTTCGAGACGGTGCTGCTGCGCACTCCCCTGCGTGACATCAACGCCCAGCCGACGCTCTTCCATCGCTCACTGCTGGACTCCTGGGACGAGCCGCCGACGGACTTCTCCCTCGATCTGTTCGCGATGGTGACCGCGCGTCGGGCGGGATTCCGCGTCGTACGCTTCCCGGTGCTGTTCGCCCCACGACGGTTCGGCTCATCGAGTTGGAACATCGACTTCGCCGCGAAGCGTCGGTTCATCCGCCGCACCATCGACTACAGCCTCGCGCTGCGCAAGGAGTTGTGATGCTGATCTGCGCACACCGCGTCAACGACCCGCGTGCTCTCGCCGATCTGGACCCCGAGTTCGGAGTCGAGATCGACCTGCGATCGTGGGGCGATCGCCTCATCCTCGAGCACGACGCGTTCCTCGGTGGACCAGATTTCGAGGACTGGCTGGATGCCTACCGGCACGCGTTCATCGTCGTGAACATCAAGGAGGAAGGTCTCGAGGAGCGCATCACGGCGGCGCTCGACGTGCGCGGGATCACCCGGTGGGCTTTCCTCGATGAGTCCTTCCCCTTCCTGGTGAAGACTCTGCGTCGTGGCGACACGCGCACGATGGTCCGCATCTCCGAGTACGAGTCCGTCGAGACGGCTCTCGCCCTCGCGCCTCGCCCTGACTGGATCTGGGTGGACTCCTTCACCGGGGAATGGCCTCGGCCCGAGGCACTGCGCCGCCTCGCGGACGTCGGGTTCGCCTTCATGATCGTCAGCCCGGAGCTTCAGCAGCGCAGCCCCGAGCCCGAGATCGAGGGCATTCGAGCCGCGTTCGCGGCCGCGGGGGTGCCCATCGACGGAGTCTGCACGAAGCGGCCAGATCTGTGGCGGTGAGATCTTCCGCCGGATGGTCACTGATCGGCGCGGGACTGGTCGCCCGCGTCGTGATCATGCTGATACTCGTGCCCACGGTGCAGGCCGACCTCTTCGTCCCCTTCCTCGAGCATGCCGGACAGGGCGGCGGCTGGGACCCGTGGTCGGCGTGGCTGGAGGCGGGCGGCCGGTCCGACGCGTTCCCGTACGGGCCGGTCATGGTGGGCTACTTCCTCGCGTTCGGCTGGCTCGGTTCGCTCCTTCCCGTGGAACAGGCCACACAGCTCGGCGTGGCGATCGGCGTGCTCGTCGCGGAACTCATCACGTGGCTGCTCGTCTGGAAATTCGCGGCGCAGCAGCGGCGGCGTGCCATCGTGATCTTCGCCCTCGCACCGATCGTCCTGTTCGCGGCGTACGTGCATGGACAACTCGATCTGCTGCCCGCCTTGGCGATCGTCGCCGCAATGCTCGCCATGCGTGCACGGCATTGGGCGACGGCCGGCGCACTGCTCGGGCTCGCACTCATGATCAAACTCAGCGCACTGCTCATCGTGCCCGTCGTCATCGTCTTCTTCGTCCGGAATCGCCGGTTCGACGCCGGCGCACGGCGGATGCTCGCGCCGTTCCTGATCGGTGCGGCTCTGGCTTTTCTGCCCGCCCTGTCGCACGGCTTCCGCACGATGGTCCTGCAGACTCCGCAGGTCGAGTCGCTCTTCGCGTATGGGCTCGACCTGGGCTCCGGCGTCATGTTGCTGTGGGCCCCCGTCGTCCTCGTCGGTATCGTCGTTTTCGCGTGGCGTTTCCGGCGCGGCAACCTCGACATCCTCTTCCTCCTGTGCGCCCTCGTGCTCGCCGTCGTACCGGTCCTCGCGCCCGCCTCTCCCGGCTGGTTCTTGTGGGCGGTTCCGCCGCTGCTCATCGTGGTCAGCGAACTCCGTATTCGCCACCAGGGCATGCTTCTCGCGTTCTTCAGCGCGACGGCTGTCTGGTCGATGCTCAGCGGAACCTGGGGGACAAGCCGTTTCGCGGCATTGGACCCGTTCTCAGCTGGCCTGAGCGCGATGCTGGATGCCGTGCGTGCTCCGACCACGATCCAGCTCGCGAGTACAGCGATGGTGGCGATCTCCGCCGTCACCCTTTGGCGAATCGCCGGCGCCTCCCTCCAACGCAATGATCGCTATCGACTCTCCGCGGCTCCGTTGTCGCTCAACGTCGCCGGCGACAGCGGCACGGGGAAGGACACCCTGTGTCGAACCGTCGCCGACGCGTTCGCCGGATCGCGAACGGCATTCGTCTTCGGTGACGACTACCACCTCTTCGAGCGCGGATCTCCCGTGTGGGAAACGAAGACCCACCTGGACCCCGCGGTCAACTCACTCCCCCGACTCACCCGCGACAGCCTGGAACTGCTCGAGGGCAAACCCGTCTGGACGCGCCACTACGATCACGACCGCGGTCGCTTCACCAAGCCGCGCAAGGTGTCGGACGGCGAACTGATGATGGTGAGCGGATTGCACACCCTCTCGACATCCCTCCGCGCGCGCGTCGACCTCAACGTCTACCTCGACATGGACGAAAGCCTGCGCGTTCTCTTGAAGATGCAGCGCGACGTGCGTGACCGCGGCCACAGCCCCGACTCCACGCTGGCATCGATTCGCCGTCGTGAGGCAGATCGCCAGAAGTACGTCATCCCCCAGGCAGCGCTCGCGGACGTCGTCCTCCGCCTCGAACCGAGCCGACCTCTGCCGGAGGATCCGCGACATCTCCTCGACACGACCCCGATGATCGAAGTGAGCGTCACCCTTCGGGACTCCTTGCTCACGGAAGACCTCGTGCGCAGTTTCACCTCGTTGGCGGGGGCGCAGGTGAGCCTCGACTACCTGGACACCCCCGGTGAGACGCATCTGCGGATCTCCGGTGCGGATTGGGTGTCCGCCGCTGACATCGCCGCTGTCGCGACCCAGCTCATCGAGCGTCGCGAGGAGGTCATGCTCGCGCCACCGGAGTGGGTGGGCGGCAGCCGCGGCGTGTGCCAGCTCATCGTCGTGCTCTGCCTGTTGGAGCGACGTTCACGCGGAAAGGAACGCACATGACCAGCGCCCGGGCGAGGCAGATGCCGACGATGGTGGTCTTGGACCTCGACGACACGCTCTACGCGTACGAACCCTGCAATCGGGCCGCCCACAGCGCCATGGTCGCGCTCGCCGCGGCGGAGACGAAGCTGGCACCCGCGGCGATCTCGGAGGCTCTCAGCACCGCGCGCGCGACGGTCAAGTCGCGTCTGGGCGCGACGGGTTCGTCGCACTCGAGACTGCTGTACGCGTACGAAGCGCTTGCCGCGCTCGGCTTCGGCAACCAGCTGCGACTGGCGCTCAACATGGAGCAGGAGTTCTGGCGTACCTACATCCTCGAGATGCGTTTGCGTCCGGGCGCTGCAGAACTGCTGACTGCCGTGAGGTACCAGCACGTGCGGATCGCCGTCGTCACCGACCTGACGTCTCAGATCCAGTACCGCAAGCTCGTCCATCTCGGCCTGGACTCGGTCGTCGATCTCGTCGTCGTCTCCGAGGAATGTGCGGGCGACAAGAGCTCTCTTGCTCCCTTCCGCGCTCTCGCCGAGCGGACATCGCCGGACGCGCGGCGAAACGTGTGGTTCGTCGGCGACGGTCCCGCCGACGCACCGGTATCGCGTCTTATCGACGAGGGCCTGATCGACGACGGCTTCGGCTGGATACTCGGGGGCGCCGCCGACGAGTATCACGACGGGTGGTCCTCGTTGTCCGAGGTCGAGGCGGCGTTCACCTCCACCTTCTGACGGCGACGCGCCTCAGTCGCCCATGACCCACACCATCATCGCCGGCTGTGTGGGCTCGCCTGTGAGATAGGCGATGCGCACGGGGACGCCGAACGTGACGTGGACGCTCACCAGCCCCTCCGATGCCCCCAAAGCCGCGCGCGCCGCGGGTGACGTGGTGAAGGTCAACGACCCGCCGTCCGCGGGAAGATCGGATGTCGCGGTGAGAATGGTGCTGCCAGCGCGTGCGGACTGTATGTCGGCGGACGCCGTCACCGAACCCGTGGTGCCGCCGGCGGGGGCCGCGTACACGGTGAGAGCCGCGAGTCGTGCCGCCGACGCGGCGGGCAGGGTGAACTCGATCTCCGAGACGGGGGTCTCCGAGAAAACCGCGGGCGAGTATGCAGAGCCGTCACCCAGATGGCATCCACGAGTATAGCCCCATCCGACCGGATCGACCGGGAAGCACACCGGCTCTCCCCTGTCGATCTGATCGGCGTGCGACTCCCATGCCGAGTTCCCCGTGGTCGGCCACGCCGGAGCGGGAAGCAGTTCGATGCCGCGCGCGTACCAGCCGGAGGTCACGAACCAAACGAGGACGATCGGCGCGCCGAGCACCGCCAGCACCCGATACCAGGTCGAACCCGCCTCGAGTCGATCGCGCACTGAGTCCAGGAGCGCACTCACGACCCCGGCAACGACGAACACTGCTCCGATATACGCGACGATGGTCTGTCTCGAGATCGGCACGTCAGAGATCACACTGTCCACGGTGCCCCGGTTCCACCAGAACGATAGGCCGAACGCCGAGATGGCCGCATTGCCGACGATGAGGACGAGCCCCGCGACGGCGAGCACGGTGCCCGGTCGTCGCGTGAGGATCAGGAGCGCGACCACGCCCCCAGCCACGAGGATGCCGCACATCGCGGCGACGACGAAGCTCGTCAGGTGCCCAGGACCGAGCACCAGCGACCCCGGCAGCGCTGCACCCGCCTTCGCCGCGGTGATCGCCTTGTCGACGGTCGTCCAGTCCGTCGAGGGCCCCAGCGCGTACCCGGAGAGGGACGACACGGCAAGCTGAGCCACTTGCGCGAACGCCGCCGCGATGATGATCACCCCGATGACGCGGAACCTCCGGCCGGCGAAGAGGAGTGCGAGCACGACGAGCGGGATCGCGGCCAGCACCGTCGGCTTCGTGAGTGCGAGGATCGGAAGGAGAAACATCCACCACGGCACGGGACGGTCGGCGAGCGCCGCGCTGACCGCGCACGCCGCGATCGGTACGACGGCGAAGTAGGAAATGTTGATGAAGGTTCGGGTCGAGAAGTCCGCCACGAAGAGGATCAGCGCGACCACGACCAGGCGCGTGGCGTCGCTCGCGATGATCAATCGGAACCACGGGAGGCAGAACGAGCCGACGAGCACGGCGGCACCGAGGAGGGCGATCGCCGTGTAGACGTAGGGGATCGCGGTCGCGGAAGTCCCGAATGCGACGGGCAGAAGTGCGAGGATGCGGAGGAAGACCGGCGAGTAGCCGGCATCCGTCGCGAAAAGCGCAGACCACGGCGAGCCGGAGACGGAGTTCGGATAGTAATTCGTCGCGGTCTCTGCCCACATCGCCCCGCTGAACACCCACTGCGGCTGGGCGATCATGACGAACACGGGGTACCCGATCAGTACCGCTGCAAACATCACCCGTGGCGTTAGCTTCGAGCGGCCGTCGATCGAGCCGGCTCGTGCACGAAGCATGTCACCCCAGCGAGAGAGCAGGCGCCCAAGCGCCCCTCCCTTGGCCGCCCGACGGGTCCTTGAGTAGGGCGTATCGATGATCGCGTCCACGACCGGGTTCCTCCTGCGTTCGGATCGGCGGGATGACTGCACCGCCCCCACAACTCTAGGACGTGCCTGGTTCCGCCCCGTAGGAAAACCCAGGACGACGGGATGCAGAGCGCAACGCCTCCAGGGTGCTCGCCGCCGTACGGTCCCAGGTGAAGCCCGCCGCGCGCGCGCGACCCGCGTCACGAAGCCGGGTCGCCAGGGCGTCATCCGTCAGCAGCCGTTCCAGACCGTGCGCGATCGCGTCGGTGTCGTGGGGGTCGACCTGAACAGCGGCATCTCCGACGACTTCGGGGAGGCTCGACAGGTTCGAGGTGAGCACCGGCGCGCCTGCCGCCATGGCTTCCAGCGGCGGCAGACCGAACCCCTCGTAGAGCGAGGGGTAGGCGAAGGCGCTGGCCCCCGCATACAGCGCGCGCAGCTCAGGATCGGACACTCGACCGAGGAGACGGACTTCGGCGGCCTCGGCCTTTCCCACGATGCCGTCGTCCTCCCAGCCTCGAGCGCCCACAAGGGCGAGATCGAATCGCGCCCGGACAGCCGGGTCGAGCTTCAACCAGGCATCCAATAGCCGCTCGAGATTCTTTCGGGGTTCCAGCGTTCCCACGGCGAGGACGTAGGGCCGTGTGAGATCGGGGTGACCCGGCCGGTCGACAGGAGCGGTGAAGGAGGCATCCGCCGCCAGCGGAGTGACGACGGTCTTCCCGCGGGATGTCGGGAACAGCCGTTCGAGGTCGTCGCGGGTGGCGTTCGAGATGCAGGGCAGGACGCTCGCGCGTCGCAGCGCAGGCCGGATCGTCGCCTTCTCGATCCGCGCGGCGCGCGCCTGCGCGTGAGCCCCGTCGATGAAGGGAACGAGGTCGTACACGACGACCCCGGTCGGTACGCGCGTGAACCACGCCGTCAGGTAGCTGTTCGTCGAGAGGAACGCACGGGTCGTCCGATTGGCCCGCCACGCCGCGGCGAGATGCCAGAGCGGATCCGGCAGATCGATGAGCACCCAGCGAAAACGCTCGGGGTCCAGATCCCCCCAGGGTTCCCGCGCGAACAGCGAGAACCGCTCGCTCGCCGCCTCCGGCAACCGTTCGAGCGCCGTCAGCAGTTCGCGCACGTAGCGACCGCGACCCGCGGGCACCTCCGCCGCCGCCCGCGCGTCGATGCCGATGGGAAGTCGGGCCCGTATGTCGGGATGCATGTGCACTCTCCTCTGTGGCCGGCCCTGGCCCGTCCGAATGGGCGTGCGGAAGCCGCCCGACTAGGATGTCATGGGCAGTTCGAACTGGAGGAAGACCATGACAGAAGCGCGCCGCGCACTCATCACCGGGATCACCGGGCAGGATGGCGGACACCTCGCCGAGCTGCTCCACGACAAAGGCTACGAGGTGTTCGGGCTGATCCGCGGACAGAACAACCCGCGCCGCGCCGAAGTCGAGCGCGACATGCCGTATGTGACGCTGATCGAAGGCGACCTCACCGACCCCACATCCCTCGTGCGCGCCGTGGAGACCTCGGATCCCCACGAGCTGTACAACCTCGCCGCGATCAGCCACGTCGGCTACTCCTTCAAGAATCCCACCCTGACGGCGGATGTCACCGCGAAGGGTGTGCTGAACGTCCTGGAAGCAGTGCGCATCACCGGGCGCACCGAGACCACGCGCATCTACCAGGCGTCCACCTCGGAGATGTTCGGCGGCCTCGACTACAACCGCCCCGGTGCCGGTTACAACGAGAACTCGCTCTTCCACCCCCGCAGCCCGTATGGGGTCGCCAAGCTGTACGGCCACTGGATCGCCAAGAACTATCGCGAGAGCTATGGGATGTTCGTCTCGTGCGGCATCCTGTTCAACCACGAGGGTGAGCGACGCGGGGTCGAGTTCGTGACCCGGAAGATCACGCACGCGGTGGCCCGGATCAAGCTCGGTCTCCAGCCGAACATCGAGCTCGGCGACCTGTGGCCCAAGCGGGACTGGGGCTACGCGGGAGACTTCGTCGAGGGAATGTGGCGCATGCTTCAGCACGATGAGGCCGACGACTTCGTGCTGGCGACGGGTGAGACGCACTCGATCGAAGAGTTCCTCACGCTGGCATTCGGCGAGATCGGCATCGACGACTGGCGGCCCTACGTCGTGCAGAACCCCGCGTTCATGCGACCAGCGGAGGTCGACATCCTGTTGGGCGACCCGAAGAAGGCGGAAGAGGTGCTCGGCTGGAGTCGTAAGGTCGATTTCCCGGGACTCGTCCGCCTCATGGTCGCGCACGATCTGGAGCTCGCGGAGGCTGAGGCCGCCCGCGTATGACGCGGAACCTCGTCATCACCGGCGTCGACGGGTTCGTCGGGCGGCATCTCGCCCGCATCGCGGCGGAGGCAGGGTGGGACGTCTTCGGCGTGTCGCGGAGCACGCAGGTGGACGCGGACCTCTCCGCAAGCCTCTCCGGCTACGCCTCCGCCGATCTACGACAAGGCTGGCCGGACGCGGCGCCGACCGAGGCGGCCATCGTCCACCTCGCAGGTCTTGCCGCAGTCGGGGCCTCGTTCGACCGACCGCAGGACTACATCGACGGCAACAGCGCGATGGTCACGAACATGTGCGAATCGCTCCTGAAGGCCAGAGACGATGCGCGGATCATCGGCGTCTCGACGGGCGCGGTGTACGCGCAACGCGATGATGACCCGGCTCGAAGCGAGCGCGACCCGATCGCCTTCACATCGCCGTACGTCGTGAGCAAGATCCTCGTGGAGAACCAGCTCGCGTACTACGCGCGGCGTGGCCTCGACACGGTGGTGGCACGCCCGTTCAACCACATCGGCCCGGGCCAGGGCCCGGGGTTCCTGCTCCCGGATCTCCTGGCGCAGCTTCGCCGCATTGCGCCGTCGGAGCCGCTGCGCGTAGGCGACCTGACGACGCGCCGCGATTACACCGATGTACGCGACGTCGCGCGCGCCTACCTCGCGCTGGCCGCCGCTGCCGAACTCCCCGATCCGGTGTACAACATCGCCTCCGGCGTCTCACGCTCGGGAAAGGAACTGCTCGCCGCCCTGTGCACGGCGACGGGAACACCGCAGCCCAGGCTCACCGTGGATGCGTCACGCATTCGCGCAACGGACCCGGCGATCATCGTCGGCGATGCGACACGGCTACGCGATGCCACCGGGTGGGCACCGCTGGTCCCCTTCGACCAGACAGTCACCGACGCCGTCGGCTGATGATCCCGACACCGACCCGGCTCACATGAGCACCGGCGGAACGCAAGAATACTCCGTGCTCGGCGGTGTCCGCCGACGTGTCAGTCGCGTTCGCGACGCCGACCGAACCGACGGCGCAGACGCTGCAGGTCGCTCGGACGCGCATCCAGCTCCCTGACGATCTCCTCGCGGACGATGCGTCGAGTCACGTCGGGGATGAACCGGGTGAGGTACAGCGCGAGACCCGCGCCGTGGGTGGCGGTGTACTCGCGGAGGGCCGCGTCGCGGATCATCGCGTCGTAGCGGGCGTGCTCTTCCTCCAGCGCGAACATGCTGTTGCCGAGTTCACCCTGTACGCCTTCGCGTTGCATCCAGAAAGCGAGCGGTTCGCCGTCGATGAAGCCGATCCGGTGGCGCACGAGCGTGCGCAGACCCAGATCCCAATCCTCGGCGGCATGGATCGACTCGTCGTACAGCCCGACGCGGTCGTGGAGGACGGAGCGGTAGAGGTACCCGATGGGCACCCAACGATTCACTTCGAGGAGGTCGAGGTAGGTGATTTCATGGAGGTCCGCCCAGAACGGTCCTCGACCGGCCTCCGCGAAGCCGCCGTCCGGCGTCGGCAGCTCGTAGACGATCTCGGTGCGCGCCACGACGCCGATCTCATCGGGGTGCGCATCGAGGTAGTCCACCGTGCGGGCCAGAAACGCGGGATGCCAGAGGTCATCGTCGTCGTGGAGCACGACGAACTCCGTGTCCACCACGCGCACACCGCGGTTCGCGGCGGCAGAGCGCCCGGTCGCGACGACGTTGTGGATGACCTCGATCCGCGCCCGATCCTGGGGCGGGAGTTCGGCGATGATCTCGTCGACGACCGCGGCGTCACCGCCGTCGTTGACGACGCACGCGCGCCAGGCTCGATACTCCTGCGCCCCCAGGTCGGCGAGGGCGCGGCGCAGGAACCAGGGACGGTTCTTCGTCCTCACGACGATCCCTACACGCGGCGATGAGTCTGGCACGGATCGTCTCCTGTCTCGGCGCGCGGCCATGGCGATCACGGGCGGCCGCGCCGCCCTGGGGCCTCGATGAGCGAGCGGTTCCTATAATCGTAGAATGCTCCGCGCTGTCCGTTCCCTGTGGAGGCGCGCCCGGGGCGTTCCGGCATTCCGATGGGCATTGGAGGCGGGAGATCGCCTCTGGTGGGCGCGAACGATTCGAGCCTCATCGCTCGTCGATCTCGAGCTGGTGCGCGCACAGGGTCACCGCGGCGGAGTGCGCAGCGCCGTGCGACGCTACGTGCGTGGGGGGTTCCACGAGGGTTTCGCGCTGCACCCGATGCTGCTGGAACGGATGGTTGCCGGTCAACTCTCCGACGTCGGCCGAGTGCCGGCGCTGTACGCGTATCTGGTCAACGACTCCGCCCGCGTGTCGACGACCGTCGCGTGGGATGCCCCGGCGTTCGCCGCGGAACACCCCGACTCGGCCGCCGGCGCGGGCGGCGTCCTGGGTGCGGCGTCGAGGCGGGCGCGGGCCGGACAATCGCTGGACGTCTTGGGCGTACCCGCGACATGGACGGATCTCTCGGGCGCCGCGCTTCCGGCGGCGCGAGCGTCGGTCGAGGGGTCTTCGACCTCTCTGCGCGCGTTCTCCGAGCCGCGAGGTTTCGTGTGCCGCATCGCGGCGGACGAGGATGCGAGCGCGGCGCTTCGAGTCGTGCACGAACTCGCCGAACGCTCCGACACCGCCGTCGTCATCGCGATCGCACCGCGTGCGACGGATATCTGGGTCGCCGCATCGCTCCTGCGCCTACGTCACCCGAGGATTCAGATCGTGGCCGATGACGGGCGGGTGATGGCTGCGCTCTTCTCGCTGCGCCCCGACGCCGTCCTCGTCGTCCGCGGGCCGCACGCGGAGATCACCGCGACCGATCTGAACACTCTTGCCCACAACGCCACCGACCGTGCCGTCGCGCCGCTGTGGTTGGATGCCGCAGACGGCACCGTGGCGTCGGCGGGGGTCGTCGCACACGACGGCATCGCGGTGCCGCTGCTGCGGGATCACCCCGAGGAGGACGCGCGAGCGCTCCCCGCGGCCCTTCCGGTCGTGGGGATCGAAGGCGAGTCGTTCGCTGCCCCCGCACCCTCGCGCCGAGTCCGGCAACCACTCCTCCTGCCGGGCGCCACCGTGCGGGCGCCGAGGCCGACCCGCCAACCCGCCCTCGCGGCACCCCCCGGTACGCCGGCCGTCGATCTGGCGGACGTCCTCGCGCCGCTGCGTCTGCAGGTCGACCGGTCCTCCACCGCGTCGGTGCGGCTGACGAGGTCGCCCGAGCTGGTGTCTCTGCCCGATGGTAGGACGGTGCCGCGGCTGCGTTGGGCGATAAGGATCGCCGCACCGCCCGGTCGCCGCGGGGAGTGGTGGGGCGACACGCACTTCGCCCGCGGCATCGCCGACGCGTTGCGCCGCCTGGGTCAGGAAGTGGTCATCGACTCCTACGCCGCCCGCAGTCGGGCGACGTCGTATCTGGACGATGTCGTCCTGGCGTTGCGGGGCCCGGAGCCGATCGCCGCACAGCGCGGCGCCCGTTCGCTGCTGTGGATCATCAGCCACCCCGACGAGATCCGCGAGCAGGATGTCGCGGGCTTCGACGCCGTCTTTGCGGCATCCGAGCCGTGGGCGCGTGCGGCGACGCAGCGCCTGGGCCGCTCGATCCTCCCCCTGCTGCAGTGCACCGATACGTCGCGGTTCCGTCCCGCCGGCCTCCCGCGCGGTGCCGACCTCGTGTTCGTCGGCACGGCCCGCGGCATCCCGCGACCCTCCATCATCGAGCCTCTCCGGGCGGGCATTCCCGTGTCGGTATATGGACCCGACTGGAGCGGGTGGATCCCCGGATCCGCGATCAAGGGCTCCGGTGTTCCCAATGACAGGTTGCCCGCGGTGTACGAGCGCGCCGGAGCGGTGTTGAACGACCACTGGCCGGCGATGCGGCGAGAGGGATTCGTCTCGAACCGCCTGTTCGATGTCGTCGCCGCCGGTGGACGTGCGATCAGCGACGATGTCGAAGGCATCGACGACCTGTTCGGGGCCGCGGTCCGCACGTACGGGACGATCGCGGAGTTGATCGGCATCGCCGCCGACGATCTCGACTCGGAGTTCCCCGCAGAGTCCGACCTCGCCGCGATCGCGGAATCGGTGCGAATCCACCACTCGTTCGACGCCCGCGCCGCCACCCTCCTGGACGCCGCGCTCGCGCGCTGATCGACGGGAGCGTCAGCGGATCGGGCGCACCGGCCCAGCCATCCGCATCGTCATCGCCGACGCCCGCGGATCCATTCCCGCAGACGTCGCACGCGGGCCAGAAGTGCCGGCCGCTTCAGTCGCAGGTGCAGGCGCGCGAGGTCTCGCACGCCCCCGTCTCCGATCGAGCCGACGGTCCGCATCATCGTTGCCTGATCCCAGGCATCCCCGGGCAGATACTCGGCCATACGGTCGAGCGTGTACTCCAGGGAGGTGTGGCTGACTTCGAGGTACCTCGGCGTTGCCACGGTGCGGGTGTGGAAGCCGAGTTCGCCGGCGGCATAGGCAGGAAGCCGCTCGAGCACGTGGGCGAGACTTCCGTCACGGTAGGCCTCCGCTCCCCCGAAATCGGCGTATGACCAGTCGTGCTCCGTCATCAGCCGGAGCGCTTCGGGCCGGGCGACGAACATCGAACCGAACGGAGCGAGCGGCGACACGTCGTCGATCGGCACGTGGATGCCCAGCGACTCCGCCAACCGCTCGAATGGCTCCCGGTTCGCCCACCACGCGTGCCCGAGCGTGTTGTAGCCGATGTGGATCATCGGCGGGAACACGAGGCCGAGCCTCGGCTCGCGTTGGAACAGACCCACCAGGTCTGCCGCGTGACCGGCGTCGGGGAGGAGATTGTCGAACTGCTGCCGCGCGAAGTGGCGTCCGACCGCATACCCGTCCTGCGGCGTCTTCTTGGAGTGCAGCTTCACGACGAGGTCGTAGTCGCGGCGGCGCAGCAGGTCACGGCAGGCGATCAGGAACGCGCTCTGATCGCGCCCATCGTTGGACTCCGCGACGCGCACTTCGACGTCTTCGCCACCGCCGCGTCGTTCGAGTTCGGTCGCGATGAGTCCGGCGCGGTGGGAATCGGCCGTCGTGAGCACGATGTTCACCCGACCGGGGAGGTGTGCCAGCCGATCGACGATCTCCGCCGTCATCTCGGGGTAGTACACGTGTGCGATCGCGACGACCCGCAACGGGCGGGCAGGGTCGTAGCCCGCCCCCTCGCCCGGGAGGATCTCCAGCATGCTCGCCGCCGCATTCAGTGAGCGGGGCGCGATCTCCCGCGCGAGGTCTGCCCACAGCGGTTCGGGGTCGTACCCCCGCGCCACCATCGATTGGACGATCCAGCGCGGCGTGATGGCGTGGCGGTCGAGGAAGGGCGGCCACTGGAAGAACACCCGCCGCTTGACCACGGGACACCCCGCCTCCACCAGCAGATCAGCACAGAACAACG
>MEEK01000008.1 GCA_001724425.1 Microbacterium sp. SCN 70-27
CCGGGGGCGATGCCGGCGCTGAGGAATCCCGTACTCCTCGAACTTGTAGAGGTGAGGGTAGAGCTTGTACCCGCCCCGCTGACCTCCCGCATGCTGGAGACGATCGAGAATCATCTCGAACGCCATTCCGTCGTTCGAGTTCCTCAGCCCACCCACGTTCTCAGCCACAAACCACTGCGGGGCATACTCATCAATCACTCGTGCGCCGTACTCATAGAGCGGGCCGAAGGTGCCGTCAATGCCCTTCCGCTCACCGACCACAGAGAAGTCGTTGCAGGGAAAGCCGAAGGCGAGACCGTCAATCGGAGCCAGCTGCTTCTTGATGTCAAGCTTTCGGACATCTTCGTGGATGACGTGAGCGCCCTGAAAGTTGTGCTTGTAGGTCGCGCAGGTGTCCTTGTCGTAGTCGGTTGCCCAAGCATGAGCGATGGAGTAACCAGGCACGGACTTGGACGCTTCCCGTGCGCCTGCAGCAATGCCCCCCGGGCCGCTGAACAGCTCTCCGAGTCGGAAGACGGTCTGGTCGGATTCGATGTCTGCCATGCTGTTCGGCCTCTCGGTTGATGCTTCTCGGATCAGAGTAGGCCTCGGATCCTGGGGATGATCGAACACTACGGCGTGTTGCCGACATTGCCTCCAATGAGTCGTACAAATGTGCGAGTTGGTGCTCGATGGTGGTAGCCCTCTGGACCCCTATCGCCTAGCATCCAGGACATGCCCGATTCCTGGGCCTCCAGCGAGCACGCCCGTCTCACCATGCGCGCCAACCGAGCACGCGACACGGCCCCAGAGATTGCGGTCCGCTCAATCCTTCACGCTCGCGGTCGCCGCTACCGCACGCACTATCGACCCGTCCCGGGGCTGAGACGCACGGCCGACATCGCTTTCACGCGCCTCAAGGTTGTGGTCTTCATAGATGGTTGCTTCTGGCACGGTTGCCCGCAGCATTTCATCGCACCGAAGACCAACTCCGGGTATTGGGGTCCGAAGATCGAAGGCAATGTGGCACGTGACCGCGCGACCGATCGTGCGTTGAGTGACGCCGGATGGACGGTCATGCGATTCTGGGAGCACCAGGCGCCGGACGACGTCGCCG
This sequence comes from Microbacterium sp. SCN 70-27, assembly GCA_001724425.1. GTDB lineage: Bacteria > Actinomycetota > Actinomycetes > Actinomycetales > Microbacteriaceae > Microbacterium. Next base: position 1,097 of record MEEK01000008.1, read on the forward strand.
ATCAGATTGAGCATCAGCTTGCGGAACTTCAGGAGACCATCCCATAGCCTTCTAACAGAGCGTCCCGACATGAGAGCGTCAGCAACTTGATCAATACCTGGTGGGCCACGCGGCCCAAGCGAGACATCCGCGGACTGGCGTCGATCCTCTCAGTCGTCTCCACCCATGCTGAGGCACGAAAATGGAGCTACCCCGACAAGCGGATTGAGCTCGCAATCGAATCCGGTTTGGAGGACGCCGGCCTGAAGCGGCCTGGCAAGCGTCGCGACGGCGGAGGCGGCGGGGCTCGCACCTATCGGGCATGGCTCAAGTCCTTGGGCCTCATCTTCATGGATGATCAGGACCGCCTGTGGCCGACTCTTGCCGGCGACGCCATCCTGCAGGGGGAGCCTCCTCTGCCGATCATGTCGAAGCTCGTTCTGTCGACGCAGTTCCCGTCTGCGTTCAGCGGCTCGGGGGCGTCAGCCGTTCACCCGCGTTTCCGCCTGCGCCCGTTCGTCTTCCTGTTGCAACTGCTGGCAGACCCCCGCCTCGACGGCTACCTGGATGAAACCGAGGAGATCGCCAAGATCGTCATCTGCTATGGCGAGAGCAACGCGCAAAGTTGCGTTGACTCGGTTGTGGAGCGAATTCTTGCTCACCGCGCATCCGGCGACGATTCGCTTCCGTCCAACTATGTCCACACCTTCAAGTCGAGTCGCATGAAAGCCGATTCCTTCGACGCGGTCGTGGCGAACTTCGGCGACATCGCCAATACGTTTGGCAACCAGCTCAGCTTCACGCAACTCGTGACCGTGCTCCGAGGCGGCCGCTGGGAGATAACCCCCGGCGCCGAGCAGAGCGTTCAGGACGCGATCGCCGAGTACTTGGCTAAACCACTTCTTCGCGATCACGACGACGAGGAGAAGTATCAGCGCCGATTCGGGCTCCCGCCGGGCAAGCAGAAGGACACGCGCGCGCTGGATCCCCTCGGGCGGAGCGTGACCGGGTCCGCCATCGCCGAACGGCAAATCCTCACGGCGTTCCTGACGCTTTCTTCGTCCGAGATCATAACGAGCATCACCCCCCAGGTCGCGTCTGCTATCGCCACATCGACGGGCCTGCCGGAGACAGTCGTCGATCGCATCCTCGCTCGCAAGTTCCCTGCAGGCGGCATCGACACGTTCATGACCGAGTACGCAGTGCTGGCATTTGGGTCGCGCGACCGCGCAACGGAGTTCGAGAAGGCAACTGAGTCGATATTCAGGGACATCTTCGGCTTCAAGACAAAGCACATCGGACAACAGGGCATCCGGCCGGACGTAGTGATCTCGTCGAAGAGCGACGCCTATGCCGGGATCATCGATGCGAAGGCGTACGGCGAGAGCTACTCCGCATCGCACGATCACCGCAACCGCATGATTGCCTACATCAAGAACTATCCGTCGTACGCGATCGACGACAGTCCTCTCGCTTTCTTCGCTTACGTGGTGAGTGAGTTCAAGTCCACTCTGACCGGTCAACTACAGGCCATCCAAGGCGAGGCCGGCGTGGCGGGCTCAGCGATCACCGCCCGCGACATCATCCGCATGGTCGAGCGGAGCAAGTCGCGGCCGTACTCGCACGCGGAGCTTCGAGAGCTGTTTAGCTCGGGGCGCGGGCTGACCTTTGCAGATCTCCACCTGAACAGCTAGAGCGGCGCCCACAGGACACCCTAGATGTCCTGTGCGGCACGATGCCGTGCGACCCAGTTCGACCCGCAGTAGCACACGCCAGCGCCGTCGACGTCGCGGAGAAGTTCCAATAGTGTATGGTTCATGCCCTCGCCGAGCCCGACCATTTGCGCTATCGACCTCTTCTGCGGGGCCGGCGGACTCTCTCAAGGCCTCCAGGACGCTGGAATCCTGGTAGTAGGCGGAGTGGACGTCGATCCAGCATGCGGCTACGCATTCGAAGCTAACATCGATGCTCCGTTCATCGAACGCGACGTGAGAGACGTCAAACCCGCCGACCTTGAGCCTCTATGGCGACCCGGCTCTGTGCGCATGCTGGCGGGGTGTGCACCGTGCCAGCCCTTCTCTCCGTACCGCCGCGGGATCGACACATCAGGAGAGGAACAGTGGCCTCTCCTCCGGGAATTCTCTCGGCTCGTCCGCGAAATTGCGCCGGAGTTGGTGACGATGGAGAACGTGCCTCGCATCGGCACGTCTGCGGTGTTTCAAGAGTTCGTGAGAGACCTGGAATCGTATGGCTACCAAGTGGACTGGAGAAGCTGCTACGGTCCGCGATACGGACTACCCCAACACCGCCGTCGACTAGTCCTCCTCGCCTCTCGACTTGGTCCCATCTCCGTGCCAATGGGTTCCCGGGATGAAGGCAACTACAGGACGGTTCGAGACGTGATCGGCGACTTGCCCGAGGTTTCAAACGGTGGGCAACACGCGACCGATTCGTTGCATGTTGCCCGAAAGCTGTCTTCGTTGAACGAACAGCGCATTAAGGCATCGACACCTGGAGGGACTTGGGAGGATTGGCCGGACGAATTGCTGGCTGCTTGCCACCGAAAGCCGAGCGGCGCCTCGTTCAAGAACGTTTACGCCCGGATGGAATGGGATAAGCCGTCTCCAACCATCACGACGCTGGCTCACAACTTCGGTGCAGGTCGGTTCGGGCACCCCGAGCAGGATCGCTCCATCACACTGCGCGAGGCGGCCCTCCTCCAGGGCTTTCCACCGGGATACAAACTGGTGCGGCCAGGCGAGCGAGTGAACATGTCCAGCGTGGGTCGGCTTATTGGCAATGCCGTCCCGCCACCGATCGCCGCTGAGGTCGGCCGCGCGGTGGTTGAGCACGTAGCGGAGTTCATCGATGCCTGAGATCCAGGCGGACACACCGGACCTCGATACCGACGAGGAGACGGTGGCCGTGGAGGACACGACATTCAAGATGACCGTCGAGCTATCGGTGCTCGAGTCGCTGGGCATCAACCTCTACAGCAACGCGGCGGCTGTGTTGTCCGAGCTTGTGGCGAACGCGTACGACGCGGATGCCGGAACTGTGTCGATCCGGTGGCAACCCCGAAAGATTGAGTCACCCGAAGGTGTGACCGAGGAGCTAGTCGAAGTCGTCGTAACCGACGACGGGATCGGCATGAGTGTTGCCGCCCTGAACGCGAGATTCCTGAAGGCCGGATATAAGAAGCGAGCAACCGAGGGAACGGCGTCGCCCAAGTGGAAGCGACCCTTCATGGGTCGCAAAGGCATCGGAAAGCTCTCGGTCTTCTCGCTCGCCCGCGTTGTCGAGGTTTACTCCAAGGTTGATGGTGAGCAGGCGAACGGCTTGAAGATCGTCGTCGAGGATCTTGAACGACGAATCAGTGAGGAACGCGACTACCACCCCCAGCCAATCCCCGTACCGGCTGAGTATGACGAGACTGGAACAACCCTCGTCCTCTCTGACCTCAAGAGGAAACGCGCCGCCCTCACTGCGGCCGCGCTACGGAAGAGACTTGCCCGACGCTTCGATGTGATGGACGACACACCGCTTGATAAGGGCGGCTTTCACATCGTGGTCAACAACAAGCGGATTACCTGGGCCGATCGACAGGAACTGAAACGCCTCCAGTTCATCTGGGAGTTCGGAACCCAAAGCCTCCCAGACAGCGCCCTCCCCAAAGGGGTGCAACGATTTGTGTTGCCGTCGAGCTATGTGGATGAGGAGAGGGGTTGGCGCGTTCGGGGCTGGTTCGGTACCACCGAGAAGCCCACAGATCTCGTCAACGACGAAGAAGCTGGGTCCTTGAAGAACATCATCGTTCTGGCTCGCAAGCGACCAATCCAGGAAGGGATTATCGAGAAGCTCGATTTCAGCCGGCTCTTCGGGAATTACGTAACCGGGCAGATCGAGGCCGATTTCCTTGACCTCGATGACAATGACTACGACGACATTGCGACGAGCGATAGACAGCGACTCATCGAAGATGACGAGCGAGTTCTCGCTCTACAGTCGTTCCTCCGTGGCGCATTCGTGACAGCGGCAGACCAGTGGAGCAAAGCACGCCCGAAGCGCGCCGCCGTTGACGCCCTCGACAAATTCCCAAAGCTGAAGGCATGGGTCGACGACCTGCCCCAATGGCAGCGTGAGAGTGCGCGTACGATGGTCGGCACGATCGCGGGCTTGGAGATCGAGGGCCGCAACGCATCAGCCGACCGAGCCGCATTGATGCGATCAGGGGTCCTCGCGTTCGCGCGTGTAGGCCTGCGCGAGTCCGCCGAGCAGCTCGAGCTTCTTAGCAACGTCACTGCGCTCGATCTCCTGCCCCTCCTGGGCCAGCAGGATGCCTACGAGGCTGGTCTCTGGGTCGACATCCTCCGCTCGAGAGTCGATGCCATTTCCAAGTTTCAGGATCTGACCAACGCTGACGAGAAGGAAGCGGTTCTCCAAAAGCATCTCTTCGATCATCTTTGGCTTCTGGACGCGTCGTGGGAACGCGCGACGGGGAGCGAAACGATGGAAGAGAACCTCCGCAAGATCGAACCCGGGCTGTTCGCCAAAGAGCCAGCCGACCTCGATAAGGAGATCAAGGGACGTATCGACATTCGATACAAGACTCTGAACGGGCGACACGTAATCGTGGAGCTAAAGCGGTACGGACTCACAGTAGATGCGACGAAGTTGGCGGCGCAGGGCGCGAAGTACGCAAAGGCACTCGCCAGCATTTTGACTCAACAAGGGCGATCCGCAGAGGTCGCCAACATCGAAGTGATCTTCGTGCTCGGACACGCCCCGGGGGACAAGGATCGCGTACCCGGCCTCCAGAGCGCCGAGCAGTATTACTCGAACCAATTTGGGCCATTCAACGGCGACTATCGCCTCTATGACCAACTGATCCATCGCGCGCGCGAACAGTATCAGGAGTACCTCGACGCGAGCGCGCAGGCCCGAGCCCTCGACGAACTTCTCGAGGACCTCGGCGACGCTGCTGAACACAAGCAGGTATCAGCGTTGGACGCAGGGGAAGCGTCAGCTCCCGAGGCAGTCCTCCTCGCGAGCGGAGAGCTCAATGAGATCGGGCTCGCAGTCGGACCGGTCGACACCGCGATTGTCCAAGCTTCGATCCAGGTCCACGATGACTCCAACTAGGTAGGAGCCGGGCCGGTCCCGGGCCGGGAACCCGGTTGAAACCACCCACAACCAGCCGTCACCAACGAGCACAACTTCCGCGGAATCATGCGGCAAACGAGCACTCGTGAGCATCCGTAAGCCCCGCGGATACAACTGAAAATCGTGAGGTCACGGGATCGACGCCCGTCGGAGCCACACGGACCGTCGTTACAACGGTCCCAGAAGCCCTCGCCTAGCTTCTACATGGCGGGGGTTTTGCTTTTCCCTGGTCAGGGGCGGGTTTATTGCTTCTGCGCGATGCTCCGATCCCCCGGTCGTTGAGCGAGCGCAGCGAGTCGAAACGGCCCGGACGGAGGCCGATCGATAGCCGCGGTGCCGACGCTCGGCGAGGGTCGTCGGGGCGCGAGGCAACTGCGGATGCCGCGGCATCCTTTGGGCTTGCTCCGGTGCAGCGACCGCCGTCCGCCATGAGACTGTGCGGATCGACGCCGGCCGAGAGCGTGCAGGCCGGCGCGTTTCGACTCGCTTCGCTCGCTCGACGACCGGGGGGGGAGGCGCTCGCTCGACGACCGGGAGGGGGCGGGGCGCGTTTCGACTCGCTGCGCTCGCTCAACGACCGGGGGGACACGCAGACGCGGGCGCGGGGACTCCGGCGAAGCGGTCGTCGGTCCACGCGGCCAGGTGCGGCAGCAGCGGCGAATCCTCGGCGAGGACACCCATGTGCGTGCGGCCCGGGTACTCATCCCACGTGAAGGCGACGCCGGCGGCGCACAGGTCGCGCACGTAGCCGTGCTGCAGGTCGGGTGAGATGACCTCGTCCGACCCGCCCCAGGCGAGCATCAGGGGCATCGGCCACGGCCCCAGGGTCTTGTTCTCGTCGAGCCTCGCACCGAGCGTCCCCCCGGTGAGGTCGCCGAGGTAGACACCGTCGCCGGCGGACATGCCGAGGGCGCTCACGACGCTGACGAGCAGGCTCGGCTCGGATGCGCAACGCGCGGACATCTCGCGGACGATCGCCCGACCCGCCGGCTCGACGTGCGCGTTGAAGTCGACGTCGTCGTACGCCTCGCTGTACGGGATCAGCACCCACCCGACCGCGAGCGTCACGACGGGTCTTCTGGCGCTTACTCGTACTTCCTCGCGCGGTCTGACGGTTCGGGTGACGCGTTCCGACGGTTGACCCGACGCTTCGGCTGACACTTCGGGCAGTCCCGTCGGTCCCCCGGGCGTGACGTTCACCGCGCCCGACGCGTCGCGGCGTTCTCCCAGCACGGCGGGCAATAGCCTGACAAGAGGGGCCGCTTTGGGATGCGGCCCGAGAAACAGGGGACACGCGTGCGCACTTTCCACGCCCGCCTCGTGGCTGCCGCGGCCGGGCTCATCATCGCGACCACGACGCTCGCCGCCTGCGCGGCGGACCCGAGCTCGGCGCCGGGCGCCGGCGAAAGCCCCGCCGCGTCGGAGACGCCGACGCCCACACCGACACCACTCACCCCCGTCGAGCAGCTCCTCGCCGACAACAAGGCCGACCCGACGGCGTGCGCCGTGAGCTTCGTCGTGGACGGCGCAGACCTCCCCCCGCAGCTGCAGCACAACGACCGGCTCTACGACCGACTCCCCCTTCCGCGCGTCGAGGGCCGCGCCTTCGCCGGCTGGTACGCCGACCAGGCATCCGCCGCCGCCGCATCCGCCGACCCCGCCACGGGCGCCGCGAGCCCGGCCGTGCGCGTCAACGGCTCCCGCCTCGTCGCCTGCACGAACCAGCGGACGACCCTGTACGGCGCGTGGACCACACCCGAGCAGGTCGCCGCCGCGAAGACGCGCGTGCCGATCATGATGTACCACCAGTTCACCGACAAGCCCGGCGGCGAGAGCGGCTGGCTGCGCGGCAACTACTCCTACATCGAGGACTACCGCGCCACGATGCAGTACATCAAGGACTCCGCGTTCTACCTGCCGACGTGGGACGAGCTGGATGCCTTCATCGACGGCGCCCTCTACCTGCCCAACCACTCCGTGATCGTGACCGACGACGACGCCGACCCGACGTGGCTGACCATGGCATCCCCCATCAACGAGCAGCTGCAGGTGGTGGCGACGTCGTTCGACATCACGGTGGACGGCGCCGCGACGCAGAACCGCTTCATTCTCGCCCGCTCGCACACGAACGACATGCACAAGGCCGGCGCGAACGGCAAGGGCGAGATGGTGAACCTCACCCCCGCCCAGATCGCGGCGGACATGAACGCGTCTGTCGCCGCGCTCGAGGGAGTCGGCGTCGGGGCTCCCGACGCACACGAGATCATGGCGTACCCGTTCGGTCACAACGACGACCGTTCCAAGGAGGGGCTCCGCGAGGCCGGATTCGTCCTCGCCCGCACGATCGAGCAGGGGTACGTGTCGGTCGGCAGCGAGAAGCTCGCCCTGCCGTGCGTGCGCATCAACTTCGGCATGGGCGTCCCGGCCGTGAAGAAGCTCATCGGGTGAATCACGGGTGACGCTTCGCTGTCACATAGGGAACTGACAGACCACCGACAGGACATCGCGAGGGTCCGCCGGTTACGCTGAATCGATCCCGTCCGCCACTGATTCGCGAGGGCCTGCATGGACCTGTCCGTCATCGTTCCGACCTTCAACGAAGGTCCGAATGTGGCCGAGTTGGTGCGACGCATCGACGCTGCACTCGAGGGGCGCGCGTTCGAGATCGTGTTCGTCGACGACTCGACCGACGACACTCCCGACGTCATCGCGGCGATCGCCGCGCGCTCCGAGGTGCCGATCCGGCTGATCCACCGCGACCAGCCCGAGGCCGGTCTCGGCGGCGCCGTCGTCGAGGGCTTCCGTGCCGCGCAGTCCCGCTGGTGCCTCGTCATGGACGGCGACCTGCAGCACCCGCCGGAGGACATCCCGCGTCTGCTCGACCGCGCCGCGGCGGGCGATGTGGATGTCGTCGTGGCATCCCGCTACGTCGCCGGCGGAACCGCCGGGGGCCTCGCCGGCACGACCCGCATGCTCGTCTCGCGCGGGTCGACCCTGCTGACGAAGTCGATGTTCCCGCGGAAGCTCCACGGCTGCACCGACCCGATGACGGGCTTCTTCCTCATCGACCGCGACGCGATCGACCTCGACGCGCTGCGCCCGCGCGGGTTCAAGATCCTCCTCGAGATCCTCGCGCGCCGTCAGCTGCGCATCGGCGAGGTCCCGTTCGCGTTCGCCTCGCGGTACGCGGGCGAGTCGAAGGCATCCTTCATGCAGGGGATCGGCTTCCTCACGCAGCTCGCGATGCTGCGCTTCGGCCGCATGTCGGCGTTCGCGCTCGTCGGCGGCGTCGGTGCCATCGCCAACCTCGTCATCATGTGGGGGCTCATCCGCCTCGGCATGGAGTACATCCCCGCCGCCATCATCGCGAGCGAACTGACGATCATCGGCAACTTCCTGCTGCTGGAGTACCTCGTCTTCTCCGACATGCGCGCCGAATCGGGGCGTATGGGCATCCGCTTCGTCAAGTCGTTCGCCTTCAACAACGTCGAGGCGCTCGTGCGCATCCCGGTGCTCGCGATGCTCGTGCAGAGTGCCCATATCCCGAGCGTCCTCGCCGCCGCGATCACTCTGGCCGCCGCGTTCGTCGTGCGCTTCGTGTACCACGCGCTGTTCGTCTACGCCCCGAAGCGTCAGGCACAGGCATCCGCGAGGGCCGCCGTGCCCCAGCCGGCCGGGCGTACGCTGGAGTCATGACCTCCTCCGCGCCCAGCGACGACCAGACCATCACGATGTTCGGCGCCGAATGGTGCCGCGACTGCCGCCGCACCAAGGCGCAGCTCGACGGACTCGGCATCGCGTACACGTACGTCGATCTCGAGGAGGACCCGGCCGCCGTCGAGGTCGCACGCGAGATCTCGGGTCGCACCAACATCCCCGTCGTCGTCTACCCCGACGCCACGCACCACGTCGAGCCGAGCAACGCCGACGTCGAAGCGAAGCTGCGCGAGCTCAGCCTCATCTGAGCGGGGCCCCACCCACGGCGAGGCCTGTTGCGGCTCACGCGAGCGACGCCCGCGCCCATTAGGGTGAGCGACATGGGCAACGACGCACCTGGCATCCGGACGACCGCGCGCCTTCGCCGCGGCACCATCGCCACGTACGCGGTGGGCTCGATCGGCACGGGCGGGTTCGCGACACTCCCCGGGCTCGTCCTCACCTACTACCTCACCGACAGCCTCGGCGTCGCCGCCCTCATGGCCGGCGTCATCGTGACCGCCGCCAAAGTGTGGGACGTCGTCATCGACCCGGTCGTCGGCGCGCTGACCGACCGCGACCTCGCGCGGAACGGCTCNGCCTCACGCCGCCGCCTCATGCTCGTGGGCGCCCTGAGCCTGCCGGTCCTCTTCGCGCTGACCTTCGCCGTGCCGCCGGGGCTCGCCCCCGCGCTCGGCGCCGCGTGGGTGCTCGTCGCGTTCCTCCTCACCGCGACGGCGTTCAGCCTCTTCCAGGTGCCCTACATCGCCCTCCCCGCCGAACTCACCGACCGCTACGACGAGCGCACGCGACTGCTCACGTGGCGCGTCGTCGTGCTGACGTTCGCGATCCTGCTGTTCGGAGCCGGCGGACCGCTCCTGCGCAAGGCGACGGGCGACCCGGTGACGGGGTACCTCCTCATGGGCATCGTCGCGGGCGTCGCGATCGGCCTCGGGATGCTCATCGCGACGCGCGTCGCCCGGCGCGGCCTGCACGCGCGCTCGGCGATGGCCGCTGCCGGAACGAGCACGGCGGAGGAGGCGGAACTCATCGCCGAGACCGTCGGCGATGAGACGGAGCGCCACGTCGGCACGGATGCCTCGACGCCCGCCGGTGGCATCCGCGACAACTTCCGGTCCGCCTTCGACACGCTCCGCCGCAGCCAGCCGTTCCGCGCCCTGCTGCTGACCTTCGTGCTGCAGGCGCTCGCGACGGGGCTGATGCTCGCGGGCGCGCAGTACCTCGCGACGTGGGTGCTCCGCTCGGAGGATGCCGTAACCCTCCTGTTCGTCGCGCTCATCGCCCCCGCCCTCGTCGCCGCGCCGGCGTGGGGCGTCTGGGCGCGGCATATCGGCAAGGAGCGCGCGTTCGTCGCCGCGAGCCTGCTGTTCGCCGTCGCGGCGATCTCGACGGTCGGTGCGCTGTGGGCGCCCGGTGCCTGGATCTACGTCTCGGTGGGCCTCGCCGGCGTCGCGTACGCAGGCATGCAGTCGCTGCCGATGGCGATGCTCCCCGACGTCATCACGCACGACGCGCACCGTTTCGGCACGGGGCGCGCGGGAGCGTTCGGCGGGGTGTGGACGGCCGGCGAGACGACGGGCTTCGCGCTCGGCGCCACGGCGCTCGCGACGGTCCTCGCCGTGACGGGGTACGTCGAGCGCACGGCCGGCGAGAGCATCGCGCAGCCGGACGCCGCGGTTGCCGGCATCGTCCTGAGCTTCAGCGTGCTGCCTGCCGCCCTCGTGCTCCTGAGCCTCGTTCCGCTCGGCCGCTACCGTCTGCGCCGAGACGACATCGAGTAGGGGCGAGGCGGCGGCCTGTCGTGCTCAGTGTCGCTCCCGTGACCGAGTGCCGGAAACGCTGGGATCGAGTGCCACAGGGGACGTAGGCTTGCTCTCAGGCGTCCGCCCCGAAGGAGAGTGCAGTGACCGCGACCGCAGACCCCGCCCGGAAGCGCACCGCCGCTGCGAAGAAGCCCCGCGCCAGCGCCCCGCGCGCAGGCGCCCCGCGCGCAGGCGCCCCGCGCGCAGGCGCCGCCGCGGATGCCACGAGCCTCGACCCGGCCCTCCGCGCCCCGCTCGATGCCGCCATCGCGGAACTCGACACCGGTGCCCGCGCATGGACGCTGCTGACGCTCGGCCAGCGCCGCACCCTCCTCACGCGGCTGCGCGCGACGACGGCCGCCGTCGCGGAGGAGTGGGCCGAGGTCGCCGCGCTCTCGAAGGGCCTGACACCCGGGCATCCGCTGCGCGGGGAGGAATGGCTCTCCGGGCCGTACGCCGCGCTCGTCGCCCTCGACGCCTACGCCGACACGCTCGGCGCGCTCGCCTCCGGGAAGTCTCCGCTCGCCGGCATCCGCACGGGCACCGCGCCGGGTGGACGCACGGTCATCCACACCTCGCCGCTCACGGCGACCGACCGGCTGCTCCTCTCGGGCTATCGCACCGAGGTGTGGCTGGAGCCCGGCGTGACCCTCGCCGAGGCGCACCGCGAGGCGGGGCTCGGGCAGCTGGACCCGACATCCTCCGGCGGGGTCGGGCTCGTGCTGGGCGCCGGCAACATCACCTCGATCCCCTACCTCGACGTGCTGTACGAACTGCTCGCGTTCAACAGGGTCTCGATCCTCAAGGTCAACCCGACGCAGGACGCGCTCGTCCCCGTCTTCGAGCGCGCCCTCGCCCCGCTCATCGAACCCGGCTTCCTGCGCATCGTGCGCGGCGGCGGCGATGTGGGCGCATACCTCACGCGGCATGCATCGATCTCGCACGTGCACATCACCGGCTCCGAGGCGACGTTCCGGGCCATCGTCCCGGGCCTCAGCGTGCCGATCACGGCGGAGCTCGGCGGCGTCTCGCCGATCATCGTCGTGCCCGGCGAATGGTCCGAGGCCGACCTGCGCTTCCAGGCCGAGCACGTCGTCACGATGCGGTTGCACAACAGCGGCCACAACTGCATCGCCGGACAGGTCGTCCTGCTGTCGCGGGACTGGCCGCAGCGCGAGGCGTTCCTCACCGAACTGCGCGCCGCGTACGACCGGGCGCCGCGGCGGCCCGTCTGGTACCCGAACAGCGACCGCAAGCTCGAGGCCGCACGCGAGTCGTACCCGGATGCCGCATGGTGCGCCGACGGCACGCGTGCGCTCATCGAGGCATCCCCGTCCGAGGCATCCGTGCTGGAGACGACCGAGTACTTCTCGCCCGTGCTGGGAGTCGTCGCGCTGCCCGGCAACGGGCAGGAGTTCCTCGACGCGGCCGTCACCCACGCCAACGACCGACTCACCGGAACCCTCGGCGCGAACGTCCTGATCGACCCCGAGACGCAGAACGCTCTCGGCGACGGGTTCGACCGTGCCATCGCGGACCTCCACTACGGCACGATCGCGATCAACTCGTGGACGGCGTTCGGGTTCCTGACACCGACGGCGACCTGGGGGGCGTTCCCAGGCGGCACGCTGGAGGATGCCCCGAGCGGCATCGGCATCGTGCACAACGCCTTCCTGCTCGACCGCGTCGAGCGCACGGTCGTCAACGGACCGTTCCGCCCGTTCCCGCGGTCGGCGTCGTCCGCGTTGCGCGGATACGGCCTGTCGGTGCTCCCCAAGCCGCCCTGGTTCGTGACGTCGCGCACGGGCGCCGCCGTGTGCGAGGGGTTCACGCGCTTCCGGATGACCGGCAACTGGGCGGCGATGGGCGTGACCCTCGTCCAGGCGTTCGGCGCATGAGTGGGTCGCGTCGGGGCGGGCGGCGCGGACGTGTCGGCCGGCGGGGTTTCGGGCGGCGGGGGCTCGGGCGTCTCGAGGCGGACTATGTCATCGTCGGCGCGGGTTCGGCAGGTGCGGCGCTGGCCGCACGGCTGAGCGAGGACCCCACCGTCTCGGTGCTGCTGCTCGAGGCTGGTCCCGTCGACAAGGCGCTGGAGCTGCACGTCCCGGCGGCGTTCTCGAAGCTCTTCCGCGGTCGGTACGACTGGAACTACGACACCGTCCCCCAGCCTGCGCTCGAGGGCCGCACGGTCTACTGGCCGCGCGGCAAGACCCTGGGCGGCTCGTCCTCGCTCAACGCGATGATGTGGGTGCGCGGCTTCGCCGGTGACTACGACGAATGGGCGACCGTCGCGGGCGACACCTGGTCGTGGCGGGCGCTCGCGCCGTTGTTCCGGCGGGTGGAGAGCGTGGAGGGGGCTGTGGGGTCTGGTTTTGCAGCCGGCTCCGGCCCTGCGGCGGGTCTCGGGTCCGACGCCGGTTCGGGCTTCGGCCCGGGAGCGGGTTCGGGCGCCGGACCGGGCACCGATGCGGGTGCAGGCTCAGACTCGGGAGCAGCGGCGGGTACGGGCTCCGACGAGCTCGGTCCTCGTCCGGACGCGGAGACCTGGACGGGCACCGACGGTCCGCAGCGCGTGGAGCACCAGCGCGACCCGCGCCCCCACACGGCTGTCTTCCTCCAGGCGGCGCGCGAGCTCGGGCATCCCGTCACCGCCGCGAACCTGCCGACCGGGCAGGGGTTCTCGGAGACCGAGGTGACGCAGCGCCGCGGCGGCCGCGCGTCGACCGCGGATGCCTATCTTCGCCCGGCCGGCAAACGCCCGAACCTGCGCGTCGTCACCGGCGCGCACGCGCGGCGCGTGACCTTCGCGGCCGGCGCGGTGGGCGAGCCGCCGCGGGCGACCGGTGTCTACGTCGACATCGCCGGCGTCACCCACCACGCGCGCGCCACGCGCGAGGTGATCCTCTGCGGCGGCGCCATCAACAGCCCGCACCTGCTGATGCTGAGCGGAATCGGACCGGCCGAGCACCTGGCATCCCACGGCATCGACGTCGTCGTGGACGCGCCCGGCGTCGGCGCGAACCTGCAGGACCACCTCGTCGCGGGCCTCGCGCCCGGCGCGCGCGGGGGCACGCTGTACGGCGCCGAGAAGCCGGGCCAGCTCGCGAGCTACCTCACCCGGCGGCGGGGAATGCTCACCTCGAATGTCGCCGAAGCGTACGGGTTCGTCCGGACCGAGGTTGCCGACGAAACCGGTGCGGCGGCCGACCTGCCGGATATCGAGATCATCTTCGCCCCAGCGCCGTACGTCGGTGAAGGTCTCGTGCCGCTGCCGGGCGAGGGGCTCACGGTCGGCGCGATCCTGCTGCGGCCGCGCAGTCGCGGCAGCATCCGGCTCGCGTCGGCCGACCCCATGCAGGCGCCGCTCATCGACCCCGCGTACCTGAGCGACCCCGACGGCCTCGACGCGCGGACGCTCGCCGCGGGTCTCGCCGAGTGCGAACGCCTGATCGCGACGAATGCGCTCCGTGCGATCACGACGGGCACTTGGATCCAGCCCGAGAACGGCGAGGCCCTGACCTCGGCCGAGCGGATCGAGCTCGCCCTGCGCCGCTATTCGCACACGCTCTACCACCCGGTCGGCACGGCGCGGATGGGCCTCGATGAGGCATCCGTCGTCGATCCCGAACTGCGCGTGCGCGGCGTGCGGGGCCTGCGGGTCGCGGACGCCTCGGTCATTCCGACGATCATCCGGGGCCACACCAACGCCCCCGCGATCGTCATCGGCGAGCGCGCCGCCGACCTCATCCGCGGGGCCTGACCGCGCAGTCACCCGGACGGCGCCGCAGCGCCTCGCTCATTCCAGCCCATCACGGCCGAGCGCGGCCGACGCCGGGGGTGAGGGCGTCCGCGACAGGGCGGTCAGCGACCGGAGCGGCGTCCCGTGCCGTTCTGACGGACGACGGAGCCGACCATGAGCTTGCCGCCGGCGCCTCCGCTGTGGCCGGCACGGCGCCCCGATGTGCGGGGGTTGCCCTGCGGCGCGGCGTTCTCGCGGGCCGGACGCGACGTGTGGGACGGCTCGGCGGGGCGGCCCGACCGCTCCGCTGCCGGACGACCGGAACGGTCCTTGCGCGGCTGACCACCACGGCCGGCCTCACCGCCACGACCCGCCTGGCCACCGGCAGCGCCCTCGCGCGCCGCGCGCTTGCGCTGCGCGTTCGCGCCCTGGCTGCGGCCTCCCTGACCCTGGCCCCGGCGGGGCTGCTCGGCCTTCGGCGCGGGCTGGACGTACGCCGCGACCTCGCCGACGAGCTCGGTGACCTCGGGCGACGTCGCCGAGACCTTCACCGGCGTCGCCGTGATCGCGGCCTTCCGCAGCAGGTCCTTGACATCCTTCTCCTGACCGGGGAGCACGACCGTGACGACGGAGCCCTCGGCACCGGCACGCGCGGTGCGGCCCGAGCGGTGCAGGTACGCCTTGTGCTCCATGGGCGGGTCGACGTGGATGACGAGTTCGACGTCGTCCACGTGTACGCCGCGGGCGGCGACATCCGTCGCGACGAGCACCTTCGCGGCACCCGACGCGAACGCGGCGAGGTTCCGGTCACGCGCGGGCTGCGACAGATTCCCGTGCAGATCGACCGACGGGATGCCCTGCGCCGTCAGCTGCTGCGCGAGCTTCTTGGCGTGGTGCTTCGTGCGCATGAAAAGGATCCGGCGGCTCGTGCCCGAGGCGAGCGTCTTGACGAGCTCCTTCTTGGCATCCGCCCCGTCCACATGGAAGACGTGGTGGGTCATCGCGGCGACGGGCGAGTGGGCCTCGTCGACGGAGTGGAGCACCTCGTTCTCGAGGAAACGGTTCACGAGCTTGTCGACCCCGTTGTCGAGGGTCGCCGAGAACAGCATCCGCTGTCCGCCGCGCGGGGTCTTGTCGAGGATCCGCGTCACCGACGGCAGGAAGCCGAGGTCGGCCATGTGGTCGGCCTCGTCGATGACGGTGATCTCCACGGCATCCAGCTTCACGAAGCCCTGCTGCATGAGGTCTTCGAGGCGTCCGGGGCACGCGACGACGATGTCGACGCCGGCCTTCAGCGCCGCCACCTGGCGGTTCTGGTTCACGCCGCCGAAGATCGTCGTCGTGGTCATGCCGTAGGCGGATGCCAGGGGCTCGAGCGTCGCGTTGATCTGCGTCGCGAGCTCGCGCGTCGGGGCGAGGACGAGACCGAGGATGCGGCCGGCACGGCGCGAGCCACCCGCGAGCGCACCGCCGAGGCGCGCGGCGAGCGGGATCGAGAAGGCGAGGGTCTTGCCCGAGCCGGTCTTGCCGCGGCCGAGGACGTCGCGGCCGGCGAGGGTGTCGGGGAGGGTGTCGACCTGAATGGGGAAGGCCTCGGTCTTGCCGTCCTTCGCGAGGACGTCGACGAGGGTGGCAGGCACGCCGAGCGTGCGGAAAGTGGTGTCAGACATGGGGGTGTTTCTGGGCGGGATGCCCGGATCGGTGGCCTCTGCGGGATGTGCGCACAGGGTCGCCGTACGAAGAATGTCAGCCGATCATCCGGACGGGCCGGGCGGCGAGGGAAGCGTTCTACGACGCGAGAGGCGCCAGGATCGGCGCCTCAAGTGCCCCCAGTCTATCAGTCGACACTGAGCGGCCGCCGTGCACGGCGCGGAAACGGGGTGCGGGCGGGGTTGGCGGCGTTCAGAAAGCAGGCCCAACTGTACGGGGTGAGTCCCATAGCGTGGTGTCAATTCCCGCGGGGTCCTCGTCGTCGTAGACGTCGAAGGGCCACCGTGGCATGACCATTGTTTCCGGCAAGAAGCAAAGCAGAGATCCCACGATGACCCAGTACCAGTCTGCCTTGACGACCCTGATCGGCGAAGTCCTCGCCGATCCCGACCTCGCCCACCAGGACGTGTTCCGCCGGATGCTGCAAGCCGGCCTGCAGGATCTTGTCGACGCGGAAGCGACGGCGAAGATCGGCGCCGCGCGTTACGAACGCTCCCCGGAACGGACGACCCGCCGCAACGGGACCCGCTCGAAGCTGCTCGCCACTCCGGCCGGTGAGGTCGACCTTCAGCTCCCGAAGCTGCGGGAGGGGTCGTTCTTCCCGTCGCTGCTGCACCCGCGGCGGCGGGTCGACAAAGCCCTCTACGCGGTGAT
Source organism: Microbacterium sp. SCN 70-27 (assembly GCA_001724425.1). Taxonomy (GTDB): domain Bacteria; phylum Actinomycetota; class Actinomycetes; order Actinomycetales; family Microbacteriaceae; genus Microbacterium. The sequence continues at coordinate 17,861 of MEEK01000008.1, forward strand.
CTGCCAGGCCTGGATCGACGGGGTGAGCACCCGCAAGGTCGAGCAACTCGTCCGCGCTCTCGGCAACGACACCGGCATCAGCCGTTCGACGGTGTCTCGGATCTGCGGCGAGATCGACGAGGCGGTGCACGAGTTCCTGCACCGCCGGATCGATCACACCTGGTTCCCGTACCTGTTCCTGGACGCCACCTACCTCGACGTCCGCCACCGCGGCCGGGTCGTCTCCCAGGCCCTCGTCGTCGCGACCGGCGTGAGCGGCGAGGGGCGGCGGGAGATCCTCGGGATGGCGCTCGGGGACGCGGAGACCACGGATTTCTGGACCGAGTTCCTCCGCAGCCTCCGCGACCGGGGACTCAAGGTCGCCACCGACGCCGACCCGCTCGGCGTCGCCCTGGTCACCTCCGACGCGCACGCCGGCCTGAAAGCGGCGGTCAAGGCGATCCTGCCCGGATCGGGTTGGCAGAGATGCCGGGTCCATTTCGCCCGCAACGTCACCCAGAAGATCGGCTCCGCACGCTCCAAGCCCGTCAACGCGCTGATCTCCACGATTTTCGCGCAGACCACGACGGAGGCCGTGCTCGCCCAGTACCAGGCCGTCACCGACAGCCTCCGCGGCTCGTTCCCGGAGATCGCGGCGATGCTCGAGGCCGCCGAAGCCGACCTCACCGGGTTCGCACCCCTGCCCCGCGAGCACTGGCAGAAGGTCTGGTCGAACAACCCCATCGAGCGCCTCAACCGCGAGATCAAACGCCGCGCCGACGTCGTCCAGATCTTCCCCGACCGCGACAGTGTCACCCGCCTCATCGGAGCCGTCCTCCAAGAGCAACACGAGGAATGGTCCTACGGCGAACGCCGCTACTTCTCCGACATCTCCATGCGCAAGCTCGTCCACACGCTCCACGACCACGCCGAGCCGGCACGCCCCGAGCTCTACCTCACCGCCTGACCATCACCCACCCATCAGGAAGCAACGGAATGACACCACGCCACGGGACTTGACCACTGTACGTGGGTGCGGGGCCGGGGACGGCGGAAGCCGATCGGCCCTGCTTTCGGAACGCGGTGCCCGAAGCAACGGGGAGAAGCCGCCGTCGTGTACGGCCTGGGCGCGTCGGGTGAAGGTGTCGCGGCGAGGCCGATCGCGCGGGGCCTGTGACGCGTCAGCGTTCCGAAAGCAGGCCGAACCGCCGCCATCGGCACGTTGAGGCACGGCAGAAGCCGATCGGCCCTGCTTTCGGAACGCGGAACGCTTCGGAACGAGGAACGTCCGCGGCGGGTCGCCGGGCCGCGTGCCGGTTCACGGCGCCGAGACGACCGAGGCCACGACCGCGGTCGAGACCCGGGCGGCCGCGCCCGCGCCCCGCCGGGCCTCAGGCCGAGGCGAACCGGTCGGTCGCGGCCCGCAGGGCGCGGGCGATGCCGGGTTCCGAGGCCGAGTGCCCGGCATCCGGCACGACGACGAACTCCGCCTCGGGCCACGCCCGGTGGAGGTCCCACGCGGTCATGATCGGGGTGCACACGTCATACCGGCCCTGGACGATGACGGCGGGGATGCCGCGGATCGCCGCGACGTCCTCGATCAGCTGTCCCTCGCGCAGCCAGCCCTCGTGCACGAAGTAGTGGTTCTCGATCCGCGCGAACGCGACGGCCGCGTGCGGCTCCGCCATCGAGGCGACGAGACCCTCGTCGGGCAGGAGTGTGATCGTGGATGCCTCCCACGTCGCCCACGCCACGGCGGCGGGCACGTGCACGGCCGGGTCGGGGTCGGTGAGACGGCGGTGGTACGCCTCGATGAGGCGCGAGCGCTCGAGCACCGGGATCTGGGCGAGGTAACCCTCCCAGAGGTCGGGGAAGAGCGCCGAGGCGCCGCCCTCGTAGAACCACTCCAGCTCATGCCGGCGCAGGGTGAAGATGCCCCGCAGGACGAGTTCCGACACCGCCGACGGATGCGACTGGGCGTAGGCGAGGGCGAGGGTCGAGCCCCACGACCCGCCGAACACCTGCCAGGTCTCGATGCCGAGGTTCTTGCGCAGCAGCTCGATGTCGGCGACGAGGTGCCAGGTCGTGTTGTGGCGGAGGTCGGCCTCGGGGTCGCTCACGTGCGGCGTCGACTTGCCGCAGCCGCGCTGGTCGAACAGCACGATGCGGTACACCGCGGGGTCGAAGAAGCGGCGCTGCCAGGGCGACGTTCCCGCGCCGGGCCCGCCGTGAAGGAACACGACCGGCTTGCCCTCGGGGTTTCCGGACTGTTCCCAGTAGAGCCTCTGCCCGTCGCCAGCGAGGAGGAACCCCGTCTCGTACGGCTCGATCTCGGGGTAGAGGACATCGTCGAGCCCGTCGTGGCCGGGGGTCACAGGTCTCTCCCCGATACGGCGAACGTGTCACAGGCGCTCGGCCCGCCCTTGAACCCGGTGGCGAACCAGCGCTGGCGCTGCTCGCTCGATCCGTGCGTCCAGCTCTCCGGGTTGACCCGGCCGGACATGGACTGGATGTGGTCGTCACCGACCGCCGCTGCGGCGGCCAGCGCATCGCGGATCTGGTCCTCCGTCGGCGTCTTCATGAATGGCACGCCGTTCTCGTCCTTCTGGTCGGGCGCACCCGCGATGAACGCACCGGCGTAGCAGTCGGCCTGCAGTTCACTGCGGACGCCGTTGCTCTCCGGGCCCGTGCCGTTGTTCGGGTACTTGTCGAACGTGCCGGTGATCTGCTGGATGTGGTGCCCGTACTCGTGGGCGAGCACGTAGACCTGCGCGAGCGGCCCGGCGGTGTCGCCGAACTGCTGCTCGAGCACATCGAAGAACGTCGGATCGATGTAGACGGTCTCCTCCGGCGGGCAGTAGAAGGGGCCGGTGGCGTTGGATGCCGTGCCGCAGGCCGTCGGCGTCGAGCCGTCGACGATGATGAGCTGCGGCGGGCGGTAGCCGGTCGTCTTGCCCGCCCAGTACACGTTGATGGCCTTCGATCCCGCGGCCAGCCGGCAGTCGACGCTCGCGTTCGCGTCGGCGCCGGTCTGGCAGTTCGAGAGCTCCGTCCCGGGGCCCGCATCGCCCGAGCCTCCGCTGCCGACGAGAAGGCTCGAGAAGTCACCGCCGGTGAAGATCTGCAACAGGATGACGGCGATCGCGCCGAGCCCGCCGATACCCCCGGCGATCGCGCCTCCGCCGGGCCCGCGCCGCCTCGCGCCGGAACCGCTCACATCGGCGTTGCTGTTGAACGTCATGGGCATACCGTATCGCGCGACACGCCGTGGCACAGTGCGCCCCGTCGGCGCATCCACGCCGTCATCCGGCATTCTGCAGGTGTGGGCGCGGTGGGCTCACAGCGTAGGCTCGGGACATGGATGCCACGACCGTCACCCTCACCGGAGCGGGTGGCCAGATCGGCTACGCGCTCCTCTTCCGGATCGCCTCGGGCGCGATGCTCGGAACGGACCGCCCCGTACGGCTGCGACTCCTCGAGATCCCGCAGGGGCTGAAGGCGGCGGAGGGCGCCGCGCTCGAGCTCCAGGACTGCGCGTTCCCGCTGCTGCAGGACGTCGAGATCACCGACGACCCGCGCACGGCCTTCGACGGTGCGAACATCGCGATGCTCGTCGGCGCCCGCCCCCGCACGGCCGGGATGGAGCGTGCCGACCTGCTCGCGGCGAACGCCGGGATCTTCGGTCCGCAGGGCGCCGCCCTGAACGCGGTCGCAGCCGACGACGTCCGCGTCGTCGTCGTCGGGAACCCGGCGAACACGAACGCGCTCATCGCCGCGGCATCCGCCCCCGACATCCCGGGCGACCGTTTCGGCGCCCTCACCCGTCTCGACCACGATCGCGCCGTCGCGCAGCTCGCCGCGGCCACCGCCGCGCCCGTCTCCGCCATCGCGGGCGTCGCAATCTGGGGCAACCACTCCGCGACGCAGTTCCCCGACGTCGACCACGCGACGGTCGCGGGCCGCCCCGCGCGCGAGGTGCTCGCCGAACGACTCGGCGGGTCGGCTGCCGCCGCGGCCTGGCTCGACGACGAGTTCGTGCCGCGCGTCGCCAAGCGCGGGGCCGAGATCATCTCCGTGCGCGGGTCGTCGTCGGCCGCGTCCGCTGCGAACGCCGCGATCTCGCACGTCCGCGACAGCGTGCTCGGCACGCCCGACGGCCCGACGAGTGCCGCGGTACTCTCCCGGGGCGAATACGGAGTGCCGGAGGGGCTGTACTCGTCCTTCCCCGTGACGAGCGACGGATCGGGTTATCGGATCATCGAAGGTCTCGACCTCGACGATCGCGCACGATCGCGGGTGGATGCCTCCGTCGCCGAACTCGTGGCCGAGCGCGACGCCGTGCGGGCGCTCGGGCTCCTCTGACGCGATGGATGTCCTCCTCGTCGGCCTGATCGGGGTGGTCGCGGTCGCCGTCGTGACGGCGCTCGCGCAGCGGCTCGGCGTGGCGGGACCGCTGCTGCTCGTGGCGCTCGGGCTGGGCGTCGGACTCCTGCCCTTCGTCGATGTGCCGGAGATCGATCCGGAGCTGATCCTCGTCGGCATCCTCCCGCCGCTCCTGTATGCCGCTGCGGTACGACTGCCGGCGATCGAGTTCCGTCGCGACCTGACCCCGATCTCGGGGCTCGCCGTGGTGCTCGTCGTGGTCACGTCTCTCGTGCTGGGCTGGTTCTTCTCGCTCGTGCTGCCCGGCGTGGGGTTCGCGCTGGGGGTCGCCCTCGGCGCGATCCTCAGTCCGACGGATGCCGTGGCGACGTCGATCGCGAAGAAGCTCGGCATCTCGCCACGCGTGACGACGATGCTCGAGGGCGAGAGCCTGCTCAACGACGCGACGGCACTCGTGCTCCTGAGAACCGCACTGCTCGCCGTGGTCGCCGGATCGTTCTCGTTCGGGAAGGCGCTCGGGGCGTTCGCGTGGGCCGTGTTGATCGCCGTCGTGGTCGGCGCGATCGTCGGCATCCTGACCCTGCGGTTGCGTGCCTGGATCGGCGACTCGGCCGCGAGCACGGCGATCGGCTTCACGGTGCCGTTCCTCGCGTACCTGCCCGCCGAGCACCTGAACGGCTCGGGCCTCGTCGCGGCGGTGATCGCGGGCATCGTCACCGGCCAGGGCGCGCAGCGCTGGTTCACACCCGAGCAGCGACTGTCCGACGAGGTGAACTGGCGCACCGTCGAACTCGTCCTCGAGGGCGGGATCTTCCTCATCATGGGTCTCGAGCTCGACCAGATCGTCTCCGACGTGCGCGAGCGGCACGAGGGGCTCGTGCTCCCGACGTTCGTCGCGCTCGCGGCGCTCGCGATCCTCCTCGCGGTGCGGGCGGCGTACGTCGCGCTGATCCTCTGGGCGGGCCGTCGTCGCGCGGGCCGGTTCGACCGCTCCCGCCTCGAGAACCTCGACGCCCGCCTCGATGCGATGAGTGCGCAGGGCGGTTCGGCGACCCTGCCGGCATCGAACACGGATCCGGGAACGGGGCCGGGCAAGGGCAAAGGCAAGGGACGCCGCGAACCCTCCCCCGAACGGGCCGAGCGCCGCATCGAGAGCATGCGCGAGCGCGTCTCGCGCGGCCTCGCCGATTTCGACTACTACCACTCGTCGCCGCTCGGATGGCGCCACGGTACGGTCATCGTCTGGGCCGGCATGCGCGGCGTCGTCACCCTCGCGGCATCCCAGACGATCCCCCGTTCGATCGACGAGCGCCCCATCTTCATCTTCATCGCCTTCGTCGTCGCGCTCGTGAGCCTCATGCTGCAGGGCTTCACGCTCCCGTGGGTCGTCCGGCACCTGAAGTTCGATACCGAGGCGGACGCCGCCGGCGACCGCGACGAGCAGAAGCGGCTCGACGAGGAGCTGCGCGGGGCCGCCCACGCCGCCCTGTCCGCCCCGACGCTGGTGCGCCGCGACGGTTCGGCATTCGACCCCGAGGTCATCCGCCGCGTGACGGCGCGCCTCGCGACCCCGCCCGATGACGACATGAGCGCCCTTGCGCGCGACATGCTGGAACTGCGGCTCGCGGTGATCGTGGCGCAGCGCACGCGACTCGGCGAGCTGGGATCGCACGGCCACTACAGCACGCGCACGCTCCGGCACAGCGGTGCCGAGCTCGATGCGGAGCAGCTGAGCGTCGAACTCCGCCTGCGCGACGAGGAGTGACCGTCGGCGCCTCCGATTTGTGAGAATAGGTGCGTCGACGAAGGAGCAGGATGACCGACCACACGGATGCCACGGGGCGCGCGCCCGCCGACTACGCGGAGTCGGTCGCCCTCCCCGCCGTGACCGAGGCCGTTCCGGTGATCGTCTCGGGCACCGACTGGTGGGCGGAGCGCCCGACCGGTGCGCGCCTCGTCGGTCTCGTCGTCGCCCGCGACGACCTGCCGTCGGTCATCGCGCAGCGCGACGCGCTCGCGGAGTTCGGGGTGCCGATCGAAGGCTTCCGTCACCCGGCCCCGGAGACCGGTGAGAGCTGGTCGGAGCGGCTCACGCGGCTGTTCGGACGACTCACGAGCGGAGACGTCGTCGTCGTGGCCGACAAGCACGCCCTCGGACGGACGGTGGACGAGGAGACGCACGCCATCGGCGAGCTGCGCCGGCGCGGCATCATCGTGAAGGTGCTGGGCCACTCGCGGCTCTGACGAGCCGACCGCTCAGCCCGCGGCGGTGCCGGGGGTGCGAGAGGTGCCGGAGCCGCCGGCGGTGCCGGTGAGCGCGGGGTCATCGAGAAGCGCCAGGTCGTCGCGCGTGACAAGGCGCGACGCGACCGCGTACTCGACGAGGCGCACGCGGCGATTCGTGGCGGATGCCGTCACGCCGCCGCGCAGCCCCGGAACCCCCTGCCGGTCGAGTTTGTCGCACACGTTGTCGAGCTTGCGGTTGAACCGCGTGAGGCTCCAGCCGAGGCGCTGAGCTGCGGCGGCGGAGCTCGGCAGCTCGCTCATGCCGGTGCCGTCGCGCCGCAGCACCGGCTCGGCGAGGGCGACGATGATGACCTTCTGGCTCGGGGTGAGCGGCACGGCCCCGATCGTGGACTCCCCGACGGCGACGGCATCCGGTCGTGTTTCGCGGAACGTCGGCTGCGCCGCGTGCACCGTCAGCTCGTACGTCGTCGCACCGGCGCTGAAGACGACCGTGGTGACGCCGAAGACGATCGGCAGTCGCGCGCCGGGGGCGAGCTGGGCCTGCACGCGGCCTTCCGTGTCGCTGACGGTCGCGGCGAGGCGCGCCCCGATGTTGACGAGCCACCAGAGGTTCCCGGCCGGTTCGATCGACAGGAAGTGCCGATGCAGGAACAGGTTGTCGTCGATCGCGAGGTCGCCCTCGCGTCCGATCGTGAAGGGTGCGTCGGGTGAGACGCGGTGGTACTCGCCCGCGAACTCGACAGTGACATCGCCGGGCGTCGGCGCGTCGCCACCATCTCCGAGAGGTGGGACCGTGTCCTCGATGTCGGTCACGGGGTGCACCCTCGCGTCTCTGGTCCCGTCGTCGAGTCGGAGCGCTGCAGCGTCACCTTGATGCAGGTGCGCCCGCTCGGGTCGGCCGGAAGCGTCACGGACGTCGTCAGGATGCGCTGCGCCTGACCGTTGCCGTCGAGGGTGTACGGGTACCAGATGTAGGCATCCCCCTCCTTGGGGTCGGGGTTCACCCAGGTGAAGACGACCTCGCCGCCCTGAACCACCCCCACCGGGTCCGACACGGCGGGTACGAGGTCCCCGACGGGATCCTGTGGGGCGACCGACGACGCAGGGGATTTGACCGGGTCTTCGGTCGATCCGCCGAAGAACCCGAGCATGCCCGCGACCGCGGCGACGGCGCCCGCCGTGATGACGACGGATGCCGCGACGGCGAGCCCGATCCACAGGCCCCGACGGGACGCGGGAGCGGGCGCGGGCGGCGGTGCCGGCGCGTCGGCCGGCGCCGTGACCTGCCCGGCGGCAGCCGGCGGGATGCCGCCCGGCGCCCCGAACTGCGGAGGCACCGGGCGCACGGCTGCGATCGTGTCGTCGACAGGCGGCGCAGCAGGCGCAGCAGGAGCGACCGAGGCGACCGGCGGGATCGCGACGGGCGAGCGGCGCAGCGTCGGATCATCCGTCGTCTCGGCCGCGGGTGCGGCCTCCGGGCGACGACGCGTCGGACCGGCGGCGGGCGCCGTGTGCGGCTCGATGCTGACGATCCCGCGGACCCGGGTGAGCTCGCCGTCCTCGTCCTCGTCGGGGCCCTCCTCGGGCGAATCGTCGAGGATGTCGATCGGGGTGACGGAGTGGGCGAGCTCGATCTGCACACGCTGCAGCGCCCGCGCGAAGGCCACCGCGGACTCGTAGCGATCGCCCGGGCGCTTGGACATCGCCCGTTCGAGCACCGCCTCGAGCGACGCCGGGACGTCGGGGCGCCCGAGGGGCGCGGCCGGCTCGGTCTCGATCCGCTGGATGAGGTCCGCGCCGCTGTTGCGGCCTCCGGGCTGCTCGAACGGCGACCGCCCCGCGAGGAGCGTGTAGACGGTCGCACCGAGCGCGTACACGTCGGTCGCGACCCCCGACGCGGGCTGGTCGCTGAAGGCTTCCGGTGGGGACCACGGGATCGACATCCCCGTCGAGGACTCCTCCGCACCCGCTGTCGTCGCGATGCCGAAGTCGGTGAGGGCCGGGCGGTTGTACTCGGTGACGAGGATGTTCGCGGGCTTGATGTCACGGTGCAGGATGCCCGCGCGATGCGCCGTCTCGACGGCGGCGGCGACCTGGACGCCGACCCGCAGCGCCTCGGCGACGGAGAACGCCTGCGCGCGGGAGCGCACCTGCAGGTTCGGACGCGAGCAGTACTCCATGACGAGGTACGGCCTGCCGTCGTCGGAGACGCCCGCCTGGTAGATCGTCACGATCGCGGGGTGCGTCGACAGGAGCGCCATGACGTTCGCCTCGGCGGCGAACTGCTCGGCGGCACCGGCGCCCATGCGGTCGGCGAGGAGCACCTTCACCGCGACGCGGCGGCGAGGCAGTTGCTGCTCGTAGAGGTAGACGTCGGCGAACCCGCCCGAACCGAGCACCTCGACGTAGGTGAAGCCGGCGAGCGCGGGCGGCGGCGCCGGGGGTCGCTTGCCGCTCACGGGAGGTCCTCGAAGGTGACGATGACTCCGTCGCCGAGGTCGAGCGAGTCTCCCGTCACGACCATCGTCGGCTCGCCCGGGTGCAGGCGCACCGGGGTCTGGCCGACGCGGTGCAGCAGCGTGCCGTTGGTCGTGTCGAGGTCGGTGACGAGCACGTGGTCGCCCTCCGCACGGATCTCGACATGGCTGCGCGAGATGTCCTGCTGAGGGCTGTCGACGGCGATGAGCGTCGGCAGCTCTGCGCCGGAGGTGCGCGTGGACTTCGGACGGCGCCCGATCACGACGGGACGCTCGAGTTCGACGACCTCTCCCGTCGACAGAAGGATGCGCCCCCGCGAGGGACGACGCGGCGGCACTCCATCGGTGGATTCGAACTGTGCGCGCTCGGCGTCGCGCAGCGCCCGGGCTTCGACGACCGAGATCGTCGCGCCGTCGTGGTCACCGCCGCGCGCCGCAGGCTGCGCTTCTGGCGCGGACGGCGTCTGCGCGGAGAGCGCGGGGCGCGGGGAACGGGCGATCGTCTCGCCCCAGATCATCTCGTGCTCCTCCGGCGCCTCGGGCAGCACCGTCGTCATCGCGGGGCCGAGCGTGTCACCGACGCCCGCGATGGGGCCCGTGGTGGGCACGGGCGTCGCGGGCGGCGGTGCGGGGAGCTCCGGTGCCACGAGAGGCGGGCTCGGCGGAGCGGGAGGGGCGTCGACGGGAGGTGGTTCGGCCGCGGTGACGTCCGACGGAGGCCCGTCGGCCGCAGGGGACGGTGAGGATGCCCCGACCGCGGCCAGCGGCGCGGCCGCATCCGCTGCCGGCGGCTCCGTGGCATCCGCCGGCACGACCTCGGGGAGCGGCAGCTCGACATCCGCCTCAGCCTGGTCGTCGGCGAGAGCGGCCGCGAGAGCGGGCGCGGCCGCCGCGGACGGCCACGCCGCTCCGACGGTGACGACGACCAGATCGGCGCGCGCGACGCCGGAACGAAGCGGCACGACGGCGTCCTCCCCCGTCACCCCGGCCGCGATCGTGACGCGTGCGGCGCCGGCGACGAACCGCTCCGACCAGGTTGCGACGGACGCGCCGGAGACCTCCTGCGCACCGTCGACGCCGTCGACGATGACGGAGACCGCACCGCGCACGGCGACGCGAATGCCGCCCGCCTCCGCGACGGCGAGGGCGAACGGCGGGATCGCGGACAGCGATGTGCCGAAAGCGCCCGTCAGCGCATCGAGCACGGCACCGATGCCGCCGTCGCCGATCCGCCGCCAGACGGCTTCGGCCGTGTGGGCGCTGACCGTCGCCGCGAGCGCGGCCACCGCCGGGCCTTCCGCGGCGATCCACCAGGCCGCCTCACCCTGCGCCGGTCGGTAGTGGACCTGCGCTTCGCTTCCGCGCGCCATCAGCGTGCTCCCCTCGACCCGGAGCGGGGTCGCGTGTCGCTGTCGGGCTCGATGCCGCGCGCACCCGCCGGTGCCGTGTCGAACACCCCGTCGTCGACGCCCGAGACCGCGAGGGCGTCGACGACGATCGCGGTGATGTTGTCGCGTCCGCCGTGCAGCAGCGCCTCGTGGATGAGCCGCGTCGCGGCCTCCTGCGGGTCGTCCTCGCCGACGAGGATGTCGCGCAGCTGCACCGCCGAGAGCTCGCCCGAGAGCCCGTCCGAGCACACGAGGATGCGGTCGCCCGGCTCGGCAGGCACCATCCAGTAGTCGGCCTGGCCGTCGCTTCCCGCGCCGATCGCGCGGGTGATCTCGTTGCGGCGGCTGTCGCTGCTGGCATCCGCTCCGGAGAGGACTCCCGCGTCGATGAGCTCCTGCACGACGGAGTGGTCGACGCTGATCTGCTCGAGCATGCCGTTCGCGAAGCGGTAGGTGCGCGAGTCGCCCACGTTGACGGTGAGCCAGTACCCGACGCCGCCGACCTCGGCGATGACGACCCCCGTGAGGGTGGTGCCGGCAGCTCGTCCTTCGCTGCGGATCGCCTCGACGCGACCGCGCGCACGGCGGAGCGTCGCACGGACCTCATCGATCCCGAGGCTCGGCGCTCCGGTGAGCCTGCCGAACTCGGAGACGACGGCGGCGCTCGCGCGGTCGCCGGCGTCGTGGCCGCCCATCCCGTCTGCGACGAGGAAGAGCGGCGACTCGGCGAGGAACGAGTCCTCGTTGACCCGCCGGCGAAGCCCCGTGTGGCTCGCGGCTCCTGCGCGCACGACGATCGGCAACTCGCTCATGATGCGACCTCCACGGTGGCGCTCCGGTCGCCGATCTCGAGCACGTCGCCCATGCGCACGCGGGTCCGCTCTCCGGGAACGGCGGTCTGACGCTGCGTACCGCGGCGGATGACGACACCGTTCGTCGACTCGCGATCGATCACCCAGAGGGCGCGCTGCTCGTCCACGACGAGCTCGAAGTGCGTCTTCGACAGTGACAGGGTCTCATCCCGCACCGGCACGCGCGTCGCGTCGGGCTCGGCGGACGGGTTGCGGCCGAAGACCGAGCGGCCGTACACGCCGTGCCGGGTGCCGTCGTCCCAGACGATGCGGGCGAGGGGCTGGCGGGCCGGGCCCGACAGGCGGGTCTCGTCGACGTCGGCGCTCGGCGGCGCATCGAGCGGCGGGAACGCGGAACCCGCCGGCGACAGCGGTGGGGCCGCCGGCGCGGCGGGTGCAGGCGTGCTCGGCGTGGCGGCGGGAGCCGCTGCCGGGCGCGCCGCAGGGTCGGTGACACCGGGGACGAAGGAGATGACTCCGGCCGCCGTCGACGCGCCGCGAAGGGGTGCCACGGGCACGGCGGGTGCCAGCACGGGCGCCGGAGCGGGTGTCGGTGCCGCGACGGCGTCTCGTCCGACGAGCTCGGTGTCTCCCGCATAGGTCATGGCACTGGGCGTCGGTACGTACGGCGGGGGTGCGACGGGAGGCGCCACCGGCGGCCCGGCAGGCGGTGCCGTCGGCGACGCGACCGGGTACGCGGGCGGGGCGGGCGGCGGCGCGACCGGGTACGCAGGTGCACCCGGGGCATCCGTGACCCCCGCCCGCATCGGCACGGGCTGCGCGGCGCCCGCCTGCGGGGCCACGGGGAGCGGGGCGCCTCGGCCGGCGATGTCGGTCACGACGGCACCCGTGGCTTTGTCGTGCCAGCCGCGACGCCACGGCGAGCTGTCGAACAGCGGCGAGAAGTACCCGACGACGATCGCCCCGCCGAGACCCCACACGACGTTGCGCGCGAGCGCCCGGCCGAACCCGAGCGGGGACTCGGTGCCGTCGACGCGCGCGAGGCGCAGGCCGAGCGCGCGCATGCCGAACGAGCCCGCACCGGCCTGCAGGAAGCTGTAGAACGCGAACCACGCGAGCAGCACGAGATAGGCCGCGATCACCGCGATCGGGAGGGGGAAGGCCCCACCCGTCGCGAACGAGATCCCGGCGAAGATCGCGAGCGCGCCCATCATGAGCAGCAGGGCGATCGCCGAATCGATCAGGAGGGCGCCCGCTCGGCGGCCCAGGGTCGCCGGGTTCATGCCGCTCCCCCCGGGCGTCGCAGCGCCATGCGGGAGCGCAGTGCCGCCAGCCCGGGGCGCAGTGACCGCAGGCTGAGACGCGCACGAAGGCGCTGCCACAGACTCGTGGAACCTCTCATTCCTCCGACGATATCGTCCACCTCGCGCCAGAACGCATCGACGTCGGCCGCGCTCGGCTCGCCCGGCCCGTAAACCTCGAGATCGGCGCGCGTCGCGAGTTCGCCGACGCGCGGCTGCGCGAACGTGGCCCCCACGATCGCCGCGCTCTCGGCGCGGGTCGCCCCCTGCACGACGGGCGCGCGCAGGTCGACCGCCGAATCGACGAGCTCGTCCCATCCGCCGGAGATCCGGTCGGCGCTGCGGGCTGCGCTGCGCCGGCGGGCGCGCCGCGCACCCTTGATGACGCCCATGACGATGAACGGCAGGGCGAGCAGCACGACCACGCCCAGGCTGATCCCGCCGTACAGGAGCACGGGGCCGAGCCAATCGATGCCGTTCGACTGCTCCTCGTCCTGATCGCGGTCCTCCGCGATCGCCGGGGGCAGGTCGGCCGGCTCCTGTGCGGGTGGCGGCGGCTGCAGCACCTGCGGCTTCGGGTTGGCGTGCGGCTTCGTCGTCTGGTCGTTCGGTTCGTTGTCCTCGTCGGGGGTCGGGTCGAACGGCACCCACCCGACGCCCTGGAAGGCGATCTCGACCCACGCGTGCAGGTTGTCGCCGGTCGCGGTGAACATGGTCTCGGCCGGGTCGTCGGCCTTGGGGTGCCAGCCCATCACGACACGCGCGGGCATGCCCAGCTGCCGAGCCATGAGCGCCATCGTCACGGCGTACTGCTCGTCGTCGCCGATCATCTGATCGCCTGTCACGAGCGACGTGATGCGGTTCGTCCCGTGACCCGAGAGCGAGACGACGTCGTCGGCGAGGCCGTGGCTGAAGAAGCCGTCGGTGTGCAACCAGCTCTCCAGTGCCCGCGCGCGCGCGATCGGCGTCTCGGCATCCACCGTCGCCTGGGATGCCAGATCGGCGAGCTTCTCGGGGATGCCCACCTGCTTGGGCATCTTGAGGGATGCGAACGGAACGTCGGCGAGCGCCGCGTCGCTCGGTATCACCGGGATGACCGTCTCGAGCGTGTAGCCGTCGCCGGCGGCGAGGCCGGCGGGGGCGACGGCGGTGCCGGTCGCGTCGTTGAAGTGTGCCGATCGGGCGAGGTCTGCCGCGCGGGAGCCGGTGAAGGAGAACTCCCTCGGTGCGCCGACGTCGGGGAGCCACACCCCGCCGAGCTCTCGGATGTCGATCCTCACCGTCGCGGGGGTGCCCGTCGCGTCGGGCGACATGTTGGAGCGCACGGGGGTGAACGCGCTGGATGACCCGGCCCCGTCGTCGGCGACGTTGTAGACGATGCCGTTGTAGGCATCCATCGTCGCGAGGCGCACGCGGGCGCCCTCGGGGAGCCCCGTCACGGTGAACAGCGTCTTGTCGGCGTCGTCGCGCACGTACCCGCGGAAGCTCTGCAACGGGCTCGGATACTGCGAGATGTCGAAGGGCGGCACGACGAAGTCGCGCAGGATGTACCGGTGCGTCGGCGGCTGCGCGAACGCCGCGGCACCGACGCCCGCGACCGCGGCGATGGCGAGTACCCCGCCCGCCGCGACGAGCCGGCGCACGCGGGACGAGCGCACGGACGCGGCATCCGACGTTCCCGCCGACTCCACGCGCACGGCCGCGCGGTCGCCGTCCCACGAGGCGCGCAGCGACAGCCACGCGACGGCGACACCGGCGAAGGCGAGCCCCTCGATGAGCGGCGCAGCCGGCTGGGCGACTCCCAGCAGGATGCTCGCGACCAGCACGACGAGCGCGGGGACGAGCGCCCACGCGGGGCGCCGCGCGCGGAGCGCGAGCGAGCCCGTGAGCACCCCGCCCACGAGGGTCAGGATCAGCGGGACGACGAGGTGTCCGTCGGAGGCCGCGACCGGCGGCACCGTCGTGAGCAGCTGTTTCCAGGACGTGATCGTGCCGAGGGCGAGCTCCCGCAGCGTCTCGAGCGTCGGGATGAACCCCGCGATCGTCGTGTGGGGCAGCGCGAGCGCACCGCCGAAGAGGAGGTACGCGCCGAGCGTGGCGCCCGTGAGAGTGAGGATGCCCCAGCGCAGTCGCGCGCCCAGATAGGCGATCGCAAGCCCCAGTGCCGTGCCGCCGACGCCGGCGAGGACGTACTGCGGCCCGTCGAACGTCGTCCCGAACCCGATCACCGTGACGGTCAGGAGAAGGAACGCCGCGGCGAGGTCGAGCGCGACGATGCGCGTCGGCCGGGATGCCGTGCCGCCGGATGCCGCGCTCACGCGAGGACCTTCCGGATCGCGCGGGGAAGCTGGTCGAGTTCGCCGACGGTGACGACGTCGGCCTCCGCGATCCGGCGGAGCGCGGGAGCGTCGACGCGGGAGTCCGCCACGACGACGAGCGTCCGCACCCCGAACGGCAGGCGCGAGCATGCGAGGCGCAGCTCGGAGGCATCCGCTTTCGATCCCGTCACCAGGACGATGACGGCCGCCTCGGGCGATGCGGCGGCGATCCCGCCGGCGAGCGAGACGACGCCGCCCTGACGGCGCCGGGAATGGCCGAGCTGCGACAGTTCGTCGAGGAAGCGGCGGGGCGTCAGCGAGCGCACGGGGCCCGCCTGCGTGCGCGCATCGAGGACGCGAGAGTCGCGGAGGGCACGCAGTCCCACGGACCCTGCGGCCGAGATGGCGAGTTCGAACTCGTCGGCGTCGCGGTACTCGTCCGGATGCGTCGAGAGGCCGACGACGAAGTGCGAGCGGCGCGTCTCCTCGTACTGGCGCACCATCACCGAGCCGGCGCGGGCGGTCGACTTCCAGTGCACGTGGCGCAGGTCGTCGCCGGGCTGGTACTCGCGCAGGGCATGGAACGACACATCGTCGCGGGCGAGCTGCTGCACGGGCAGCCCCTCGAGGTCGCGGAGGTGGCCGAGGGAGAGCCCGTCGAGGGACGTCGTGCGCGGGTGGACGAACAGGTCGACGGCCTGACGACGGTCGTGCGTGCGCTCGAACAGGCCGATCGGGTCGCCGCGTCGGACGCTCACCGGACCCACCTCGAGCACGCCGCGCACGGTCGTCGGGATCGCGAACACCTCCTCGTGCTGCGCCCCGGGAACGAGGCGCGGCACCTGGAACACCCCGCGGCCCTGGCCGACCGGCAGCACGACTTCGGAGGGGAGGATCGTGCGCGACGTGCGGTTGACGAGGTTCAGCCCGCCGACGGCACGCTCCCCCACGACGACGCGCGTCCGGGTGAGGTCCAACTCGATGTCGTACGTCGTGCGACCGAAGAGGAACACGAGGCTCACGGCCAGGACGACCGTCGCGACGACGGCCGCGACGAGCAGCTCCTTCCACCCGAAGGCGAGGCTCAGCCACCACAGCACGACCGCGCCCGCGAGCACCACCCACCCGAGCGGGCGGACCACCTCGGCGATCTGGCGCACGACACGACGCGTCGCATGCCACAGCACCTCCGCACGCTCCCGCCACCGCTCCGCACGCGTCGCCTCACGGGGGGAGACGAGCCCCGTCTCGGTCCCGATCTGCGGGTCGCCCGTGTCGGGCGCGGCGGGCGGGGGCTCGGTCACCCCGGATGCACGCGCACCCCGTCGCGCGGCGCGCGACGGGGGCAGGGTCTCCGGGGCCGAGGTCATCAGCTCGCGGCCCGCGCCAGGGGCGCTTCCACGCTCGCGAGCGCGCGCTGGACGACCGACTCGGCGCTCACGCCCGAGAACTCGGCCTCGGGGTCGAGCACGAGGCGGTGCGCCCACACCGGCACGGCGAGGGTCTTGATGTCGTCGGGGATGACGAAGTGGCGGCCCTGCGAGGCGGCGTACACCTTCGCGACGCGGATCATCGAGATCGCACCGCGCACCGAGACGCCGAGGCGTGTGGCATCCGAGTCACGCGTCGCCTCGACGAGCTGCGCCGCGTAGCGCGCGACGGCGGGGTCGATGTGCACGGATGCCGCGAGGTCGGCCATGTCGGCGACGGCGCCCGTCGTGATGACCGCCTCGAGGCTCGCCGAGGGGTTGCGGTCGACCGCGCCGACGAGGATCCGCTCCGTGACGGCGAGCGTCGGGTAGCCGATCGAGATCTTCAGCATGAACCGGTC
This sequence comes from Microbacterium sp. SCN 70-27, assembly GCA_001724425.1. Taxonomy (GTDB): domain Bacteria; phylum Actinomycetota; class Actinomycetes; order Actinomycetales; family Microbacteriaceae; genus Microbacterium. Next base: position 34,597 of record MEEK01000008.1, read on the forward strand.
GAGCTGCGCCTCGGGCAGCTTGTAGGTGCCCGACTGCTCGATGGGGTTCTGCGTCGCGATGACGAGGAACGGACGGCCCACCTCGTGCGCGACGCCGTCGACCGTCACGCGCGACTCCTCCATGACTTCGAGAAGAGCCGACTGCGTCTTCGGCGACGCGCGGTTGATCTCGTCGGCGAGGACGATCGAGGCGAAGACCGGGCCGCGGTGGAACTCGAACCGGTGGTTCTGCTGGTCGTAGATCGTGACGCCGGTGACGTCCGAGGGCAGCAGGTCCGGCGTGAACTGGATGCGCGTCGACGTGCCCTGCACGGAGGCCGCGAGCGCCTTCGCGAGGCTCGTCTTGCCGGTACCGGGGGCATCCTCGAGGAGCACGTGCCCCTCGGCGAGCATCGCCGACAGCACGAGACCGACGACCTCGCGCTTGCCGAGCAGCGCCTGATCGACGTTGTCGACGAGGCGCGTGAAAGTGTCGCGGAACCACGCCGCCTGCTCCGGGGTCATGCTCATGTCTTCTCGTTCCTGTTCTTTCTCACGTCGTGGTCGTGGGTCGCTACCCGCGTGGCCACCAGGTCTTCTCGGTGTCGACGCCGCCGCCCCACCCGAGGATGTCGACCCAGACGTCGTACCCGTCGGCACCGAGGTAGCACTGCAGCTGCGCCGATCCGTTGCCGGAGAAGTCGATCGTCGGCCGATAGCCGTTGAAGCCGTCGCCCGCGCCACCGCCGCCTAGAGCGCCGTTGTAGCAATCGACCTGGCGAGGACCGGCGTCCATGTTCTGCCAGTTGACGACGAAGTAGTAGCAGCCGTTGTTGCAGCCGTTCGGCGCGAAGGCGCCGCGGGTGACCCAGACGCGGGGCGGGGGCTTCGGGTCGGTGGTCGCCGATGCGGAGTCGGTCGTGGTCTGTCCCGCCGCGCTCGTGCGCACCTCGATGCGGCCGGTCGCGCTGTAGCCGTAGCCCTTCGAATACGACCCGCTCGCGGCACCGCTGATGAGGCTGCCGTCGACGTAGACCTGGGTGGTGATGTCCCGGCCGTTGCGGCTCGGCGAGGTCCACGAGTAGTTGATCACGCGGTCACCGCCCCGCGCCGACGCGCTGGGGTTCCCGATCGGGCCGTAGGGTGCGACGCGGTTCGAGGTGTTGGATGCCGCGCTCGCGAACTGCGACCCGTCGACGGTCGACACGGCGCGCACGCGCACCGAGTAGGTGCCGTTGTTCGCCACCTGAGCGCCGCCGATCGTGCCCGCGCCACCCGTGCCGCCCGATACCCAGTCGCTCTTCCAGGCGCCGCCTTCGACCGAGTACTGGTACTGGATCTCCGAGGACGCGGCGCCGTTGGCCGCACCGGCGATCCACGTGACGCCGACCTGGTTGTTCCCCTCGCTCGCCGCGACACCCGTGGGGGCGCCCGGCGCGGTCACGCCGCGACGGGGCGCCGAGGTGGGGCTGTACTCGCCCCAGCCGGCCTTGTTCTGGGCGCGCACGTCGAAGGTGTAGTTCGTCGTCGAGGTGTCCACGACAACGGCCTGACTCGTCTGCCCGGCAGGCACCGGCACGGTCTTCACGACCGTCGAGCCCTGCTTGACGCGCAGCTGGTAACCCGAGATCGCGTCGCCGTTGTTCGCGGGCTGGTTCCAGTTGACCTGGATCTGCGCCTGCGAACCGACCGGGTCGAGCAGCGTCGTCGTCGGCGAGTTCGGAGCGGTCGGGGGCGCCGCGGGCACCATCGTCGCCGACCACGGGCTGAAGTCGCTCGGCTCGGGCGCGCGGTTGTGGGCGCGCACGCGCACCTGATAGGCGACCCCGTTCTCCAGGCCCTCCCACACGATGTTCGTGCCCGCGACACCGGTCTTCTGCACGATGCCCGACGGCGGTGCCGGCGAGATCTCCAGCGTGTACGTCTCGACGGGAGAGCCCTCGGTGCGCGGCGTCGTCCACGCGACCTTGAGGCTCCGGTCGCCGAAGGCGAGCGTCGGCGGGGCCGGGGTGTCCGGGCGCACGTCGGGGCGCGCGGTCTCCGATGCGGGCGACGGGTCGGACGTGCCGACCGCGTTCGTCGCGGTGACGACGAAGTTGTACTCGACGTTGTTGGTGAGCCCGTCGAGCGTGCAGGTCGTCGACGCGCACTGCTTGGAGTAGCCGCCCGCGGTCGAGGTGACGGTGTAGCCCGTGATGGGCGAGCCGTTGTCGATCGGCGGGGTCCACGCGAGCACGACGGTGCGGCTCTGCACACTCGAGACGACGGGCTTGCCGGGGGCATCCGGGCGGCCCTGGACCGTGATCCGGATGCGGCCCTCGACGGCACGGTCAGGGTCTTCCGTGGCATCCATGATGCGGTAGCGCACCACGATCATGCCGACGTACTCCTTCGCGCTCGTCACCTCGACGTTGTCGCCGACGACGGCGACCTGCGTCGCCTGACCGCTCTCGAGCACCGCGCTCTGAACCGTGAGCGGCTTGCCGGGGAACGGGTTCACGTCGTTCGCGAGCACGGAGACCCGCTCGGTCGAGCCCTGGTCGGAGCGGTCGATGACATCGTCGTTGGCGCTCGCGAGCTGACGGGTGGATGCCGTGACCGTCACCGCGATCGTCGCCTTCGCGGGCTCGGTCTGACCGTCATCCGCCGTCACCGTGAGGAGCACGCGCGTGCCCTTCTGCGTGTTGGCGTCGGCGGAGGCCGTGAGCGTCGCGCCCGAGATCGACGCCTTCACTCCCGCGGGAGCCGCGCCCTCGAGGCGGAAGGTGAGCTTCCCCTGGTCAGCCGGATCGGGGTCGGACGCGAGGGATGCCAGATCGAGCGTCGACGCGTCCTCGCCGGGGGCGACGTTCATCTCCGCGCCGACCATCGTCGGCGGCTGGTTGTCGGGTGGGAGCACGGTGATCGGGATCGTCAGCGTGGCCTTGCGTCCCGTCGCATCGTCGGGGCCGTCGCCGTCCGTGACCTCGAACGTCAGCGCGTCGTTTCCGAAGTAGCCCGCACCCGATGTGTAGACGAGCGTCTTCTGGTCGAGGACGAGCGAGGCGCCGTCGGCGTGCGCGGCGCTGACCTTCGCGGCCTCGGTGATGACGACGGACTTGCCGCCCGCCGCGCGCACATAGTCCTTGAGTGGCAGTTGGATGGTCTCGCCGCTTTTGACCTCGACGGGCTTCGTGGAGATGAGACTCGGCGGCAGCTCCGACAGCGCCGGCACCCGGATGAACGCCGACGCGGTCTGCGCGTCGGCATCCGTGACGGTGTAGGTGATGAGCTGCGGGGTGTCGGTGAGCGTGAGCTTCACGGTGCCCTTGCGCGTGACGGTCGCACCCTCGCCACCCGTGCCGAGCGCGACCGCGAGCGCCCCCTTCGTGCCGTCCGGATCGTCGTCGTTCTCGCGCACGTCGATCTCTGCGGTGCCGTCGTCCTTCACGTCCTCGGCACGCACGCGGTCATCGCGCGCGATCGGGGTGGCGAGCGGCACGTTCTCGTCGACCGTGATCTGCACGCTCGTCGAGGCGCGCAGGCCCCGGGCATCCGTGATCGCGTACTCGACCGACGTGTTGAGTTCGCGGTCCGGTGCCGTCACGAGCAGGTACCTGCCGCTCACCTTGGCCTTCAGCCCCGGCACGTCGGTCGGGACGGTCACGGCGTTCTCGCGGGCGAACCCGAACTCGTCGCCGTCGGGGTCGGAGTCGTTCGCGAGCGCCGCGATCGCCACCTCGCGTCCCGGCCGGATGACGACGGAGTCGCGCACCGCGTAGGGGGCCTGATTCGTGGATGCCGCGGGGGCGATGCCGATCTGGATCGGTGCCGTGCCCTCCTTGCCGAGCCGATCGCGCACGCGGTAGGTGAACGCGTCGACCCCCACCGCGTCGTCGAACGCCTGGTAGGTGAAGAAGTTGGCGCCCGTCTCGACGATGCGACCCTTCTTCGGGGCATCCGCGATGCCGACGAGTTCGACGGAGTCGCCGTCCTCGTCGAGCCCGTCGAGGGGCACGGGGATCTTGACCTTCGAACCGCTGAGCGTCCGGGCGGTGAGGTCGCGCGGGCGCGGGGCGGAGTTCGCCTCGTCGTTGCGCGGCAGGATCTGGATCGTGATGTAGCCCGCGTCGCGCTGACCGGTCGAGTCGACCGCCTCGTACGTCGCGTAGACGGTCTTCGGCTCATCGCCGGCGCGGAAGCGGACCGTGTCCTCCGCGACGAAGGCCTCGCCGTCGGCGGGGTCGACCAGCGGCGCGATGAGGTTCGGGGCGACGTGGATCGTGTCCCCGTTCGGGTGGTAGTCGTTCGCGAGCACCGGGATCGTGACGGTGTCGCCGACACGGACGACGACGCGGTCGTCGTTGGCCACGGGAGGACGCAGGCGAGACGGCGCGGGCACCGGGATGACGACGATCTCGCCGGTGGCGGACTGCGACCCGTTCGACACCGTGTAGCCGACGCGCACCTGCTTGTCGATCGAGGCGAGGTCGCTGATGCGGACGGTCTCGTGCCCGAGGACGGCCGCCGCGACACCCGACCCGGGGTCGACCGAGACGGACTGCACCACGAGGATGCCGCCGTTCGGATCGGTGTCGTTCGAGAGCACGTTGACGAGGACGTCACCGCCGCTCGGCAGGAGGGCGACATCGCGCACGGCCACGGGCGGCAGGTCCTCGTTCGAGGCCGGCAGCACGTCGATGCGGACGAGACCCGGCACCGAGTTGGGTCCTGCCGAAGCGAGGTACTGCACGTAATAGGTGTCGGCGGCGTCGGCCGTGAAGGTGAATGTCTTGTTGGAATAGTCGGGCACGACCGTCGCGCGCGGATGATCGTCGACGCGGGTGAGTCGCAGCTGCTCGCTGCCGGAGCTCGTGTCGTTCGTGAGCGGAGCGACCGTCACCGAGCGCCCGACGCGCGTGACGACGTGGTCGGCGTTCGTGATCGGGACGGTGGTGCCGAGCGGACGGATGTCGTAGCGCGCGATGCCGACACCGCGATCCACGCCGTCCGAGACGGAGACCGGCACGTCCTTGCGGCCCTGCGCGCCGCCGATCGCGCGGTAGGTGATCTGCCCGTCCGAGGTGAAGTCCGCCTCGTCGCCGCCGTCGGGGGCGACGTCGAGGAGGAAGATGTCGTCGCCGTCGGGGTCGATCCAGTCGGGGAGCACGTTGTACGAGGCGGTGCCGCCGGACTCGACCGTGATGGGCGTCACGCGCTTCTGGACGGGCGGCCCGTTGACGTCCATCGGGTGGACCGTCAGCGTCACCTTCGCGGTCGCCGTCCCGCCGCGGCCGTCGTCGGCGGTGTACTCGAACGTCGCGCTGCCCGTGGCATCCGCATCGGTCGTGATCTGCAGGGCGCCGCCGTTGCGGATCGGCTCGACGGTGCCGAACGACGGCATCTTCGACACCGACGCGACGAGCACGTCGCCGTCGGCATCCGTGTCGTTGTCGAGCACGGGGAGGACCGTCGTACGGCCAGGGCGGATGCCGTACTCGTCGTCCTGTGCGATCGGGGGCGTGTTCTGATCGGTGCGCTCGGGGAGGGTCGTCTGCACCGTCTCTTCGGTCGTCTCCTCCTCCTCTTCGCCTTCGCCCTCGGGCGGCGTGATGTCCTGCCAGTTGTCGACGCGCTGCATCGACTCGGATGCCATCCACGCGGCGCCGCCGAAGACGTCGTTGAGCACCACGACATCGCGGTTCACGCGGAAGCGCAGGTCGCTCGTCGGTTCGATCCCCGCGATGTCCTGCACGACGTCGTCGGCCGTGCCGGGGCAGTCCCGGACGAAACGGCCCGACCCCGACCATGCGCCGTACGCGCAGCCCGCGACGAACACGGGCTGGGCGGCCTTCCCCTCAGCTCCCCCGGCCGGGGTCGACACCGGCGCACCGCCTCCGACCGGCACCCGCACGAGGGCGGTCGGGGTCGCGAGCGTCACGGCGTCGGATGCCCCGGACGGCTGCTGCAGCGTGGCATCCGCGGGCACCTCGGTCGTGGACCCGTCGCCGCCGTAGAGCGTGCGGGTGTCCGCATCGAGGACGTATGCGGTCGTGCCGACCACCGTGATCGACAGGTCGTGGTCCTTCGCGATGCCGTCGAGCGTGCGGGAGGACTTCTCCTCGGTCGTGCCGTCGCCACCGGGGCCGTACGAACGCAGCAGACCGGTTTCGGCGGAGACCGCGTACACGGTGCCGTCGACCCCCACGGCGATGCGCGCCTTCTCGCCCTCGTCCGCGACGGGCTCGGAGCCCTCGGCGCCGATGCCGCTGACCGCGGTGAACGGGGCGATCCAGAGGGAACCGGCGGGCTCGATCACGGCGACCGTGTCGGCCCCGAGCGCGGCCGATGAGCCGGGGGCGAGATCGGCGGAATCGGACAGGATGACGCGTGCCGGATCGATCGTCGAGATGGTGGATCCGACGGGATCGGCGACCAGGATGCGCGACCCGCTCTGCAGGATGTCGTATTCGGAGGATGTCGTGCGCAGCCCGCCGTCGAGGACACGCGAGGAGTGGTTGAAGTGTCCGACGAGCAGGCTCGACTGCTTCGTCACCCAGACGCCGCCGTCGTGGAGGTCGACCTCCGTCGTGGGCTTGCCCTCATAGGTGACGGCGAAGAAGCCGACGGCGAGCGCCGCCGTCGTCACGACAGCCGTCGAGATGAGCGTTTTCGGGCGCGCGCTCAGCCACGCGAACGACCTCATGATTGCTCGGCTCTCCTCCGGGCTCATCGTGTTGCGTTGCGTCGGGACCCGTTGCTGAGGCGGGCGCACACACGTAGTGCAGACCCCGACAGCCTACGTCACCATTCTGTGTGCGCCGCAATCGTCTCGGCGACGCCGCCGAGCACCGTTTTCAGGCACTGACGTACCGGGCGAGGTGCTCGGCTGTGAGGGTGCGGCCGTGGGCGACGAGGTCGGCCGGAGTGCCCTCGAAGACGATCGTCCCGCCGTCGCGACCGGCGCCCGGACCGACGTCGATGATCCAGTCCGCGTGCGCCATCACCGCCTGGTGATGCTCGATCACGATGACCGAGTTGCCCGCCTCGACGAGTCTGTCCAGCAGCGCCAGGAGCGTGTCGACGTCGGCGAGGTGCAGACCCGTCGTCGGCTCGTCGAGCACGTAGACGGCGCCCTTCTTCGACATCGAGATCGCGAGCTTGAGGCGCTGTCGCTCCCCGCCGGAGAGCGTGTTCAGGGCCTGCCCGAGCGTGATGTAGCCGAGACCGACGTCGACCATGCGGGAGAGGGTCGCGTGCGCCGGCCCCTTCGCGACGAAGGCGAGCGCCTCCTCCGCCGACATCGCGAGCACCTCGGCGATGTTCTTGCCGTCGAGCCGGTACTCCAGCACGGCGTCGCTGAACCCGGACCCCTCGCACAGGTCGCAACGGGTCTCGACACTCTGGGTGAAACCCAGGTTCGTGATGATGACCCCGAGCCCGCGGCACGCGGGGCACGCGCCTTCGGAGTTCGCGCTGAACAGCGCCGGCTTCACCCCGTTGGCCTTCGCGAACGCTTTGCGGATGTCGTCGAGGATGCCCGTATAGGTCGCGGGGCTCGACCGACGGGACCCCTTGATGGGCGCCTGGTCGACGACAACGACGTCCTCGTCAGCGGGCAGCGAGCCGTGGATGAGGGAGGACTTGCCCGATCCGGCGACGCCCGTGATGACCGTGAGGATGCCGAGCGGCACGTCGACATCCACGTTCTGGAGGTTGTGGAGTGCGGCTCCGCGGATCTCGAGCGCGCCCACGGCGGGGCGCACGGACGGCTTCAGCGCGGCGCGGTGGTCGAGGTGGCGGCCCGTGATCGTGTCGGAGGCGCGCAGGCCGGCGACGTCGCCCTCGTACATGATCCGCCCGCCGGCACGGCCGGCACCCGGGCCGAGATCGATGATGTGGTCGGCGATCGCGATGACTTCGGGCTTGTGCTCGACGACGAGCACCGTGTTGCCCTTGTCGCGCAACAGGAGGAGGAGCTCGTTCATCCGCTGGATGTCGTGCGGGTGCAGGCCCGTCGTCGGTTCGTCGAAGACGTACGTCATGTCGGTGAGGCTCGAGCCGAGGTGTCGGATCATCTTGGTGCGCTGCGCCTCGCCGCCCGAGAGCGTTCCGCTTGCGCGGTCGAGGGACAGGTAGCCGAGCCCGATGTCGACGAACGAGTCGAGGGTGCGTCGGAGGCCCGCCACGAGCGGCGCGACGGAGGAATCGTCGAGGCCCGCGACCCAGGCGGCGAGGTCCGTGATCTGCATCGCCGCGGCATCCGCGATGCTGATGCCGGCGATCTTCGATGAGCGGGCGCCGTCGTTCAGGCGCGTCCCATCGCACGCGGGGCACGGCCGGAACGTCACCGCACGGTCGACGAAGGCGCGGATGTGCGGCTGGAGACTCTCGCGGTCCTTCTGCAGCATCGACTTCGTGAGCTTGGGGATGAGCCCTTCGTAGGTCATGTTGATGCCGGCGATCTTGACCTTGGTGGGCTCGCGGTGGAGGAAGTCGTGCAGCTCCGACTCGGAGTAGTCGGCGATCGGCTTGTCGGGGTCGAGGAACCCCGACTCGGTGAAGCCCTTCACCATCCAGCCGTCGACGGTGTAGCCGGGAACGCGGATCGCCCCGGCGGAGAGCGAGAGGGACCGGTCGACGATCTCGTCGAGATCGAGTTCGCTCGACACCCCGAGACCCTCGCACGCCGGGCACATGCCGCCAGTGATCTCGAAGGAGCGCTCCTTCGTGCGCCCGCCGTCCGCACCGGCGGCGATCGTGACGGCGCCCGCGCCGGAGACCGACGGCACGTTGAACGAGAACGCCTGCGGCGACCCGACGTGCGGTGTGCCGATGCGGCTGAACAGCAGGCGCAGCATGGCATGCACATCCGTCGCCGTCCCCACCGTCGAGCGCGCGTTGGCGCCCATCCGCTCCTGGTCGACGACGATCGCCGGGCTGATGTTCTCGAGCGCCTCGACGTCGGGGCGACTGAGCTGCCCCATGAACTGCTGCACGAAAGTGGGGTACGTCTCGTTGATGAGCCGCTGCGACTCGTTCGCGATCGTCCCGAAGACGAGGCTCGACTTGCCCGAGCCGCTCACCCCCGTGAACACCGTGAGCCGTCGCTTCGGGATCTCCACGTCGACGGCCTGCAGGTTGTTCTCCTGCGCCCCGACGACACGGATCACGTCGTGCGCGTCGGCGATGCGGGCGGAGGGGGATTCCGGTGTCATGCGGACATTCTGCCGGTCGACCTGCGGCGACGCGACGACCCGGCTGGTGAGACCGGCACCACGTCCGGTGGCACCTGACGCGGTCAGCGGAAGCGGGCGGCGAGGCCGGCGAGGAGGATGTCCAGTTGACGGGCGAAGCGGGCATCCGCGGCGCCGCGCGCGTGTCCCGCCTCGGCGACGAGCGGCGCGTCGGGGCCGACGGCGGCATCGCGGGCCGCGACCGAGTAGCGCTCGGGATCGGATGCCTCCGACTGCGCGCGCTCCTGCTCTTCGATCGTGAACCCAACGACGTAGGAGGTGACGAGTTCCGCGGCATCCATCGCGTCGCGGAGAGTGAGGCCCGCGCCGGTCCACCGACCCAGCCACGGCTCCTGTGCGCGGAGCACGTCGGGGTCCGTGAGGCGGGTACCGCTGAAGGTGCGGGCACCGTCGCGATGGGCGAGGTACTCGGTGCGCAGAATGCCGGCGTAGGTGCGGAGCGCCTCCGTCCAGGCGGTGTCGGCGGGCACCTCGGCGAGCACCGCCTGCACGCGCCGCTGGATCTCCGTGCCCATCTCGTCGAGGAGATGCTGCTTGTTCGGCACATGCCAGTAGAGCGCGGGGGCACGCACATCGAGGCGCGCCGCGACGGTGCGGAGCGTCACGGCGTCGATGCCGCCCTCGTCGAGGACGGCGAGCGCCGCGTCCACGATGCGCTCCCGCGTGAGTCCCTTCGCCATGCTTGACAGCTTAACAATGTTAAAGGATGATCGACGCATCATTTAACTTAGTTAAGGAGCCATCATGCGCGCCGCCCTCGTCACCTCGTTCGATGCCCCGCCTCAGGTCGCCGACATTCCCGTCCCCGTCCCGACCGAGGGCGGCTCGCTCGGCACCGTGCTGGCATCCGCGCTGCACCCGCGCGTGCGCTCGCAGGCCGACGGCTCGCACTACACGACGACAGGCGATCTGCCTCTCGTCCCGGGCGTCGACGGCGTCGCGCGGGACGAGAACGGCGACCTGCGCTACTTCGTGCAGGAGACGGGCGCCATGGCGGAGCAGGTCGCCCTCGACCCGCGCCGCAGCGTCGTCCTGCCTGCCGGTGTCGACCCCGTCGTGATCGCGGCCGCGATGAACCCGGCGATGTCCTCGTGGATCGCCCTGCGCCGCCGCATCGAGGTCGCACCGGGATCGCGCGTGCTGATCATGGGAGCGACCGGGAACGCCGGCCGGATGGCGGTGCAGATCGCCCGGCGGCTCGGCGCCGCGCACATCGCGGCGGCGGGCCGCGACCCCGAGCGTCTGGCCGCGCTTCCCGGGCTCGGCGCCGATGACGTGATCGAACTCGGCGGAGAGGCCGACACCGTCCGCGACGCCCTGGCGGAGGTCGGGCGGGACGTCGACGTCGTCCTCGACTATCTCTGGGGCGAGCCGACCGCCGCGGCGCTGCGGGCGATCGTGCCGGCCCGTGCCGACGACTCGCGCCCACTCACCTGGATCGAGATCGGCTCCGTGACGGGCCCGGAATCCCCGATCCCGTCGGCGGCGCTGCGCGCGACGAATCTCCGGATCGTCGGCAGTGGCCAGGGATCGGTCGCACCCCGCGACATCCTCGAGGAACTGCCCGGCCTCGCCGCGGAGATCAGCCGCGGCGGCTACGACATCGCGGCCCGCGCGGTGCCGCTCCGCGACGTCACCGCGGCCTGGTTCGACGCCGCGACGACGACCGAGCGACTCGTCATCGTGCCCGATTGAGACGCGTCAAGCCGCCCGGCGACAGGCTGGCTGGCGTCAGGCTGGCCGGCGTCAGCCCGCCCGGTGGCAGCCGACGAGGTGGTCGTCGACCATGCCCGCGGACTGCATGAGGGCGTACATCGTGGTCGATCCGACGAAGCGGAAGCCGCGCTTCTTGAGCGCCTTCGACAGCGCGTCGGATGCCGCCGTCACGGCCGGCACGTCGGCGAAGGCGGCGGGTCGCTCGGCCGTCGGGCGCGCGTCGGGAGCGAACGACCACATGAACTCGTCGAACTCCCCCGGCGCCATCGCGCCGACGAGGCGGGCGTTGCCGATCGTGGCGAGCACCTTCGCACGGTTGCGGACGATACCGGCATCCGCCATCAGCCGCTCGACATCGGCCTCACCGAAAGCCGCGACCTTCTCGGGGTCGAACCCCGCGAACGCCTCGCGGAACCGCGGGCGCTTGCGCAGGATCGTGATCCACGACAGCCCCGCCTGAAAGCCCTCGAGCGACATCTTCTCGAACAGGGGCCGATCGCCGCGAAGGGGTCGCCCCCACTCCTCGTCGTGATAGCGCCGATACTCCGGGTCATCCCCGACCCACCCGCACCGGGCCAGGCCGTCCTCCCCCACGCGTAGATCGCTCACCCCGCCAGCGTAGAGCGGGGTGCCGACACGATGTCGCGCAGCGCCTCCTCGAGGTCGGTGTGGGCGAACTCGAACCCCGCATCGAGGAGCCGCCGCGGCACGACCCACCGGCTCTTCAGGACGAGTTCGGGCTCGGTGCGGAGGGCCCACATGGCGGGCTCCAGCATCCATCGGGCCGCCGGCAGCCCGACCCGGGCACCGACGACGCGGCGCAGCGTGCGCATGAGGGTGCGATTGTCGGATGCCTCGGGGCTCACGATGTTCACGGGGCCGGAGATGTCCTCGCGAGCAGCGAGGAAGAGCACGGCACGGACAACGTCGTCGAGGTGGACCCAGCTGAACCGCTGCCGGCCGCGGGTGCGATGACGCGGTGCAGCACCATCGCCGGTGGGATCCACGCCGATGCCGCGGTAGCGGCGGTGCGGGAACCACCAGCCGTCGAACTGGGGGCCGCCGAGGCCGGTCCGCGCGAGCAGGGCGAGCATGCGGGTCGCCGGCCCGTCGCCGAGGACGATCGCGATGCGCAGTGCGACGCGACGCGTGCCGGGGAGCTCGCCGGCGAAGAGCTCCGCCTCCCAGGAGCGCGCGACGTCGACGGAGAACCCCGTGCCGATGCGCCTGTCGTCCTCGCCGTTCGAGCGGTCGGTGCTGTGCGCGTAGATCGTCGCCGTCGACGCGTTCAGCCATACCCGCGGGGGCGCGGAGGCCTGAGCGACCGCTTCGCGGAGCGCGTGCGTCGTCTCGACGCGGGAGCGGAGGATCTCGGCGCGGTTGCGGTCGGTGTAGCGGCAGTTGACCGACTTCCCCGCGAGGTTCACGAGGACGTCGGCGCCGTCGACGAGGCGCGCGATGCCGGCGGCGTCCGTCCATTGCGCGTCCGCCTCTGTGGCATCCGTGTCGCGATCGGGACCGCGGCCGATCGTGCGCACGTCGTACCCGTCCGCGCGGAGCGCGTCGGTGAGCGCGCGACCGATGAACCCGGACGCGCCCGCGATCACCGCGCGGGGCGCCTCCGCGTGGCTCCATTCCGACTCGCGCATCTACTCATCCGCCTTCTGAACACGTTCAGTTCAAGGCTACTGCGAAGCCGCGAGCGCCACCATCCGGGCATTCGACGAGGACAAAAACCCGGCGCGCGACAACGCGTCACGGGCGCCGCATCGCGGGCCCGTGACGCGTCAGGGCGTCACTTCTTCTTGAGCGACTTCTCCGAGACGGGCGCCTCGCCTGAGGAGGCCAGCGCGGCGTAGTACGCACGCGCCTCGTCCTGGCGGGCCTGCTCGGCGCCCGACGCGATGGGCGCCCGGACGTGCTCGGGAGCGAAGCCGTAGGCATCCACCAGGTCCTGCGCGTGCGGGCGCAGCCGCGCCGTCAGCCGGTCGATGTAGCGCGAGACGGATGCCGCGCGCTGCGCCGACAGGCGACCGTTGATGAGGTACCAGGCGAGATGCTTCTCGATGAGGTGCATCCCGAAGAGGTCCCTCAGCCACGTGAGCACCTGCGCAGTGCCCTCGTCCTCGATGCGGGCGACGCCGTCGCTGAAGGCCTCCCACTGCAGCAGTTCTCCGTGGGCACGGGCCGCCTCGATGAGCTCGGCCTGGTTCTGGTTGAAGATCTCGGCAGCCTCGGCGGGGGATGCCTTGGCGGCCGGGCGCAGGCGCCCTGCGATGTCGGAGATCATCTGCTCCACGCGCCCCGCGAGCAGCTCGTGCTGCTGCTCGGCGCGAAGGCCGAGCTCGACCGAGCGAGCCGTCGAACCGAGATCGGCGACCGACTGTCCGAACTGCCGCAGACCCGCACCGTGGAACACCCGGCCCGCCGTCTGCCGCGCGGCGAAGGATGCCAGCTTCGCGGCATCCGCGCCCTTGAACTGCTTCGCGAAGTCGGCGAGGAGGCGCTTGCCGACGAGCTGCAGGAGGATGTTGTTGTCGCCCTCGAAGGTGACGTAGACGTCGAGGTCCTGGTGGAGACCGACCATCCGGTTCTCGGCGAGGAAGCCTGAGCCGCCGCACGCCTCGCGGGCCTCCTGGATGGTGCTGAGCGCGTTCCAGGTCGAGAGCGGCTTCAGCGCTGCGGCGAGGGTCTCGAGGTCTTCGCGCTCCTCGGGGGTGTCGGTGCGGCCGGAGAAGACGCCGTCGAACTTGCGCAGCAGCTCGTCGTTGGAGAAGAACTGCGCGTAGTTCTGCGCGAGGAGCGGCAGCAGGCGGCGCTGGTGCTTGCCGTAGTCGAGGAGGACGACCTCGTCGCTGCCCGAGCCGGAGTCGAACTGGCGGCGCTGGTTCGCGTAGGTGAGCGCGATGTACAGCGCGAGGGCCGTTCCGGTCGTCGCGGCACCGTCGAGCGAGACGCGCCCCTGGACGAGAGCGCCGAGCATCGTGAAGAACCGCCGGCCGGGCGACGGGATGTCGGACGAGTACGTGCCGTCGGCCGCGACGTCACCGTAGCGGTTCAACAGGTTGAAGCGCGGGATGCGCACATGGTCGAACGCGAGGCGGCCGTTGTCAATGCCGTTGAGGCCGCCCTTGACGCCGTCGTCCTCGCTCTGGACGCCGGGGAGCATCGCACCCTCGTCGTCGCGGATCGGCACGAAGAAGCAGTGCACGCCGTAGTTGACGCCGCCCGTGATGAGCTGCGCGAACACCGTGGCGGCGCGCCCGTGCAGGGCTGCGTTACCGAGGTAGTCCTTCCACGCCCCGCGGAACGGGGTGTGGATGACGAACTCCTCGGTCTCGGGGTCGTAGGTCGCCGTCGTGCCGATCGCGGCGACGTCCGAGCCGTGGCCGGTCTCGGTCATCGCGAACGCGCCGGGGAGGTCGAGCTCGATGACATCGCGCATCCACGCGTCGTGGTGCTTCTCGGTGCCGAGCTGGTAGATCGCGGAGCCGAACAGGCCCCACTGCACGCCCGACTTGATCTGCAGGCTCGGGTCGGCGAGGACGAGCTCCATGAAACCGGCGAGGTTCGCTCCGTTGTCCTCGAACCCGCCGTACTTCTTCGGGAACGCGCGGCGCGAACCGTCGTTCTCGACCAGCAGGCGCAGCTGCGCGAGGACCCGCTCGCGGTGCTCGGGCACCGGCTGGCCGTCGATGCGCCAGAACGCCGGGTCCTTGATCATCTCGCGTGCTTCGAGGCGGGTCTCGCCCCACGTGCCGAGGAGCAGCTTCGTCACGGCGGCGACGTCGATGCGCGGCTCGTGCGCCTCTTCTGCGCTGTGCGCCGCGACGGGTGCGCCGCCGGCGGGCGTGCGCTTGCTCGTGGCGGGTTTCTTCGAACGGACGGCGGCGTCGGTCATCGGCGTACCTTTCGCAGGCGGGCAGGGGAGGTCACCCTCGACGGTAGGTCGACCACAATGCCGCCGCAAACCCCCTGCCGATCACCTACAAAAGCCTGCACACCCGTGTGCAGGTCCGGTTGTATGACACCCACACCCGCGTCGGGTGAGACTCAGTGTCACCGGCCCGTGTCACCCTCCGCTGCGGGGTCGCGTGCGCCGGTGCACCTCCGCTGAGCACAGAGGCGGATGGCGCTCAGTGCGCGGCGATCACGGCGAGGACGGCGTCGCCATAGGCTTCGCGCTTCTTGGCGCCGATGCCCGTGATGCCCTCGAGTGCCGCCACCGATGCCGGGCGCCGGTCGGCGAGTGCGCGCAGCGTGGCATCCCCGAACACGATGTACGCCGGGACGCCCTGCTCTTTCGCAGCGCCCGCGCGCCAGGCCCGCAGTGCCTCGAACAGGTCGCGGTCGCCCTCGGCGACGGCTTCGGTCGCCGCCGCCTTGCGTGTGCGGGATGCCCCGCCGCCACGGCCGAGCACGTCCCGTCGCAGCGGCACGGGTGCCTCGCCCCGCAACACGGCGGCGCCCTCTTCGCCCACGGCCAGCACACCGTACTCGCCCTGCGCGACGATGACGCCGCGGGCGAGCAACTGCCGGATGACGCTGCGCCAGTCCTGGTCGGTGAGGTCGGCGCCGAGGCCGTACGTCGCAAGGGCATCGTGACCCTGCTGGCGGATGCGGTCGGTCGAGGCTCCGCGGAGGATGTCGACGAGGTGTCCCGCCCCGAACGCCTGGTTCCGCTCGCGCTTGAGTCGCACGATCGTCGAGAGCAGCTTCTGCGCGGGGATCAGCCCGTCCCACGTGTCGGCGGGCTGGAGGCACGTGTCGCAGTTGCCGCACGGGTCGGATGCCTGGCCGAAGTAGCCGAGCAGGTTCTGTCGTCGGCATGACACCGTCTCGCAGAGCGCGAGCATCGCGTCGAGATGCTGACCAAGACGCTGCTTGTAGGCGCGCTCTCCCGGCGACTGGTCGATGAGACGCCGCTGCTGCACGACGTCGCCGAGGCCGTACGCCATCCACGCGACCGCGGGCTCGCCGTCACGGCCCGCGCGTCCGGTCTCCTGGTAGTAGCCCTCGACCGACTTCGGCAGGTCGATATGCGCGACGAAGCGGACGTCGGGCTTGTCGATCCCCATGCCGAACGCGATCGTCGCGACCATGACGACGCCCTCGTCACGGAGGAACCGCGATTGGTTGCGGGCGCGCACCGCGGCATCCAACCCCGCGTGATACGGCAGGGCGTCGACGCCCTGCGTGCGCAGATATTCGGCGGTCTGCTCGACCGACTTGCGGCTGAGCGCGTAGACGATGCCGGCGGAGCCCTCGGGCTGCGAGCGGACGAACTGCAACAGTTGCCGACGCGGGTCGACCTTCGGCTCGATGCGGTACTGGATGTTGGGTCGGTCGAAGCTCGCGACGAAGTGCTTCGCCGCCTCGAGGTGGAGGCGCTCGGTGATCTCCTGGTGCGTCGCGCGGGTCGCCGTCGCGGTGAGCGCCATGCGCGGGACGCCCGGGAACCGCTCGCCGAGGTCGCCGAGCGCGAGATAGTCGGGCCGGAAGTCGTGACCCCACTGGCTGACACAGTGCGCTTCGTCGATCGCGATGACACTGAGCTTTCCGCGCGTGAGGAGCGCGGTCGTCGCGGCCCCGCTGAGGCGTTCGGGCGCGACGTAGAGGAGATCGAGCTCGCCCGCGAGGTAGGCCTGCTCGACGCCCGCACGCTCGGCCGGCGACTGCGTCGAGTTGAGGTATGCGGCGTTGACGCCGTTCGCGACGAGCGCGTCGACCTGGTCGTGCATGAGGGCGATGAGCGGCGAGATGACGAGCCCCGTACCCGGCCGCACGAGCGCGGGGACCTGGTAGGTGATGGACTTTCCACCGCCGGTGGGCATGAGGACGATCGCGTCACCGCCGGTGACGACCTGATCGACGATCGCCGCCTGATCGCCGCGGAAGTCGTCATACCCGAAGACCTCGTGGAGCACGGCGCGCGGGTCGGCGCCGGTGTGATCGCGACCCGTGCGGACGAGCATCGGCGCGCGGTGGTTGGGCGTGGCGCGGTGGGGTGCGTCGCCGTGGTCTGCGCCGCCGTGACCCTGCCGCGGGGCTCCGGCAGTCTGGCGCGCCAACGCACCGGCGTATCCGTCGAACTCGGGCGGCGGCGGTGCGTCGTAATCGTCGGGAGGCGCGAGCTCGTCGACATCCCACGGCACGTCCGCGTAGGGGTCGAAGGTCTCTCGGCTCACCGTCTCAGGCTAATCGTGACGGCGGACACCGGGGGCACGTCATCCACCGGCTCCGCTACAGGCGCAGCACCTCGGTCACGCGGACGACGGCCGTGCCCGCCTCGGCGGATGCCGCGAGGTCGACCTCCGCACGGATGCGCCAGTCGTGGTCGCCGGCCGGGTCGTCGATCGTCTGCTCGACGCGCCACACGCCCGACGCGGCATCCGTCTCGTCGATCATGCAGAGCCGGGGCGAGCGCGCCGGGCCGCCGGTGAGGATCTCGTCGTGCTCGTCGTAGTAGGCATCCAGCACCTCGGGCCAGCCCGCGTCGGGGTCGAGCGCGACGAGCGCGTCGTCCTCCTGCAGGGCGGCGAGCTGCACGCGGCGGAACAGCTCGTTGCGCACGAGCACCGTGAACGCGCGCCGGTTGGTGAGCACCGACGGGGGTGCGGGCGGCACGACGGGAGCGTCGTCCTCGGGGAGGTGGGCGGTGGCATCCACCAGTGCGGACCACTCGTCGACGAGGCTCGAGTCGACCTGCCGCACGAGCTCGCCCAGCCACTCGATGACATCCATCAGCTCGTCGGTGCGCGCCTCGGCGGGGACCGTCTGACGGATCGCGCGGTAGGCGTCCGACAGGTATCTCAGCACGAGACCTTCGCTGCGCTGCAGCTGGTAGAACGAGACATATTCCGCGAACGACATGGCCCGCTCGAACATGTCGCGCACGACAGACTTCGGGCTCAGCGCGAAGTCGCGCACCCACGGCTGGCTCGACGCGAACACCTCGAACGACTGGTCGAGCAGCTCGGCGAGCGGCTTCGGCCACGTGATCTCTTCGAGCCGCGCCATGCGCTCGTCGTACTCGATGCCGTCGCGCTTCATCGCGGCCACCGCCTCGCCGCGCGCCTTGTACTCCTGCTGCGAGAGGATCGCCCGCGGGTCGTCGAGGGTCGCCTCGATCACACTCACGACGTCGAGGGCGTAGTGCCCCGTGCCGACTCCGGCCGATTCCTGGCCCGAACTCCTCCGATCCGCCGCCGATTCGGTCGAATCGGCCGGCTCCGGCCCTCCGCCGCGAGAAATGGAGGAGTTCGGGACATCCTCGTCGGGAGACAGCAGCCCGATCGCGGCGAGTGCGAACGGCGACAACGGCTGATTCAGGGCGAAATTCGGCTGCAGATCGACCGTCAGCCGGATGAGCGGGGCACCCGGCCCGCCGGGCCCGGCCCCGGGCCGGGCATCCCCGGCAGGGAGGATCTCGACGATCCCGGCATCCACGAGCGTGCGGAAGATGGCGATCGCACGGCGCGCGAGCTCGTACTTCCGTGCGCGGGGCTCGTGATTGTCGAACACGAGCGAGCGGACGTTCCCGAAGACGTCACCGCCGCGCCCGATCACGTTGATGAGCATCGCCGCCGTCAGTCGCAGCTGCGGCACGAGCGGCTCGGGCGGCGCCGCGATGAGGCGCTCGTACGAGCCCTCACCCCAGTTCACGACGCCGGTCGGAGCCTTCTTGCGGACGATCTTCTTGCGCTTGGCAGGGTCGTCGCCCGCCTTGGCGAGGGCGACCGCGTTCTCGATCTCCCACTCGGGCGCCATCACGACGACGTTGCCGTACGGGTCGAACCCGGCGCGCCCCGCCCGGCCCGCGACCTGATGGAACTCACGGGCCGAGAGCTGACGCATCTTCGTCCCGTCGTACTTCGACAGCGCCGTGATGACGACCGTCCGGATCGGCACGTTGATGCCGACCCCGAGGGTGTCGGTGCCGCAGATCACCTTGAGGAGCCCCCGCTGCGCAAGCGTCTCGACGAGGCGGCGGTACCGCGGCAGCATGCCCGCGTGGTGGACGCCGATGCCCGAGCGCACGAGCCGTGACAGGGTCTGCCCGAACCCCGTCGTGAACCGGAAGCCTCCGATCGCCGCGGCGATGGCATCCCGCTGTTCGCGAGTCGTGAGCGTGACGGATGCCAGGGCCTGCGCCCGCTCGAGCGCGGCGGCCTGGGCGAAGTGCACGATGTAGACGGGAACCTCGCGCTCGTCGACGAGCATCGTGAGCACCTCATGCACGGGGCGCCGCTCGTACGAGAAATGCAGCGGCACGGGCCGCTCGACGCCCGTGATCTCGGCGACCGCACGTCCGGTGCGGCGCTCGAGATCATCGGCGATCGGCGTGACATCGCCGAGCGTCGCCGACATCAGCAGGAACTGCGCACGCGGCAGGAGCAGCAGCGGCACCTGCCAGGCCCACCCCCGCTCGGGGTCGCCGTAGTAGTGGAACTCGTCCATGACGACCTGGTCGACCGCGGCATCCGTGCCTTGACGGAGCGCGATGTTCGCCAGGATCTCCGCCGTGCAGCACACGATCGGGGCATCCGGGTTGACGGACGAATCGCCCGTGACCATGCCGACGTTCTCCGCCCCGAAGACCTCGACGAGGGCGAAGAACTTCTCGCTCACCAGCGCCTTGATCGGCGCCGTGTAGTAGGAGCGACCGCCGGATGCCAGGCAGATCGCGTGCGCCGCGATCGCCACGAGCGACTTGCCCGTGCCGGTCGGGGTCGACAGGATGACGTTCGCGCCCGAGACGAGTTCCATCACGGCCTCGTCCTGCGCGGAGTAGAGCGTCAGCCCGCGGTCGGCCGCCCATCCCACGAAGCCGTCATAGGCGGCATCCGCCGTCGCGCCGGTCGGCACGGCGTCGGTCAGGGCGGTCACACCTCGAGTCTGCCGCACCGAGGCGGCCGCGGGCGCACCTGCAATGGCTTAGGTCATGTCTGATAATGCGGAGCGCCGGCCCGTGCAGATCCGTGCGGTGCGTCGGTGAGGCGAGTCTGGCGCTGTCGGCGGCCCTGGCTACAGTGAAGGCGACCCGCGCGGGGAGCAGGTCCCGTCTGCCGGTGAAGAAGGGATCGCGATGACAATGTCTGAATCTCTCGGCAGCGGCCCGCAGCGACCGCCACTTGACAGCACGCTGAGTGGGAGCGAGTTGCTGCGGTGGTACTGGCTCAAGGACGAGCTCGTGTCGTTCGCGCGGGTTCTCGGCGTGCGTACAACGGGCAGCAAGGACGTGCTCGCCGCACGCATCGCGGCCGAGCTCGACGGCGTCGGCTTCGAGGAACCGGCCCGCTCGAAGCCCGTCGCCGCCACCCAACTGAAAGGACGCCTCACTGCAACGACAGTGATCCCGCGCGGTCAACGGTGCAGCCAGTCGGTGCGGGAGTGGTTCGTGATTCAGGTCGGGTCGACGTTCGGGTTCGACGCCGCGATGCGCCAGTACTTCGCCCACGCCGACGGCACTCAGACACTGCATGACGCACTCGATCACTACCGAGCGACCCGCAACAGTGAGCCGAAGGCGATCGACCCGCAGTTCGAGTACAACCGCTTCACACGGTCTTGGCACCAGGCCAATCCGAACGGAACCCGAGCGGAGCTGCTCGACGCGTGGCGGCACTACCGCGCGACACCGTCCGACAGTCGCGAGCGCGCCTGAGTTGTATCTGACAGGGCTTTTGTCCAGGCCACCGCGGTGTGGATGAGTACGGCGGCGCGGTAGACGGTCGCGAGCTTGTCGTATCGGGTCGCGAGGCCGCGCCATTGCTTGGTGTGGCAGAACCGTCGCTCGATCACGTTGCGGTTCCGGTAGTCCTCGGCGTCGAGATCGACGGGCCTGCCGCCGCGTGATCCACGCCGTTTGCGGTGTCCTTGCTGATCGCGTGGCTCCGGGATCACGGCCTTGATCCCGCGGCCACGCAGGTGCGAACGGATCGCGCGGGACGAGTAGGCCTTGTCACCGCGGACGGTATCCGGGCGGGTGCGGGGCCGCCCGGTGTCGCGTGCCACGCGCAGCTGCTCGAGCATCGGGATCAGCATCGGTGAATCGCGGCCTGACCGGGCGTGATCAAGGTGACCAGCGGGAGCCCGTTGCCGTCGACGAGCTGATGGATCTTCGTCGACAAGCCACCCCGGGAGCGGCCGATGCCGTGATCAGGCGGCTCGACGGCCGGATTCGTGTAATTCGATCCAGCCCCCCGTGGGATGGGTCGTGTTCGTCGCGTGCTGATGCGCACGAGCGATCGTGGAATCCACCGACACCGACCAGTCCACTAACGCTTCCGCGTCGGCCTGCGCGATCAGCGTCGACGCGATCTTGTCCCAGGTCCCCTCGGTAGCGAGACGGTGATGCCACGTCCACACCGTCTGCCAGGGCCCGAACACCTCCGGCAGATCCCGCCACGCGATCCCGCACCGGTAGCGGTAGATGATGCCCTCCAACATCGACCGCGCATCCGAGAACTTCCGCCCCGGACGCCCCGTCGGCTTCGGCAACATCGACTCGATCAACGACCACTGAGCATCAGAAAGCAACTGGAACCGCGACACAGTCCCACCTTTTCAGCCGACGCCACCAACCTTTGTCAGACACGCCCTAGCGGGAGGCGAGCTTCGCGTGGACGATGCGGGTGGCGGCGGCATCCACGATCTTGGCGAACGCAGGGTCGGACTGCGCCTTCGCGAGCACGGCGTCGTACATCGGCGCGAACACCGTCGGGTCGGCGGAGACGAGCACCAGATCGACCCCAGCGGAGAGTGCGAGGATCGCGCGATCGGCGGGCGCCCAGGGCTTCGCGGCCGCGGCGGCCGACAGGTCATCGCTCATGATGACGCCGTCCGGCCCGATCTCACGGCGGGCGAGCGCGACGACGGTGGGCGAGAAGACGGCCGGGGCAGAGGCGTCGATGTTCTGGTAGAACGCCGTCGAGACCATGATCGCCGACGGCCCCGCCCCGGTCAGCGCGCCGTAGATCGTGACGTCGGGGCTCTGCGGCGTGACCGTCGTGTCGACGACGTTCGCCGTGGTGTCGGTGTTCGCCGTGACGTGTCCGAGGCCCGGGAAATGCTTGAAGACGGGGAGGATGCCGGCGCCGCGCATCCCCGCGGCGAACGCGCCGGCCTTCGCCTGCACGGTCGGACCGTCGTAGCCGTACTGGCGCCCCAGGGCACCGATCGACGGGTTGTCGAAGCGGCTCGCCTGGCTCGTGACGATGTCGGCGACGGGGGCGAGGTTCATGTCGACGCCGGCTGCGGCGAGCTCGGACCCCCACTGGCCCGCCTGAGCGCGCAACTGGTCGTCGGGGAGGTCGGCCTGGCGGATGGCGTACGGCATGTCGCTGAACCCCGGCCCGCGCAGCACCTGGACTTCGCCGCCCTCCTGATCGGTCGCGACCCACAGCCGCACACCCCCGGTCGGGCCCGCGCCGTCGGGCACCGGGGGTGCCGGAGCGAGCGAGGTGAACTGCGCGACGACGGATGCCACGGCGGCCGTGCCCGCCGTCGTCCGGCCGTGCAGGAAGATGCTGCCGGCGTGCCGGTCGGTGATGGCAGCGAGCGTCGCGGGCGTCGCGCTGCTGACATCCGTGCCCACCATGAACAGTTGCCCGACCCGCTGCTCGAGGCTGAGCGCGGCGACCGGATCGGTCGGCGTGGGCGTCGGGGTCGGGCTCGGCGTGGGCGTCGCGCTCCCGGTGGTCGCGCTCGGGGTGGGGGCGGGCGGCGATGCGGCGCACCCCGTCGCGGTGAGGACCGCGGCGATCAGGAAGGCGAGCGTGGTGCGTCGGCGCATGGCATCCATCGTCGCGGACGGCGCCGCCCGGTGCCACCCCGAATCGGGGTGTGGGCGGTCGGGTGGCTGCCAGGCCGGGGCAGCCTCCGGATCCGGGTAGCCGCGATCCTGTTCCGAAAGCAGGGCCAACCGCACCATCTCGGGCGGTCGGCCCCTGCCCGAGGCGATCGGCCCTGCTTTCGCGACGGCTCGGCCCGGTGATCGATTCGGACGGCACACGGTGACAACCGGCAGCCCAGCCTCTCGTCCGATCGCCGCGCGCGGCGATGCCGGCCAGCGGTCGCCCGCCATCAGCAGCCACGAGTGTCGCGCAAGCAGGCTCAACCGTCCCAGAGAGTGACACCAGCCCCGTGCCAGGCCGATCGGCCCTGCTCCCGCGGCAACACCGCCCACGACCGCGTCGATGAGGACGGCTCACGCGGACGCCGCTGGCTCCGCCTGGCGCCAGACGCGGATGCCGAGGGCACACGCGAAGCCGCACTCACCTGGCGGAACACGCCCGCGCGCGCTTACGTTGAAGAGAACGCCCGAGAACAGGAGCCGCCATGACTGACGACATCGACGTCACCCGCAACGATGGCAAGAGCCGCTACGACATCACGGTGGACGGCGTCCTCGCCGGTTTCACCGAGTTCTTCCACGACGGCGGTCCGGGCCGCCTCATCTTCCCGCACACCGAGATCGACCCCGCGTTCGGCGGCCGTGGACTCGGCACCACACTCGTCGCGCGGGCGATGGCTGACGTCGCCGAACGCGGCGAGATCGTCATCCCCGTCTGCCCCTTCGTCGTGAAGTACCTCAAGGACCACGAGGTCCCGGGGCTCACGATCGAGTGGCGGCCTCGCGACCGCGAGGTCGGCGAGGCCGCACCGACCGACGAGCCGACCCCCGGCGACGAGGGCGTCGGGAACTGGCGCGGATGACCCGCCTGGATGCCGGCGGGGTCGACACCGAAAGCCCCGCCGACTGCGACGGGCCGCGCGCCCTGCTGCTGGAGGCGCGCGAGGTGCCGCTCGGCGGCGTGCGCGGCATGGCCGTGCACCGGAGCCTCCCGCAGCGCCCGCTGCCGATGGTCGGCGCCTGGTGCTTCCTCGATCGGTTCGGCCCGCAGACGGCGCGGATGCGCGTGGAGCCGCACCCGCACATCGGGCTGCAGACCGTGACGTGGCCGTTCGTCGGCGAGGTACGCCACCGCGATGTGCTCGGCAGCGACGTCGTGGTGCGGCGCGGCGCGCTGAACCTCATGACGAGCGGCGCCGGCATCGCGCATTCGGAATATTCGCTCGGTGACGAGGCCGTGCCCCTCGATGCGCTGCAGCTCTGGGTCGCGCTCCCCGAATCGCGTCGGCACGGCGACGCCGCGTTCGAGCGGCATGAGAACCTTCCGGTCGTCGAGCTCGGCGGCGGCGCGGCTGCGACGGTGGTCGTCGGCTCCTTCGCCGGAGCGACCTCACCCGCGACGATGTACACGCCGATCGCCGGCGTCGAGGTGCATATTCCCACCGGGGCATCCGTCGTTCTGCCGCTCGATCCCGCGTGGGAGTACGCGCTCGTCGGCGTCGACGGGGCGCCGGAGGTGATGACGGATGCCGAGGCATCCACCATCCTCGACGACCAGAGCCTGCTGTATCTCGGCATCCGCCGGAGCGGGATCGAGATACATGCCGATCGCGACACGACCCTGTTCGTGCTCGGTGGGGAGCCCTTCGAGTCGGACATCGTCATGTGGTGGAACTTCGTCGGGCGCACGCACGAGGAGATCGTCGCTGCGCGGGATGCCTGGGAGGACCCGGCCGCCGCACGCGCCCGCTTCGGCCATGTGACGGGCCACGGCGACGAGCGCATCCCCGCGCCGCCGCTGCCCGCGGTGCGCCTCACACAGCGGCGCCGCCGCTGATCAGCCGGGTTTGTCCCGACGCGGTCAGGTGGTGACGCGCGGGTACGCTGGAGACGTGGCCCGGAACCCGATCCTGTCGACACGCGTCCTGCTCGTGTGCGCGGCGATCGGCGTCGCCACGGGCATCCTCGGCGGCATCGCGGGCCTCCTGACCCCCGTGCTCCTGGCGACGCCGCTGGCCGTCGCGTACGGGTTCCTTCTGGGTGTGCACGTGCTCCCCGGGATCATCGCGCAGGAGGTGCTGCGCCTGCCGCTGGTCGCCCTGCTCTCGCACGTGATGGCGGCGCTCATCTCGAGCGCGTTCAACCCCGCGTGGGCGGTGCGCTTCATCGGTACGGCGCTGCTGTTCGGGGCGATTCAGGAGGGCGTCGCCGCGCTCACCCGGTACCGCGCCTGGGGGCCCTGGCGCTTCTTCATCTCCGCCGTCATCATCGGCGCGATCGTCGCCGTCGCGGTGTTCTTCGTCGCCCATCTGTCGTCGCTGCCTCCCGTGGCACAGATCGCGTACCTCGCTTTGTCGGTCCTCGGGCCCGTCGCCTGGACCGCGGTCGGCCTCGGCATCGGGTCGTCGCTGCGACGCGCGGGCGTCGCGCGGCAGTCGGTACCGCGGTAGACCCTTCGACCGGGATTGTCCCGAAGGTTAGGCTCGCCTAAGCTGAAAGGACCTGCTCTTCCGACCCGCTGGGATGACCCGTGACCTCTGCCGTCTCCGGAGCGGCCGCGGGGGACCCCGTCGAGCCGCGTCCGCCGCTCGTGAGCGTGCGCGGGCTCGGCATCCGTCACGACGGCGCGACGACGTGGTCGCCCGCCGACGCGAGCTTCGACATCGCCCCCGGCGAGGTGGTGCTGCTGCTCGGGCCGAGCGGCGCGGGAAAGTCGACGCTCACCCTCGCCCTGGACGGGCTGATCCCCCACGCGGTGCCCGCGGCCCTCGAGGGGAGCATCGTGGTCGACGGTCTCGACACTCGGGAGTCCCTGGTCGCGGAGCTCAGCACGCGGGTCGCGATGGTCTTCCAGGATCCCGACGCACAGCTGGTCACGGGGACACTGCTCGACGAGGTGGCGTTCGGTCCGGAGAACCTCCGGATGCCTGTCGACGACGTCCTCGCCCGCGCCGAGGATTCCCTGCGCCGGGTCGGCCTCTGGGAACGGCGGGGCGAGAACCCGGATCGGCTGAGCGGTGGCGGCCGGCAGCGGCTTGCGATCGCGTGCGCGCTCGCGATGGGTTCACCGCTGCTCGTGCTCGACGAGCCGACGGCGAACCTCGACCCGCAGGGCATCGAGGAGGTGTACGCCGCGCTCGGCGAACTGGTCGCGGCGGGAGATCGGGCGATCCTGCTCGTGGAGCACAATCTGGATGCCGCCGCGCGCCTCACCGACCGGGTGGTCGTCCTGGATCAGGCCGGGCGGACCGTCGCCGACGGCACCGCCGACGAGGTGCTGCGCGGTCGGGCGGACGAGTTGCACGAGATGGGCGTGTGGCTCCCCGTCGCGACGCTCGCCGCGATGCGGCTGCGCTCCGCCGGCTGGGCGCTCGACCCGCTCCCCCTCGACCCCGACGAGCTGCGTGTCGCCCTGGATGCCGCCACGTCTCCGGCACCCGCAACCGCCGTCCCGAACTCCTCCACTTCTCTCGCCGAGACGGGGGTATCGCCCGAATCCGGGCCCGACGCGACATACTGGAGGAGTTCGGGTCGGGCGACGGGAGATGCGGCGCCCCTCATCCGTGTGCGGGGGCTGCGCACGCGACGCGGACGGGCCGAAATCCTGCACGGCATCGACCTCGACGTGCGCGCGGGCGAGTTCGTCGCGATCGTCGGGGCGAACGGTGCGGGCAAGACGACGCTCCTGCAGTCGATCGCCGGGGTCGTGCCGGTCCCCCGCGGGCAGGTCACCGTCGACGGGGTCGACGTCTCGCGCACCGACCTGCGCTCGCTGTCGCGCCGGATCGGGTTCGTCTTCCAGAACCCCGAGCACCAGTTCATCGCCCCGACCGTGCACGACGAGCTCGCCCACGGGCTGCGCCTGCAGCACCTTCCCGAGGCGGAGGTCGAGCAGCGCGTGCACGACGTGCTGCGCCGGTTCGGACTCGAGGACAAGGCCGATGTGCACCCGTTCCTCCTGTCCGGCGGGCAGAAGCGGCGACTGTCGGTCGGGACGGCTCTCGTCGCCGGTGCCCCCGTGCTCGCCCTCGACGAGCCCACGTTCGGGCAGGACCGCGCGCGGGCGGACGAGCTGCTGGGCCTCCTCCAGGGCCTCAACCGCGACGGCACAACGGTGCTCGTCGTCACGCACGACATGCAGCTGGTCACCGAGTACGCGACCCGCACGATCGTCATCGGCGACGGCAGGGTCCTCGCGGATGCCCCGACGGCCGAGGTCTTCTCGGACGAAACCCTGATCCGCTCGGCCGGACTGCGCCTGCCGCCGCTGCGACGGGCCTTCGCGGGTCTCGAGCGCCACCCGGAGCTTGCGGGCATCACGCGCCTCGCCGACGTCCCGTACGGCTCGGGCTTCGACCCGGCACCGGCCTCAGCCACCCCCACCGAACCCACGGCCGCCCGATGACCGCCGCAACGATCGACCCGTACGCGACGACCCCCGCCGGAGGGCGGTTCCTGTTCACGCTGAACCCGCTCGCGAAGTTCGCCGCGCCTCTGCCCCCGATGCTCGTGCTCGTCTTCGTCCGTGATCTCGCGACGCCGCTCGCGTTCCTCGCGCTCGCGTACATTGTGCTCCTCGCGGGCGCCCGGCTCACGGTCCGCATCGTGCTGCTTCTCGCCGTCGCGCTCCCCGTCGCCGCCCTCGTCATCGGGCTCGGAATGTCGCTGTGGGTGGATGCCTCACGCGTCGACACCTCGGTCACCGTCGTGGAGCTCGGCGGGTGGCGGCTGTACGGCGGGGCCGTCCTGATCGGCATGGCGACGGGCATCCGGCTCGCCGCGATCGTCGCCCTCGCGCTCGTCGCAGGCCTCACGACGAACGGCGCCGACCTCGTGCGCGCGAGCGTGCAGCAGCTGCGGGTGCCGTACCGCGTCGGCTACACGGCGCTCGCGGCGTTCCGGTTCGTCCCGCGGTTCGGCCACGAACTCGATGTGATCCGTCAGGCGCACCGCGTGCGCGGGTCGCACGGCGGGCGTGGTCCGTTCGCCGCCCTCGCGCGCTGGTGGGGCTACATCGTGCCGCTGCTCGCGGGGGCGATCCGGCATGCCGAGCGCGTGGCCCTCGCGATGGATGCCCGCGCCTTCGGCGCCTACCCCGACCGCACGGAGCGGCACCTCGTGCCCTGGCGGCCGCGCGACACCGCGTTCGTCGTCGCGTTCTGGATCGTGAGCGCCGTGCTCCTTGTCGCCTTCTTCCCCTGGACCCTCTGAGCGTCACCGTCGAAAGGATCCCCATGGCCCGCGACTCCGGCCCCGTGAAGCCCGCCTCGCAGGATCTGCTGCACCTGACGGTGCTGCGCACCGAACGCCTCACCCCGCACTGGATGCGGGTCACCCTCGGCGGCGGCGACATCGCCCGCTTCACCCCGATGGGCTACGACCAGTGGTTCCGCATCTTCCTGCCGCACACCGGCGCGGGCGGGGATGAGGGGCTCGAGCGCATCCCGGCGAAGGCGAACAAGATCTTCGGCTACCTGAAATACCTGCGCATCCCCGAGGGCATGCGGCCTGTCATGCGCAACTACACGGTCCGCGCCTACGGGCACAGGGCGCGTCGGGCGGCGCCGAGATCGACGTCGACTTCGTCTTGCACGGATCGGGTCCGACGGCGGGCCCCGCGTCGCGATGGGCGGATGCCGCAGAGCCGGGCGAGTCCGTCGTGATCATCGACGAGGGGGTCGGCTTCAACCCGGCCCGCGGGACGTCGGGCGTCCTCCTCGTCGCCGACGAGACCGGCGCACCCGCCGTCGCCGGGGTCTGCGCCTCACTGCCCGCGGACGCGACCGGACTCGTGATCCTCGAGGCGCCGTCGGAGCACGACGTGCTCGAGTTCGCGGCGCCGTCCGGTGTCGAGGTGCGTTGGATCGTCCGGCCGGATGCCACGAAGCCTGGCACCCTCGCCCTGGCGGCGCTGCAGGAGCTCGCACCACCGGCATCCGACACGCATGCGTTCGTCGTCGGCGAGCAGTCGCTGCCGACCGCGGCACGGCGCCACCTCGTCGCGCAGGGACTCCCGAAGGACCAGGTCAGCTTCGTCGGATACTGGCGGGTGGGCGCGGCATCCCCCGCGCCGAAGTCCCAGCAGGCGCAGCAGGCGGACGCGCACTGATGGGCAAGGTGACCACGGCGTACCTGCTCACCTGCGCCGCGATCGGTGTGGCGACCGGGCTGCTGATCATCCCGGCGACGGCGTTCTCGACGCTCACCTATGCGACGCTGCCGCCGCTATCGGCTCTCGTCGCAGGGGCCTGGGTCGTGGGGTTCGTCGTCGCGATGCGGCTCGTCGAGCGACCCGGGGCCGCCCTGCTCACGGGCCTCATCTCCGGACTCGTGGCCGCGCCGTTGTCGGCCACGGGCCCCGTGATCGTCGTCACGAACGTGATGTTCGCCGCGTTCATCGAGCTGCCGTTCCTCGTGACGCTGTACCGGCGGTGGTCTCGCTGGCTGTACTACCTCGGCGCGACGGCGCTCGCGGTGCTGTACGGCGCGTGGACGGTGACGGCGGCGAACATGCAGACGTTCCCCTTCTGGGTCGTCGCCCTCTACCTCGTGACGCTGCTCGCGTCGGAGCTCGCCGCGGTCGCCCTCGGGATCCTCATCGCCGACCGGCTGCGCGCCGCCGGCGTCGCCCGTCTCGCCCGCCGCCGCGTGGTCGAGGCGGCGGGCTGAGACGGTCGAAGCCGGGGCCTACCGCTTGCCGACGATCTGTCGCGCGACGAGGTCGCGCATGATCTCGTTGGTGCCGCCGTAGATGCGGTGCACACGGGCATCCAGGTATGCGCGGGCGATCGGGTACTCGGTGATGTAGCCGTATCCGCCGTGCAGCTGAACGCCGATGTCGAGGAGCTCCGCCTCACGGTCCGTCGCCCAGAACTTGACCTTCGCGGCCTCTTCGGCGGTGAGCTTCTGCTCCGCGTAGAGCTCCATCGCGCGGTCGACGTACGCCCACATGACATCGACGGTCGTCGCCATGTCGGCCAGGCGGAAGCGCGTGTTCTGGAAGTCGGCGATCCGCTCGCCGAACGCCTCCCGACTGATGACGTAGTCCCGCGTCCAGTGGAACGCGGCCTCGCCCGCTGCCGCCGCGGCGACGCCGATCGACAGGCGCTCGAGGGGCAGGTTCATCATGAGCTGGATGAAGCCGAGGCCCTCCTTGCCGCCGATGAGGTTCGCGTCCGGGACGAAGACGTCGGTGAACGACAGCTCCGCCGTATCCCACCCGTGGAAGCCCATCTTCTCGAGCTTCTTGCCGTGCTCGAAGCCCTCCATGCCGTCCTCGAGGATCAACAGGCTGAAGGCATCCGGCCGGTTCCCCTCGCCCGTCTTCACGAAGGTGACGACGATGTCGGCGGTCTTCCCCGACGAGATGAACGTCTTCGCGCCGTTGACGAGGTAGCCGCCGTCGACCTTCTTCGCCGTCGTCTTGATGCCGCGCAGGTCCGATCCCGCACCGGGCTCGGTCATCGCGAGGGCACCGAGGATCTCGCCGGTCGCCATGCCCGGGAGCCACTTCTCCTTCTGCTCCTGCGTGCCCATGTGCACGATGTACGGCACGGCGAGGTCGTCCTGGATGCCGAAGGCGCCGGCGAGCGAGCCCTGGCCCGCCCCGATGACCTCTTCGAGCACGATGGAGCGGAAGCGGTAGTCCTGCAGCATGCCTGCACCGCCGAACTCCTCCGGCACGCTCAGCCCGATGATGCCGGACTCGCCCGCGGCGAGCATCGTGGCGCGGTCTACCTCGCCGTCCGCCTCCCACTGCTTGCGCTTCTCTTCGGTCGCGTAGCGCTTGACGAACTCCCTGACGACGTCGCGGAACGCCTCGTGGTCCTCGTCGTAGATCTTGCGTTCCATGATGCGTCGTCCTCTCGTGCCGAAAGCTCGTCACGGCGTCGCACCTCGGCCACGCCGCCGAGAAAACTCTACGCCGACTGGCACCCGAAATGGAATCGGATGCCGCGACATCTGGCACTCAGTGTCGCTCTCGTGCGCACCTCCTGATGACCCCTGTTGCAGAATCATAGAACATCTGTTCTCATATTCGTATGCGATGGCAGGGGCAGAGTATCGAAGAAACGGATGCCTCCGCACTGCCCGGTCTGGAGTCGATCGAGGGTCTCGTGCGCACCGTCCGCACCCCCGACTTCCAGGGCATCACGTTCCACGAGGTGCACGCCAAGTCGGCGCTCAACCGCGTGCCGGCGATGTCGGCCATGCCGTTCGCGTGGACGGTCAACCCCTATCGCGGCTGCTCGCACGCCTGCGCGTACTGCTTCGCCCGCAACACGCACACCTACCTCGACCTCGACGCGGGGCGCGACTTCGACAGCCAGATCGTCGTGAAGACGAACGTCGCCGAGGTCCTGCGGCGCGAGCTCGCCAAGCCCACGTGGGCGCACGAGGGGGTCGCCCTCGGCACGAACACCGACCCGTACCAGCGCGCCGAGGGCCGCTACCGGCTCATGCCCGGGATCATCGAGGCGCTCGAGACGAGCGGCACGCCGTTCTCGATCCTGACGAAGGGCACACTGCTGCGGCGCGACCTGCCGCAGCTCGCGGCGGCGCGCGTGCCGATCTCGATCGCGATGTCGATCGCCGTGTTCGACGATGCGCTGCAGCAATCGCTCGAACCGGGTACGCCCACGACCGCGGCGCGCCTTTCGACCGTGCGCGCGGCGACCGACGCGGGCTTCACGGTCACGGTCTTCCTCATGCCGATCCTCCCGCACCTCACCGACTCGGTCGGCGTGCTCGACGGGGCACTCGCGGAGATCCGCGCCGCCGGCGCGACCCGCGTGGTGTTCGGCGCGCTGCATCTGCGGCCCGGGGCGAAGGAGTGGTTCTGGGAGTGGCTCGAGCGAGAGCACCCCGAGCTCGTCCCCGCCTATCGCGGGCTGTACCCCGGGGCATCCGCGTACGCGCCCCAGGGCTACCGGAAGTGGCTCGCAGGACGCGTGCGTCCGTTGCTCCGCCGCCATCGACTGGCGGGCGGTGCCGAGACGGATGCCGAGTCGGCGGATGCCTGGCGGCGCCCCGCGCGCAAGGGTGTCGCCGGCGACGGAGCGGGTGCGCGGGCGACGGCGCCGCCGGCGGCACGCCTGTTCTGAGCGCTGGTTGGGGTGAGACTCAGTCGCGGTTGGCGGCGACCACGGCATCCATCGCCGCGTCTCCGATGGGGCGGATGCCCGCCGGCGTCAGTGCGCCGACGGCGGTGACCCATGCCGTCTGGTCGAAGATGTACGTCACGGCGTACGAGCCGATCTCATTCTCGAGATCGCGCGTGAACGAGATCCGCGCTCCGGTGTCCTGCTCGGTGAAGGTTCCCGCCGTGCGCAACGACGAGATCAGCGACGTCGCGGCGGCGGGCGTCAGCTCGGCCGCGACGACGTGGAATCCACCGTCGGAGTTCGGGATGCCCCACGCGCAGATCTCCGACGACACCGCCGCCGACACGGCGTCGGCCGCCGCAGGCCCCGCCATCACCTCCGAAGCGGTCGACCAGACATCCAGCGCGACCGCGTTGGGGCCGAACTGGGTCTGAACGACCGACATCGGCAGGAGGTCCGGGCACGACGGAAGGGTGAGCGGTCCGCGCAGCGCGACGCTCGCGGTCGGACTCGGACTCGCCGGGCCGTCAGCGGTCGCGGACGGTGCCGGCGCCGCCGTGGACTCCTTCGCCGTGGGCGAGGAGGACGGGCCCGGAGCCGCCGACGGCGTGCACCCCACCAGGAGGGCAACCGCGACGACGGCCGATGCGACCATGCCGAGCCCTGCCCTGCGCCTCATGGCCAAAAGGATAGCGGGGAGGCTCCGCCGCCGCCCGGGTCAGCGGTCGACGTCGGACGCCTGACGCCCTGCCAGCTCCTCCAGCAGATCGTCACCGGGACGGGCATCCTCGAACGGCGCGTCGATCTCCGCACGCTCCAACATCTCCGTCATGCGGCGACGGCGCTGGCGGGCGACGAGAGTCACGACGGTGCCGCTGCGGCCCGCGCGACCGGTGCGCCCCGAGCGGTGCAGATACGTCTTGTACTCGTCGGGGGCATCCGCCTGGATCACGAGATCGATGTCGTCGACGTGGATGCCGCGGGCCGCGACATCCGTCGCGACGAGCACGTTCACACGCCCCGACGTCAACCGCTCGAGGTTGCGCGTGCGCTTGGCCTGGTTGAGGTCGCCATGCAGAGCCACCGCCTTGATGCCGGCGTCGTCGAACTGCTCGGCGAGCATCTCGGCGTACGCGCGGGTGCGGGTGAAGACGAGGGTCTTGCCGTCGCGGTCGACGAGGCTCGTGAGGATCTCGGCCTTGTCGCGGTGGTCGATGACGAGCACACGGTGGTCGATCGTGCCGGAGTCCTGGTCTTCGCCCGCGACCTCGTAGACGGCCGGGTCGACGAGGAACTCGTCGACGAGCGCCGCGACCTCGCGGTCGAGCGTCGCCGAGAAGAGGAGCTTCTGGGCATCCGGGTCGACGAGGCGGAGGATCCGCTGCATCGGCTCGAGGAAGCCGAGCTCCGACATGTGGTCGGCCTCGTCGAGGACGACGACGCGCACCTCGGAGAGGTCGAGCTTGCCCTGCTCCTGGAGGTCTTCGATGCGTCCCGGGGTGCCGATGACGATGTCGACGCCCTTCTTGAGCGCGCCGACCTGGCGGGCTTGGGGCACGCCGCCGTAGACCTGGGTCGTGAACAGGCCGACGCTGCGCGCGATCGGCTGGACCGTGCGGTCGATCTGGAGCGCGAGTTCGCGCGTCGGCGCGAGGATCAGGGCGCGCGGGCTGCGGCCGAACTCGCGGCGCTTGCCGGCCTGGCTGCGCAGGACCGCCTCGACGAGCGGTGCGCCGAACGCGATCGTCTTGCCGGAGCCGGTGCGCCCGCGCGCGAGCACATCCTTGCCCTCGAGGATCGGGGCGATAGTCGCGGCCTGGATCGGGAACGGCGTCTCGGCGCCGAGTTCGGCGAGCGAGCGCACGATGTTGTCGCCGAGGCCGAGCTCCGCGAAGGTCACGTCCGCGACGGCTTCGGCCTGGATGGCCTCGGCCTGCAGCTTCTCGTGCACCGTGTCGGCGTGCTCCTCGTAGGCCTTGCGCTTGGCGGCATCCTTCGCGTCGGCGTGCCAGTCGGAACGGTTGCCTCCGTACGACGGCCGGTCGTCCCGCCGCGGCCGGTCGTCGCGGTGCGGCCGGTGCGGCCGGTCGTCGCGGCGCGGCCGGTCGTCGTGGTGCCCAGATCGGTCCGAACTCCTCCAATCCGAGCCGTTTCGGGCCGAATCCCCCCGGAACGGGCGACTCTCGCGAGAAGTGGAGGAGTTCGGGCCACCCCGCTCCCCCCGTGCTCCCCGGTCGTCCCGATAGGTCGACCGGTCGTCGCGGCCGGACCGGTCATCCCTGCGGGGCCGGTCATCCCGGTAGGCCGGGCGGTCCTCGCGGCGGGGCCGGTCATCCCTGCGGGGCCGGTCATCCCGGTAGGCCGGGCGGTCCTCGCGGCGGGGCCGGTCGTCGCGGGCGGGACGGGCGTCGCGGGCGGGACGGGCCGAACTCCTCCAGTCCGAGCCGTTTCGGGCCGAATCCCCCCGGAACGGGCGACTCTCGCGAGAAGTGGAGGAGTTCGGGTCGCGGCGAGGGCGATCCGTCGAGCCGGGGCGGTCCTCGCGGCGGCCCGCACGATCGTCACGGTAGGCGGGACGGTCGTCGCGACGGGACCGGTCATCACGGTAGGCCGGACGGTCCGAACTCCTCCAGTCCGAGCCGTTTCGGGCCGAATCAGCCCGGAACGGGCGATCCTCGCGAGAAGTGGAGGAGTTCGGGTCGCGGCGCGCGCTCGAGCCGGAGCGGTCGTCACGATACGGACGGTCGTCGCGGCGCGGGCGGTCGGCCGACCCGGCACCGTAAGGGCGGTCGGCCGAACCCGGCCGGCCGTCACGACCGGCGCGGTCATCACGGTAGGGCCGGCCGTCACGACCGGCGCGGTCATCACGCTGGGCACGGTCGTCGCGGTGCGGGTCGCGAGCATGGTTGCGGATGCCTCGGGCCTCGTCGCGGCCGGCGCGCTCCTGCGCACTCCAGCGCTGCTTCTTGGCGGGAGCCTCGTCGGCGGCGGGCTCGGGGCGGTAGCCGCGGTGGCTCGGGCTCTTGGAGCCGGGCTTGCCGGCCGACGACTGGCCGGGGCGACGCTTCGCATCCTGGTACGACGTCTTCTTCGCGCCGTAGCGCGGCTCGAAACTCTGCGCGCGGCTGCCGCCGGCGGGCTTCTTGTTCTTGGGCATGGGGTGTCCTCACGGGGATGTCTCGCACGAGAACAGCGCCCACCGGCGCATCGCGCGGCAGGCCACCCGGGCGTTCATCGGCCGGGGCTGTTCAGTGATGGTTCATGCGCGTCGATCGACGCTCACCATCGGCCCCTGACTCACACAGAACATCGCTCACAGGATCCGCGCGGGCGCGCGGCGTCCGAAGCCGACCGACACACTGTAGCGGTCGAGTCTGAGAGCACGCCGCGCCCGCCATACACTGGCGCCATGACTGCCGCCGATTCTCCCGTAACCGCGCACGCCGCGCCGACCCTCCGCGTGGAGGCCGAAGCGATCCTCGCCGCCAGCGTGTCGGGCATCTCCGGTGCCGTCATCGGACTCCTCCTCGGTGTGACCGGGGCGGCCACCCAGCTCTGGGGTAACTGGAGCTTCGCCGTCTGGGCCGCGCTCGCGGCGGCGGTCGCGGCAGCAGTGTCTTCAGCCGTCGGATACTGGCGCGCCCGCACGACCTCGAGCGTGCAATGGCGCCGCGAGATCTCGAGTTGGCGCTATGTCGTCTCGACCGTGTCGGTCGTCATCGCGCACGTCGCCCTCACGGCGATCGCGACCCTCTCGATGTTCGCCGTGCTGGCCCGCTCGTTCATCGGGGTGCAGTTGAACTCCTTCTGGACCACGGTGCTCCTCGGGGTGACCACCGGGATCGCCGCGTGGCTGACGTACCTGTCCGCCTCGCGCATGACGACCGCCCGTCTCACGACACTGCTCGTGAGCTTCATCGCGATCGGCACCATCGCCGCGATGCTCACGGCGAGCGACCCCCTGTGGTGGGAGTACCACTTCAGTCAGCTGGGGACGTTCGGCGACCTGTCGAGCTTCCTGTTCAACGGCACGCTCATCGCGGGCGGCCTCTTGGTCACGACGTTCACGCTGTACGTCGGCGAGGACCTCCGCGCGCTCGGCGAGTCGGAGCGCGGCATCCGCATCGTCAGCACCGCGCTGTTCATCATGGGCGTCATGCTCGCGTGCGTCGGCATCTTCCCGGTGCACGTGCACCTGCTGCTACACAACCTGGCGGCCTCCGGCATGGCGCTCATGTTCCTGCTGCTGCTCGTCGGCGGGCCGTGGATCATGCCCCGGATGCCGCGGGCGTACTTCCTCGCCTCGTGGGCCTTCCTGGCGGCCCTCGTCTGCTCGATCGTGCTGTTCGCGGTCGGCTACTTCGGGCTCACGGCGTTCGAGATCATCGTGTTCGCGCTGATCTTCGGGTGGCTGTCGGTGTGCATCCGGTTCATGCAGGTCGCCGGCGAGCCGGACCCCCTGAAGGGCTGACGCACCCGACCGGGCACCCCGCGACCCGACGCCGGGCCGCCCGGCCGAGCTCGGAGGACCGGCAGACCTCAGAGGACCGGCAGCGTGCCGGTGTACCCCTCGCGCTCGCGCGCGGCCTGGAGGATCCGCGGCCGGTACGCGTACCAGCCGATCACGAGGAGCGGCGCGAGGACGACGGTGGATGCCAGCACCCACCGCCCTGTCTCCGAGAACCCCATCGTCACAAGCACGAACGCGAGGAACGCGAGCGTCAGGTACGACGTGAACGGCGCCCCGAACAGCCGGAACGTCGGCCTCGTCGCGAGGCCCTGCTTCGCCCAGCGCTGCAGCTTGATCTGGCAGAGGATGATGGTCGCCCACCCTCCGATGATCCCGAGCGCCGACACCTCCAGCACGATCTCGAACGCCTGCGAGGGCCAGAGCGCGTTGAGCCCGACGCCGAACAGCGTGATCACCGCCGTCAGCAGGATGCCGCCGTACGGCACGCCGTTCCGGCTCATCACCTCGGTGAAGCGCGGCGCCGAGCCGTTGACGGCCATCGAGCGGAGGATCCGCCCCGTCGAGTACAGCCCCGCGTTGAGGGACGACAGCGCCGCCGTCAGCACGACGAAGTTCATGATGGATGCCGAGATCGCGCCCGCCTCGGGAGACCCGATGTGGGAGAAGAACGTGACGAACGGCGACTCCCCCGCCTTGTACATGGTGTACGGGAGCAGAAGCGACAGGAGCAGGATCGAGCCGACGTAGAAGACCGCGATGCGGATGACGACGGTGTTGACGGCCCGCGGCATCACCTCTCGCGGGTTGGCGGTCTCTCCTGCCGCAGTGCCCACGAGTTCGATCGCGGCGTACGCGAACACGACGCCCGAGATCGCGAGGACAGGGGCGACCGCTCCGGTCGGGAACCATCCGCCGTTCTCGGCGATGACCGTGAGACCGGTCGCCCCGGCATCCGTCTTGCCGTTCATAACGAGGAAGACGATGCCGATGATGAGGAAGCTCACGAGCGCGAACACCTTGATGAGCGCGAACCAGAACTCCATCTCGCCGAAGACCTTGACCGAGACGAGGTTGAGCGACAGCACGACCGCGAGCGCGATGAGGGCGATGAGCCACTGCGGGACCGACTGCAGCGGCTCCCAGTACTGCGCCCAGAACTTGACGTACAGGGCGACGGCGGTGACGTCGACGATCGAGGTGAACGCCCAGTTGAGGAAGTACAGCCACCCCGCGGTGTAGGCCATCTTCTCGCCGTAGAACTCCCGCGCGTACGAGACGAAGGATCCTGACGAGGGGCGGTGCAGCACGAGTTCCCCGAGGGCCCGGAGGATCAGGAACGCGAAGAATCCGCACACGAGGTAGACGAGCACGAGGGCGGGGCCGGAGGTGTTCAGGCGCGACCCGGCGCCCATGAACAGACCCGTGCCGATGGCGCCGCCGATGGCGATCATCTGGATCTGCCGCGGCTTGAGCGTCTTGTGGTAGCCCGCCTCTTCGCTCGAGAAATCCTCGGCGGCGAGCATCACATCGCCCGTGAGCTCCCGTTCGTTCTCGAGAGTCTGCCCGGTGTCATGCTCCGCGTGGCGCAGTCGCCGCTCGCGTTCGGTCTGGTTTTCGTCCACCGGATCGCCTCCTTCACCCCGCGATGCGGGGTTGAGGGATCACGGTACTCCTTCGGGTGTTTCCGGTGTGCTACGAAATGTCGTCCGCCCCGGCGCGTCGCGCGCGGCGCGGGTGCAGGTCGCGCGTGTCGACCGGTGTCGGATCGGGGTGCTCGGCACGTCCGCGGCGGGCAGCACGCCGCTCTCTCGCCCCTTCGACGAGGTTGTAGAGCGTCGGCAGCACGAGCAGGGTCAGCACCGTGGAGGAGATCAACCCGCCGATGACGACGATCGCGAGCGGCTGCGAGATGAACCCGCCGTGGCCCGTGATCCCGAGCGCCATCGGGGTCAGCGCGAAGATCGTGGCGAGCGCCGTCATGAGGATCGGGC
Organism: Microbacterium sp. SCN 70-27; assembly: GCA_001724425.1. Classification (GTDB taxonomy): domain Bacteria; phylum Actinomycetota; class Actinomycetes; order Actinomycetales; family Microbacteriaceae; genus Microbacterium. The sequence continues at coordinate 72,951 of MEEK01000008.1, forward strand.
GGAGGCGTCGCGATCCTCCGGCGATCGTCGCATCGTGCGCCGACAGCCCCTTCTCGCGGTACTGGTTGACGAGGTCGACGAGCACGATCGCGTTCGTGACGACGATGCCGATGAGCATGAGCACGCCGATGAGGGATGCCACGCCGAGCGGCACGCCCGTCGCGATCTGGAGGAGGATCGCCCCGGTCGCGGCGAACGGCACCGAGATGAGGAGGAGCAGCGGCTGCCGCAGCGACTTGAACGTCGCGACCATCACGATGTAGACGATCAGGATCGCGGCGAGCATCGCGAGACCGAGCTGCCCGAAGGCATCCTGCTGCTGGGTGAGCACACCGCCGATCTTCGCGTCGGCCCCCGTGGGGAGGTCGAGGCCGACGAGGGCGGTGCGCACGCTCGCGGAGGCTCCGTTGAGGTCGTCGGTGGCCGGGGTGACCGTGACGGTCGCGGTGCGCTGCCCGCGCTGCGTCGTGATCGAGGTCGGCCCCTGGCTCTGTTCGACGGTCGCGACCTCGTCGAGGCGGAGCATGCCGGCCGCGGTCGGGATCGGCAGCGCCTTCAGCGCGTCGATCGTGCCCGGCACGGAGGATGCCTGCAGGTAGAGCTTCACGGCGGTGCCGTCGAGTTCGACGGTGCCGACCTGCCGCGGCTGCATCGTGTTCGCCACGAGCGCGCCGACCGTGACCTCGGAGAGCCCGAGCGACGCGGCCTTGTCGCGGTCGACGGTCACGGCGACGTACGGCAGCGACGCCGACAGGTTCGAGGTGATCTGCCCGATGCCGTTCTTCCCGTCGAGCGCCTTCACGACGGCGTCGGTCGCGGTGTCGAGCGTCTTCGTGTCGGGTGCCGTCACGTCGACCTCGATGTTGCTCGACGCGAAGCCGCCCTGACCCGTGGAGACGGTCACGGTGCCGACATCCGACAGCCCGTCGACGGCGTCCGTCACGTCCTGCCGGACGCGGTCCTGGTCGGCCGAGGTCTCGGTCGTGATGGAGTAGGTGATGCCCGAGGCACCGCCGGAGAACGCGTCGCGGATCGCGGAGCCGGTCGACCCGATCGAGGTCTGCACGGTCTTGATGCCGGAGACTCCGAGGATCGCCTTCTCGACCTTCTGGGCGGCGGCGTCCTGGGCATCCAGCGACGCCGCCGGGCCGAGCTTCTGGCTGACGGTGAACGTGTTCTGCCCGCTGTCGCCGAGGAAGTTCGTCTTCATGAGGGGCGCGGCGGCGAGCGTGCCGCCGAGCACGAGCACCGCGATGATGAGGGTCACCCACGAGTGGCGGAGCGTCCACGACAGGATCGGCAGGTACGCCCGCTGCAGGCGGGACGGGGGCGCCGCCGGGTCTTCGGGGTCGATCGGGTTCCCGTCGGCGTCGAGCACGGGCTTGCCGGGCTTCATGAACCAGTAGGCGAGCACGGGAACGATCGTCAGCGCGACGAACAGCGACGCGGTCATCGCGATCGTGACGGTGAGGGCGAACGGGCGGAAGAGCTCGCCCGTCATGTCGCCGACGAACGCGATGGGGAGGAACACGGCGACGGTCGTGATGGTGGATGCCGTGATGGCGGCCGCGACCTCGCGGACGGCGAGGCGGATCGCCGCCATCTTGTCGGCGCCCTCGACGTAATGGCGCTTGATGTTCTCGATGACGACGATCGAGTCGTCGACGACGCGTCCGATCGCGATCGTGAGGGCGCCGAGCGTCAGGATGTTGAGCGAGTAGCCGAACGCCTGGATGCCGACGAACGTGATGAGCACGCTCGTCGGGATGGAGATCGCGGCCACGAGGGTCGAGCGCACCGAGAGGAGGAACACGAAGATGACGAGCACCGCGAAGACGAGACCGAGCAGGCCCTCCTGGGCGAGCGACTCGATGGACTGCTGGATGAACGGCGCCTGATCGAACACGACCGTGAACTGAGCGTTCTGTCCGATGGCGTCCTGCAGGCTCGGGAGGAGCGCCGTGACGGCGCGCGAGACGTCGACCGTGTTCGCGGCGGGCAGCTTCGTGATCGAGATCGTGAGTGCGGGCTTGCCGTCGACGCGCGAGATCGAGGTCACCGGGTCCTGCCCGAGCGCGACGGTGGCGACGTCGCCGATGGTCTTCATGCCGGCCGCGGCCTGAGCGGGGCTCGACGGGACGAGCGGCAGCTTCGCGATCGCGTCGACCGACTCGATCTTCGCGCCGGTCTGGACGGTGAGCGTCTGGTCGCCCTCGGTGACCGAGCCACCGGGGAACAGCACGCCGTTGTGGTCGAGGGCGTCGGTGATCGCGGTCTGCGAGAAGCCCGCGGCGGCGAGTTTCGCCTGGTCGGGGGTGATCGTCACCCGCTGGCCCTTGCCGCCGATGATCGCCGCGGCGGCGACGCCCTTGACGTCTTCGAGCTTGGGGATGACGCTCGCCTCGAGCTGCGCCTGGATCTTCTCGGTGTCGTCGTAGCCGGTGACGGCGAGCGAGATCACGGGGAGGTCGTCGATGGAGAACGACACGACGTTCGGTTCGACACCGTCGGGAAGGCTCGACTTGATGCGGTTGACCGCCTGCAGGATCTTCTGCTCGGCCGTCGCGAGGTCGGTGCCGTAGGTGAAGGATGCCTGGATGATCGACGCGTTCGTGGTGCTCGTGGCCGTCGTCGACTCGAGGCCAGGCACGCCCTGGATCGCGGTCTCGATCGGAGTCGACACGTCGTTGTTCACGACCTCGGGCGAGGCCCCCGGGTAGGTGGAGACGATCGACAGCTGCGGGAACTCGATCGAGGGGATGAGCTCCTGCTTGAGGCTCGTGAGCGCGAGGCCCCCGAAGACGGCGGCGACGATCGTGATGAGCGCGATCAGCGCGCGGTTCTTGAGGCTCAGGACGGCGAGATTCGACACGGATGACCTTTGCGAGTGACCTTGCGGGCGCGGAGTTGGATACAGAGGTGTATCGGTTCCATTCTCCCATGGCCCGCCTGCCGCCCCGACAGGGGGTTATCCCGACGATCGCCGCCGCGGAGCATCCTTTCCCGGTGCGGTCACCGCGGGAACAGCCCGCCGATCGTGAGCCCGACGGCGGCCGCCACGAGGCACAGGACGAACGTGCCGACGAGGTTCACCCACGCCCAGTCGCGACGGCGGCGCTGGGCGAGCAGCACGGTCTCGACCGCCACCGAACTGAACGTCGTGAAGCCGCCGAGGACCCCCGTGCCGAGGATCGCGAGCCAGGCGGGAGCGAGGTGCGGGATGCCGGTGAGCAGCCCGAGGAGGAAGGACCCGATGACGTTGACGACGAGGATGCCGACCGGGAAGATCCCGCGGCGGCCCCGCATGATGGCACCGTCGACGAGATAGCGCGCGCCCGCGCCGAGGCCACCGCCGACGATGAGCGCCACCCACTCGACGCCGTTCATTCCGCGTCCTCGGCGGGTTCGATCTCTCCGGGACGGTCGGCGATACGGCGCCCGAGCCCGAGTCCGATCACGGCGGCCACCACACCGCCGAAGAGCGACACCGCGATGAGCACGAGACCGATCGCGGGTGAGGCCGAAGAGACGGTCAAGGACTGGACGGCGAACGCGCTGTAGGTCGTGAACCCGCCCATGACGCCCGTGCCGAGTGCGACCCGCAGGAGCGGGTGGCGATCGTCGAGGAGACCGACCACGACGCCGAGCAGGAGCGCGCCGACGAGGTTGATGGCGAGCGTCAGCGCCGGGACGACCAACGGATGGGCGGACGGTCCGAACGGCACGATGATCGCCGCCCGCACGGCGACGCCCGCGGCGCCGCCCAGGATCACGAGCAGCAGCGCGAGCGGGGAGAACCAGGCGGTGCGGGCCATGTCCGCACGATATCGCCCGCTCACCCGAGGATCAGTGCGCGGATCGCCGATTCGGGCGAGACCGTGGCATCCAGGAGCACACCGCGTCGGTAGCGGACGAACACCCGCGGGTCGATGTAGGAGCCGCGGGCGACCGTCGGGGTGTTGCCCAGGGCGTGCGCGGCCGCCTTCACGGCGAGCACCTCGGCGTGCCTGCGGTCGCTCCGCGTGCGGGCCGGCCCGATGCGCGCGAGGGCGTCGGCGGCGAGGACCGTGCCCCGCAGCGTCCGGAAGTCCTTCGCCGTGAACGCCCCTCCGGTCACGGCACGCACGTACGCGTTCACGTCGCGCGGCGTGAGCGGCACGCGACGTCGGCCCCGCCGGTATGCCAGCAGCGGCGCGGCGGGCCGCCCGGCCGCGAGGAGCTCGAGCACCGCCGCGAGTTCGGCGTCGTCGAGATCGAGCTCCTGCCGCTTGCCGCTCTTGCCCGGAAAGCGCAGGCTCGTGACGGAGGCCGCGATCGTGGCATCCCGCCGCCGCAGGGTCGTCAGGCCCCGACTGCCGTGCTTCACGAGATACCGCTCGCTGCCGACGCGCGGGGCGGCGAGATCGAGGATTCGGAACGCCGCCGCGAGGACGCGCTCGCGGTCTGCCTCCGCCCGGCGCAGCGAGGTCGTGACGCGGGCTCGGGCGCGCGGGAGGGCCTCGGCGAGCTGAAGGGCGCGCGCATACTTGCCCTTGTCCCGTCCCGCCGTCCAGTCGGGGTGGTAGAGGTACTGGACGCGTCCTGCCTCATCGGTGCCGACCGCCTGGATGTGGCCGTTCGCTACCGCGCTGATCCACACGTCCGTCCACGCGGGTGGGATGACCAGCGCCGCCGCCCTCTCGCGGTCCGCAGCGCGAAGCGGGCCACCGTCGGCGTCCGTGTACCGGAAGCCGGAGCCCGCGCGGGAGCGCCGGTACCCCGGGTCGACACCCGGGTGCACCTTCTTCAGCCGTGGCACGTCAGGAGTCGCGCAGCATGTCGATCAGCTCGGCCTTGCGCTTGCCGGAGTAGCCCGTGATGCCGAGCTCCTTCGCGCGCGCCCGCAGCCGCGGCACGGTCCAGTCGTCGTACGATCCGGACTCGCCGCCCCGGCGCCCGACGGCCTTCGCCCCGTCGCGGGCGACGGCATTGGAGATGCGGGCGGCCTTCTGCTTCGAATCGCCCTGGGCCCGAAGCTCCTCGTAGAGCTCGGGATCCTTGAGCGATGAGGGGGTTCTGTTCTGTGGCATACCCCGGCTCTACCGCACTATTCACGGGTCGGGCAAGGGGGGTGCCGGATGCCGCGAAGGCGATTAGTTTCGGGGCGTCCTTCATCCCCCGAACAAGGAGCAGATCATGAACATCGCACTGCTGATCATCATCGTCGTCGCCATCGTGCTGGCCATCGTCGGCGGCATGAACGCAGCCTTCAACTGGCTGCTGTGGGTCGCTCTCATCGTCGGCGTGATCGCCCTGATCGCGTTCCTCCTGAGGGTCGTCCGCGGCGGCAGGGCCTAGGAGCGTCCGCGGTGCCCGCCCGGCGATGTCGGGCGGGCACCGCGAGGGTCGGTGGAACACGCCGCGTCAGAGGCGGTCGGCGAAGACGTCGAGTGCGTCGCGGACGAACACCGCCCGGTCTGTCCCGCCGTAGTTGGCGGCGAATCGCGGGTCGGCCACGTACATCTCTCCGAGACCCCGGAGGTAACCGGCGAGGTCGCCGCCCTTCGTCGACGCGGGCGTTCCGGGAACTCCCCGCAGCCAAGCGACATGTCGAGCGGCGAGTGCCTGGGCCTCCGCACCATCCGCGGGGATGCCACGCTCAGCGGCATCCTGCCAGGCGGCACCGAGTGCCGCGGTCTGCTCTTTCCAGTCGCCGCGCTCCGCATCGTCCAGTCCCGTCCACCAGCGGTCGGACTCGGCGTACGCCTTCTCGCCCCACCTCTCGATGACCTCGTCCTTGTACTTCGCATGGTCGAACCCGTCGAACATGTCTTCCGCCATGGGCTCTTCTCCTTTCTCCAGTGCCGTGATGGTCGATCGCACGGCGGCGATCTGACGGTCGATCCGCTCTCGCTCGCCGCTCAACCACTCGAGGTGGTGGGCCAGGGAGGCCTCCGCAGCGGTGGGCCGCTCGAGGATCTCCCCGATCTGCGGGAGCGAGAGTCCGAGTTCGCGCAGCAGCAGGATCCGCTGCAGCCGGACGAGCGCGTCGGCGTCGTAGTGGCGGTAGCCGCCCGCGCCGATGCGGGATGCCGGCAGCAGCCCCACCGCGCCGTAGTGCCGCAGTGCGCGGCTCGTCGTGCCCGCGAGCTTCGCGACCTCGCTGATCGACCAATCGTTCATGACACCCACGCTAGAAGTTGACGTTGCGTCAAGGTCAACCGGGAGTTGGCTGGGGCGATGACGACGCTTGACAAACTCGAGATATATCGTGTTACCCTCGTCTCAACGCGATATATCTCGATTCGCGGAACAGACCATACAGGAGACCCACCATGACTCTCGAGAAGTGGCTCGTCAAGCCGGGCGAGACCCGGGTGATCGACCTCGAAGACATCCGCAAGCTCAAGGTCGGCCTCGTCGGCGGCCAGATCGACGTCGTGGCGCACGACGAGCCGGGAGTGCGCATCGAAGTGCACAGCGTCACGATCAAGGACCTCCGCATCGAGGCATCCGGCGATGTCGTCGAGATCGACCACGCACAACTGCGCTGGGACAACTTCCTCGAGTCGTTCCGGAACTTCGGCTCCGGCGGCCCGAAGGCCGAGATCTCCGTCGCGGTCCCCCGCGGCATCGCACTGACCCTCGGCGTCGTCTCGGCGAGCGCCCTCGTGTCGGGCCTCGCATCGGGCGCACGCCTGAACACGGTGTCCGGCGACATCATCGTCGACGGGCTCACGGGCGACCTGACCGTCAACGCCGTCTCGGGCGACGTGCAGATCCGCTCCCTCGACGGCACCCTCAGCGCGAACTCCGTCTCGGGCGAGATCGCCGCGACCGGCGCGATCCGCAAGGCGACCGCCGACACCGTGTCGGGAGACGTCCTCATCGACTCGACCGGCCGGGTGGACTCCGTCGGCGTCAACACGGTCTCGGGCGACACCACCGTGCGACTCGACGAAGGCCACGCCGCGAACTACGTGCTCCGCACGGTGAGCGGTCGCGTGACCGTCGACGGCACGAAGCGCTCCGGATCGGGCCCCACCAACTGGACCGACTCCGTGGGCGAGCTCAGTGGCAGCTTCGCAGACGTGCGCGCGAACTCCGTGTCGGGCGCGGTCACGGTGTTGCGTCGCGCGACGACGGACCCGGTCGAGGCCGCCGAACCCACCGAACCCACCGAGCCCGCGCAGCCGGTCGAGGGGTTCTGACATGGCCCCCGTCTTCTCGCACGGCGATCTGCGCCTGTATCTGCTGAGCCTCCTCGACGAGTCGCCGCGACACGGCTACGACCTCATGCAGGCCCTGTCGGACCGCACCGGCGGCACCTACACGCCGAGCGCCGGCACCGTCTATCCCCGCCTCGCGAAGCTCGAGGAGGAGGGGCTTGTCACCAAGACCGTCGACGGGCGGAAGACCGTCTACGAGATCACCGACGCGGGGCGCGCAGAAGTGGCCGCACGTGCCAGTGACCTGGCGGGCATCGAGGCAGGACTCGCCGACAGTGTGCGCCTCATCGCCGACGAGGTGCGCGGGAGCGTGCGCGAGGCGATGAAGAGCCTCCGGGCCGACCTCGCCTCCGCCGCGCGCGCCGATCAGGATGCCGCGCAGCGGCGCTCCGAGTCCGCGGCAGCCACCGAGGATGCCTCGCGGAGCGAATCACGTGAGCAGGTGCGGCGGGCCGAGAGCCTCGTCGCGGAGTTCCGCGCGAACGTCCGGGCCGATCTGCGCACCCATGTCGCGCACGGCGGCGCAGTCGCGGCATCCGTCGTCGACGATCTGGCCCGCGCCCTCGACGAGGCATCCCGCTCGCTCATCCGGTCGCTCCGCGGCTGAGTGTCGCCGTCACCCGCGGCGGGGAGCCCGCGCCTCACCCCTGGGGCCAGAGCTCCTCGTCGTCGGCGACGGGCTGCTCGAGGGGAACCACGAGGATGGGCCTCGACTGACGGTGCGCGAGCCGCGCGGCGACCGACCCCGTGAAGAACTCACGGATGGACTCGCCGAAGCCGCGGCGCCGCGTACCGACCACGATGAGGCGGGCCTGGGACTGCTCTCCGAGATGCTTGATCGCAAGCGCCGGATCTCCGACGAGTTGATACACCGACCAGTCCAGGCCGTCGGTGCCGGATGCCCCGAACTCCGCCGTCGCGGCTTCGGTCACCTCACGCAGTTGGGTCTCTCCCGAGGCGATGTCGAGATCGATCGGCGCCGAGTGGACGTAGCCGTCGGGGTCCTCATAGGTGACGAAGCGCGTGACATCCACGTGCACCACGATGAGCGGCGACCCGAGCAGTCGCGCGTAGCGGGCCGCTTCCCGCAGGACGCGGGCCGGCTGACCGGGAATCACCCCCACGATCACCGCGTGCGCCGGGGCATCGTGCGGCTCGGTTTGCGCCATGGCATCCTCCGTTCGACGGCACGGTCGGACCCGATAACCGCGAGGGTCGCAGGGCCCCGTGTTATCCTGAATGCTACTCTTCCCGGCTCGACGCCGGATCGTGAATGCATCGCGAATGCACCGGATGCAATGGGTACGTGCGAAAGCAGCCGCACTCCCCAGGACGTCAGAAATGAGGGGGTCTCGCATGGGGCGTGGCCGTCAGAAGGCGAAGCACACCAAGATCGCCCGTGAACTGAAGTACGACACGTACAACGTGAACTTCGGCGCGCTCGAGAAAGAGCTCGGTCACCACGAGGACGACCCGTACGTCGACAAGTGGGCCGATCAGTACGACGACGAGGACGAGGACGACAGCAAGCTCGCCACCGCCTGACCGGCGGCCGCGTCACCACCGCCGTGCGGTGCGCTTCTCCCACTCGCCTTCGATGGTGCTCGTGTGCGTCACGACGTACCCGGCCGGCACGGTGAACAGGAACAGCGCACCCAGGACGAGCAGCGGCACCTGCCAGCCGCCCGTCGCCTCGTGCAGGATCGCGAACGCGAGCGGGAACAGCGCCGCGATCGCGTAGCCGAGGCTCTGCGTGAAGCTCGACAGCGCGACGGCGCCCTCATGGGTGCGCGAACGGCGCTGGATCATCACGAGCACGCCCGGGAAGAGCCCCTGGGGGATGCCGAGGAGCACGACCCAGAGCACGGTCGCGGCGGTGGGGGCGAGGACGAGCCCGAGGACTCCGGCCATCCCGGCCACGAGTGCGACACCGTAGACGAGACCGGTGCGATTCCAGCGGACGATCGCGATCGGCACGAGGATCGACCACGGCAGGCCCATCGCGCCGAACAGCGACAGCAGTGCGCCCGCCGTCGCGTGGTCGACGTGGGCGATGTCGACGAGCACGACCGGCAGCCACGCGAAGCACACGTACACGCTCGCCGAGGAGATCGCGAAGCTCACGGCGAGCGCCCACGCGAGCGGAATCCGCGTCAGCCGCCCGAGCACGCGCGGCGTCGGCTCGTCGACGTCGATCCCCGGTTCGTCGCTCGTCGCCGCACGGGCGTCGCGGGCGAGCTGCACGATCCACGGCACGATCGCCGCCGCCGCGAACACCGACCACAGGCCCAGCGAGAAGCGCCAGCCCGAGGCATCCGCGACCGGCACGGCGACGAGCGGCGGCACGAATGCCGCCACCGCGAGCAGTGACGAGTAAAGGGCAGTCATCGCCCCGATCCGGTCGGGGAAGTACTTCTTGATGAGCGGCGGCAGCACGACGTTGCCGACCCCCACGGCGGCGAACAGCACGGTCGTCGCGATCAGCAGGACGATCGCGTCGCTCGCGAGGGCGCGCCAGACCATCGCGGCCGTCGCGACGAGCATGGATGCCGCCGCAAGCCGTTCCAGGCCGAAGCGCCGCTCCAGCGCCGGCGTCACGATGCCGAAGACCGCGAAGCAGACGGGCGGTGCGGCCCCGATGAGCCCGACGACCGCGGTCGGCACGGTGAACTCGGCATTCACCTCGGCGAGGATCGGCGAGAGGGACGCCACCGCCGACCGGAGCGAGAACGCCGTCAGCACGATGCCGAGGAGCGCGAGCGCCCTCCCCCGCCACAGTGAGCGGGCTGGGAGGTCTGTCACTCGATCCAGCCTAGGCCCGCCCCGGGGTGTGGGGGCCGGTCAGCTCTCCTGCGTGCCCTCGACCCAGGCGAGGTATTCGTCGGTGACGGTCCCGGTGACGTAGCGGCCGTCGAAGCAGCTCATGTCGAGGTCTTCGACGTCGGGCGCGCCCTCGAGGATCGCGGCCTTGAGGTCGTCGATCTCCTGGTAGACCATGTAGTCCGCGCCGAGCTCCTCGGCGATCTCGGGGATCGTCCGGCCGTGGGCGACGAGCTCGTGGCGCGAGGGCATGTTGATGCCGTACACGTGCGGGTAGCGCACGGGCGGCGCCGCCGACGCGAACGTGACGCTCTTGGCACCGGCATCCCGCGCCATCTGGATGATCTCCTTGGAGGTCGTCCCGCGCACGATCGAGTCGTCGATCAGGAGCACGTTCTTGCCCTTGAACTCGCTCGACATGGCGTTGAGCTTCTGGCGGACGCTCTTCTTGCGCACCGCCTGCCCCGGCATGATGAACGTGCGCCCGATGTAGCGGTTCTTGTAGAAGCCCTCGCGGTATTCGATGCCGAGCTTGCGCGCGACCTGCATCGCGGCGGGGCGCGACGAATCCGGGATCGGCATGACGACGTCGATCGTCCCCTTGGGGGTGTACTTCGCGATCGTGTCCGCGAGGCGGTCGCCCATGCGCAGCCGCGCCTCGTAGACGGAGATCCCGTTCATCACCGAGTCGGGGCGGGCGAGGTACACGTACTCGAACGAGCAGGGCACGAGCTTCGGGTCGGCCGCGCACTGCTGCGTGTGCAGCCTGCCCTCGAGGTCGATGAACACGGCCTCCCCGGGCTCGACGTCGCGCACGACCTCGAAGCCGCCGTTCTCGAGCACGAGCGACTCGGAGGTGACGACCCACTCGTAGCGTCCGTCCTCGGTGCGGCGCGTGCCGAGGATGAGCGGGCGGATGCCGAAGGGATCGCGGAAGGCCAGCAGCCCGTAGCCCGCGATCAGGGCGATGGCCGCGTACGACCCTTCGACGCGCTCATGGACGCGCGTGACGGCCTGGAAGATCTGCGCGGGGTCGAGGTCGAGACCCGAGATGGATGCCTGCAACTCGTTCGCGAGGACGTTGACGAGCAGTTCGGTGTCGGAGCTCGTGTTGAGGTGCCGGCGATCGGTGTGGAAGAGCTCCTGCGTGAGCTCCCGCGTGTTGGTGAGGTTGCCGTTGTGCACGAGCACGATCCCGTAGGGCGCGTTGACGTAGAACGGCTGCGCCTCTTCTTCGCTCGAGGCGGTGCCCTTCGTGGCGTAGCGCACGTGCCCGAGCCCGATCGTGCCGAGCAGCGCCCGCATGTCGCGCGTGCGGAACGCCTCGCGCACCTGCCCCTTGGCCTTGAACAGGTGGAAGACGCCGTTCGGCTCGGCCGTCGCGATGCCGGTCGAGTCCTGGCCGCGGTGCTGCAGCAGGAGCAGGGAGTCGTAGATCTCCTGGTTGACGTTCGCCTGACCGACGACGCCCACGATTCCGCACATTGGTGTTGCTCAGTCCGTTTCTGCGTAGGCGCCGACAAGACGCACGGCGCCTCCGTCGACACCCTTCGCGCCCTGCTCGAAGTGTCCGTGGTCATCGCTCGGCAGCGCTCCGTCGTGGACCGTGCCGACCTGCCACGTGGCGATGCCCTCGGAGGCGAGGGCGGCGATCGCGGCATCCGCCTGGTCCGCGGCGACGACGGCGAGGAAGCCGATGCCGAGGTTCCAGGTGCCCTCCGTGCTCTCGAGGTCGAGCCCGCCGAGATCGGCGAGCACGCGGAACACCGGCGACGGCGACCACGTCGAGCGGTCGACCTCGACCCACGACCCGACCGGCAGCACGCGCGCGAGGTTCGCGGCGATGCCCCCGCCCGTGACGTGGCTCAACGAGTGGACGGCACCGGGCACCTTCTCGAGCAGGCGCAGGAGCGGCAGCGTGTACAGGCGTGTGGGCTCGAGGAGCTCCTCGCCCCACGTGCGACCGAAGTCCGCGGCATCCGCCCCGTAGGTGATGCCGTTCCGGCTGACGATGTGTCGGATGAGCGAGTAGCCGTTGGAGTGCGGGCCGCTGGATGCCAGGGCGAGGACGACATCGCCCGTGCGCACGCGCTCGGCGCCGAGCACGGATCCCGCCTCGACGACGCCCGTCGCCGCTCCCGCGACGTCGTAGTCGTTCACGCCGAGAAGGCCCGGATGCTCGGCCGTCTCGCCGCCGACGAGCGCCGTGCCGGTCTGCTCGCACCCGAGCGCGATGCCGCGGACGATGTCGGCGATGCGCTCCGGGAAGACCTTGCCGCACGCGATGTAGTCGGTCATGAAGAGGGGCTTCGCGCCGACCACGACGATGTCGTCGACGACCATGCCGACGAGGTCCTGACCGATCGTGTCATGCTTGTCGATCGCCTGCGCGATCGCGACCTTCGTGCCCACGCCGTCGGTGCTCGAGGCGAGCAGCGGCTTCGTGTAGGACAGGAGGGCACTCGCGTCGAAGAGGCCCGCGAACCCGCCGACGCCGCCGAGGACCTCCGGCCCGTGGGTGCGACGAACGGCCGACTTCATCAGTTCGACGGCGAGATCTCCCGCCGCGGTGTCGACGCCGGCTTCGGAATAGGGGTTCGGTGGGGCTTCAGCCACGCGAACAGCCTACCGGGCGGAAGGAGGGCAGCGGCGCCCGCCCGACCCGCCGCGGACCCCTCTCCGGGACTCGCCACGGACCCCGCTGCTAGGTTCACTGGCATGCGAACGCGTCGCTTGCCCGCCCTCGCGGTCCTGGCTGCGTCCATCGCGCTCACGGGATGCGCCTCGCAGCCGGTCGCCTGCCCGGCGATCGGCTTCGTCTACACCGACCCGGTGATCGTGCAGATCGATCCCACCGTCGTGGGCGCCGGAACCGTGGCCGCCTGTCTCGGCGAGGGCTGTCAGCCGATCGCCCTCGAATCCACCGCTCGCGGCAGGTGGGAGGTTCCGCCCGAACCGCCTTTCGCGCCGAAGGACACCATCGGCGTCGACCCGGGTGCCGGCATCCGCATCGCCGTCCTCGACGCCGCGGGCACCACCGTGCGCGACGAGTGGTTCGAGATTCCGTACACGTCCCGCTCGAACGGCGCGTGCCCCGCGCCGGTCGAGTTCCAGCCGGTCGTGGTCTCGTAACCGCGGCTTGCGCTCGCGTCAGGGCGCTTGGAGTGTTGCCCGGGCGTCGGCGGTGAGGAGGTAGAGCGTGTGGTTGGTGCCGGGGAATCGTGTGAAGCCGAAGCGTTCGTAGAAGGGCACGACGTCTTCGGTGAGCGCGTGGACGAGGATCGCGCGGATCCCGATGGTTTCGGCGGCGGCGATCGCGCGGGCGGTGGCGTGTTGGAGGAGGGATCGGCCGAGACCGATGTTCGAGTAGCGGGTGTCGACGGCGAGTCGGCCGAGCAGGACGACGGGTATCGGGTCGGGCTGATAGCGGCCGAGCGTGGTGGGCGCGTCCTGTTGGGAGAGGGAACTCGAGGACAGGCAGTAGTAGCCCGCGACGGCACCGATCTCCGTGACGGACACGAACGTTCGCGATGCTCCGCTCTTCTCGTTGTTGCGCGCGCGGCCGCGCAGCCATTGGTCGAGAGCGTCGACGCCGCAACTGAAATCTGAGAGCGGATCTCCCGCGGCGATCGGCCTGGGTGTGCGGAACTCAGTCAACGAAGACAGGGGAACGGGTCAGGAGCTCGCGTAGGCCCTCGATGGGCTGTGCGGGCCGTTCGAGGATCTCGACGAACGCGGCGAGGTCTCGCGCGTTCACACGCACCTCGCGTTCGCGTGCGATGACAAGCTCAGCGCGTTCGGTGAGCGTGGCCAACGAGAAATCGGACAGTGAGCGCCCCTCGATCGCGGCGGCCGTCTCGATGCTCTCCTTCTGCGCGACCGTGGCTCGCAGCTCGATACGCGCATCCTTCAACGGGGCAGACATGCACCCAAGTGTACGGCAAATATCCGTACATGGGAGTCTCGTAACCGCGCCATCAGCTCGCGCTCAGTCGGTCGCGGCCGGCGGCTCCTCGCCGAGGCGGCGCAGGACCCGCAGTTCCGTGAGGCGCGGGGTGAGACTGTCGTCCGAGACGATGGCGATGCGTCGGACGCCCCATGCGGCATCCGTCGCGGCCAGCGCGACCGTCGCCTCGCCGGCCGTGACATCGTCGACGCGACCGGCCTCGACACCGTCGACCTCGATGCGGAACGGATGCCCCGGGGGGGCCGGCTGCCACTGCAGTCGGATCTCGCCGGCGTCGAAGTGCGGGTCGACGACGCGGACGTCGAGCCGGAGCCCTGCGCGCCACCGTGTCGCACCGCGAAGCGCCATGACGCTCGGGCCGACGAGCACCGACTCCCACGCCGACCCGTCGGGCAGGCGCTCGGTCCGGACGTTGAGCGGCAGATCCAGTTCGACGCTCTCGCCGCCCTGCCACTCGCGGTCGATCACGAGGAATCCGTCCTGTGCGACCGCGGCGACGCTTTCGCCGTCGATGCGCACGTCGATGTCCGCGGAGGCCCACGCGGGCACCCGCAGGCGCAGCGCGAACCGCCGCGGCGCCTCCAGCGAGACATCCAGCCGCACGGCGCCCGATGCCGGCAGGTCGGCGTGCTGCGTGAGGACCAGACCGAAGGCGGGCGCCGTCAGCCGGGCCGGCACGTAGAGCACGACGCCGACACCCGTCTCGTCCTCGACGAAGACGGAGCGGCCGTGGATCGCGTGGGTCTCCATGCCGGTGCCGACGCAGCACCAGAAGTGCACGCCGGGGCGCGAGTAGATCCGGTAGTGCGCGGGCCGCATCGAGGAGAAGTAGACGAGCCCGCCGTGCTCGGGGTGGATCGAAGAGAGCAGGTGGTTGAACTCGGCGCGCTCGATCTCATCGAGGTAGGCGGGGTCGCCAGAGCGCTCGAACAGCAGGCGAGAGAGCTTCACCATGTTGTAGGTGTTGCACGTCTCCGGGCCCTCGCGGTGCTCGACCATGGGAGTGAAGTCGTCGGTGTCGTGGAAATGCTCCGAGACGCTGTTGCCCCCGATCGACACGCTTCGGCGGGTCGTCACGATGTCCCAGAAGTTCTCCGCCGCGCGGGCGCTGCGATCGTCACCCGATACCTCGGCGATGCGGGCGAGGCCGACGAGCTTCGGGATCTGCGTGCTGGCGTGCAGACCCGTGAGCTCGTCGCGACCGGCGGCGAGCGGCTCGGCGACGGCGCGGTGGGCGAAGCGGTGCGCCATCGCGAGGTGACGCTCGTCGCCCGTCAGGGCGTACAGGTCGGCGTAGGCCTCGCTCATGCCGCCGAACTCCGTCTCGAGCATGAGCTCGAACGCGTCGTCGTCGATTCCGGCGGCGAGACCCTCCCACCACTCGGCGAGGCCGAGGACCACGTCGAGGGCGCCCGGCGTGCCGGCGAGGCGGTGCGCGTCGATCAGCCCCGCGTAGATCTTGTGCAGGTTGTACCAGGGCGCCCAGTGCGCGCGACGGAACGTGTCGGGGCGGATGCCTGTCGCGACCTCGTCCCAGAGGTCGGCCGAGCGGGGGATGCCCCCGACGTAGCCCGTCCCGAGGTGCCGCTGCGCACGGGCGAGCTCGCCGACCATGTGATCGAGCACCGGCACGAGGTCGGTCGCGCCCGCCATCGTCACGGCGTGGGCGGACGCCGACAGGTAGTGGCCGGCCGTGTGCCCGTCGAGACCGCGGCTCTCCCAATCGCCGTACGGCTCCGCGACGGGCGGCAGCCCCGCCTCACGGAGGAACGGCGCGAGCAGCCGATCGGCGTCGAGGGCGCGGAGGGCCTCGAGATTGAGGTCCTGAGCATGACGGAACGGACCATCGAGGAGTTCGACGTTCGTGGAGAATCGCATGTGAGGGCACCTTCCGGGGCACCGTCGGCCATGGTCTGGCAGCTCGTCGTCGGCGCTCCTCGACGGCGATCATCGCAGGGACCGGCACACCAGAGCGCACAGTTGCGCAATAAACCATCCCGCCTGCGGATGCACGCCGTTCTCTAGGATGGCCGCATGGCAGCGGGAGCACCGGAGTGGGTCGTTCGCGAGGACGCAGGCATCCCCGTGCTCGTCGCGCTGTACCTGCGCCAGTCGCTCGGCATCCGCTATCCGGAGGAGCTGCCGCAGCTGAGAGGCGTCCCGTCGGCGGCACCCGAGGAGTTCACCGACACGGCGGCGCTCGAGCGTCAGTGGCGCGCGTACTGGGACATGACGGTCGAGCCGCAGGCGCACACCTCACCCGTTCCGCTCGAGCTCGTCGACGACTTCGCGACGTTCGTCGCGTTGCCCACCGAAGGCGCAGAAGAGCTGCGCGCCGCGATCGCTCCTTTCGCCGACGCGGCGATCGCCTACGCCGAAGCCGAGGCCCAGCGGTACGGCGACCGCGTCTCCGCGGACGCCCGCTCCGGCGGGTCGTCGTATCGCGCGTACGCGAGTGCGATCGCTCAGCACGAGCGCGCCGCGGGGCGCCGGGCGCACTCGTTCGAGCTCAACGTCCAGGTGCTGCCGCTGACGCAGCGGGGCGTGTGGTGGATAGGCGCGCTCACGGTCGCGGTGACCGATGGCCTGCGCGGAGACGTCGTCGCCTTCGACACCGCGATCGCCCCGATCATCGCCGACATCGCCTGAGGGCGCCGCGCCCGGCGGCTCGGGTGTCGAGACCCGCGACTCAGGCGACGCGCGTCAGGCCTCGGTCCGCTCGTGGTCGATGCGCACGTCGTGCGTGCGCCGGGACAGGCGGCGATCCAGCAGCAGGGCGAGGCCGCCGGCGAGCGCCATCCCGACCGGGATGCACACGAGGCACAGGAATCCGAACACCTGCGACGCCGAATACATGACGTCGGTCGTGGGGCTCTTCTGCGCCGTGCCGTCGAACGCGAACGTGAGGATGAGCGCGACGAGGATGCCGACCGCCGCACCCGCCGCGAAGAAGATCGCGTAGCGGGGGCTCCGGCGCACGGTCGCCGTTTCGATGCGGTGCTCCGTGCGGGGTTCGGCGGGCTCGCTCATCCCTCCATTGTCCCACCCCGCGGCACGGCACGGGGTCCGAGGCGCCGCTGATCGTGCCGCGGCGCTGACCGCGCGTGGTGCGTGGCGCCGGGCGGTCGACGAATCCGCGCAGCGCGGAATGGATGCCATGGACGCGGGGTTGTCTCGTCGCATGAAGGCACTCGAATACGCCGAGTTCGGCGGCAACGACCGGTTCCGCATCGCTGAGCGAGAGCTCCCGCACCCCGGGCCCGACACGCTCGTCGTGCGGGTGGTGGCGGCGGGCCTCAACCCCGTCGACTACAAGATCCGCGAGGGGTATCTGCGGGGCGTCATCGACACACAGCTGCCGGCCGTGCCCGGGTGGGACGTCGCGGGCATCGTCGAGAAGGTCGGCTTGGACACTCCGGAGTTCGCCGTCGGCGACGCGGTGGTCGCCTACGCGCGGGCGGACGTCGTGCAGCACGGATCACTCGCGGAATTCATGCCGGTCCCCGTGCGCACCGCGGCGCACAAGCCCGAGGGCGTGTCCTTCGAGCAGGCCGCCGCCCTGCCCTTGACGGGGCTCACCGCCCTGCAGTCGCTGGAGCGCGCGGGGGTGCGGTCCGGGCAGACCATCCTGATCCACGGTGCCGCCGGTGGCGTCGGGTCGTTCGGAGTGCAGCTTGCGAAGCTCCGCGGTGCGCACGTGGTCGGCACGGCGTCGCCGCGAAACCACGACTACCTCCGCTCGCTCGGCGCGGAACCGCTCGCGTACGGTGAGGGGCTCGTCGCGGCGGCGCGCGAGCTCGTCCCGGGCGGGTTCGACGCGATCGTCGACTTCGCCGGCGGGTCGTCGCTCGACTCGGCATCCGAGCTTCTCGCACCCGGCGGTGCGGTCGTCTCGATCGCGGACCAGCGCGCCCGCACCGAGTTCGGCGGACACTCGATCTGGGTGCGCCCCGACGCGACGCAGCTGGCCGAACTCGCCGGTCTCGTGGCGAGCGGCGACCTGCACGTCGAGATCGCCGCCACCTACCCGCTCGACGAGGCGGCGGCGGCCTACGCCGCCCTCGAGGAGGGCCACACCCGCGGGAAGATCGTCGTCACGGTGTAGGGGCACGCGGGGCCAGGCACGTGCGTCGTGCTGCGGAGCGACCGGGCCCCGCAGCTCGCGAGTGTTGCGGGTCAGGGCCGGAGCGGAAGCAGCGCCGAGATGTCGGCGCGCGTGCCGGACGCCGAGATCCGACCGGCGGCGGAGGCATCCGACCACGACTCCGCGCCGATCGCCAGGGCGATCCACGTCGCGGCATCCGTCTCGACGACGTTCGGCGGGGTGCCGCGCGTGTGCCGCGGCCCCTCCACGACCTGCACGGCCCCGAACGGCGGCACGCGCACCTCGACGGTGTTGCCGGGAGCCTTCTCGGCCAGCAGCTGCAACAGGTATCGCACGGCCGTCGCGTGCTCGGCCCGGGCCGCCCCGCCCGCCGCGGCAACCGCAGCCAGGGCGGTACGCCCCTCCTCGGTCGAGATTCTGCGCGCCATCCCTCCACGCTAGCCCGTTCCGTATTCAGGCTCCCCGTGTCGGCCTCACGGACCCGACCGCGGGATTCCGGGGCCACGTCCGCGCGCCCGCGCCGCCGAGACTGAGCACGGTTCGCGGCGGGCGGGAGACTTCCGGCTCGCCGCAGCCGACGACCGCCCCAGCCGGGCGGGCGCGGGTGTGCTGGGTAGGCTGGGCGCGTGCGCATTCTCGTCCTCGGTTCCGGTGCCCGCGAGCACGCCATCCTGCTGGCCCTGAAGGGCGAGGATGCCGGACACGAGCTGTTCGCCGCCCCCGGCAACGCGGGCATCGCCGCGGATGCCGCGATCGCGGCCGGCCTCGACCCGAACGACCCGACGGCCGTCACGGACTACGCCAACGACGAGAACATCGACCTCGTGATCATCGGTCCCGAGGCGCCACTGGTCGCAGGGGTCGCCGACGCTCTGCGCGAGCGCGGCATCCCGGTGTTCGGTCCGGGTCGGGCGGCCGCGCAGCTCGAGGGATCCAAGGCGTTCGCGAAGCGGATCATGGATGCCGCGGGCGTCCCCACCGGCCGCGCCACGCGCGCCACGACCCGCGCCGAGGTCGAGGCGGCTCTCGACGAGTACGGGGCGACCTACGTCGTCAAGGCCGATGGCCTCGCAGCCGGCAAGGGTGTCGTCGTCACCGACGACCGCGCCGCCGCGCTCGACCACGCCGAGACCTATCTGCCGACCGGTCCCGTGCTCGTCGAGGAGTTCCTCTCCGGCCCGGAGGTGTCGCTCTTCTTCGTGAGCGACGGCGACACGGTGCGCCCACTCGCCCCCGCCCAGGACTTCAAGCGCGCGTACGACGGCGACGCGGGCCCGAACACCGGCGGCATGGGCGCCTACTCCCCGCTCCCCTGGCTCGCCGAGCGCTTCGGCAGCGAGCAGGCGTTCGTCGACGAGGTGACGCGCACCGTCGCGGAGCCCGTCATCCGAGAGCTGGATGCCGAGGGCACCCCCTTCATCGGACTGCTCTACGCCGGCCTCATCGTCACCGACCAGGGCATCAAGGTCATCGAGTTCAACGCACGCTTCGGCGACCCGGAGACGCAGGTGGTCCTCGCCCGCATGACGAGTCCGCTGTCGCGGCTGCTGCTCGCCGCGGCGGGGGGCTTCCTCGAAGACGAGCCCGCGCCGACCTTCGCCGACACGGCCGCCATCACCGTCGTGCTCGCGAGCGAGGGGTACCCCGAATCCCCACACGTCGGGCGGCCGATCACGGGGCTGGTGGATGCCGCTGGCATCCCCGGCATCCACCTCGCTCACGCGGCCACGGCCGAGAGCGAGCGCGGCCTCATCGCGACGGGCGGGCGCGTGATCAACGTCGTCGCGACGGGGACGTCCTTCACGGTCGCCCGCGACCGCGCCTACGCGGCCCTGCGGCACATCGCTCTCGAGGGTTCGCACTACCGCACGGACATCGCGGCCCGAGTCGCCGCCGACTGACCGCGGGCGTCCCGCCCGCCGAGCCGACCCCACCGAGACTCGTCCCGCCCGCCGAGACCCATCCTGCCTGCCGAGACCCGTCAACGGGACACCGGGTCTCGGCGCCCGGAGCGGGTCTCGAGCAGATCTCCCTCGAGGGCTACCGCACAGACATCGCGGCCCGCGCCGCCGCCGACTGACCCCGGGGGTCCCTCCCGCCGAGCCGACCCCGGCGAGACCCGTCCTACCCGCCGAGACCCGTGAACTGGACACGGGGTCTCGGCGTCCGGAGCGGGTCTCGGCGCGGGGAGCGGGTCTCGGCACCCCGGCGCGGGCGCCAGGCGCGCCCACGCCGGGGGTGTCAGCGGCGCGACTCGAGGTGGGCGGGACGCTGCATGAACAGCACCGCCACGACGCCAATCAGGAGGACGGCGGCAGGCAGCAGCGTCGACTGCGCCATGGCATCCGAGAACCCGCCGACGACGAAGTCGGGGAGCTTTCCCGCGCCGAAGTCGCCGCCCGCGTCCGATGCGCCCGGGAGGTTCGCCTCCAGCCGGTTCTGCATGAACGCGGCGATCGCGGCCGAGCCGAGCACCGACCCGATCGTGCGCGTCGTGTTGTAGATGCCCGCGCCGGCGCCCGCCTGCCGCGGCTGGAGGTTCCGGGTCGCGGTGGTGGCGAGCGGCCCCCACATGCCGGCCTGGCCGATGCCCATGAGCGCCGAGGGCAGCAGGAACACCCAGATCGGGGTGTCCGGGTTCATGAGCGCCGCGTACCAGAACAGTGCGATCGCCGTCAGCAGCAGCCCCGGCACGAGGAGCAGACGGGGGTCGACCCGGTCGAGGACACGTCCCGCGATCGGCGCGAGGACACCCGAGAGCACCGCCATCGGGATGAGGAGCAGCGCGGAGTCCGTCGGCGACAGACCGCGCGCCAACTGGTAGAAGAACATCATGGGCAGCGACATCGCGGTCACGGTGAACCCGACGGTCGCGATGCCGATGTTCGCCACCGAGAAGTTACGGTCACGGAACAGCGCGAGCGGCACGAGCGGCTCGCTCTTGGTCCGTGCCTGCTGCCAGATGAACAGCGCCATCATGACGATGCCGCCTGCGATCATCGCCCAGACCCACGGTGCCCAGTCGAAATGCTCCCCCTCCTGCAGGCCGAAGACGATCAGGAACAGCGCGATCGCGGAGAGGAACACGCCGACCATGTCGAAGCGGTGCGGGTGCGTCTCGAGGTCGGGCACGAGGATCCACGCGAGCACGAATCCGATCACGCCGACGGGGAGGTTCACGAAGAAGATCCACTCCCACCCGAACCCGTCGACGAGCAGGCCCCCGGCGAGCGGCCCGACGAGCGTCGCGACACCGGCCGTCGCACCCCACAGGCCCATCGCCGCACCGCGCTGGGTGGCGGGGAAGGTGCGGGTGATGACGGCCATCGTCTGCGGCGTCATGAGGGATGCCCCGACGCCCTGCACCGCGCGGAACGCGATGAGCATGCCGAGGCTCGACGACAGACCGCAGCCGAGGGATGCCAGGGTGAAGATCGCGAGCCCGATGAGGTAGATCCGCCGCGGGCCGAACCGGTCGCCGAGCCTGCCCGTGATGAGCAGCGGCACGGCATAGGCGAGGAGATAGGCGGAAGTGACCCACACGACGTTGTCGAGGTTGTTGGTGGTGGGGTCGAGGGCCGCCTTGATGGCGGGATTCGCGACCGACACGATGGTCGTGTCGACGAGGATCATGAAGAACCCGATGACAAGGGCCCAGAGCGCGGGCCACGGGCTGCGCCCGGTCTGATCGGGGTGGTGAGCGGGCGATGCGTGCGCCTCGGCACGCGTGGTGGGAGTGTTGTCGGTCATTGCCGGGCGGCCTCTCTTCGAGCCAGGTAGAGGTCGGTCGGAATGGCGTTCGCGTCATTCCAGGGGTAGTCGGGTCGGGCGATGCGGTGGAGCAGTCCGTCGAGCCACGCGAGTTCGGCGTCGAGCAGTACGCCCTCGCGCTCCACCTCGATGAGATACACGTCGGGCACGCCCTTCTCGAGAGCTTTGTCTCTCCCGTCGCGGTGCAGGTCTCGTGATCTCTCCAGTGATTCCCGTCGGGTGGTGAGGAGGGCGATCGCCTCTTCGCGCGGGAGGTTGTGCGACTCGGCCAGGGCGATGCGGAACTGCGCCGGGCGTTCGATGGCGGGGAGTTCTCGGCGCACCCATTCGACGACAGCCGCATTGCCGGCATCCGTCAGCGCGTAGGTGGTGCGCTCGGGCCGGTTCCCCTCGCGGTCGACGCCGACCTCGGCGAGCAGCCCCTGCTGCTGGAGGCGGGCGACGGTGTGGTACATCGTGCCGTTCGTGATCGTGACGATGCGGTCGTCGTGGCGATGGCGCATCAGCCGGATCATCTCGTAGGGGTGCATGTCGTCCTCGCGCAGCAGCGCGAGGACCATGACTCCGAGGGGGGTGAGACGGCTGACGGGATCCTTCATGATTACTCCGGTTCGATTAGTCCATGTGGACTATACATACTTTTCACGGTGACGGGTAGCCTCACGGCATGACGCACTCACCCCGCGCGATCTACGACGACATCAGCGCCGAGTACCTCGTCCGCCCCGGCGTCGACATCGGCCCGATGTTCGGCAGTCAGGGCCTGCGCATCCGCGGCAAGGTGTTCGCGTTCCTGGGCTGGCGGGAGGGCCTCATCGCGAAGCTCCCCGAACAGCGCGTGAGCGAACTCGAGGCGACCGGCCGCGCCGAGCGGATGGTCATCCGCGAGCGTGCGATGCGCGAGTGGGTGGTCGTCGGCGCGGATGCCTCGGACCTCTGGCCCGAGGTCGTCGCCGAGGCGTTCGCGTTCGTCGACGAGATCACGCCGTGACGATAATGGACACGTGACGGACGCACCCCTCGACCTGCCCGGCTGGACCCACGTCTACTCGGGGAAGGTGCGGGACCTCTACCGCCCCGCCCCCACCGCGCCGAGCGCGGACGGCACAGCCGCCGACGCCCCCGACGGGCGGATGCTCGTGGTCGCGAGCGACCGGGTGAGCGCGTTCGACCATGTTCTCTCCCCCGGCATCCCCGCCAAGGGGGCGCTTCTCACGGCGCTCAGCCAGTGGTGGTTCGACCAGCTCGCGGGCGACGACGGGGGTCGCGCGATCGCGAACCACCTGACGGGCGAGGCGCCGCCTGCCGCCGTCGCGGACCGCGCGATGGTCGTCAGGTCCCTCGACATGCTCCCGATCGAATGCGTCGTCCGCGGCTACCTCACCGGCTCCGGCTGGAAGGAGTACCGCGCCGAAGGCACGGTCTGCGGCATCCCGCTGCCGGCGGGCCTCGAAGACGGCGACCGGCTGCCCGAGCCGCTGTTCACCCCGGCGTACAAGGCACCGATGGGCGAGCACGACGAGAACATCTCGTTCGCCCGCGCCGTCGAGCTCGTGGGTGCCGAACGTGCCGCAGAGCTGCGCGACGCGTCGCTGGAGATCTACCGCCGCGCGGCCGCGGTCGCCGAGGCGCACGGGCTCATCCTCGCCGACACGAAGTTCGAGTTCGGGGTGGATGCCGCGGGCACGCTGACCCTCGCCGACGAGGTGCTCACGAGCGACTCGTCGCGGTACTGGGATGCCCCGGCGTGGGCATCCGGCACGACACCCGCCGAACGGATGGCGAGCTTCGACAAGCAGATCGTCCGCGATTGGCTCGCCGCGAACTGGGACGGCACCGGCACTCCGCCCGAGCTTCCCGCCGAGATCGTCGACCGTACGGCGGCGAAGTACCGCGAGCTGCTCGAGAAGCTGACGCGCGACGAGACCGCGACGGCCGGCTGACATGCGCGACGGGGTGCGCCGCGGCATCGTGAGCGGGACGGTCGGTGCGCTGTGGCTCGCGACCGCGTTGATCGCCGCCGCGATCGGCTCGACACCGCTGGCACGTGTGCAGCAGGCGGTCCTCCCGACCGGCGGGACCCCGTTCATGTGGTCGTGGCCAGCTCCCTGGCCGTTGCTGGTGCCGCTGGTGGGCGCGCTCGCCGCCGCGGGCGTGCACGCCGCGATCCTGCGCGTCATTCCGGCGGCGAGCATCGGGGGCGCGGTCGTCGCCCGGACGTGGCTCGCGGCGGTGGCCGCCGGCGCCGTCGTCGGGATGACCGTCGATGCCGTCCTCGTCTTCGGCACGCTCTTCACCCACGGGTGGGCGCTGTGGGCCGTCGACCTCGGCTCGCGCGCGGCCTCCGGGGCCTACTGGGGGCTCCTCTACGGGTGGATCCCGGCCCTCGTCGCGCACCGCCTGGCCCGACACACCGCCACTCCCGTTGCCGGACTCCCCGTCGCACCCGAGTCCGGGGCCGTGGCACCCGGGCGCGGCCCGAGCACCACGGGCGGTGCGCTGATCGCCGTCGGCGTCGCCGTCGTGTCCCTCATGCTGCTCGGCTCCGTGCACCTCGCCGGGAACGAGGCGGCTCAGGCGCAGGTGCGCGCCGACGCGGAGGAGACCCAGCCCGCACCCGCCGACGGGTCGCTGCGGCCCGATCCCGAGGCTCCGGGCGACGCGGTGCCCGAGCGGGTCGACGGCGGCGGCATCACCGGCACGGATGCCTGTACGCCCGACCGCGCCATGATGCTCATCCACGACGTCGACGGAGCGACCGGCCACCGCGCGCTGCCGCTCGAGCTGATGAACTTCTCGGAGGCGCCGTGCGTCATCGAGGGATACCCCGACATCGCGTTCGGCGACCAGAACGGCCACCTCCTCGCGGTGACGGTGGAGCACGGCGGCTCATTCATGGGCGGCGACCCCGGCCCGTCGCGGATCACGATTCCCCCGGGCCGATCCGCGCGCGCGATCATCGGGTGGGATGCCGCGTCGACGCACGGCGTCCTGGTCGCACGAACGATCTGGGGGGCGACTCTCCCCGGCGAGACCCGCGGGTCGAAGCCGGTCGATGCGGACATCGTCGAGGGCGGCACGGTCGCGGTGACCGCGTGGCACCTCGACGACCCCGCCTCGCCGGAGGAGTGACGCTCTCCCAGCGTTCTCCCAGATAGCCTGGGCCACAGGCCGACATCCCCCGCCTGTCGCACGACCCTTCGAGGAGCGCCCGCATGCCCATCTGGACCCAACACGGAGACGGCCGCACCGTCGAACCCGGCGCCGTCGTCGCGCCCACCGAGCGTCTCGCGTGGCCCGCGACGATCGCGATCGGCGCGCAGCACGTCGTGGCGATGTTCGGCGCGACGTTCCTCGTTCCCCTCCTCACCGGCTTCCCGGTGTCGACGACGCTCCTCTTCTCGGGCGTCGGCACGATCGTCTTCCTCCTCCTCACCCGCAACAAGCTCCCGAGCTACCTGGGCTCCTCCTTCGCGTTCATCGCCCCGATCCAGGCCTTCAACAGCGGCAAGTCGCTCGAGACCGGCGAGCAGATCGGGCAGGCGCTGCTCGGCGTCGTCGTCGTCGGCATCCTGCTCGCGGGGGTCGGCATGCTCGTCCAGGCGACCGGCACGGGATGGATCGAAAAGCTCATGCCGCCCGTCGTCTCGGGCGCGATCGTCGCCCTCATCGGTCTGAACCTCGCCCCGGCGGCGTGGAACAACTTCCAGACCGATGCGCTGCTCGGCACGATCACGCTGGTCGCGTGCATCCTGTTCGCCGTGCTGTTCCGCGGCTTCCTCGGCCGTGTCTCGATCTTCCTCGGCGTGATCGTCGGCTACGTCGTGGCGGCGCTCATGGGCCGCGTGGACTGGACCGGCGTCGAGAGCGCCGACTGGATCGGCCTGCCCACGTTCCACTTCCCCGCCTTCGGCGACCCGCAGGCCTGGGCGATGCTGCCGATGTTCCTCCCCGTCATCCTCGTGCTCATCGCAGAGAACGTCGGGCACGTGCGCGGCGTCGCGACGATGACGGGCGACCCCTCGATCAACCGCCACACCGGGCGTGCGCTCCTCGCCGACGGCGTCGCGACGACCATCGCCGGCCTCGGCGGCGGCTCGGGCACGACGACCTACGGCGAGAACATCGGCGTCATGGCGGCGACCCGCGTCTACTCGACGGCCGCGTACTGGGTGGCCGGTGCCGTCGCGATCCTGCTCGCCTTCTCACCGAAGGTCGGCGCCGTCATCTTCGCGATGCCCCTCGGCGTGCTCGGCGGCGTGACGACCGCCCTGTACGGCCTCATCGGCGTCATCGGCATGAAGATCTGGGTCGACAACCAGGTCGACTTCTCGCGCCCCGTGAACCAGTACACCGTGGCCGTCTCGTTCGTGATCGCGATCGCGGGCTTCACGATGAACCTCGGCACGCTGAGCTTCGGCGCGATCGTGCTCGGCACCGTCGCGGCGCTCCTCATCTACCACGTGGGCAACGCCATCGCGCGGGCACGCAAGACCGGTGCCGACGACGGCGGTCCGATCGTCCCGATCGGTCAGCTGGGCGGCGACCCGGAGTAAGCGACTCCGCGACTCGGCCGCGTCAGGCCGAGTCGCGGACGACCAGCTGGGTCTCGAGCACGGTCACGTGATCGGGCCGCCCACCGGCGAGGAGCTGGAGCAGCACGTCGGCCATCCTCTCCCCCTGCTCGTGCGACGGCTGACGCATCGTCGTGAGGTTCGGCTGCACGGCGACGGCGACGGGCGAGTCGTCGAAGCCCATGATCGCGACGTCCTCGGGAACACGGATGCCCGCGCGCCCGAGCACGGCGAGCGCGCCTCGGGCCATGAGATCGCTCGCGATGAAGAGGGCGTCGAAGGGCGCACCCGAGTCGAGGAGCCGCTGCATCGCGGCGGAGCCGCCGTCGGCCGTGAAGTTGCCGTCCTCGATCGGACCGGGCTCGAGACCGGCATCCGCCATCGCGGCACGGAAGCCGTCGACGCGGTCGACGCCGGCGGGCATGCTGACGGGTCCGGAGATGTTGGCGATCCGCCGGTAGCCGCGCTCGATCAGGTACGCCGTGCCGCGGCGAGCACCGGCCACGTTGTCGACGTCGACGTAGTAGTCGTCCTCGCGCTCGCGCGTGGGGCGACCGCCGTAGACGACGGGCACCGATGCCGCGATCCGGTCGATGAAGGTGTCGCTCGTGTGGTGGGAGACGACGACGGCCCCGTCCACGGCGCCGCTGCGCACGTAGGCCGCGGTCTTGTCGCGGGGGTCATCGCTCGCGATGATCAGGTTCAGCACGTAATCCGACCGGCTCAGCCGCGCATTGATGCCCGAGACGACCGCGGCGAAGAACGGGTCGCCGAAGAAGCGCGTGGTGTCCTCGGGGACGACGAGCGCGATCGCCATGGTGGCGCGGCTCGCGAGGGAGCGCGCGGCACGGTTGGGCACGTAGTTGAGCTCGGCGATGGCGCGTTGGACGGCATCCAGCGCGGCGGGGCTCACCGCCGTCGAGCCGTTCACGACACGCGACACGGTGGAACGGGAGACCCCGGCGGCTGCCGCGACCTCTTCGATCGTCGCCGTCGCCCGCGGCGTGTCGATGGTCACGGGGTGGTACCTAACTCTGGATGACGACGGATGCCGCTGACGAATCGATGGCTCGCGCGGCGATGACCCGACGATACTCCAGCGCGCTGTCCTTCAGCGTGCGCACCTGGGTGTCGTAGTCGACGTGGATGATTCCGAAGCGCTTCTCGTAGCCCCAGGCCCACTCGAAGTTGTCCATCAGCGACCAGTAGAAGTAGCCGCGGACGTCGACCCCGGCATCCTGCGCGTCGAGGATCGCCGACAGGTGATCGCGCAGGAACTCGACGCGCGCACCGTCGTGCACGCGGGCTTCGGCCCCCGAGCCTTCGACGAGGTCGTCGAAGGAGGCGCCGTTCTCGGTGACGTAGAGCACGGTGCCCGCAGGCTGGGCGTACTCCGTCCACACGCGCTCGAGCAGGGTGGTGAGCCCGGCCGGGTCGATCTCCCAGTGCATGTTCGTGCGCGGCAGGCCGCGCTCGTGCCAGTAGATCCCGTCGTGCGAGGGGAACGGCGAGTTCGCCGGACGATCGGTGGGTGCATCGCCGGGCAGCGGAGGCCGCGGGTCGGGCGAACCGCCGACGAACTCGCCGTGGTAGTAGTTGACGCCGAGCGCCTGCAGCGGGCTCGAGATGACCTCGAGGTCGCCCGGCAGCGTCGCGGCATCCAACGCGTCGATCGCCTCGGGGGCGACCGCACGGATGTCCTCGACCGCATCGGCCGGGTAGGCGCCCCGGAAGATCGGGTCGAGGAACCAGCGGTTGAACTGACCGTCGATGCGGCGCGCGGCATCCACGTCGGCGGGCACCTCGGCGTCGACGGGTTCGGCGACCGTCAGGTTCAGGGTGATGCCGAGGCTCAGCGACGCGTCGCGCGCGCGGAGCTCACGCACGGTCTGGCCGTGGCCGAGCAGCAGGTGGTGCGCCGCGAGGACACCGTCGGTCACGCTGTAGCGGCCGGGCGCGTGGATGCCTGCCGTGTAGCTCAGGAACGAGGAGCACCACGGTTCGTTGAGCGTCGTCCAGTCGTGCACGCGGTCGCCGAGGGCGTCGTGCACCGTGAGCGCGTACTCGGTGAACTGGTCGGCCGTCGACCGGACGGTCCAGCCACCGCGGTCTTCGATCGCCTGCGGCATGTCCCAGTGGTAGAGCGTGAGCCACGGGAGGATGTCGTTCTCGCGCAGTTCGTCGACGAGTCGCTTGTAGAAGTCGAGGCCCTGCTGGTTGACGGCGCCGCCGTCCGGGCGCACGCGCGACCACGACACCGAGAAGCGGTACGTGTCCAGCCCGAGTTCCTTCATGAGCGCGACATCGCCCTCGTACCGGTGGTAGTGGTCGCACGCGACGTCGCCGTTGTCGGCGTTGATGACGGCGCCGGGGACGCGCGAGAAGTGGTCCCAGATGGATGCCGTGCGGCCGTCTTCGAACGCCGCTCCCTCGATCTGGTAGGCGGCGGTGGCCGCCCCGAAGAGGAATCCGGGCGCGAACGAGCGTGTGGAGTCGGTCATGAGAGTCCTTCCGAGGTGCGGCGGGCCTCAGCCCTTGACCGCACCCTGCATGATGCCGGTGACGAGCTGTTTGCCGGTGAAGATGAACAGGATCAGCAGCGGCACGGTGGCCAGAAGCACGCCGGCGAGCACGATCGAGTAATCGACGAAGTAGTTCGACTGGAGGAGGGACAGCGCCACGGGCAGCGTCGGGTTCTGCCGGTCGAGCACGATGAACGGCCAGAAGAAGTTGTTCCAGGCCGACACGAAGGTGAACAGGCCCAGCATCGCCGCCGCCGGGCGCGCCGCCGGCACGCCGACCGTGAGGAAGGTGCGGAACGAGCTCGCCCCGTCGACGCGGGCGGCCTCGATGAGCTCGTCCGGCACGGCCTGACGGATGTACTGCGTCATCCAGAACACGCCGAAGGCGCTGACGAGCGCGGGCACGATGATCGCGCCGAGCTGGCCCGTCCAGCCGAGGTCGCTGAACAGGATGTAGAGCGGCACGACGCCCAGCTGGGTCGGCACGGCCATCGTCGCGATGACGAAGACGAGGAGCCAGCTCGACCCCTTGAACTTCAGCTTCGCGAAGGCCCAGCCGGCGAGAGTCGAGAAGAAGACGACCGACAGGGCGATGAGGCCCGAGCTGACGATCGAGTTCCACAGCGCGACCCAGAAGTTCACGGCGGGGTCGTTCACGACCTTCGCGGCGTTGGCGAAGAAGTTGCCGCCGGGGATCCACGACATGTTGGGGTCGCGGATCGTGTACGAGTCGCCCGACCCGATGAGCAGCGACCAGTAGAACGGGAACATGCTCGCGACGAGCACGACGCCGAGGCACGCGTACACGAACCAGCTGGGGCGGGTGCCTTTGACGTGGCGGGTCCGCTTGCTCACCGCGGGGGCGTCGCCGGTGACGACGGGGCGTTGGTCGAGAGCGCTCATCGCGCCACCTCCTTGGTCGTGTCGGCGGCTCTCGGCGACGTGGCGTGCCGCGCACGGTCGGCCGCGACCTGCGCCTTGGCATCCTTTCGCGCGGCGCGCATCTGCGCCTTGGTGAGGGCGTTCCGGGTCCCCTCGTCGCGCACGAGGCCGCGCGTGATGAAGAGGTTGATGACGCCGATCACCAGGATGATGAGGAACAGGATCCACGCGAGCGCGGCTGCGCGCCCGAGGTTCCACTGGCCCCAGCCGATGTCGTAGAGCCACAGCGAGATCGTCAGCCACTGGTTGTTGGCACCGCCGGTGCCGGTCTGGTCGTACATCCGCGGCTCGTCGAAGATCTGCAGACCGCCGATGGTCGAGGTGATGATGACGAAGATGAGGGTCGGGCGCAGGCTCGGCATCGTGATCGCGAAGAACTGGCGCACCTTGCCGGCGCCGTCGACGGTCGCGGCCTCGTAGTAGTCGCGCGGGATCGCCTGCATGGCCGCGAGCAGGATGAGGGTGTTGTAGCCGGTCCAGCGGAAGTTGACCATCGTGGCGATCGCGATGTGGCTGGCGAAGGTGTTCGAGTGCCACATGATCGGCTGGATGCCGAGGTTCCCGAGCCACGTGTTCACGAGGCCGTACTGGTCGCCGAACATGTTGGAGAAGATGAGTGCGACGGCGACCGGGGCCATCACGTAGGGGACGAGCACGCCCATGCGCCAGAACGTCTTGGCGCGGATGTTCTGATCGAGCAGGGCCGCGATGAACACGGCGGCGATAAGCTGCGGCACCGAGGACAGCAGGAAGATGCTGAACGTGTTGCGCAGCGCCGACCAGAACTTCGGGTCGGCGATGACCGTCGCGTACTGGTCGAACCCGACGAAGGTGCCGGAGTTGCGGACGAGATCCCAGTCCATGAAGGAGATCACCGCGGTGTACCCGATCGGGAAGAGCCCCACGACCAGGAAGAGGATGAAGAACGGGGAGATGTAGAGGTAGGGGGAGAGCTTGAGGTCCCACGAGCTCAGCTTGTTGCCGAAGCCGATCCGCTTCGGCGTTTTCGCCGGGGCGTCTGCGCCGGACCGGCGTGATGGGGAGGTGACGGTGCTCACTCTTCAGTCCTTCGATTCTCGGGGTTCAGGCAGTGGACGGGCCCGGGAGGGGTCCCCCGGGCCCGTCGTCACTGTGCTGCCGGAGTCTTACTTGATGGCGTCGACTTCGGTCTTCCACTGGGCCCACGAGGCGGCCGCGTCCTGCGTTCCCTCTTCGACGCGCGTGAGAGCCTTCTGCATCGCGTCGTTGATCTGGAAGTAGAACTGGCCCTTGAACGGCGACACCGTCACCGCGTTGGCGCGATCCGTGAGGATCTGACCGGTCGGGGCGTTGTTGAAGAACTCGTTGGTCGCGCTGAGCAGCGTGTCCGACTTCATGGCGTCGACCTGGCTCGGGAACGTGCCGGCGTTGGTGAAGGCCTTGAGCTGCGTCTCCGGGCTCGTCAGCCAGTCAGCGAGTTCCTGCGCCGCCGCGACGTGCTTGCCGTTCGCGGGGACCGTCAGGTACGAGCCGCCCCAGTTGCCGCCGCCACCGGGGAAGACGTTGGCGATGTCCCAGCCCTTGACGTCCTTGGCGTTGCCGGAGATGACACCGAGCATCCAGCCCGGGCAGAGCATCGTCGCGAACGCGCCGTTGGACAGGCCCGCGAACCAGTCGTCCGACCACTGGCTGAAGTGCGCCGACTGGGTCGACGCGGCGCCCAGCACCTGGTTGTAGAGCTTCTCGACCTGCGGGTCGATGTCGATCTTGCCCGAGGACGGGTCCTCGTACGCGGCCTCGACCTGGTTGATCATGCCCTGGTACGTGCCGCCGGCGGAGTCGAAGAACGCCTTGCCGGTCGCCTTGGTGTACTGGTCGCCGACCGAGAAGTAGGTGGCCCAGTCGCCCTTGAGGAGCTTCGCGACCTCTTCACGGTCGGTGGGCAGGCCTGCCGCGGCGAACAGGTCGGAGCGGTAGCAGACGCCCTCGGGGCCGATGTCGGTGCCGTAGCCGATGAGGTTGTTGTCGGCGTCGGTGGCGGCCTTGACCTTCCAGTCGAGCCAGCGGTCCTTGAGCGACGCGGGCACGGGCGCCAGCAGGTCGGAGTACTTCATGACCTCGGGCAGCCAGTCGACCTCGATCGCCTCGATGTCGGCGAGGCCGGTCTTGCCGAGCTTCTGGAAGTAGTTGGCACGCGCATCGTTCGACGTCGCCGCTTTGTTGTGGACGATCGTGACGTTCGGGTGCTCCTTGGTGTACTCCGCGAGCAGCGCGTCGGAGTAGCCGAAGTCGTTGAATGTCGCGACGGTGAGTTCGACCTTCTCGTTCGGGTCGGCCGTAGCGCCGCCGCCGCTGCCGCCGGCGCAGCCGGCGAGGACGAGGGCGGAGGTGGTGGCAATGCCGGCGACAAGGCCGACACGGCGCAGTGCGCGTGTGTTCACGTGTCACTCCTTCGTGGTGTGGGTGCAGTGCAGAATGCATCCGGTGCGGCAGATCGCCCCTCCGTGGGAGCGCTCTCATCGGATGGGACTCACATTATGGGATCGCTCCCACAACCGCAAGGGAGCGCTCCCACGGTTCCGGTCACGCTTGCGTAACGGCGGATGCCGAGGCATCCGCCGCCCGGCCCGTAGACTGGGACCACACCCCTTCCCGCGACATCTGGAGCCTCGAATGCCCACCATCGTCGTCGACGTCATGCCCAAGGCCGAGCTGCTGGACCCGCAGGGGAAGGCCGTCGCCGGAGCCCTCGCCCGTCTGGGCCACGACGGGTTCGAGAGCGTCCGCATCGGCAAGCGGTTCGAGCTGACCGTCGCGGATGCCTCGGACGAGACCCTCGCCGCCGTCAAGGTGATCGCGGACGAGATCCTGTCGAACTCGGTGATCGAGGATGTCGTGGGCATCGAGGTCGCGGAGTGACCGCACGCATCGGGGTCATCACCTTCCCCGGCTCGCTCGACGACGGCGACGCCCGCCGCGCGATCCGCCTGGCCGGCGCCGAGCCCGTGGCCCTGTGGCACGGATCGCACGACCTCGAGGGCGTCGACGCGCTCGTCCTGCCCGGCGGCTTCAGCTACGGCGACTACCTGCGCGCAGGTGCGATCGCGGCGCACGCGCCGATCATGGCCGAGGTGAAGGATGCCGCCGGCAAGGGGATGCCCGTCCTGGGCATCTGCAACGGCTTCCAGATGCTCGTCGAGGCGCACCTGCTGCCGGGCGGCCTCATCCGCAACGCCCACCAGCAGTTCATCCGCCGCGATCAGCGCCTGCGCGTCGAAAACGCGTCGACGGCGTGGACGGCGCAGTTCGAGGTCGGCCAGGAGATCACGATCCCCCTGAAGAACGCCGACGGCGGGTACATCTGCTCCCCCGAGACGCTCGCCGAGGTCGAGGGCGAAGGTCTCGTCGCCTTCCGCTACGTGGGAGTCAACCCGAACGGGTCGCTCGATGACATCGCGGGCCTCACGAACCCCGCCGGGAACGTCGTCGGCCTCATGCCGCACCCCGAGCACGCGGTCGAGCCCGGGTTCGGGCCGAACACGCCCGACGCGATGCGCTCGGGCGTCGACGGCCTGTCGTTCTTCACGTCGGCGATCGCCTCGCTCGCCCACGCCGCAGCCTGAGCGCAGGCATCCTGCCCGCGCCTTGCGTGCGGGTCAGCGCTGCCTAGACGGTGCCGGCCGGCGGCCACACCCCGATGATGAGCGCCATCACGACGACGAGCAGCAGTTCGTAGAGCACGTTGATGACGATCAGCTGTACCGGCTGCTGCGAGAACACGTCGTGCGTGATGATCCGCCCGGCGGTGAACCCGGCCCAGAGGGTCAGGGCCGTCACGAGTGACGACACCAGGAACGACCCCCCGTAGAAGTGCCACGCGATCGCAACCGACCCGGCGAGCACCCACGCGAGCAGGAACGACAGCACGATCGACACCACGATCGGCAGCCATGCCTGCACGCTCGTCGCGGGCGGCTTCACCTCCGCCAGGCGCTTCCAGCGGTCGCCGAGCACCTTCGGGGTGTACCAGATCGAGCCGATCACGATCGCCGCGACCGTCGCCAGCAGCACCGCCCAGTAGTTGATCTCGGGAATCATCGTGGCCTCCTGCGGCGACGATATCGCGAGCGGAGCCCGGACGGCAGGCACCACGAGCGGGTAGCGTCGAGCCGTGCCCCTCGTCGTCTCCGTCCCCCGCCCCGAACTCGCCCGCGACCTCGAGCCGCTGCCCGAGGGGGTCGAGGTCGTCGTGTGGCCGATGGATGCCCCGGCATCCGTCCCCCGCATCGACATCGTCGTCCCGCCGTACATGACTCTCATGCGCGCGCTTCCGCTGCTCGCCGGGGTGCAGACGCGGCTCGTACAGGGGCAGTCGATCGGGTACGAGGGGGTCGCGGAGCGGCTCCCCGCGGGCACCGTCTTCGCGAACGCGGCGACGGTGCACGAGACGTCGACCGCGGAACTGGCGGTCGGCCTCACCCTCGCCGTGCAGCGTCACCTCGACGCCTTCGCCGTCGACTCGCGCGAGGGGCTCTGGCATCCCGTGTACGCGCAGAGTCTCGCCGACCGGCGGGTACTGCTTCTCGGCTACGGCGGCGTGGGCAAGGCGATCGCCGCGCGTCTCGCGCCGTTCGAGGTCGACATCGTCGCGGTCGCGTCACGGGCACGCGACGAAGGCGGCGTCCACGTGCACGGGGTCGACGAGCTCGCGGGGCTCTTGCCGAGCGCCGACGTCCTGATCCTCAGCCTTCCCGGCGGCGACGCGACGCGGCACATCATCGGCGAGGCGGAACTCGCCGCCCTCCCCGACGGGGCCCTCGTCGTCAACGTGGGCCGCGGACCGCTCATCGACACGGATGCCCTTGTGCGCCACACGCGAGACGGGCGCCTGCGCGCGGCGCTCGATGTCACCGATCCGGAGCCGCTGCCCGCGGGCCACCCGCTCTGGGGCATCCCGCACGTGCTGATCTCGCCGCACGTCGGCGGAGCGTCGAGCGCCATGCATCCGCGGATCGCCGCGCTCGTGCGCCGCCAGATCGGGCACCTGCTCGCGGGCGAGGAGCCCGAGAATGTCGTGATCCGCGCCTGACCCGGGGCGGGGTCGGCCGACTCCGGTCAGTGCGGCGTCAGAGGCGCTGCGCGAGGGATGCCGCGACCGTGAGCCACGCGTCGCGGGTCTCGGGCGCGAGCGCGTCGAAGTCGATCGGGCCGCCGTCGACGAGAGCGGCATCGAACGGGACGTGCACGACGTCGGCCGTGACCTGCGCGAAGTGGTGCTCCAGGCGCTCGGTGAGCTTGCGGTCGGGCTTCGCCGACGGCGCGGCGAGGATCGTGACGGCCTCGTCGATCTTGCGGTCGAAGCCCTTCTCGCGCAGGCCGTCGAGAAGCCAGGCGGCGCTCGCGGCGGTGTCCTCGCGGACGGTGGAGACGATGACGAGCTGGTCCGCGGCCGCGACCGAGGCGACCCAGTTCGACGCCCGCATGTTGTTGCCCGTGTCGACGATGAGCAGTCGGTAGTAGCGCGACAGGACATCGTGGAGCCGGTCGAAGGCGGCGGCGTCGATCGTGGACGACGCGGCGGCATCCTCATCGGAGGCCAACACGTCGAACCGTGCGTCGACCTGCGTGCGGACGAACGTGTCGAGGGCGGCGAGGCTCGCCTGGCTGGGCTCGGCGAACGAGTCGAGGTGCTCGAGCAGATCGACGGCCGTGCGGTGGTGCGGCGCGTTCTGGGCGCGCCAGCCGAGCGTTCCGCGGGTTTCGTTGTTGTCCCACGCGAGGGTCGCGCCGCCGCGCTGCGTGCCGAAGGTCGCCGCGAGCAGGAGTGTCGAGGTCGTCTTGTGGGCGCCGCCCTTGGGGTTCAGCACGACGATCGTGCGCGGCCCGTCGAGCCGTCGCTGGACGATCCGCTCGCGGTCGAGACGGGACTGCTCCGCCTTGCCCGGGCGCGGCGAGATCGCGCCGCCGGTCGCACGGCGCACGGCGCCCTGCCACCCCTCGGTCGCGCGCGGCTTCGTCTGGGCGTTGCGGGAGTTCAGCAGGTCTTCGACGGTCGGTGCCGTGCGCGGCGCACCCTCACGCGGCGCCCCCTCGCGACGTGCGGACCCCCCGCGCGTCGACGGGGCGGACGCGGACTCGGCGGCCGGGGCGACGGGGGCGGATGCCACGGGCTCGGACACAGCAGAAGCAGGCTCGGGCGCGGGCGCGGCGGCGGCAGCCACGGGCTCGGCGGCAGCAGGCTCTGGCGCGGCGGACGCAGCAGCAGCAGGCGCGGCATCCTGCACCGGTTCGGCGATGGCCGACGGCGCCGATGCCACCGGTGCCGTCACGGTGGCGGGCGTCTCGGTCGGTCCGGTCGTCGGAGCCGCGGTGGGCTCCCCCGTGCGCATGGGACGGGAGACCGACGTCGGCTCGCCGTTCGCGTCCTCGGCGAGAGCGGTCGCCTCGACGAACGCGCCGTCGGGGTGGACCATGAGGGGCCAGCGTACGTCTCCGTCGATGACGTAGGCCGTCACGGGCTCGCCCGCCGAGGCGGCGAGCTGACGGATCGCTTCGATGATCCGCTCGTGCAGCCCCTCCTCCGTCGAGGCGAAGACCTCGTCGACCTCTCCGGCGACGGTGATCCGCGCAAGAGTGGTGGAGGTCAGGTGCACGGTCGGTTCGGACGTGATGGTCGCCACGGTGGCCTCTCGATCAGTACTGCTGATCCCCCATTGTCCCATCCCGCTCCCGCGATCCCCGCGCGCACCGCGCCGTCAGTCGCGCCCCGATCAGGCGACGGGCTGCTGGAGGTCGACCACCCAGCGCCCGCCGTCGTGGGGCGTCTGGTGGTACACCTCGCGGCACGTCCCGACGGGGCGGAGCCCACGCCGTTCGACCTCGCGCATGAGGCCCTGCCACGCGGCCTGGATGCCGGCGAGGTCTCCGCCCTCGAGTCGCACGACGAGCGCGCGCGGCACGGCATCGAGGACGGCGGCGTCGAGCCCCGGCGGCACGTCGCCGGGCGCGACCTGCTCTGCTGCCGCAACGATCGTCTCATCGCCGTCGACGGTGTAGTGGGCGACTCCCGGCGACGGCAACATCACCCCCGCCTGCATGAGTGCACCGACGAGCCGGTCGAACATCGGGCCGATCTCGTTCTCGATCTCCGCCATGTCGGCGACGCGCGTCGACATGGCGCGAGCTCCAAGCGGGGAAGCTCCGTGATCGTGTACTCGGGTGTGGTGGACATGGGATCATTCCTTTCGATCGTCCGGAGGCGCGCCTCGACGTGACGCATGCGCCGCACGTCGGCGTCGATCTGCGCACGGAGCTCGGCTCGCCGGTCTTCGAGCAGAGGCGTGATGCGCGGCGACGAGTCATCCTCGTCGAGCATCTGCCCGACCTCTTCGAGACGGAACCCGAGCTCCTTGAGTGCCACGAGCCGGTTCGCGCGATCGAGCTGTGCCGTCGAGTAGTAGCGGTAGCCGCTGTACGGATCGACACGCTCGGGCACGAGCAGGCCGAGCCCGTCGTAGTGGCGCAGCATGCGCTGCGACACCCCGACGAGGCGGGCGAACTCTCCGATACTCAACATGGTGCTGACACCGTGTCAGGGTCAAGCGCCAGGTGCGCGCTCCGGCGCGACCGCGCGATCTGCACCTCAGGACAGGTGGCATCAGTACGGTGTACGCATGCAGATGCCCACCTTCGCGGGAGACGTCGGCGGCGCGGGCGCCACTGCAGAGGGCCTGATCGAGTCCGGGCGATTCGGCGAGGTCTGGTCACATGTGGTCATGTCCCCGAGTCCCGCGGGGCTTCCCCGAACGGGTATGGAGCCACGGGTGTTGCTACTTGCCCCGATTGCTCTGGGCCTCGTTGTGATCGGCGCAGTGATCATCCGCGCTCACCGCAGCCGAGTGGGACCCAGCGCCTGAGCCCACCACCGTCGCGAAAGCAGGCTGTACCGACCCAATCGGGGGCTTGAGCCCCTCCCGGCGCCGATCCCCCCTGCTTTCGGAACACCCGACCGGAACGAGCAGACGAAGCAGCCCCGGCTCTCGCCGACAAAGCTCGCACACGAGCAGGTCGAGCCCACCAGGGTCACGCGCCAGGATCACGATCGAACACTCCGCGCGGCGGCCCGCCACGCCCGCCCGCCGTCGCGAAAGCAGGCTGAACCGACCTCATCGGGGGCTTGAGGCCCGACCGCGGCCGATCCGCCCTGCTTTCAGAACACCCGGCCGCGCCGAACAGCTCTGCACCACAATGGGAACCATGAACGGCACCCGGATCGCCCGCATCAGCCTTCGTGTCGACGCCGTGTACTGCCTCGCATTGGGACTCCTCCTCGCGCTGTCCGCTCCGCTGACCAGCCCGTCTGTCGCCCTGCATCCGCTGCTTCTCGTCGGTGCCGGCGTGCTGACCGCGATCTGGGGGTGCTACGTGTGGACGGCCGCGCGGGCGCAGCCGCTCCGCTCGCGGACGCGCCTTGTGATGATCGCGAACGTCGCGGCGAGCGCCGCACTCGCCGCGACCGGTCTGTTCGCCGAGACGGCCGTCCTGTTCGCCGCCGCGCTCGTGCTCGCGGTGGACGTCGCGGCGTTCGCCGTCAGCCAGGGCGTGGCCCTGCGGCGCATGGGTCCGCCGACGGCGGCGTAGCCGCGAGAGTTCAGACGCGGAAGACGGTGTGCACGGGGCCGGCGGTCGCCTGCCCGCCGAGGCCCCCGAGTTCCATGATGACGGCGGTGCCGGCGAGAGCGAGACCGAGCTCGGTGAGCAACTGGTGCCCGGCGCGCAGCGTGCCGCCGGTCGCCAGGATGTCGTCCACCAGAAGCACTCGCGTTCCGCGCGGCAGGTCGTCGCTCATCTCGATCGACGCCGTGCCGTACTCGAGCGCGTAGTCGACGGATGCCGCGGGCCGCGGGAGCTTCCCGGCCTTGCGGATCGGCGCCATGCCGACGCCTGCCGCGATCGCGACGGCACCGGCGAGCATGAAGCCGCGCGCCTCGATCCCGGCGACGACGTCGAACCCGCCGGCGAAGGGCTCGATCACGGCATCCACCACGGTCCGCAGCGCCGCAGCGTCCGCCATGAGCGGCGAGATGTCGCGGAAGAGGATGCCCGGTTCGGGGAAGTCGGGGATGGTCGCGATGAGCGATTCGGCACGCGCAAGGCCGTCGGAGGTCACCGCCCCAGCGTACGCGGCGCGGCACCGCCAGCCGAAAACAGACCGTTCCACCGCGACGGAAGCCGACGGTCGCACCGCCGGTGGAAGCGCTTACACTGAATGCATGAATCACCCCGGCGCCGAGTGGTGGCGCACCGCTGTCATCTACCAGATCTACCCCCGCTCGTTCGCGGATGCCTCGGGCGACGGCATCGGCGACCTCGCCGGCATCACGGCGCACCTCGACGATCTGAGCTCGCTCGGCGTCGACGCCGTATGGCTCAGCCCCTTCTACCGCTCGCCGCAGAAGGATGCCGGGTACGACGTCGCCGACTACCGCGACATCGACCCGCTGTTCGGCACGCTCGCCGACGCCGACACGCTCATCGCGGCGGCGCACGAGCGCGGCATCCGGGTCGTCGTCGACCTCGTCCCGAACCACTCCTCCGATCAGCACGTGTGGTTCCAAGAGGCCCTCGCCGCGGCGCCCGGCAGCGCGGCCCGCGCCCGGTACCTCTTCCGCGACGGCCGAGGCCCTGCCGGCGACCAGCCGCCGAACAACTGGGAGTCGGTCTTCGGCGGGCCGGCCTGGACCCGCACGACGAACCCCGACGGCACCCCCGGCCAGTGGTACCTGCACCTGTTCGACACGAGCCAGCCCGACTTCGACTGGTCGAACCCCGAGGTGCAGGAGGAGTTCCGCGGCATCCTGCGCTTCTGGCTCGACCGCGGGGTCGACGGATTCCGCGTGGACGTCGCGCACGGGCTCGTGAAGACCGACGGGCTGCCCGACCACCTGCCGCCCGTCGACGCCGACAGCATGGGCGGTCACGACGAGGCGCCGTACTGGGGCCAGGACGGTGTGCACGAGATCTACCGCGACTGGCACCGCGTGCTCGCCGAATACGACGGGGATCGGGCGCTGTGCGCCGAGGCATGGCTGCCGACGGTCGACCGCACGGCCGAATGGGTGCGCCCCGACGAGTTGCACCAGGCGTTCAACTTCCCGTACCTCATGACGGAGTGGGATGCCCCGGCGATCCGCGAGGTGATCTCCGAGTCGCTGCGCGCGTTCCCCGCCGTCGGCGCCCCCGCGACCTGGGTGCTGTCGAACCACGACGTCGTGCGGCACGCGTCGCGTCTCGCACTGACGGCGGAGAACCCGCAGGGGCACGGCATCGGCCCCGACTCCCCCGGCCAGCCGATCCCCGACGTGGGCCTTCGCCGCGGGCGTGCCGCGACGACCGTCATGCTCGCCCTCCCCGGCTCGGCCTACCTGTACCAGGGCGAGGAGCTGGGGCTGCCCGAGGTCATCCACCTGCCCGGAGACGTGCGGCAGGACCCGACGTGGTTCCGCACGAATCACGAGCGGTACGGTCGCGACGGATGCCGCGTGCCGATCCCCTGGCGCGCGGATGCCCCGGCGTTCGGCTTCAACGACACCGGGGCGAGCTGGCTCCCGCAGCCCGCAGAGTGGGCCGCTCTCGCGCGCGATGTGCAGGAGGGCGACCCCGACTCGACGCTGTGGCTCTACCGGACCCTCCTCGCGACCCGCCGCGCGGAGGGGCTCGGGGGCGGGTCGCTCGAATGGCTCGGCGGCTTCGACGACGACGTCCTCGCGTTCCGGAACGGCGACGTGACGGTGATCGCGAACGTGTCGGATGCCCCGATCCCCCTCCCCGCAGGGACCCTCCTCGTCGCGAGCGAGCCGTTCGAGGGGGCGGAGCTCCCCGTCGACACGGCCGTCTGGCTGCGGGCGGACTGACCGTGGTGAGCCTCGACGACGTCGCCCGCGCCGCCGGGGTCTCCACGGCCACGGCCTCGCGCGCCCTCAGCGGGCGTGGGCGATCGTCGGAGGCGACCCGGGAACGCGTGCGCGCGGCGGCGGAGGCGCTCGGCTACGTGGCATCCGCCACGGCGTCGAGCCTCGCGTCGGGACGGGCGGAGAACATCGGCGTCGTCGTGGCTCTGATCGACCGCTGGTTCTTCGCCCGTGTGCTCGACGGGATCGCCTCGCGCCTCGCGCCCGAGGGGTACGACATCACGCTGTACAACGTGACCGACGACCCGGCGCAGCGGCGGCACCTGTTCGAGACGTCGCTGCGCCGGGGGCGCGTCGACGGGCTCATCGTCCTGTCGACGCCACTGTCGGACGACGAGGTCGCTCGGCTCGGCGTGCTCGACCTGCCGATCGTCGGGCTCGGCGTCCCCCGCGCCGAGGTCGACGGGCTGCGAGTCGACGACACCGCGGTCGGGCGGGCGGCGACCGCGCACCTTCTCGCGCTCGGCCACCGCGACATCGCCCACATCGGGTTCTCGGTCTCCGACGAGTCCGGCTCCGACCCCGCCCTCGACATCCCGACGCGGCGGCGACGCGGATTCGAGCAGGCGATGGCGGATGCCCCGGGGGCACGCGCCCGCTTCGTCGCCGCGGACTTCACCGTCGCGGGCGGACGGCAGGCCGCGCTCGACCTGTTGGCCGGGCCGAACCCGCCGACGGCGATCTTCGCGGCGTCCGACGAGCTCGCGTACGGCGTGCTCCAGGCCGCGCGCGACCGTGGCGTCGCCGTCCCCGCCGACCTGTCGGTCATCGGCGTGGACGGGCACGAGCTGGCGGAACTGTTCGACCTGACGACGATCGACCAGTTCCCTCATGATCAGGGCGTCCGCGCGGGCGACGCGATCCTCGCGGCGCTCGGGCAGGGGACGGGCGAGCCTCCCGCGGCACCCCTCCCCTTCGCCCTCGTCACCCGCGGCACGACCGCCCCGCCGTTAGGCTCGAACGCATGAGCATCGATCTCGAGGCCCTCTACATCGACCTTCATCGGCATCCGGAACTCTCCTTCCAGGAGACGCGGACGGCCGGAGTCGTCACCCGCGAACTCTCCGCCCTCGGCCTTCCGTTCACCGAGGGGCTCGGCAAGACCGGCGTCGCGACCGTCATCGAGAACGGCTCCGGGCCCGTCGTGTGGCTGCGCGCCGACATGGACGGCCTTCCCGTCGAGGAGCAGACCGGGCTCGCCTACGCCTCCACGGCGCGCGGCACGGACCCCGCCGGCACCGATGTGCCCGTCATGCACGCGTGCGGCCACGACATGCACGTGACGGCGATGCTCGGCGCGCTCGAGCGGCTCGTCGAGACGAAGGACGAGTGGTCGGGAACCGTCGTCGCCGTCTTCCAGCCCGCCGAGGAGTACGGCGCCGGCGCGCAGGCGATGATCGCCGACGGCGTGCTGGACGCTCTGCCGAAGCCCGACATCGTGCTCGGCCAGCATCTGACGCCGCTCCCCGCCGGCACGATCGGCGTGCGTCCGGGCACCCAGATGGCCGCCTCGGACGGGCTCACGGTGCGCCTCCTCGGTCGCGGCGGGCACGGGTCGCGCCCGCACGCGACGATCGACCCCATCGTGATGGCGGCCGCGACGGTCATGCGCCTGCAGACGATCGTCTCGCGCGAGATCGACCCGCGCGAGATGGCGGTCGTCACGATCGGCTCGATCCACGCGGGCCTGAAGAACAACATCATCCCCGCCGAAGCGAAGCTGGAACTCAGCCTCCGCTACCCCGACGACGACGCACGCGCCGACGTGCTGGCCCGGGTCGAACGGATCGTCCGGGCCGAGGCGCAGGCATCCGGCGCCGTCGACGAGCCCGTCATCACGACCGACCACAGCCTGCCGCCGACGATCAACGACGCGGATGCCACGGCGCGGCTCACCGACGCATGGGACCGTGCCTTCGGCGAGGGCACCGTCGTCGACCCGGGGATGTTCACCGGCAGCGAGGACGTGTCGTGGTTCGCGCGCGAAGCGGGCGTGCCGCTCGTGTACTGGTTCTGGGGCGGGCTCGACCCGCAGCGGTACGCCGATGCGGTCGCGCGCGGCACGGTCAACGAGGAGATCCCGACGAACCACTCGCCGTTCTTCGCGCCCATCCTGCACCCC
The DNA here is from genome assembly GCA_001724425.1 of Microbacterium sp. SCN 70-27. Taxonomy (GTDB): domain Bacteria; phylum Actinomycetota; class Actinomycetes; order Actinomycetales; family Microbacteriaceae; genus Microbacterium. Next base: position 115,931 of record MEEK01000008.1, read on the forward strand.
ACGATCGAGCGCGGTGTCGACGCGCTCGTCGTCGCCGCACGGGAGTTCCTCGCGTGAGTTGGTCGGACCTCGGCATGCCGGAGCCTCCGGAGCCGAGCGGCAACGAGACGCCCGGCCCCCGCCCCGCCAAGGCGCCCAAACCGCCGAAGCCCGCGAAGGAGCCGAAGCAGCCGCGGCAGGCGCGGCAGGCATCCCCCGCGGACGAGGGCGGCGGGGGTGGTTCGCGCACCCCGCTCGTGCTCGGCATCGTCGCCGCCGTCCTGTTCGTCGCTGTCGTCGTGACGCTCGCCGTCGCTCTCACCCGCCCGAGGGACGAGGCCTCCCCGGCGCCGGCGCCGCCGCCCTCCTCGTCGGAGGCGCCCGCGCCCGCTCCGTCGCAGAGCCAGACGACCGCCCCCGACGAAGTCGGTGAGCCCACCGCACTCGACTTCTCGGGCGCCGGCTTCACCCTCGTCGACGACGACAAGCGCACGGTCTTCACGTTCGGCTGGCGCGACGACGTCGCACCGGCTGTCTCGGCACTCACCAAGGCCTTCGGGGCCCCGCCGACCCAACGCGTCGAACCGGGCGACGGCAGCCACTACCCCGACTACACGGTGTACCAGTGGGACGGGTTCATGCTCTTCGACATGATCCCGACGCCCGGGGGCACGTCGCGGGCAGACTACGCGCAGCCGAGCTACGCGCTGTTCTCCCGCAACGAGGTCGGCGGTATCGCGATGACCGCCGAGCACGGTCTCACGATCGGGATGACGGTCGACGCCGTGCGCGCGGCCACCCCCGACGCCGAGATCCCGCGCGGCAACGTCGGGGCGATCCGCTTCGCCTTCGACACCGCGCGCTCGAGCATCGGCGACCCGCTGCAGTACAGCACGTTCGCGGACACCGACGGGACCGTCGTCACGCGGGTCCTGTACTACCTGTACTCCCAGCTCTGACGCGCGAGGGATGCGGGACGGGCTCCCGGGCATCCGCGAGCTGCCGTCCCGACAGCACGCCCGGCAGCCCGCGCCCCGCGCGCGTCGTGAACAGCAGCACGATCGCCGTCCCCGCGAACAGCAGCTGCAGTGCATTCCACGGCGCAGGCAGCCCTCCGCGGCGGCTGTAGCTGAGCGCGACGAACGGCACGAACAGGGCGATGCCCACGAGCACGCCGAGCCCCATGGCGAGCGCCCCCGAGTAGACCTCGTTTCCCATTCATCGATCCTTTCATCCCGGCGAATTGCGCACGCCCGCCGCAAGGCGTAATGTCGCCCGCCGTGACTGATGAGAATCACGTCGGCGCGGACGATACGACGCCGATCGCCAAGCGCATCCTGATCGGTGAGCCGCTGACGAGCGAAGAGCTCGAGGGGCAGCTGCTGCCGAAGAAGATGGCATTGCCGATCTTCGCGTCCGACGCACTGTCGTCCGTCGCGTACGCGCCGCAGGAGCTCCTCATGATCCTGCTGATCGGCGGGACCGCATTCCTCACCTACAGCCCCTGGGTGGCGGCGGCCGTCGTGGCCCTGCTCGTCGTCGTCGTGATGAGCTATCGCCAGCTCATCAAGGCCTACCCCTCCGGCGGCGGCGACTACGAGGTCGCCCGCACGAACCTCGGCGAGAAGGCGGGCGTCGTCGTCGCGGCGGCGCTCCTCGTCGACTACATCCTGACCGTCGCGGTGTCGGTGGCATCCGGCGTCGACAACATCATCTCCGCGCTCCCGGGGCTGGATGCCTGGCGAGTGGAGCTCGCGGTCGGCTTCGTCGTGCTGATCATCCTCGTGAACCTCCGGGGCGTGCGCGAGGCATCCACCGCCTTCGCGATCCCGACCTACCTCTTCATCGGCTCGGTCATGGTCATGATCGTCGTGGGCCTCATCCGCTGGGCTCTCGGCGACCCGCCGATCGCCGAGAGCGCGCAGTACGCCGTGAAGGCCGAAGACCTGAGTCAGGCCGCCATGTTCCTGCTCATCCTCCGCGCGTTCTCCAGCGGCTGCTCCGCGCTGACCGGTGTCGAAGCGGTCTCCAACGGCGTGCCCGCGTTCCGCAAGCCCAAGATCCGCAACGCGCAGGCGACCCTCGTCATGATGGGGTCGATCGCGGCAATGATGTTCGCGGGCCTGACGCTCCTCGCCCTCGTCGCCGGCGTGCACTACGCCGAGAACCCGTGCCACCTCGTCGGCTTCGACTGCACGGGGGCGGTGCAGCCGAGCCTCATGGCCCAGGTCGCCGCCGCGACCTTCGGCGGCGGCAGCGTGCTGTTCTTCATCATCCAGGCGGCGACGGCGGCGGTCCTGCTGCTCGCGGCGAACACCGCGTTCAACGGATTCCCGCTGCTCGGATCGGTGCTCGCCCGCGACGGCTACGCCCCCAAGGCGCTCAACACCCGCGGCGACCGTCTCGTCTACTCCAACGGCATGATCATCCTGGGGCTCGCCGCCGTCGTCGTGCTGATCGTGTTCCAGGCGAAGCTCACGACACTCATCCAGCTGTACATCATCGGCGTGTTCGTGTCGTTCTCGCTCGGTCAGCTCGGCATGGTCAAGCACTGGCGGCGAGAGCTGCGGCTCCTCTCCCCGAAGGCGGCGTCCGAGCGGCGCGCGGCCTGGTCGGGCCTTGTCATCAACTCCCTCGGCGCGACGTTCACGATCGTCGTGCTCGTGATCGTGACGATCACGAAGTTCACGCACGGGGCATGGCTCGTGTTCCTCGCGATCCCGGTGCTCTCGTTCTTGATGGTCGGGGTGCACCGTTACTACCGCGATGTCGAGCACGAGATCACGATGGACGACGACGTGCACTTCGGGGCCACCGGAGACGTCGCGATCGTCCTCGTCGGCAAGCTCCAGAAGCCGGTCGCCAAGGCCATCGACTACGCCCTCGCGGCGCGGCACGACAAGACCCTCGCCGTCCACATCTCGGTGAGCCCCGAGGACACCCGAGAAGTGCAGGACGACTGGGAGTACCACCACATGCCGGTGCCGCTCCTGATCATCGACTCGCCGTACCGCCAGTACGCCGCGCCCCTCGCGCAGTTCATCAAGCAGTATCGCCAGAAGCACGGCTCGTCGGTCGTCACCGTCTACCTGCCGCAGTACATCGTCGGGCACTGGTGGGAGTCGGTGCTGCACAACCGCCGCGCGCGGCGCATCGCGCAGCAGCTCATGCTCGTGCACGGCGTGCAGATCACGCTCGTGCCCTGGCTGCTCGACTCGACGGAGCTCATCTACGGGCGCCGGTCGCGGCCTCTCCCGGGTGACGACCGCGCCGGCCGGATCACGTCGTACGGGCTCGTCGCCCACACCGAAGACGAGACCTGAGCCGTCGCGGTGCCGGGGCGGCCCGGGCGTCCAGCGCGGTGAGCCCGGTCGCCCCGGTTCAGCCTGCCCCGAGCAGGAGCGCCTCGCGTCGCCGGCCGAGGTCGACGAGGCGCTGGGCGACCGCGAGACGACGCTCGGCGAGCGTGCGGGCGAGTTCGCTCAACCGCACCTGCAGATCGACGGCCTCATCCTTCGCGCGGGCGATGCGATCGCGCACCATCCAGTCGCTGAAGAGGTTGTCGAACAGCACGTCGAAGACGGCCAGCGACTGCGAGATCTCGACGCCCTGCACGGCGCCGACGCCGATGTCCGCCAGTTCGACGCGCAGCCGCTCGAGGGCCCGGTTCACGCGCGCGAACGCCTGCGACGACTCCTCGATGCGGCTGTGCTTCATGAGGTCGGCGATCATCCCGCCGCCGAAGAACGTGTCGTAGGTCGACCACCCGCCCGCGCTCTGCAGCGAGGAGAACGCCTCCGCGAGGGCGTCCGAGGCGGTCCGTTCGGCGGCGATGGCCTCGTCCACCTCGCGCAGTTCGGCGGCAGCCTGTCCGATGTCGGCGGCGACGATGCGCAGGTCGGATGCCGCCGTGCCACCCGCCCGCGACATGACGGCCTCGTGCGCCGCGAGCGCGGCCGCGTACCGGGCATCCACGTCACCGAGCGCGGCGCGGCGCTCCCGCAGCGCCGCCACATCGCGTGCGGCCCGGTCGGCGCGCTCCGTGGCCCCCGCGACGGCCCGCGCCGCGGCATCCCGCTCGGCGCGCTCGCGCGCGGCCTTCTCCTCGGCGTCCCCGCGCAGCGTCGCCCAGAGGCGCGCCGGCGACAGCCCTTCGATGCGGCGGACATCGGCCTCCTCGACGCGCGGGCGCGCCTGCAGGTCGCGCAGTTCCTCGGCGCGGCTGCGCGCGAGGGCATCGGCTTCGTCGACACGGGCGGTGAGTCCCTGACGCGTCGCACGGTCTTCCGCGGCGCGTCGCAGGGCGTCGAACGAGGCATCCAGATCGCTCATGTCTCCACCCTGTCACCCCGGAGCCTCAGCAGCGCGCGGGGCGTAGCCTAGAAGCGTGACTTCTCCGACACCGACCGCCCTGCCGGCGCTGGATGCCGCGAAGCTCCGCGAAGACTTCCCGATCCTCCACCAGCAGGTCAACGGACACCCGCTCGTCTACCTCGACTCGGGGGCGACGAGCCAGCGACCGCTCCCCGTCCTCGACGCGGAGCGCGACTTCCTCGAGCACGCGAACGCCGCCGTGCACCGCGGCGCCCACACGCTCGCCGCCGAGGCGACGGAGCTGTTCGAGGACGCGCGCGCCACGGTCGCCGGTTTCGTCGGCGCCCGGCCCGAGCAGTTGGTGTGGACGAGCGGCGCGACGATGGGGCTGAACCTCGTCGCGTACTCGATCGGCAACGCCTCCGCCGGCGCCGGGGCCCCGGCATCCGCGGGCCTCGCCCTCCGCCCGGGCGACGAGATCGTCACGACGGCGATCGAGCACCACGCGAACCTCCTTCCCTGGCAGGAGCTCGCCGCGCGCACGGGCGCGGTGCTCCGGCACATCCCCGCGCACGACGACGGCACCCTCGACATGGATGCCGCCGCCGACATCATCGGCGAGCGCACCCGCATCGTCGCCTTCACGCACGTCTCGAACGTGCTCGGGATCGTGAACCCCGTCGCCGACCTCGTCGCCCTCGCGCAGCGCGTCGGGGCGCTGACGGTGATGGATGCCTGCCAGTCGGCCCCGCACCTGCCGCTCGACCTGCCCGCCCTCGGCGTCGATCTCGCCGTATTCAGCGGCCACAAGATGCTCGGGCCGTACGGCGTCGGCGGCCTCTACGGACGCAGCGACGTGCTCGAGGCGATGCCCCCGTTCCTCACCGGCGGCTCGATGATCACGACCGTCACGCTGGAGCGCGCGGAATACCTCCCGCCGCCGCAGCGGTTCGAGGCGGGCACGCAGCCGATCGGACCCGCCATCGGGCTCGCCGCCGCCGTGCGCTACCTCGACGCAGTGGGCCTCGACCGGATCCATGCCCACGAGGGAATGCTCGCCGAGCGTATGCGGGCGGGCCTCGCGGAGATCCCGGGCGTCCGCCTGCTCGGCGACGCGCCGGGCGCGGAGCGCGTGGGCCTCTGGTCGTTCGACGTCGAGGGCGTCCACGCGCACGACGCCGGCCAGTTCCTCGACGCGCGCGGCATCGCGGTGCGGGTCGGTCACCACTGCGCGGCTCCCCTGCACGCGCGCTACGGTGTGACGGCATCCGTCCGCGCCTCCACCGCCCTGTACAACACCCTCGATGATGTGGATGCCCTCCTCGATGCCGCGAGCGGCATCCGTCCCTATTTCGGAGTCTGAATGAGCGACCTCGACGCGCTGTACCGCGAGCTGATCCTCGACCACTCGAAGCACCCGCAGCACTTCGGCCTCGCCGAAGAGCAGGCCGATTCCGGCCACAGCGGCACGTCGCACCAGCGCAACCCCGTGTGCGGTGACGAGATCACCCTGCGTGCGTTCGTCGACGGCGAGACCGTCACCGACGTGCAGTGGGAGGGGCGCGGCTGCTCGATCTCGCAGGCATCCGCCTCGATGCTCTCCGACCTCGTCGCCGAAGAAGGCCTCAGCCGCGCCGAGACGGTCACCCTCATCGAGGGCTTCCGCGAGGCGCTGCGCTCGCGCGGGCAGCTCGAACTCGACGAGGACGTGTACGGCGACGCCGCCGCGCTGTCGGGGGTCTCGAAGTTCTCCGCCCGCGTGAAGTGCGCCATGCTCGCGTGGGTCGCCCTCGAAGACGCCATCGCCAAGGCATGAGCCACGCGACCGCCGCGGACGGCACAGCCCTGCCCGTGCCCCACGTCGTGATCGTCGGCGGCGGCTTCGCGGGCGTCGCGGCCGCGCGAGCACTGCGGAAGGCGCCCGTCCGCGTGACGCTCATCGACCGCCGGGTGTACAACACGTTCCAGCCCCTGCTGTACCAGGTCGCGACGGGCGGACTGAACCCGGGCGATGTGACGCACTTCCTCCGGAGCCTGCGCGTGCGCCAGCCGAACCTCGAGGTGGTCCATGAGCATCTGATGGAGATCGATCCGGATGCCCGGACCATCCGCCTGCTCGACGACAGCGAGATCTCCTACGACTACCTGCTGCTCGCGAACGGCGTGACGACCGCATATCACGGCACGGCCGGCGCGAAGGAGAACTCGTTCGCGGTGTACTCGCGTTCGCAGGCGATCGCGATCCGCGACGCCCTGTTCACGCGGCTCGAACGGGCCGCCGCGAACCCCGACCGCCAGAAGGGGCTGTCGGTCGTCGTCATCGGCGGCGGACCCACCGGCGTCGAGATGGCGGGATCGCTCGCGGAGCTCCGCGACCAGGGGCTCGAGCCCGCCTACCCGGAGCTCCAGGGCGACGCCTTCCGCATCACGCTAGTGCAGCGCAGCGAAATCCTGAAGCCGTTCCTCCCGAAGCTCCGGGCCTACGCCGCCGATCAGCTGCGTCGTCGCGATGTGACCCTGCGGCTCGGCGCCGGCGTCGAAGAGGTGCGCCCCGACGCCGTCGTCCTCTCCGACGGCACGGAGCTCCCGTCCGACCTCACCATCTGGGCGACGGGTGTCGCGCCGCACGAAGAGGTGCGCGCGTGGCGGCTTCCGCTCGACAAGGGCGACCGGATCATCGTCGGCGAAGACCTGCAGGTGCAGGGCCTTCCCGGAGTGTTCGCCGCTGGCGACGTCGCGGCATCCCCGCAGGACTACCCCCAGCTCGCGCAGCCGGCGATCCAGGGCGGCGAGCACGTCGCCCGCCAGATCCAGCGGCTCCTCGCCGGGGAGCCCACGGAGCCGTTCTCGTACTACGACAAGGGCCAGCTCGCGATCATCGGCCGCCGTTCCGCGGTCGGCGAGGTCCCGGGGATCGCGAACCTCCCCGTGCTGCATCGCCTCGGCATCCTGCGCCGCGTGCCGTTCCTCCGGCGCATCATCCCCCTCACGGGGCTGACCGCGTGGGCGGCGTGGCTGTTCGTGCACATCACGAGCCTCCTCGGCCCGCGCAACCGCTTCATGGTGATGGTCGGGCTTCTCGTCCGCTACGGCTTCCGGCTGTATCGCACGCCCGTCCCGATCGTCGGCGACGTGCCCGCGATCCGGCCGCCGCGCGGCGCGCGACCGGCCGCGGACTGACCCGGCCGCCGCGCCGCGGCCGCGCCGTCCCGCCACCGTCACGCCCGCCCGCCGTCGCTAAAGCAGGCTGAACCGACCCGTTCGGGGTTGTGAGACCCTCCCGAGGTCGATCCAGCCTGCTTTCGGCGCGGCGAGCACGCGAGAGGCACCGCCGACGCGACACACCGCCGCGGCGCGCGGCTCAGCCGGCCGCGACGAGCGCGTCGAGGCGCTGGTAGCTCGTCTCCATCCCGTCGGTCATGCCGGTCGCGAGGATCATGTCGCGCGTCGCGGCATCCGGGTACTCGATGAGCAGGGTGATGAGCGTCGCGCCATCCTCTTCGTAGAGCTGCAGGTCGTTGAGGGTCGACGGGCCGTCCATGCCGATCATCTTCTCGGTCGTGACGGCGCGGCGCGTCGGGTCGCTCAACACCGTCTCACCCTCGAAGCCGAAGCGGGATGCCTCGTCGTCGCCCTGCTGCCAGACGTACCGGTAGGTGTCGCCGGTCTCGCACTCGACCAGCTGCCAGCCATCGGGGCCGAGCAGCCACTGCCGGAGCAGCTCCGGCTCGTGGTGCGCCCGCCAGACGAGCTCGCGCGGGCCCTCGACGAGGCGCGTAATGCGCACGTGCTGGTCGTCGAGGATCTCGGTGCGGGTTCCCTTGCCCTGCGCGTACTCCCGGAGCGACAGCAGCACGGCGTCGAGCTGGTTCATCGCCATGCGCGAACCCTCGATCGCGCCCATCGCGACGACCTGCTCGAGTGCCTCGGCCGAGGTGAAGTAGGTGACGTTCGTCAAGCGGGAGCCGGCATCCGTCCCCTCGAACGCGAACACCATGCGCATCGCGGGGAACTCGGCCATCGGGTTGCCGTCAGCGTCGACGAACGAGTCGAGCACCTCGAATCCGCTCCCGTCGGTCACCGAGAGCACCTCCCACGACCCGCGCGACGACTCACCGCGTGGGCTCGTCATGCGGTAGTCGACGCGTCCGCCCGGGCGCAGATCGAAAGCCGTGAAGATCGCCGGCCACCCGGGCGGGCCCCAGAAGCGCTCGAGCTGGCGCGGGTCGGTGAACGCCGTCCACAGCCTGCTCACCGGAGCCGCGAAGTCGGTCGTGAGCGTCATGGTGAGGTTTTCGGGATCGGTCGAGATGTCGGTGACGGGCATGTCAGTCTCCTTGCGTGGGGCGGGGGTCGTCGGTGGGTCGGGGGTCGCGAGGGGATGCCGGTTCGGCGAGCAGCGCATCGAGCCGGTCGATGCGTGCGCGCCAGAGCTCCTCGAACCGGGCGAGCAGGTTGCGGGCGCGGGCGATCATGACGGGGTCGGCGCGGACGAGGCGTTCGCGCCCCTCCGCCCGCTTGACGATGAGTCGGGCGGCCTCGAGGACGGCGACGTGCTTCTGCACCGCGGCGAAGGACATGTCGTATTCCGCGGCGAGCGCCGAGACCGACTGCTCCCCGGCCAGGGTGCGACGCAGGATGTCGCGCCGCGTGGCCTGCGCCAGGGCGTGGAACACACGGTCGATCTCATCGTCGCTCAGCTCACTTTGTACAACCATTTGGTTGTACATTACGACGGCGGATGCCGGGTGTCAACACCCCCGCTGTCGGGAACGGGTTCCCGTTGCACTAGCGACCTTTTCATTGCATCAGCCGATTTTCTCGTTGCACTAATGCAATGACCCGCTGAGCCGCTTTCGTCGTGTCGTTGCGGGGTACGGATCGCACTCGACAAACACCCCTGCTAGATCAGTCGTAGTCGGGGTGGTCGTGAGTTGCCGCGCGCTGTTTCCCAGGCACGTGCGGTATCGAGGTAGGGGCGGGTCCACTCCGGGAGTTCGTCTGTGTGACGCACGAGTTCGCCCCATCTGTCGGGTTCGTCGCTGAACCCGATCCCCTTTTCGCCGCCGAGAGTCCCATCAACGCGCACTCGCGTACCGTCGATGAAGACGTGCAGCGCCCCAGGCGAGTCATGCGTTGCCCAGTGTTCCACTCGCAGGACTCGCGGAGCGATCACCAGTCGGCGCTGCCGGGCCTCCATCCCGACAACGTCAGGCAACCCGTTCGGTAGTTTCCACGAGTACGCGACGTCGCACCGCTCGACTGTCACGCGTGCACCTCAACGTCGCTGATCGTGACTCGGTGGAAACGGGCTGGTTCCTGGTGGTCGTGCGCGCCGCCGGCCCTGATGACGCATTTCTGGTGCGTCGCCGTGGTCAGCGCGAGGACAGCGTGCGCGGTCGCCTCTCTGGGTGTGGTCATTCGCGCATTCTGTCGTCGAGTCGGGACATCGTCAGGGGGTTGGATCGATCGATTGAGAGCTAGCTGGCTTGCGAGTCGCGCTGATAATCAAAGAATCCGACAGATGTCTGCTGTTCCATCAGGCGAGAGATCACACCGTGGTGATCCAGGACGCTCTTCGGGTAGCCCATCGGGTTGGAGGGAACAGACGACGGGCTCGCCGGCAGATGTGGGAACGAACCCCTCGTGCAACACCGCGACGTAGGTCTTGATGGTCATGCGTTCGACGCTACCCGGCACCGTCGTCAGACCAGCGTCTCTCATGCTCGAGTATGCAGCTACGGACCCGCGCCAACGCTCCGAGCGTCGAGCGCTCGGAGCGTTGGCGTGCAGCGTGAGGGACGTCGATTGCCGGCGTCCCTCACACTGGCGCGTTAGAGCTGTGCGAGCAGCTCCTGCATGGTGGCGATCTCGGCGGTCTGCGTGTCGATGATGGTCTGCGCCATTCCGATCGCGTCCGCGTTCTGGCCGTTGTCGACCTCGTCCTGCGCCATGGTGATGGCGCCCTCGTGGTGCATTGTCATCTGCTCGAGGAACAGGCGGGACGCGTCGGTGCCGGTGGCCGCGTCGAGGGTTTGCATGTCCTCGTCGCTCATCATCCCGTCACCGTGATCCATGCCGCCCATGTCGCTGTCGGCGCCCCACTCTTGCAGCCATCCCTGCAGCTGTTCGATCTCGGGCTGCTGGGCGGCTTTGATCTGCTCCGCGAGCGTGATCACTCCGGCGTCGATGCCGTCTTTGGTGAGGATCATGTCGGCCATCTCGACGGCCTGCTGGTGGTGCGGGATCATCATCTGCGCGAACATCACATCCGCGTCGTTGAACTCCGCCATCACCACGGACGGCGAGGCGCTACTGCTGCTGCCGTGGTCCATGCCCGGCATCGAGCCTGAACCAGCGGTGTTTCCTGCGCAGCCGGCGAGGGTGAGGGCGGTGGCCAGGGCCAGTGCGGCGATTGCCGCGGTACGAATTCTCATCAGGGTTCTCCAAGAGGGGTACGTGGAAGGTGCGCCTGGTCAGGTAGACCCGGCGTGCGTCAGAGGGAGCCTGCGACACGGGTGTGTCGAGGCTCAGACCCGTCACGTACGACTGATGCAGAGAGCTATGAGAGAGGGAGGATGAGAACGGCCTGGGATGCCGGGCGGTGAGATCGTGGCGGGTCCCGGTCGGGGTAGAAGTGCGAGCCCCTGGTGGCCAGCGGATGGGCGGGCGAGGAGTAGCACCGTCGCGAGCAGCGCGAGGATGCACGCCATGGCGAACATGCTCGAGTGGTCCGACCCGCAGTCAACGCACGCCTGTTCTACCGCGGTGGTGGCGCAGCGTGCGAGCCGGTGCTCATCCCCGGGTCGGCTGCCGTGGTGGCGTGGTGGGCGGTTTCCGCGGTGGTGTGGGTGTTGAGGGAGTGCATGGCCAGCAGGCCGACGATGACCGCCCCAGTGAGAGCGATCAGCAGCAGCAAGGTGCGCGCCATCGACCGACCGGCCCGCAGGTTTTCTGTTAGTGCGATCAGCGACATGTCACCTCCCTCGTCCGTTCCACGGTACGTCACCTGGGTTTTAGCGGTGGACGATGACGGCGTCTGGGCTGAGGTCCAGTCGCCGCAACAACTGTGCGTTGAGAGCGACCACGATGGTGGACAGCGACATCAGGATCGCGCCCACCGACATTGGCAGCACGAACCCGATCGGAGCGAGCACCCCCGCGGCCAGCGGCACCGAGATCAGGTTGTAGCCAGCTGCCCACCAGAGGTTCTGCGTCATCTTCCGGTAGCTGGCACGGGACAGTTCGATCACCGAAACCACCGACCGGGGGTCATCGCTGGCGAGAATCACCCCGGCCGATGCGATCGCGACGTCGGTGCCGGCGCCGATGGCGATACCGACGTCGGCCTGGGCGAGGGCGGGGGCGTCGTTGACACCATCGCCGACCATCGCCACTTTCCTGCCCTCGCTTTGCAGCTCTTTCACCTTGGAGGCCTTGTCCTCCGGGCGAACCCCGGCGAAGTAGCGGTCGATCCCGAGGTCGGCTGCGACGGATGCGGCGACTGCTTCGGCGTCTCCGGTGATCATGACCACCTGCACGCCGCGTCCCTGCAACGCGGTCACGGCCTCTCGGGATTCGGGGCGGATCTCGTCCGCGAGCCGCAGCGCACCTGCCACCTTCCCGTCGATGAGGACGTGCAGGATGATCGCGCCTTCTTCACGCCACTCGTCTGCAACGGGCAGTTCGGTCGCGCCCTTCTCCTCGAGCAGGTAGGGGCCACCGACCTGCACGGTCCGCCCGTCCACCACCGCGCGGACGCCGACCGCCGGTGAGGACTGGAAGTCACTGGAGCGAGAAATGGCGAGCTGCTTCTCTTTCGCGGCGTTGATGATCGCCCCGGCGAGGGGGTGTTCGGAGTCCGCTTCGGCAGCAGCCGCGAGAGCGAGTAGCTCGTCGGCGGTGATACCGCTGATGGGGTCGATGGCGGTGACCGCCGGCGTGCCTTTGGTGAGGGTGCCGGTCTTATCGAACAGGACCGTGTCGACGGTGCGCATGCTCTCCAGTGCCAGCCGGTCTTTGACCAGCACGCCGGCGCGGGCGGCGCGCTCCGTGGCGATCGACACCACCAGGGGGATCGCCAATCCCAGTGCGTGCGGGCACGCGATCACCAGCACGGTGATCGTGCGAACCACGGCATCATCGGGGAGCCCCAGCACGGTCCAGACGATCGCGGTGATGGCGGCGGCGCCCAATGCGAACCAGAACAACCACCCGGCGGCACGGTCCGCGAGCCGCTGTGCGCGGGAGGAGGAGTTCTGCGCTTCGGTGACGAGCTTCTTAATTCCGGCGAGGGCGGTGTCTTCACCGACCGCGGTGATCTCCACCCGCACGCCGGAGTCGGTGGCGACGGTCCCGGCGATCACCGGGGCACCGTCGCCGCGGCGCACCGGGCGGGACTCCCCGGTGATCATCGATTCGTCCATGCTCGCCGAGCCCTGCACGATCCGACCATCTGCCGGCACCCGCCCACCGGGGCGGACGACGACGACGTCACCGACCTGCAGCTCGGCGGGAGCGATAGTGACGATGGTGTCGCCGTCGACCTTCTCGGACTCATCCGGCAGGAGCGCGGCCAGGGAGTCCAGGGCCGAAGTGGTTTGGGCGAGGGAGCGCATCTCGATCCAGTGGCCCAGGAGCATGATGACGATCAGCAGCGCCAGTTCCCACCAGAAGTCCAGTTCGTGATCCAGCACCCCGAGGCTCGCACCCCAGGACGCGAGGAACGCGACCGTGATCGCCAAGGCGATGAGCAGCATCATCCCGGGCTTGCGGGCGCGGAGCTCGCTGACAGCGCCGGTCAGGAACGGGGCACCACCCCACACATACATGACCGTTCCCAGGACCGGCGAGACCCATGCCACCCACGCGGCGTCCGGCAGGGGGTAGCCGATGATCATCGAGAACATCGTCGAGAACCCGACGACCGGAACCGCGAGGATCAGCATGATCCAGAACAGGCGCCGGAACCGGGCCACGTGATCGCCGTGACCCGCGTGACCCGCGTGACCCGCGTGACCGGCGTGGTCGGCGTGCCCGTGATCGGAGTGCCCGGCAGCCGGCACCGGGGCGTTGCCGTGACCGGTGTGGCCCATCGCCGCATGGTCGGGCGCCTCGGAAGTCGCGGCTGTGCGGCTACTGCGGTTCACGGGGTGCGGGGAGTGATCGTGCTGGCTCATCAGAGCCTCCTTCGTTGCGTGGCGTCGAAGCGTTTAGACCTGGCTGTCGGCCAGGGTGTAGCCGGCCTCTACCACGGCTGGCTGTACCGCGGACGTGCTGATCGGTGTGGAGCTGTGAATGGTGACCCGGGATGCGCCGCCGGCATGTAGGTCGACGATGACGTTCTGCACCCCTTCGATGCCGATGAGCTCCTCGGTGACGCTCGATACGCAGTGCGCGCACGTCATCCCCCACACCAGCACCTCCTCCGTCACGGCCGGAGCCGTGGCGACAGCGGTGTCGGCAGCGGAGGCCGGTACGGCACAGCAAGAGCAGCCTGCGCTGCTGGTGTCTTTCAGGCCGAGGTCGAAGCGGTCAGTCATGGTATGTCCTCCGGTGGCAGATGGTGGTTTATGAGCGGACGAGACGCGCGATGGCGTCGTTGGCTTCGCGGATCTTCTCCGCAGCGACTTGCCCGCCTTCCGCGGATGCCTCCGCGACGCAGTGGCGCAGGTGATCGCCCAGCAGGAACAACGCGACCGTCTCCAACGCCTTCGTCGCGGCGGACACCTGCGTGAGAATGTCGATGCAGTACTTGTCCCCCTCGACCATGCGCGAGATTCCGCGCACCTGACCCTCGATACGCCGCAACCGCTGCTGCAGATCGTCTTTGTGGTTGTCGTAACCGTTCACACAGATACCATACCCCCCTAGGGTATGCAACGGACTAACGGGTGGTGTATTTCATGGTGCGAGCTGACAGGCACCCCACCCTCTACCACCCAGTAGTATCTGCACATGAACGTAGATAAGCAAGCATGCGGGTACCGACCGGACAGTTCCTATGTGGAGCTTGCAGTGGAGGTGTTCGGGATGCTGGCGGATGCCACTCGGGTGCGGATCATCCTTGCGTTGCAAGACGCACAGGAGTTGTCGGTGAACAGCATCGCGGAGGCGGTCGACAAGTCGCCGGCTGGGGTGTCGCAGCATCTGGCGAAGCTGCGTCTCGCCCGCATCGTTGCGACCCGGCAAGAGGGACAGAAGGTGTTCTACCGCCTGGAGAACGAGCACGCCTCCCGCCTGGTCGCCGACGCCATCTTCCAGGCAGAGCACTCCCTCGGTGGCACCCCGCGCCACCACCACGCAGACCGAGGCAGCGAATGACCACCCGCCACGAGCACGACAGCACCCACCGGCACGACCACAAGCACGACGAGCACTACCACGACCCCAGTGGCGATCACCATCACCCGACCGGGTTCAAGGGGTTCGTGTACAAGCTGTTCGTGCCGCACTCTCATGACGCCGCGGACTCCATCGACGATGCGATGGAGGCGAACAGCTCCGGTATCCGTGCGCTGAAGATCAGCCTCCTCATCCTGCTGGCAACGACCGTCCTGCAGGCGGTGGTCGTGTTCTTCAGCGGCTCCGTCGCGCTGCTCGCCGACACCATCCATAACTTCTCCGACGCGCTCACCGCCGTCCCGCTGTGGGTGGCGTTCATCCTCGGCCGCCGTGCCGCGTCCCGCCGCTATACCTACGGGCTGGGCCGCGCCGAAGACCTCGCCGGGCTGTTCATCGTGTTCGTTGTCGCGCTGTCCGCGATCGTCGCCGCCTGGCAGTCCATTGACCGCATCATCCACCCGCAGCCGCTTACCAACATCGGCTGGGTGATCGCCGCCGGGATCATCGGCTTCCTCGGCAACGAGATCGTCGCCGTGTACCGGATCCGCGTCGGGCAGCGGATCGGCTCCGCCGCGTTGGTTGCCGATGGCATTCACGCCCGCACCGACGGATTCACCTCACTGGCCGTCGTTGCCGGTGGGGTCGGTGTGCTGCTCGGCATCCCCCTCGCTGACCCGATCGTAGGGTTGATCATCTCCGCCGCGATCTTCGTCCTCCTCATCGGCACGGTTCGCAGCGTCGGCCGCCGTCTGCTCGACGGCGTGGAACCCGAGCTGGTCGACAAAGTCGCATACGCACTCGACCACGTCGACGGCATCGACCGGGTAGACCGGATCAGACTGCGCTGGAACGGGCACCGTCTCGAAGGAGACGCGATACTCACCGTGAATGCCGGCGCCTCCCGTGAACAGCTCGATGCGATCAGCGCCGACGCGAACCGCAACGTGCGCGCGCATCTCCCGAACGTGGATGAGTTTCTCGTCAGCACTCACGGCACCCGGGACACCCATGCACCCTCTTTTCCCGCGACGCCTTCGACCTTCTGAGTGCCGTTGGGTGCGCACGGTAGGCTGTATGTGATGGTCTCTCCGGCCCGGAACTCAGAATCCGTGACGCTGAATGAGCAGTTGTTGATAATGAGGCTCATTACTAGCGTCGGTTTGGCGTTGCTGCTGATGCTTGGTCTGGCGGCAACAGCCCATACGGAGCTGGATGGGGCGGCGCCCGTGCCTCTCGTGGTGTCCGGGCTGATGGACCCGCATGTGGAGCCAGTACTAGATGCCGCGGCCGCGCATGAGGCAGTCGCTGACAGCTCCTGGTCGGGGTCGAACGCACTTGTCGGTGCGGCGTTGTGTGTGTTCGGTGTGCTGTGTGGCCTCACGTTCATGGTGTCGTTGCGGAGACTGTGGCGGCGGCGGATGCCACCTGTTCTCGGTGCAGCGCCACGGATGTCTTCGCTGCTCCCTGCTTCGGCAGCGCGCGTGCATCCGATCGTGCTCTCGTTGACGCAACTGGGTCTTTCCCGAACCTGATATCTGGCACGCCACCGCGTTGGGTGGCGCTTCGTCCCGGGCTGTGTGCCCGGGTGTGTCCTGTGCCGTGTCTTGGTTTGGAGTACCCGATGAAAACCCCTGTAAAGGCGACTCTCGTCACCATTGCCGTTGTGGTGGTGCTGGTTGTGGCCGCGTTGATCTATGTCCTTGTCAATCAGAGCCAAGCCGCTCCGCCCTCGTCCGGGGACGGCTCCTCGTCGGCGCAGCTGGTGCGGGAAAACTCGCACGTCCTCGATGACGGAGGTGAGGGCGCGGTCACGGTGGTGGAGTTCCTGGACTTCGAGTGCGAGGCATGTGGGTCGTTCTACCCGATCGTGGAGGATCTGCGGGAGCAGTTCGCCGGGGAGATCACCTATGTGGTCCGCTATTTCCCGCTTCCGGGTCATTTCAACTCGAAGAACGCCGCGATCGCGGCGGAAGCCGCCGCGCAGCAGGACCGGTTTGAGGACATGTATCACCGCTTGTTTGAGTCACAGGCGGAGTGGGGTGAGGCACAGGAGTCTCGGGCCGACTTGTTCCGCGGCTTCGCGGAGGAGCTCGGGCTGGACATGGTCGCCTACGACGCCGCTGTAGCGGACCCGTCAACGACTGAGCGTGTCGATCAGGACTTTGAGGAGGGTCGCGCTCTGGGGGTGAGCAGCACACCGACGTTCTTCGTCGACGGCGAGCTCGCGCAGTTGCAGGAGTGGGACGACCTTGAGAACCTCGTCCAGGCCGCGGTGAGCGGTGGTCAGTGATGCGGGCGGGGTTGTCACATCGACGGGTGATCATCGTCGGCGCCGGCCAGGCCGGGCTGGCGGTCGCTGCGGCGTTGAGCGCGGAAGGGCTCCGGCCCCAGCACGAGTTCGTGGTGGTTGACGCGGCCGCGCCGGGGCAGCGTTCCTGGGTGTCGCGGTGGCATTCGATGGAGCTGCTCAGCGACGCGCGGCATAGTGCATTGTCTCCGCGCCGGCTGATGGGTGATCAGCGCCGGCATCCACGGGCGGACGAGATGGTCGACTACCTCACGTATGTGGAAGCCGGGCTTGGCGTGGAGACCGATTGGGGTGTCCGAGCTACGGGGGTGGAGCATCGTGGGAACGGTTCAACTTTGCTGCTGTCGACGACGGCGGGTGAGGTGCAGACCCGCAATGTGGTGTGCGCGACCGCCGCGGCCGCGCATCCTCGACTGCCGGAGTGGGCGAGTTGGCTCCGTGTGCCGGGTGTCATGCTGCACAGCAGCGAGTACCTGTACCCGGGGCAGATTCCTTCCGGGGAGGTACTCATCGTCGGTGGCGGGAACAGTGGTGTGCAGCTGGCTCGCGAGCTGTCCGCGTCGCACGCTGTTACCCTGTCCACTCGCACTCCGCGGCGACACCGCCCCGCGATGAGCTACCCCGCCGCGGCGGGTGAAAGCGTGTCCTTGCTGTCGCGCGAGAGACGCCCTGAGCCGGTGTTCGGCGACGGCTATGAGCAGCTGCGGCGTGCGGGGGTCACGATCGCATCCGCGGTGGCGACCGCGGATGGCGCCACGGTGACCTTCGCTGATGGTGCTCAGATCACGCCGGGGTCGGTGATCCTCGCTACCGGATACGACCCGGGTGACCACTGGCTGCCGGAAACGGCCCGCACCGAGCGGCCCCGGCGCACCATGACTGGGCTTCCCGGGTTGTTCGTGGCGGGGATGCCGCAGTATGGCGGCCGCGGCGCGGACACCATCGCAGGCGTTTCGAAGGACGCGACGGCGATTGCCCAGCACATCATCAACCGGCCCTGAAAGGACCGAGACCATGACCTCTAAACCTGTTGCCAACCGGGCATCCCGGCGCCGTCCGCTCACCCCTAGGATCCGTCGACGCTCCTTCTTTCTGCCCGGCCTGGCGGCGCTGTTGCTGACCGCCGGTCTGCTGTTCGCTGTCGTAGCTCCCGCGGCCGCGCATGATGAGATCGTCTCGTCCTCCCCGGAAGCCGGTTCGACGATCGGCGGGGTTCCGGAGGAGATCTCGCTGACGTTCAGCGGGGAGATCCTCACCGATTTCAGCGCGGTGATCATCGAGGTCGTCGCCGCGGACGGTCAGAACCTCTCGTCCGGAAACCCGATCATTGACGGGACCACCGTCACCCAGGCTGTCCAGCCGGGTCAGGCTGGGGTGTTCACGGTGCGGTGGCGGGTCGTTTCCAGCGACGGGCACCCGATCAGCAATGAGTACCAATACACCGTCGAGGCCGTCGCGGTGCCCACCAGTACCCCCACCCCCGAAGCGACCGAGGAACAGACACCCGAACCGTCCGCGACGACCCCGGCCACGACCTCCGGAGAGATGCACAACGGCCCCTCCGGAGGCGGGGAGCTCCTACCTGTTCTCGCGGTCGTGAGCGGTGTGATCGTGCTCGGCGGCGCTCTGATCGTCGTACTCATGGTGGCTCGAGAGCGCCGCCGCCGCGACAGAGCCGCCGCAGCTGCTGCGTCCGGTCAGGGCAGCAGAGATGGCAACACGGGGAAGGACGGTCCCGCCGATGCATCGTGAGCAGTCCCGACGATTCGCGATCGCCTGCCTGGCCGCCGGCGTAGTGGTCCTGGTTGACCAGGCGACGAAAGCGGCCGCACTCAATGGGTTGAGCCAGGACGAGCGCCTCCCGCTGCTGGGAGACCTGCTCGGGCTGCAGCTCGCGTTCAACCCAGGCGCAATCCTCTCTCTCGGCGCCGGGTTCACAGGGCTACTCACCCTCCTCGGCATCGGCGCCGTGATATTGCTGATCGTCGCCGCGGCGCGGGCACGGACGGGATGGTGGGCGGTGGGGATCGGGCTGATCCTGGGCGGCGCGATCGGCAACCTGATCGACCGGCTGTTCTCACCGCCCGGCTTCGGAGTCGGGCACGTCACCGACTTCCTCGCCTACGGGACCCTCTTCATCGGAAACCTCGCCGATGTCGCCCTCGGCGCTGGCGTGATCGTGCTCGGCCTGAACATCTGGATCCGACACCGGCGCGCCCGCACGAACACAGCGGATGCCGGGGTGGCCGGTGGACCGTCGCCGGCGGCAGGATCGGCGGTGAGCGGGTCATGATGGCCAAGCAGCGCACCCCGTCCGTGTATCAGCGCAACGCGTTCGCCCCGGGGCTGCTCGCGGCCGCAGTGTTGTTCCTTGCACCGGTGCTGATGGGTGGGGACTGGTTCACGCTGGTGCTGTTCGTCGCCGCGATCTTGGCGGTCGTCGTCGGTTGGTTCGCCATCCAGGCGCGGCAGTGGTGGTGGGTGCCGGTGTTCGCAGCGATCGTGGTGATCTGGAACCCGGTGTTCCCGTTTCCGTTCACCGGCCCGGTGTGGACGGCCGCGCAACCGGTCGCCGCGATCGTGTTCCTGGTAGCCGGCGCACTGATTAAGGTCAAGCGACCATGAACCACCGCGCTCTGATCGCCACCGCCTCGGTCCTGCTTGTGGTTGGGCTGCTCGCCGGGTGCGGATCCAGCGAGTCGCTCGCGCAGCAGTACCGGAACGGAAACGAGAAAGGCTACATCGCCGGCGACTTCCAGATCGTCGAGATCCCGGATCCCGACCGCGGCGAGCCGGTGGCGTTCGAGGGCGTCACCGAGACCGGCGAGACGGTGACCAGTGACGACTACCGCGGCGGAGTGCTGGTGGTGAACTTCTGGTACGCCGCCTGCGGGCCGTGCATCGTCGAAGCCCCGCTGCTCGAGGAGGTCTGGCAGGACTACCAGGACCAGGGCGTCGCTTTCCTCGGGGTGAACACCTACGACCAGCCCGCCACCGCACTGTCGTTCGCGAGAGACAACAACGTCACCTACCCGAGCGTGATCGACGTGAACGACGGACGGGTCAAGCTCGCGTTCGCGCAGGTCACCCCGATCCAGGCCACCCCCACCACCCTGGTCATCGACCAGGATGGACGGGTCGCGGCGCGGATCATCGGACAGCTGGCCAGCGCGTCGATCCTGTCCACCCTGGTCGCCGACACGCTCGCCGAGGACAGCTCGTGAACCCGGGTCAGGTGATCGTCGACGGCGCCCTGTGGGTAGCGATCCCGGTCGCGATCCTCGCCGGGCTGGTCTCGTTCGTGTCCCCGTGCGTGCTGCCGCTGGTGCCTGGCTACCTCGGCTACCTCGGCAGCACCACCACGACGACCGCGGCCCCCACGCTGGACGGGGGG
>MEEK01000009.1 GCA_001724425.1 Microbacterium sp. SCN 70-27
TGGGCACGCCTCAATCGAGCACGACGGCAGTCGCGCAGGCTCCCTATCAGGCCACATCGGTCACCGAGCGTCGGCGTCGACGGGGCGGCACATCGCGGAGAAGCCACCATCCAAGACGGAGCAGCGAAGAAAAGAGCCAACCCCGCCGACCGCTCTATCGTGACATTGACCCGAAGAAAGACGCCGCCCGCTTGAGCACCTCGTTGGCGCGCCGCAGCTCCCGGTTCTCTTGCTCGAGCTCTTTCACCCGCTGAGCTTCGACGCTGCTCACTCCAGGGGTGACGCCGTCGTCGATATCGGCCTGCTTCACCCACATCCGCACGGACTCGACCCCGTATCCGAGTTGCGTCGCGACCCGCTGGACCGTCCCCTGCGTGACGCCGAGCTCGGCGCGTAGCGTCCTCACCATCCGCACCGCGGCGGCCTTCTCCTCGACCGAGTAGCGACGCGTCGTCGGCTTCCCATTCGCCAGTTCCTTCGGCATGACTCCATCCTCGTTTCCAAGGTCGGGAGCCTCCAACAAACTCAGGGCGCTTCACACAAAGGAACGGACAGACCCATTGCGCTAGTACTTCCCCGTGAGGTTGTGAACGCGGCTGCGGGGACTTTGCCGCCGATGCCGGTGTGGGGTCTGTGGGGATTGTAGTGATGTAGTCAGGTGTCGTAGGCCGCGGTGCGTTCTGCTTCGCTGGCGTGGGGCTTCCAATGGGCCCATTCGGCGGCGAGGATTCGGCTGAATTGCTCGACATCCCCGCTGGTCTGCGGCCGGTAGAACCTCGTCCTCTTGTGCGTGAGGTTTTCTCCGAGAGCGTCAGCGAAGGCGTGGGACCGGTAGCAGGCGCCGTTGCCTGTCATCAACGGCGGTGACGGGCACCCAGGTTGGGGAAGAACGCGTTCGCGCGTTCCGAGAACCCCGCCGCTGTGCCTTTGCGTTCGTCGTCGAGGATCTGCGAGTACGCCACGCGCCAACCCTCCGCCAGCGCGGGTGACCCTGTGCCGTTGCCGAATGTCCCCGGTGTAGCTGGTGAAGCTGGTGAAGCTGGTGAAATGGTGCTCCCGCTGGCGGTGCGGAAGGTGATGACGAAAGCACGCGGATGACGCTGCCGCCTCCCCCGAAGTTCTGACGGAACGGCGGCGCGGAACGGCGGCGCGGCACGCCACCCAGCGGCTGGCCGACCGTGCGTCGCGGTAGTGCTGATTCCGGAGCTGGCCCGACGTACCTCATCCTGATGGCAATGAACATCGTCGTTGTCGCGGCCGTCTGGGCAATCGAACGCCGCAAACGCAGAGAGCACCGCGCCTGACTTCGCCCTGTTCATACTCCGGGGGGGGGCAGCTCGCCGCGCCCGGACGAGCGCAGACGAGACTTGGCCTGCCGCCGGCGAGGAATGAAGGAAGGGGACCGTCGACCGACGACAAAGTGTGGGACTCGAAACTGCGCATCACCCGGCCGACCTTCGAGGTCGATGACCTCTCGTTCACCATCCCCCCGCGCGGTCGTCGACAGTCCCTCGACTAGCTTCCGGGTGCGGATCTGCTTACGGAGGCCCTTCGCCGGTGGCTTGCGTGCGCATCCGCCCCGTCTGATGCGCCCAGATGGCGATTTCGACGCGGTTGCGGGCGCCGAGCTTGGTCATGAGGCTCGCAATGTGTGTTTTCACCGTGCTGAGGGTGATGTACAGCTCGTTCGCGATCTCGCTGTTGCTCAGGCCGAGCGCGACTTTCGTGAGCACCTGCTCCTCACGGTCGCTGAGAGGCTCGACCGGCTGCGGCGGAGGTGCGGCGGGCTCCGCTCCGGCGAAGGCCGCGAGCAGCCGGAGCGTGACGTTCGGGGCGATCAGGGCATCACCGCTCGCGGCAGCGCGGACCGCTTGGGCAAGCAACGCCGACCCGGCGTCCTTGAGCAGAAAGCCCTTCGCGCCCGCGCGCAGCGCCGCGAAGACGTACTCGTCGAGGTCGAAGGTCGTGATGATCACGACCGCCATCGGGTCGGCCACGCCCGGGCCGGCGAGCACCCGAGTCGCCTCGATGCCGTCGAGATCCGGCATCCGAATGTCGAACAAGCAGACGTCCGGTCGCAAGCTGCGGGCGAGGGCGACCGCTTCGTTGCCGTCGACTGCCTGACCCACGACCTCGATGTCCGGCTGCGCGCCGAGGATCATGCTCAGCCCGGTGCGCACGAGTTCCTGGTCGTCGGCGATGAGCACGCGGATGGTCACGGTGCCCATCCAACACGAGGGAGCACCGCGGTGACGGTCCAACCGCCGCCGGGTGCCGGGCCGGCCTGGCAGGTGCCGCCGAGCAGGGCGACACGCTCCATCATGCCGATGATGCCGAATCCGGGCGCCTGAGACGCGGCGACGTCTCCGTCGTTCACTACGCTCAATCGCACCCCGCCCTCGTCCGCCTCGACGAGCACGTCGACACGGGTGACATGCCGCGCGTGACGGAGGGCGTTGGTCACCGACTCCTGCGCGAGACGGAATACCGCGGCGGCCACGGGGGGCGGGATGCCGGCGTCGTCGCCTGCGACCTTCACCGTCACTGTCGCGCCGTCCGGCCTCGATCCGGCGAGTTGCTCGATGTCACCCAGACGCGGGCTCGGTGCCAGCTCCGCCGTCTCGCCCTGCCGCAGCACCCGAACCATCGACCTCAGCTCGCTGAGGGTCTTCGCTGCCTCCACCTCGATCACACCGAGGGCATTCTGCGCTGCGCGCGGGTCTCGCTCCGCCACCGCGAGGCCCGCCTGCGCGCGGATCGCGATTGCCGAAACGTGGTGGGCGACGGTGTCGTGCAGGTCACGGGCAAGGTGCTCGCGCTCCAGCATCCGGATGCGATCGAGCCGACGTTGCTGAGAGCCCGCGCGGTAGCGAAACGCGATGCCGAGCAGCGACACCGTGAGCAGCAGCGCAAACCCGCCGATCAGGTCGTCGAGACCGCTTCCGCGAACGAAGAACAGTCCGAGGCTCGCGAGAAGAATGGCCGACGCGATCACCAAGTCGCGCCCGGAACCCCATCGAAACAGTGCGTAGATGATCACTGTGACGAACAGGCTCGTGTAGAGAGTCGAGTCGGGCAGGAGCACGTCGGTCGGCACCGTCACGACGAACACGATCACGAGCATGAGCAGCGGCCGGGTGCGACGCCACAGCACGGTCGGCACCACGGCGAGCAGCGGGATCACCGCGAGCATCGGCTGAGAGAGGTCGGTTCTGAGGATGCCCTCGACGACCGCCAGCACCGCGAGGAGTGCCACGAGAACCCAATCCCGCCAGACGCGGCGGGGCGGAGGGGGCGCGGCACTCGGCGCATTCCACACGGAAAGCCAGAGCCCGGTCACCCCGTCAGAGTACAGGCGCACCCCGGCGCACCACTCCGCTCATCCGCCGGCGGGACCGCCGCCAGATGAGCGATTCGGCGACGACACTGTTGATGACGAAGGCCGTGGCAACAAGCCATGCCTCGCCGAACGCGTCGACCTCGCCGATCGGGATCGTCCACAGCGCGAAGACGAGAGCTTGGGTTCCGCCGGAAACAGCGACCGCGTAGGCGCGCGTCATCCATGCTCCGTGCGCGACGAAGGCGCGACGAGTGATCGCGATCACTCCCCGCACGAGAAACACCGTCATCGCGACGGCGAAGACGAGGCGGACCATCGCAAGTGCGAGCTCATCAGCGGGGCCACCGAAGAAGACCGCGAGCCAGACGGCGGACAGTGCCGCGAGGAATCCCGCGGGGATCAGTGCACGGCCGGCGATGCGGTGCCAACCACGCCGAGTTCGCAGTACCGGAGAGAACTGGAATGCGCCGAGAAGGCAGTACACGCTCATCGCCACGATGTGCGCAACCATCGCCACCGCTGAGGCCGAGAGCAGTGTGCTTTCGGAGCCGGCACTCACCTCTCGCAGGCTGAGCACACCGCCGAGCACAGGGAGTGCACTGAGCAGCAGGAGACCGGTGATCGCGAGCCATCCGCTCCTCGGTCGATGCCGCTCCTTCTTCTGCTCGGCAATCGTCCCCGTGTCCGTCCTTTGATGCGACATGCCTCGATGCTCGCCTGACCGAGCGCCCCACACATCGGTCCTCAGCACGGATTCAGAGCGGTACTTTCGGCTGACCCAATCCGGGCCTCCTGGCCGATGACGCGCATCCCCGAACCGGCGAACATCGAGTTATGACAACCCACACGACCATGACCGCGGCCGTCGACCGCCGCTTTGGCGCACCGAATGTCGTGTGTTTCGGGCAGCGCGGCGGTCGCAGCCGGCGACCGCGGACAAACCAATCCTCACTACATCGAAGGAGTATCCGATGAGAAAACGTCAACCCACCACCGCACTGCTGGACCAGGGTGTGCCGGTTCAAGCCAAGCTCGCCGCCGCGTGGACGAGCTTCGTGTTCCTGTACGTCTATGTCGACATCCTCGCCTTCTACAAGCCCGGCGTAGTCGATGACATCCTTATCGGCGTCGTCTGGGAGTTCGACATCACCCCGACGTGGGCGATCACGGCGCTGACTCTCCTGGCGATCCCGATCTTCATGGTCGTGCTGTCGATGACGCTGCCCGCCCGGGCCAACCGCATCACGAACCTCATCGTGGCCTCGCTACAAGTCCCCTTCGCCGCCTTCAACGCAGTGGGCCAGCTGGGCGAGTCGTGGATGTACTTCTACCTCCTGGGTGTCGCACTGGAACTGATCCTTCTCGCCCTCATCCTGAGATACGGCTGGACCTGGCCCCGCACCGCACCGTCGGCGATCATGACGACCAGCCCGGACCGTGAGGCCGCTCGGACCCAGCAGTAAGCGTGAACTCAAGAGCAGTCCCTGGCCCGTCCACAGTCATACGCGCGGCGCGCGGACACGCTCCCTGATGCGAGACACGGACTACAACTGAGCCGACCGGGGGGGCCTTCCACGGCCCCACCGGTAGGTCTGGCTGATCGGCCGGGTGGCCGGTCGCGCACACTCCGTCGTGACCCGGGGTCACGCACAGCAGCAGCTGGAGAACCCGCTCGCTCCTCAAATCGTCACTCGTCGGCGGCGCAGTCGTGTCGCCTGAAAGAAGCAAACCGTGAGATCCACAGATCAGGCTGAGTCAGTCTGTCGCGGCGCCGGGTCCGCTGGAATCGAGAATCCGATACCGCAGCTCACCCTCGTCGGCGTGATCGGAGTCTGGTCGGCGGCTGCTTTTCCGATGGCCGTGCTTGCGTGGCTGATCGCGCCGTGGCTCGCAGCCGGCTGGGGCTCACCCCTCGCCCTCGCGCAGACCCTCATCCTGCTGTTGACCGCGGGACTGGTCTGGCAGTTCGCGCTGGTTCTGATCCTCGTCTACCGAGAGCAGCGAACCCTGAAGTGGTCCGTCGTTCGAGACGTTCTCTGGCTGCGCGCACCCCGTAACCCCAAAACCGGCCGCCGTGGGGGGCGCGCCTGGCTCGTCGTCCCGATCGTCGTCGTGGCGTTCGCTCTAGAGGAGTTCCTTCCGTTCGAGATCGCCCCCGCCGAGGGACGCGACTTCGGTGACTTCCTCGGCTCCCCCGACGGGCAGGCGACCCTCTCCGGCTCCTGGCTCTGGCTTGGCGTCCTGCTGGCCTTCTTCGTCTTCAACACCGTGCTGGGTGAGGAGCTGCTATTCCGCGGGTACTTGCTCCCTCGTATGCAGGGCGTTTTCGGGTCGTGGGACTGGATCGCCAACGGAGTTATCTTTGCCCTCTACCACCTCCATGTCCCGTGGATGATCCCGATCACCCTGATCGACACATTCATCCTTTCGCTACCATCTCGCCGGTACCAGAGCGCCCTCATCGGGATCATCGCGCACAGTGCACAGAGCGTGTTCCTGATCGCTCTCGTCCTCATGCTTTTCCTGACCCCATAGCGCCCCGACCACGATCGGAGGGAGCGGACATGAGGCTCGTGCCGATGCGGACAACGCGACGATAGCCGCCGACGGCGCGAGTACAGCGAGCGGAAGCAAGCGCCCGAGCGGGCACGCCGAGTCGGGGAGGAGACGGAGGGATTCGCGCGCTCGGTCTCACCCTTGAGTAGCCGCAACCATGCGCCGAGCAACTCACAGTGAGCAGAACGCTCAGCAGAATCGCGCAGAACCGCAAGATTGCTCAACGCCAACCACATCGAAAACGTGGCAGAAATGGCAGATTTCGTGGCAGAAGCGGAAGAAAATTGCCTCTGATCAGGACTTTTCCTGGCGGAGACGGAGGGATTTGAACCCTCGGTCCCCGTGAGGGGACTCCACCTTAGCAGGGTGGTGCACTAGGCCTGACTATGCGACGTCTCCAGGCATCCGACAGTACAAACTGCGCGGACGCACCCGGCAATCATAGCCGTTCGCGGGGCGGGCGCCGAACCGGCGTCAGCGCTGGGCGACGGTACAGGTCACCTGCGCGGCCGTCTGCCCGGTGACCGAGCTCGGCAGCTTCACGGGAGTCTCCGTGGCCACCGGCGTCGCCGAAGCGTCCGGCGTCGCAGCACCGCTGGGTGTCGCAGAGCCGCTCGGGGCGGGAGTCGGCTCCGCCGGCGGCGCGGTCGCCTCGCCGACGACCTCCGTGCCGTGGCCGTCGCTCGTCGAGCCGGTGAGCTCCAACGGCTGGTTGTTCTCGAGCGCGTCGAAGAGGATCGTGGCGGCCGATGTGACCGGCTGGACGCGCAATCCGCCCTCCGCATACACGGTCGGGTACTGCACGAAGACGATGTCCTCGTAGGGAACACTGCGCACCGCCATCGCGATCTGTACCATGCGCTGCGGGTTGGCGAGCGTCTTGCTGAGCACGAGCTGCTGCGACGTCACCTGCTTGACCGCGGTGTTCGCGAGGTTGAGGAGCGTCGCGGGGTTTCCGAGCACACCCTCCGACTGGAGCTTTCGCACCATCGAACTCATGAACTGCTGCTGGTTGGAGATGCGCCCGAGGTCGGACCCATCACCGATCCCGTGCCGAATGCGCAGGAACTGCAGCGCCTCTGCACCCTGGAGCGTGTGCGTCCCCTTCGACAGGGAGAGGCCGGTGTGGGTGTCGCTGATGTCGTCCGACACGCAGACGTCGACACCCCCGATGGCATCCGACATGTTGATCACGCCCGTCCAGCGGATCGCGGCCGCGAACTGGATGTTGACACCCGTGAGCTTCTCCACGGTGAGCTTGGTGCATGACAGCCCGCCGTACATGTATGACGCGTTGAGCATCTGGGCACTCATCGCCGAGTACTGCGTGCCGTCCTCACCCGTGCAGGCCGGGATCGGCACGATCATGTCGCGCGGGAGCGAGACGACGGTGACCCGCCGCGGCGCATCGCTGATGTGCACGAGCATCGTGACGTCGTTGCGCTCGCCCTCGGTGGTCTTCTTCTGGCACGCTCCCGACAGCGCGGCGTTCGCGCCCTCGCACGAGTCCGTTCCGACGAGGAGCATGTTGACGCCGCCCTCGATCTCACCGATGCTCGGCGGGAGGGTGGCCTCATCGCCTCCGATGTCGACCCCGGCATCCTCAACGGCCTGCGCGGCGTTCCAGAGGTAGAACGCCCCGACCGAACTCACGCTGAGGACCGCGACGAGCAGCACCGCCCCGAGGACGGTCAGCACCTGCACGAGCGGGTTCGGCGAGCGGAGGATGCCGTGCCGTGCGACGGGCAGTCGTCGCGAGCGGTCGGTGCGTGCGCCCACGGGGGTCCTTTCAGAGGCCCGGTCAGAAGCTTGCGCCCCGCCCGGGTGATGCGGAGGGTGTGGGATTCGAACCCACGGGACATTGCTGCCCACTGGTTTTCAAGACCAGGTCCATCGGCCGCTCGGACAACCCTCCCGGCGGAGCGCGCGATCACGTCGCGTGACATCCGTCGAACAGGCGTCGAGTCTAGTCGAGGGGACGCACCCATCTTTGCGCGCGCGCCTGAGCGCGCCCTGAAAGGCGCGCAGACCAGGCCGGAATCACCTGGATCAGAGCCGCCGCAGCACGTCGGCAGCGCCGCCGGAATGCACGGATGCCGTGGTCTCCCCCGCCTCGATGCGCACCTCGTCGGGGCCCTGCCCCATCGCGATGGCGCGACCGCCGTGCTCGAGCGCCCACCGGAACATGCCCACGTCGTTGCGGCCGTCGCCCATGACGAGCACCCGGTCGGGTGCGACGCCGAGCCACGTGCGGACCCTCTCGAGCGCCGTCGACTTGTCGACGCCCTCCGGGGCGATGTCGAGCCACGCCGACCACCCGACGGCGTAGGAGACGCCGTTCAGCCCGATCCGCGCGACCAGGTCGACGAAGTCGCGATCGGTGTCCTCGGGCGAAACGACGACGATGCGGCACACCGGCTGCGCGGACAGCTCCTCGAACGGCACGCGCTTCGCCTGCACGAGATTCCAGTCGTCCATCTGCTCCGTATAGAGCCGCAGGCCGTCGGCGAGCTCGACCATGTATCGCGCATGCGGCAGATGCTCGCGCAGCAGCTCGAGCACCTCAGTGGGGTCGAACGTCTCCACGTGGAAGCGCTCGTACACGGCATCCGCCACGCGCGCCTCTCCCGCCGCCTGCGCCTCGCCGACCGTCCCGACGCGCTTCATGATGACGGCACCGTTGGAGCAGACCGCGTACTCGGGGGCGAGTTCGAGCACGTGCTGGATGCCACGCGTCGACTCCCACGCCCGCCCCGTCGCGAGCATGACCTCGTGCCCCGCGCGGTGCGCGTGGGCGATCGCCTCGACGACACCGGGGCTCAGCGTCTCGTCCTCGAGCAGCAGCGTGCCGTCGACGTCGAGCGCGATGAGGAGCGGGCGGACCGGCTCTGCCGGGTTCTCGGCATCCTCCGCGATCTGGTCGACGATCCGCGCCGCCCGCTGCGGCTCTGTGACCTCCACCGAGCCGGTCGGCGGAAGGCTCCGTTCGCCGGCGCCGCCGGTCACGCGATCGGCTCCGCCACCTCGAGCCCGCCGAGGTACGGCCGCAGCACCTCGGGGATCACGACCGAGCCGTCCGCGCGCTGATGCGTCTCGAGGAGCGCGACGATCCACCGCGTCGTCGCGAGCGTGCCGTTGAGCGTCGCAACCGGCGCCGTCTTGCCGCCCTCCTCGGGGCGGTACCGCACGTCGAGCCGGCGCGCCTGGTAGCTCGTGCAGTTCGACGTCGACGTCAGTTCGCGGTAGGCATCCTGCGTCGGCACCCACGCCTCGACGTCGTACTTGCGGGCCGCCGACGATCCGAGATCCCCCGCCGCCACATCGATGACCCGGTACGAGAGCCCCAGGTCCTGCAGCATCTGCTCCTGCAGGGCGACGAGGCGCAGGTGCTCCGCCTCGGCATCCTCGGGCGTCGTGTACACGAACATCTCGAGCTTGTTGAACTGGTGCACGCGGATGATCCCGCGCGTGTCCTTGCCGTACGACCCCGCCTCGCGGCGGTAGCAGGTCGACCAGCCCGCGTAGCGCTTCGCACCGGATGCCAGGTCGACGATCTCGCCCATGTGGTACCCCGCGAGCGGCACCTCGCTCGTGCCGACGAGATACAGGTCGTCGGCCTCGAGCTTGTAGACCTCGTCGGCGTGCTGGCCGAGGAAGCCCGTGCCGCGCATGATCTCGGGGCGCACGAGCGTCGGCGGGATCATCGGGATGAACCCGGCATCCACCGCACGCTGCAGCGCGAGCGACATCAGCGCGTACTCGAGGCGCGCGCCGATCCCGGTGAGGAAGTAGAACCGCGAGCCCGACACCTTCGTGCCGCGCTCCATGTCGATCGCGCCGAGCTTCTCGCCGAGGGCGAGGTGATCGAGCGGCTCAAAGTCGAAGGTCGCGGGCTCACCGTGCGTGCGGAGCGTGACGAAATCGTCCTCGCCGCCGGCCGGGACCCCGTCGATGACGATGTTCTCGATGCGACCGAGCGCAGCCTGGGCCGCCTCCTCCGCCTCGGTGACCGCGAGCTGCGCCGCCTTGACGCGGTCGCTGAGCTCCTTGGCCTGCGCCACGAGCGAGGCCTTCTCGTCCTTCGGCGCCTGGGCCACCGTCTTGCCGTGTGCGTTCTGCGCCGCACGCAGCTCTTCGTACGTCGTGATGGCCGCGCGGCGCGCGCGGTCGGCCTCGATCGCGGCATCCACCGACTCCGGCGACGCACCGCGGGCCTCTTGAGAGCGCTTGACGAGGTCGGGATTGTCGCGGAGCAGGGCGAGATCGATCACCCGATCAGTCTAGGCTTCAGCCATGACGGATGCCCCCGCCGCCCCCGCCTCCGGTGGACGCCGCGCGGCGCTGGTCTACAACCCGATCAAGGTGGATGCCGAGAACCTGCGCGCACGCGTCGTCGCGCACTCCTCCGCGGCGGGCTGGGACGACCCCCTCTTCTTCGAGACGACGGTCGAGGACCTCGGCGACGGCGTCGCGCGCGAGGCGCTGGAGGCCGGCGCCGATGCCGTCCTCGTCGCGGGCGGCGACGGCACGGTCCGTGCGGTCAGCCAGGCGATGGCCGGCTCGGATGTGCCGCTCACGATCGTGCCGAGCGGCACGGGCAACCTCCTCGCGCGGAACCTCCACCTGCCGCTCGACGACCCCGATCCGATGATCGCCGCGACCTTCGACGGCGACGTCGCCGCCATCGACATCGGGTGGGCCCGGCTCGTCCGACCGGACGGCGAGCCCGAGGAACACGCCTTCGTCGTGATGGGCGGCATGGGGCTCGACGCCGCGATGATCGCCAACACGAACGGCGACCTGAAGAAGCGGGTCGGCTGGGTCGCCTACGTCGACGGCGCCGCGCGCTCGCTCGTGAAGGCGAAGCCGTTCGAGATCATGTACCAGGTTCCCGGGCGTCGCATGCATCGGGCGAGCATCCACAGCGTCCTGTTCGCCAACTGCGGGTCGCTTCCCGCGGGGCTCGAGCTGATCCCCGAGGCATCCGTCTCGGACGGCGACCTCGACATCGTCATCTTCCAGCCGAAGAACCCGCTGGGTTGGCTCGCCGTGTGGCGCCGGGTCGCCTGGGACAACTCGGTGCTGCGGCGATTCCGGGCGGGGCGGAGCATCCTGCGACTGCGGACGAAGGACAACGCCGTGCGCTACGCGAAGGGCCCGGGGCTGGAGCTCGCCGCGTCGGAGCCGCAGCCGGTTCAGCTCGACGGCGACGAGTTCGGCGAGGCGACCGCCGTGAACGTGCGGGTCGACGCGGGCGCGCTCGTGCTCGCGGTCCCGCGCGGGCACACGCCGGTCGGCCTCTGACCCGGTCGGGCCCTCGAACCGCGCCCGGGTCCCCTCCGGGTTCTCCTGGTCCGCTCTGACCTGCCCACCCAGGCCGAACTCCCCCTCCAGCTGCGCCCGAACTCCTCCAACAGGCGACCCGCACGCCGCACCGACCCCGAAGGACCGCGGCCCGACCGTGCCACCCCCGACAGACTGGAGGAGTTCGGGCACGGCACGACCGCCGATCTGCCCACCCTCCCCCAACCCGACCGCTGTCCCACCCGAGGCCAAGGCGCCCGCGCGTCCGCGCCCGAACTCCTCCACAATGTGAGTCAGGCGCCACAGAAACCCCGAAACGCCGCGGCGAGACCATCCCGCCCCCGGTGAATTGGAGGAGTTCGGGCACGAGACGACTGCGCCGGGCTGCTGGCGCAGCCCGCCTCACCGGCCCGTCCGGCCTAGCGCGGCATCCGCATCGGCCGTCGGCGTGCCGTGCGCTCCGCCGCTGCGGTCGGCGGAAGAGCCGCGCGCCAGGGGAGCGCTCACCGCGCGAAGGAGTTGCGCGTCAAGAGGGCGCGCGCCGCGCGGTGGACCCCGCAGGATGGAGACATGACCTCGACGAGCATCGTCTGGTTCCGCGACGACCTTCGCCTCGCGGACAATCCCGCGCTGCGTGCTGCGGTCGATCGCGGTACGCCCGTCATCGGCGTGTACGTGCTCGACGAGGAGTCTTCTGGCGTCCGCGCCCTCGGCGGCGCCGCGCGATGGTGGCTGCACCACAGCCTCGCCGAACTCGGCGAGCGCCTTCGCGAGAAGGGATCCACCCTCGTGCTGCGCCGTGGCGCCGCCGGCGACGTGATCCCCACTCTCGTCGAGGAGAGCGGAGCGGACGCCGTGTTCTGGAACCGGCGCTACGGCGGCCCCGAGCGCGAGATCGACGCGACCCTGAAGACCACGCTACGAGAGTCGGGCGTCGAAGCTGCATCCTTCTCCGGGTCGCTGCTGTTCGAACCATGGACCGTGCGAACCGGGGCCGGCACTCCCTACGGCGTGTTCACCCCGTTCTGGAAGGCGTGCCAACTGCTTCCGCCGCCGCGCGCTCCCCTCCCGGAACCGCGGGAGATCGCGGGCCCGCGCCGCGACGTGGCCTCCGATGACCTCGACCACTGGGCCCTGTTACCGCGGAACCCCGACTGGGCGGGTGGCCTCCGCGAACGATGGACTCCCGGCGAAACAGCGGCGAGGGCGCGCCTGCACGAGTTCCTGAGCGAGGATGCCGCCGCGTACGACCGTGCGCGCGACGAACCGTCGGCCGGCGCGACCTCGCTCCTCTCCCCGCGACTGCGGTGGGGCGAGCTCAGCCCGCACGAGGTGTGGCATGCCGCGATCTCCTCCGGGCGACCGGTCGGAGCTTTTCTCTCCGAGCTCGGCTGGCGCGAGTTCGCGTGGCACACGCTTTTCCACTTTCCCGACCTCGCGACGAGGAACCTGCGCGCGGCATTCGATGCCTTCCCCTGGCCACGGCTGCATCCGGCGCAACTGCGTGCCTGGCAGAAGGGCGAGACAGGCATCCCGCTCGTGGATGCCGGGATGCGCGAGCTCTGGATCACCGGCCATATGCACAACCGGGTGCGGATGGTGACGGCATCCTTCCTCGTGAAGAACCTGCTCATCGACTGGCGCCTCGGCGAGGAATGGTTCTGGGACACGCTCGTCGACGCGGACGCGGCGAGCAACCCATTCAACTGGCAGTGGGTCGCCGGTTCCGGCGCCGATGCCGCGCCCTACTTCCGGATCTTCAACCCCGAACTGCAGGCGAAGAAGTTCGACCACGACGGCCGGTATGTGCGGGAATGGGCGCCCGACGCGGCGGAGCGGGAGCCGATCGTCGACCTCGCCGAAACCCGCGCGGCTGCCCTCGCCGCGTACGAGACCGTCCGACACTCGGGCAGGCACGCAGGCTGACTGGCCCCGCCCGTGTCGCCGCGGTGTCGCGGCGACACGCCGGTTCGATAGAGCTCGCGCTCTCCGTCGGGCGTGGCCATACACAGGTCGCACCGTCGGCTTCGTCTGCCGTTGACCGAGGCGACTGCGCCCGAACTCCTCCAAAAGGCGAGCCGCGCGCGGCGCGGCCTCCGAAATGTCGCGGCGAGGCCGTCCCTTCCTTGGTGGACTGGAGGAATTCGGGTGCGGCGCGCCCGGCAGGCTCGTGCCGCACACGGCCCGACTGCCGCCATGGCGCGCCCCGCTGCGCTGGCACACGCGCGGCGGGGCCCCACAGACCGACGCCGAGGGGCCCCTGTCGGCTGCGCCCGAACTCCTCCAAAAGGCGAGCCGCGCGCCACGCCGACCCCCGAAAACTCGAGGCGAGCACATCCTGCTCCCGGCGGATTGGAGGAGTTCGGGCACGGTCCGCCGCGCGGCCCGCCCCCACGGCCGTCTGACGCCTTGCCCGGCCCGGCTGACTCGCCACCTGGCCCGCCGGCTGCCCGGCCCGCCTGACGTCCCGCCCCCGCCCGACACCCCACCGCGCCTGAGGCCCCACCCCTGCCGCGCCAGGAATGCGCGGGGTGCCTGGGGTGTTGCGAATGGGGATGACTCCCGCGCTCTCCGTCCTCGATCTCGTTCCCGTCCGCACCGGCCAGACCAGCACGCAGGCGGTCGCCGCCTCGCTCGCCCTCGCCGCCGAGGCCGACCGTCTCGGCTACACGCGGTACTGGTTCGCGGAGCATCACAACATGCCCGCCGTGGCGTCGACGACGCCGCCGGTGCTCGCCGCGGCCGCCGCCGCGCGCACGTCACGGATCCGCGTGGGCTCGGGCGGAGTCATGCTGCCGAACCACTCTCCGCTCGTCGTCGCGGAGCAGTTCGCCGCGCTCGAGGCCATCGCGCCGGGCCGCGTCGACCTCGGCATCGGCCGCGCGCCGGGGAGTGACCCCGTCATCACCCAACTGCTGCGGATGTCGGGCACGACGAGCGACATCGACCGGTTCCCCGACCACATCCGCGACATCCTCGCCCTCGCGTCCCCCGACGGCGCCTCGGTGCGCCTGACCGGCCACGGCGAGGGGCAGGACCGCTACGCGATCCACGCGACACCGGCCGCGACCGGGACTCCGGAGCTGTGGCTGCTCGGGTCCTCCGACTACTCGGCGCAGCTCGCCGCCGCGTTCGGACTGCCCTACGTGTTCGCCAACCACTTCTCCGGCGAGGGCCTCGACCGCGCGCTGGACCTCTACCGACAGGGCTTCCAGCCGTCCGAGCACCTCGACGCCCCGCGCACCTTCCTCACCGCGAACGCCGTCGTCGCGCCGACCGCCGACGAGGCCGAGGCGCGGATGCTCCCTCAGGCCCGCATGATGGCGCGACTGCGCGGCGGGCTGCCGCTCACGGCACTCGAGACCGTCGAAGCGGCCTCGGCGGCCGAGGCGTCCGCACCCCTCGCGGCACCGATCCTCGACGGCGTGCGCCGCCGCTGGTTCGTCGGTGAGCCGGATGACGTCCGCGCCCGCCTCGCCGCATTCGCCGCGCAGCACGGCGTCGACGAGGTCATGATCTCCCCCGTCGCCGGTTCGTACGACGACGAGCCGATGGATGCCTCTCCCGGCCGCGTACAGACGCTCGCCCTTCTCGCGGGCTGAGCCCCCGTGTGGCGCGGGACTACGCCTCCGGCTCGCCCGAGATGAGCCCGCGCAGCCAGTCCCGCGCCTCGATGAACACGTCATCGCTGTAGCGCTCGGGGTAGTGCACGATCGCGCGGTCGGCGCGCGGGTACGAACCGAGGTACACGACCTTGGGGCTGAACCGGCGGAGTCCGAGCAGGGCATCCGCCATCCGCTCGTCCTGCACGTGTCCGTCGGCGTCGATCACGAATCGGTACCGGCCGAGCGCGTCGCCGATCGGCCGCGAGGCCAGCAGCGACAGGTTGATCCCGCGCGTCGCGAACTGTTCGAGCAGTTCCAGCAGCGCACCGGGGTACTCCTCGGGCAGTTCGACGATCAGCGACGTCTTGTCCGCCCCCGTGGGCGCGGGCGCGGGCGCCGTGCGGCTCACGAGCACGAAGCGGGTGACGGCGTTGGCGTTGTCGCCGATCGCTTCGGCGAGCAGCTCGAGGTCGTAGTGCTCGAGGATGCCGGGGGCCGCGATCGCGGCATCCGCATCACTCACTCCGTCGACGATGCCGACGGCGGATGCCACGTTCGACGCCGCCGGGAGGTGCGCGTGGTCGGGGAGGTGGGCGCTCAGCCACTGCAGACACTGGGCGTAGGCGACGGGGTGCGCGGCGATGAGGCGCACATCTTCGAGGCGGACGCCGGGGCGCGCGACGAGTACGAAGTTCACCGGCACGAGGTATTCGCCGACGATCCGCAGACCGGGCATGGTGGCCAGGGCGTCCTGGGCCGTCGAGACCCCGCCGTCGACCGAGTTCTCGATCGCGATGACCGCGGCATCCGAGCGCCCGTCGACGACGTCCGCGAGGGCCTCGCCGACGTTGTGCACGGGCCGCCAGATCTGGTCGCGGGCCTCGGGCACCTGGGCGAGCGCGGCCTCCGTGAACGTTCCTGCCGGTCCGAGATAGCTGTACGTCCGTCGGGTGGGAGCGGTCTCGGCAGACTGCGGCTCGGTCATCACCCGCAACAGCCTAGTTGCGAAGCGCGCGGGCGCGCGGCGCCGTCCGTCGACCGCCCACGCGTACCCTGGAGCGCATGAACCGTCGTCGCGTCGCTCCCGTGATCACCCTCATCGCCGCCGCCGCGCTCGCCGTGGGCCTGAGCGCCTGCGCACCCGAGGCCGCACCAGGCCCGACCGGAAGCTCGAGCGCACCGAAGCCGACCGCGTCGGGGAGCGGGTCGGCATCCGCCACCCCCTCGGAGTCGCCGTCCGCGTCGGCGTCGACGTGCCTCCCGGGCACCTGGAAGATGGATCAGGCCGCGCTCGACACGTTCTACACGGACATCAACAACGCCCAGGCGGGCGCGGGCATCAGCTTCACCCCCAAGGGATCGGCGACGCTCACGATCGGCGCCGACGGGTCGTTCAGTTGGGCGCCGAGCCTTGAGCTGAACACCTCAGTCTCCGGTACGACGATCCTCGTGACGATCGGCGGGCAGACCGCGGGCACCTACACTGCGACCGCCGACCGGATCACGACGCAGAACCAGTCGACCGACGGCCTCCAGGTCAGCGCGACGATCGACGGCGTCGCGACCGACCCGGGCGCCATCACCGACCAGATCGCCGGCGCCCCCATCGGGGACTCGGCGTACACCTGCGCGGATGACACTCTGACGCTCACCTCCGACATCGGCGGAGCCGCCGCGACGTCGGTGCTGCACCGCGGCTGAGCGGCTCGCGACCGCCGCGCTCCCACCGCAGGACGACAGTCGACCGTGCGTCTCGCGCACCTCGGTGACAGACTGAGGGCATGAGCCGCGCAGGACAGCCCGCAGAAGCATCCGACCTCATCGACATCGACGAACTGATCGCCGCCTACTACGACCGAAAGCCGGATGCCTCGGTGCCGGAGCAGCGCGTCGCATTCGGGACGAGCGGCCACCGCGGCTCGAGCCTGTCGACGAGCTTCAACGAGGACCACATCCTCGCGACGACGCAGGCCATCGTCGACTACCGCACGGCGCAGGGAATCACCGGACCCCTGTTCCTCGGGCGCGACACGCACGGGCTGTCGCTGCCCGCCGAGCGCACGGCGATCGAGGTGATCGTCGCGAACGGCGTGGACGTCCGCACCGACTCCCGCGACTCGTGGGTGCCCACCCCCGCGCTCAGCCACGCGATCCTCACCTACAAC
This sequence comes from Microbacterium sp. SCN 70-27, assembly GCA_001724425.1. GTDB lineage: Bacteria > Actinomycetota > Actinomycetes > Actinomycetales > Microbacteriaceae > Microbacterium. Next base: position 16,971 of record MEEK01000009.1, read on the forward strand.
CGGGGCCGCTCCGCCGATGACCCGGGTCGCGCGGACGGTATCGTCGTCACCCCGAGCCACAACCCGCCGCGCGACGGCGGCTTCAAGTACAACCCGCCGCACGGCGGCCCCGCCGACACGGATGCGACGGGCTGGATCGCCGACCGCGCGAACGAGCTCATCGCCGCGGGCCTGGCAGGCGTCGAGCGCACGCCGTTCAAGGACATCGACGCCGACACGATCGGCTCGTACGACTTCCGCGAGGGCTACGTCGCCGACCTCGTGAACATCATCGACGTCGCGGCGATCGCGAAGGCCGGCGTCCGGATCGGCGCCGACCCGCTCGGCGGCGCCTCCGTCGAGTACTGGGCCCTCATCGGCGAGCGCTACGGCCTCGACCTCACCGTCGTGAACCCCGAGGTCGACCCGACGTGGCGCTTCATGACGCTCGACTGGGACGAGAAGATCCGCATGGATCCGTCGTCGCCGTCCGCGATGGCATCCCTCGTCGCGCGCCGCCACGAGTACGACATCCTCACGGGCAACGACGCCGACTCCGACCGGCACGGCATCGTGACGCCGGATGCCGGGCTCATGAACCCCAACCACTACCTCGCCGTCGCGATCGACTACCTCTGCGCGCACCGGCCGCAGTGGCCGTCGGATGCCGCGGTGGGCAAGACCCTCGTCTCGTCGATGATCATCGACCGCGTCGTCGCGTCGCTCGGGCGGCGCCTGCTCGAGGTGCCCGTCGGGTTCAAGTGGTTCGTGCCGGGCCTCCTCGACGGCTCTGTCGTGTTCGGGGGCGAGGAGTCGGCGGGTGCCTCGTTCCTGCGCTTCGACGGGGGCGTCTGGACGACCGACAAGGACGGCATCCTGCTGTGCCTGCTCGCCGCGGAGATCCTGGCGGTGACGGGCAAGACCCCGTCGCAGCGCTACGCGGAGCTCGAGGCGGAGTTCGGCGCGTCGGCGTACCAGCGGGTGGATGCCCCGGCGACGCCCGCGCAGAAGGCGCAGCTCGCGAAGCTGTCGCCCGAGGCCGTGACGGCGACCGAGCTCGCCGGCGAGCCGATCACCGCGAAGCTCTCGCATGCTCCCGGCAACGGCGCGCCGATCGGCGGGCTCAAGGTTCAGACCGAGCACGCGTGGTTCGCGGCGCGCCCGTCCGGTACGGAGGACGTGTACAAGCTCTACGCCGAGTCGTTGCGCGGTCCGGAGCACCTCGCCGAGGTGCAGGCCGAGGCGCGCGAGGTGGTGTCGGCGGCGCTCGGCGGCGCCTGAGACCCGCGCGGACTGAGCGGCGGGGGGCGAGCGACCCCGCGCCCCGGCGCGCGCGACACCCCTCCCCAGCGCGCGCGTCAGCTCACTCCGGGCCCGGCGGCCCGCCGGTGTCCGCTACCTCTCGACGTGAGCGGCAGCGAGTGCCGCGCCGGCGGCGCGCAGCCACCCCGCGGGGTCGGCGAGCGCGGCTTCTGCCGATCCCGCCAGGTCCGTGAGCGATGCGGTCGCCGCGAAGCGGGACAGGTCGGCATCGGGCGCGATCCTCCCCGCCGCGAGCATGACCGGGATCCCCACCTCGCCGGCGAGCGCGGCGACATGAGCGGGCGCCTTGCCCGCGGCGGACTGCGCGTCGTACGAGCCCTCCCCCGTGATGACGACGTCCGCGCCCGCGAGTGCCGCCGACAGCCCCACCCGGGTCGCCACCTCGTCCGACCCCGCGACGAGCGCGGCACCCCACACGAGGAGCGCGAAACCGGTGCCGCCCGCCGCTCCCGCACCGGGCACATCCGGCATACCCGACGGAGCGCCGACCTGGGCGGCCCAGCGGGCGAGCGCCGCGTCGGCGCGTGCGATGTCGGCGGCATCCAGCCCCTTCTGCGGGCCGAACACGGCGGCGGCGCCACGGGGCCCCACGAGAGGGTTCGTGACGTCGCTCAGCACCGTGACACCGTCCACGGGGAGCGCACGCAGGCCCGTGAGCTCGACGGCTGCGAGGGCATCGAGCCCGCGCAGGCCGGGCCAGACGTCGCGGCCGTCCTCGTCGACGAGGCGCGCGCCGAGCGCGGCGAGGAGGCCCGCGCCGCCGTCGGTCGAGGCGCTCGACCCGATCCCGAGGACGAGGCGGACCGCACCCGCATCCAGCGCCGCGGCGACGGCCTGGCCGAACCCGAACGTGTCGGCGTCCCAGGGTCGCCGCTCGGCGCCGAGCAGTTCGATGCCGCTCGTCGAGGCGAGTTCGACGACACCGGTGCCGTCGGGAAGGAGCAACCAGGATGCCTCGACGTCGCCCCCGCGCGGACCGCGCACCGTCACGGGCATCCGTCGGGCGCCGGGCACGGCCGTGGCGAACGCGTCGAGCGTGCCCTCCCCACCGTCTGCCATCGGACGGAGGACGAACTCGTCGCCGGGCGACACCGACCGCCAGCCCTCCGCGAGCGCGGCGGCGACGCCCGCGGCGCCGATCGAACCCTTGAAACTGTCGGGGGCGAGAACGACGCTGGTCATGACGCGATCCTATGAGGAACCCCCACCACCCCCATTCGGGTATCCAGCATGTTATCGTCAACATGACCGCGCCGGCCGATTAGGCTGACAGCAGAGACCGCACGAAGGAGACACCCATGACCTGGCTCGTGACCGGCGGCGCCGGCTACATCGGCGCACACGTCGTCCGCGCACTCGCGGCGGAGGGCATGGCCCCCGTCGTGATCGACGACCTCTCCAGCGGGCACGCCACATTCGTGCCCGACGGCATCCCCTTCACGTATGCGTCGATCCTCGACACCGAGCGCCTGTCCGCGCTCATGCAGGCCGAGGACGTCACCGGCGTGATCCACGTCGCGGGCTTCAAGTACGCCGGCGTGTCCGTCCAGCGCCCCCTGCACACGTACCACCAGAACGTCGAGGGCACGCGCTCGGTGCTGCAGGCGATGGCGGATGCCGGAGTGCACAACCTCGTCTTCTCGTCGAGCGCCGCCGTCTACGGCACCCCCGAGGTCGACCTCGTCACGGAGGACCTGCAGAAGCGCCCGGCATCCCCCTACGGCGAATCGAAGCTCATCGGCGAATGGCTGATCCGCGACCAGGCGGTGGCGACGGCAGCGGATGCCCAGCCGCTGCGCCACACGTCGCTGCGCTACTTCAACGTCGTCGGCTCGGGCGACCCGAAGGTCTACGACACGAGCCCGCACAACCTCTTCCCGATCGTGTTCGAGATGCTGCTCGAGGGCAAGACGCCGCGCATCAACGGCGACGACTACGCGACCCCCGACGGCACGAACGTGCGCGACTACGTCCACGTCGCCGATATCGCCGCCGCGCACGTTGTGGCCGCCCAGCGTCTCGCCTCGGGCGAACCCGTCGAGCCCGCCTACAACCTGGGGTCGCGGAACGGCCTGAGCGTCCGCGAGATCATGGATGCCATGGCGCGCGTCACCGGCGTCGATTTCACGCCCGAGATCGCCCCCCGCCGCGCGGGCGATCCCGACCGCATCGTCGCGACGGGCGAACTCGCCGCGCGCGACCTCGACTGGCAGAACCGGTACACCGTCGACGAGATGGTGCGGACGGGCTGGGAGGCGCGGAAGGCCGCCGCCCGCGACTGACCGAGTCCCGGGCGCGCAGGCCCGCAGCTCCGGGTTCCGCTCATGCCCGTCGGGGATTGGCTGCCGGGCGTCGCCGACGGTGCGGGCGGCCCCGCCGTCTCCGGCGAGGCGGGCACGCACGACGAGCCGCCGACGTTCGAGCAGCTCGGGCACCTCGGACCGCTCGTGCGATACGACGCCCCGCTCCCCGCCGACGCGTTCGATGGGGCGGATGCCGGGGCCTTGGCGGTCGCGGAGGCCCGCGACCTCATCTGGGTGATGGTGGACGGCCGTCCCGTCGGGCGGCTGTCGCGCGCCCTGCACGAGCGGGGCCTGTCGATCCCGCGCGGCGCACGCCTTACTCTTCTCGTCGAAGACCAGGGGCGCGTGAACTACGACCACCGACTCGGCGAGCCGAAGGGACCCATCGCCCCCGTCACGCTGAACGGACGACAGTTGCGGGGGTGGGGCGCCGAGCCCGGCGATCTGGCGGAGGTCGCCGCTCGCGTCAGCGGTTCGCCGAGCGGGCCGGCGGTCGGCCGCGTCGCACTGCGCTCGCCGACGCGTCGGCGAGCTTCGTCGCACACCCCGCACTCGGGCACCACGAAGAGTGATCGGTCGCCCGCGCCGCGCGGGCGACCGACACGGGCCTCACGTTCGCTCTCCCTCGTGCGTCTTCCGCACGAGGGAGAGATGATGAACACCATGACCGCGACCGCGCGCCACACGACCGTGTCGACGACGCTCGGCGAGCTGCTGCTGGTGGCCGAGGGTGACGCCCTGGCCGGGATCTACTTCCCACAGCACACCTACCCGCCCAAGCCCGAGGCCCTGGGCGAGCGCGTCGACGAGGCATCCGACCCGTTCTTCGCCGACCTCGCGCGGCAGCTGCGCGAGTACCTCGCCGGCGAGCGGACGGTCTTCGAGATCCCGATCGCCACGAGCGGCGATGCGTTCTCGGAGAAGGTCTGGGCGATCCTGCGCGAGATCCCGTACGGCACGACGATCACGTACGGCGCCATCGCCGAACGCCTCGGCGGACGGGGGCTCGCGCAGCGGGTCGGGCCGGCGGTGGGGCACAATCCGATCAGCATCGTCGTGCCGTGTCACCGCGTCGTCGGCGCCGACGGCTCGCTCACGGGGTTCGCCGGCGGCCTCTCGCGCAAGCGGACGCTGCTCGAATTGGAGGAGCCCTCCGAGGCATCCGCCGCGCGACTGTTCTGAGCGGGGGCGCCGGGCGGCACCGGGGCACGCTTCACCGAAAGGCGGGGCGCCTCACGGCGGGCAGCCCGGGCCCCGGTGCGCTTCACACACGGTGGGGTCACCCGACGGGCGACCCGCGCCCGTACCGGCGCCCGCGCGAGCCCTCACCCTGCGGAGCTGTCCCGGGCGACGAACTGCGGCGCGAGCAGGATGCTCTCGCCGCCCTCTCCCGCGATGAGCGCGGCGAGGGTCGCGACGGCGCGCTCCCCCAACCGGTCGAAGTCCTGACGGACGGTCGACAGCGGCGGGCGGTACTGCGCGGCATCCGCGATGTCGTCGAAGCCGACGACGGCGACCTCCTCCGGGACGTGCCGCCCCGCATCGGCGAGCGCGCGGAGCGCCCCGAGCGCCATCTGGTCGTTCGCGGCGAACAGTGCCGTCACGGGCTCGCCCGCGGCGAGGGCGTCGACGAGCGCCGCGTGGCCGGAGGCCGCGCTCCAGTCCCCGCGGAGCACGGGCGGCGCGGCGCGGCCCGCGGCATGGAGCGACTCGCGCCAGCCTCGTTCCCGCTCGGCGGCGGCGAAAGATCCCACGGGTCCGGCGAGGTGATGCACGGTCCCTCCGCGGGCGAGCAGATGGTCCGTGGCCGCGCGGGCGCCGGCTGCGTGGTCGGTCTGCACGGCGGCGACGCGGTCCCCGGTGACAGGGTGCGAGGCATCCACGACGACGAGCGCGAGCCCGCCGGGCCGGCTCAGGCCCTCCGACGCGGCCGTCGCCTCGTTGAGGATGATCGCGCCGTCGATGCCCTGGTCGTGGAGGCGCGCGAACCCGTCGGCGACCCCCTCCGCGCCGTGGAACGTGACGACGGTGAGGGCATAGCCGCGGACGGCGGCGGCATCGGCGATCGCCTGCAGCATGCGGGAGTTTCCGACCGTCGCGAGCGTCGAGACGAGGAGGCCGATCGTCTCGGTCCGGCCTGTGCGGAGGGCCCGCGCCGCGCGGTGCATGCGGTACCCGAGGGTCGCCATCGCGGCCTCGACCCGTGCGCGCGTGGCCGGGTCGACACGGGGGCTGCCGTTCACGACCCGGGACACGGTCTGGCCCGACACCCCGGCCGCGGCCGCGACATCCGCCATCGACACTCTGTGCTGCACCCGCCCACTCTCTCTCAGTTCGGACCGCACGCGCGCCGGACTCCTCCGACTCGCGCCATGTTGACGATAACACGGTCGGTGTGTAGCGTTGCAGCGTGACTATGGAGGAGTTCGGGACGCACACCACCCTCGGTGCCGGCGTCGTCAAGCGCACAGCCCGGCTGGCCGACGGCCGCGAGTTGATCTACTTCGACGACCCGGGCACGACCCTCGGGCCCGAGCGGTCCGTCGACACCCGCGCCCTCGACCCGCGCCCCGACACCGCCACCATGCGGCAGGACATCCTCACGGGCGACTGGGTCTCGGTCGCGGCCGCCCGCCAGAACCGGGCGTTCCTCCCCCCGGCCGAGCTCGACCCGCTCGCGCCGCAGACCCCGACCAACCCGTCCGAGATCCCCTCGCGCTACGACGTCGCCGTGTTCGAGAACCGCTCGCCCTCGTTCGGCCCGGCCCTCGCGGCCGCCACGGGTGACGCGCCGGCCGCCGCCGACCCGCCGCGCGGACTCGACGACCTCGCGCACCTCGGCCTCGGTCGCACCCGCACGAGCGTCGGCCGCTGCGAGGTCGTCTGCTTCTCGCCCGAGCACGCCGGATCGTTCGGCACGCAGTCGGTGACGCGCGCCCGCACGGTCATCGAGGCGTGGGCCGACCGCACGGCGGCGCTGTCGCAGCTGCCCGGCATCGAGCAGGTGTTCCCGTTCGAGAATCGCGGCGAGGCCATCGGCGTGACCCTCCACCATCCGCACGGCCAGATCTACTCCTACCCCTACGTCACCCCGCGCACGCAGCGGCTGCTGGACTCGATCGACCGCACGGCGCCCGACCTGTTCCAGCGCATCCTCGAGTCCGAGCAGCAGGGCCCCCGCGTGATCCTCCGCGGCGAGCACTGGACGGCGTTCGTGCCGTTCGCCGCACGCTGGCCGATCGAGCTACACGTCCTGCCGCACCGTCATGTGCCCGACTTCGCCGGGCTGACGGATGCCGAGCGCGACGAGCTCGCCCCGTTCTACCTGCGGCTGCTGCGCGGTGTGGATGCCCTGTACGACACCCCCACGCCCTACATCGCCGCCTGGCATCAGGCCCCCGTCAACGTCGGCCGCGACACCGTGCGCCTGAACCTGCAGCTCACCAGCCCGCGCCGTGCGGCCGACAAGCTGAAGTACCTCGCCGGGTCGGAGGCCGCCATGGGCGCCTGGATCGGCGACGTTCCCCCCGAGGCCGCAGCCGACCGTCTGCGCGCCGCCGTCGAAGGAGTGACCCTGTGACCGACAACCCCACGACAGGCACCTGGTCCGCGCCCGGCCGCGTGAACCTCATCGGCGAGCACACGGACTACAACGACGGCTTCGTGCTGCCGTTCGCGATCGAGTTCCGCACCGCCGTCGCGCTCCAGACGCGCACCGACGGGCGCATCCGCGTCACGTCCTCGTTCTCGTCGGATGCCGCGGAGGTCGCCGTCTCGGACCTGGCGGCCCTCTTCCCCGACCGTCGCGACGAGGTGCCCGAGTGGGCGCGGTACCCGCTCGGCGTCGCGTGGGCGCTCCTGGAGGCGACGGGTGTCGACGTGGCATCCGTGCCCGGCGTCGACCTGTCGTTCTCGTCCGACGTGCCCGTGGGCGCGGGGCTCTCGTCGTCTGCGGCGATCGAGGGTGCGACCGCGTCGGCCCTCAACGACGTCTGGGGGCTCGGGCTCGACTGCGTGTCGCTCGCGAAGGTGGGCCGCCGCGCCGAGAACGAGGCGGTCGGCGCCCCGACCGGGATCATGGACCAGATGGCGTCGATGCTCGGCCGTGCCGACGCCGCCACGTTCCTCGACTGCCGGTCGCTGCAGACCGAGTCCGTCGATCTCGGGTTCGCCGGCGCGGGCCTCGAACTCCTCGTCATCGACACCAAGGTCACCCACGCGCACTCGACGGGCGGCTACCGCGAGCGCCGCGCGTCGTGCGAACAGGGCGCGGCGATCATGGGCGTGCCGGCCCTGCGCGATCTCACGGTCGACGATCTGGCGCGTGCGCAGGAGCTCATGGACGACGTCACGTTCCGTCGCGTCCGCCACGTCGTCACGGAGGATCAGCGCGTGCTCGACACCGTCGAGACGCTGCGAAGCGCCGGCCCGCGTGGGATCGGGCAGCTGCTGGATGCCTCGCACGCGTCCATGCGCGACGACTTCGAGATCTCGGTGCCCGAGCTCGACCTCGCCGTCGACACGGCGCGTGGGGCGGGTGCGATCGGGGCGCGGATGACGGGCGGCGGTTTCGGCGGCGCGGCGATCGCGCTGATCGATCACAGCCTGGTGGCATCCGTCACCGCGGCCGTCGAGCGGGCGTTCGCGGATGCCGGGTACGCGACCCCGCACATCTTCACCGTGCACCCGTCGGAGGGCGCGCGGCGCGACGTCTGACGCCCGGTCAGCGCCTGGAGGGCACGACCATCGAGATGACCGGGACGACGGGCAGCCGCGTCAGTACGCGGCGTGCCGGGCCGAGGCCGGGGCCGCCGCGGCAAGCGAACGGGATGGACGGAACGGCGGTACCGAGCGCAGGGCGGGCGATCGCACAACCCCTGGCATCCACCGCCTGCGGGTCGTAGCGTCGAACACGGCGGCGGCGCCCGGCCCCGTCGGAAAGGGATGACCGTGGCCTACCTCACCGTCGCGACCGAGAACTCCACCGACGTCGACATCTTCTACACCGACCAGGGTCCGGTGGACGGGCAGCCGGTCGTCCTGATCCACGGCTTCCCCCTGAACGGCGAGTCGTGGGATCTGCAGCAGCGCGCCCTCCTTGCCGCGGGCCACCGCGTCATCGCCTACGACCGCCGCGGCTTCGGCGCTTCGAGCAAGACCGCGACCGGCTCGGACTACGACACGTTCGCCGCCGACCTGCACGCCCTCGTCGAAGACCTCGACCTCACGGATGCCGTGCTCGTCGGCTTCTCGATGGGCACGGGGGAGATCGCCCGCTACCTCTCCCGCTACGGCGCGGCACGGATCGCCAAGGCCGCGTTCCTCGGGTCGCTCGAACCCTTCCTGCTGATCACCGACGACAACCCCGACGGCGCGGGCGATCAGGCGTTCTTCGACGGGACTTCAGAGGCCGTCGCCGCCGACCGGTATGCGTTCCTCACCGGGTTCTTCCGCGATTTCTACAACCTCGGCGACCTCCTCGGCGAGCGCATCTCGCAGGAGGCGGTGGATGCCAGCGTGCAGGTCGCCAACCTCGCGGGGAACGCGGCCATCGCGGCCGCACCGCTCACCTGGCCGACCGACTTTCGCGGCGACCTGCCCGCCATCACGGTTCCGACGCTGATCCTGCACGGCACGGCCGACAACATCCTCCCGATCGACAAGACGGCACGGCGCTTCAAGGATCTGCTGCCCGAAGGCACTCCCCTCACCTACGTGGAGATCGAGGGCGCGCCGCACGGCCTGCTGCGCACGCACGCCGCCGAGGTGAACGAGGCGCTCCTCGCCTTCCTGCAGGACTGAGGCCACCTGCGCGGCGCGCGGCTCGGGGTCCGTCAGGGAACGCGATGGAGCCACGCGTCGGTGGCGAACTTCGACGTCACGAGGGCTTCCGCCTCGGCATATTCCGATTCGGTAATATGCCCGGGCTGCGCGCCGTAGAGGTTCGCGAACGTGTCCTTCAGCCGCTCGATGATCGCCTCCCGCGGGAGCCCTGTCTGACTGCGGAGCGGATCGACCCGCTTCGCCGCCGAGGTCGTGCCCTTGTCGCTCAGCTTCTCGCGGCCGATCCGCAGCACCTCGGTCATGACCTGACCGTCCATGTCGTACGACATCGTCGCGTGATGCAGCACGCCGCCGCCCGCGAGCCGCTTCTGGGCCGCCCCGCCGATCTTGCCCTTCGAGGAGGCGATGTCGTTCAGCGGCTGGTAGGTGGCATCCACCCCGAGCGAACGCAGCGCCTGCAGCACCCAGTCGTCGAGGAACGCGTACGAGTCGGCGAACGTCATACCCGCGACGAGGGATGCCGGGACGTACAGCGAGTACGTCACGATCGAGCCCGCGCCCATCATCATCGCGCCGCCGCCCGAGATCCGGCGGACGACGTCGTACCCGTGCCGGGCCGCGCCCTCGGGGTCGACCTCGTTGCGGTACGACTGGAACGAGCCGATCACGACGGCGGACTCGTTCCACTCCCAGATCCGCAGCGTCGGGTTCCGCAGTCCCGCGCCGACACGGGCGGTCAGCACCTCGTCGAGGGCGAGGTTCATCCGCGGCGACACCGCCTTCTCGTGGACGATCTCCCACGTGAAGTCCTTCCACCCGGGGGCCGTCACGAGTGCGCGTCGCACCGCGGTACCGACCGAATCGGGGGTGAAGCCGAGCAGCTGGGCACCCTCGGGGAGCGCGGCACGGACGGCGGCCGCGATCGCCGCGGCATCCGTCTCGACGGGCAGGCCCGTGACGGCCGCGTCGATGTCGGCGAGCGCGTCGTCGGGTTCGAGGAAGAAGTCCCCCGCGAGATGGAAGTCGGCGATGCGCCCGTCGCGCACCTCGAGGTCGACCACCACGAGCTTGCCGCCGGGCACCTTGTATTCACCGTGCATAGCCCCAGCCTATGCGCGGGCGCGGAGGACAGGCGCGGGCCGGCGCCGGACCTGCCGGCGGCGTCAGTCGCGTGCCGGCATCCGATCGTCGAGCCACGCGACGAGGTCGGCGATCACACGGTCACGAGTGGCGTCGTTGTAGATCTCGTGCCGGACATCCGGGTAGACGAGCGTCGTGACGTCGGTGAGGCCCGAGCGGGTGCGGTAGGCGTCGGCCAGCCGGTGCACGGCGCGCGGGCCGCCGACCGTGTCGTCGCGTCCGACCTGCAGGAGCACGGGCGGGTCGACCGGGAGGTTCCGCGCGGGCCGGCCGTACAGCTGCACCGCGTTGAGCGGGCCGAACAGCTTCAGCAGCGGAGTCGAGGTGGTGAGCGGGTCGGCGAGGAACGCGTCACCGACGGAGGCGTCGGATGCCAGCCATTCGGTCCCGTTCGAGCCGGCGCCGTTCCACGGCTTGTTGAGGTCGCCCGAGTTGAGCGAGCCGGGCCAGCGCAGCGACGACCCGCTGAGGATGACGGCGTCATAGGCATCCGGGTGCTCATCGAGCAGCATCTGCGCGAGGAACGATCCCCAGGAGTGCCCGAGGAGGACAAGAGGCAGGTCGGGGTTCTCGCTGCGGATGAGCTCGGTGAGCTGCCAGCAGGCGGCTTTCGCCGCCTTCATCCCGCCCTTTCCGAGCCGCCCGAGCTTCGAGGCGTCGCCTCCGTACTGGCGCATGCCCGTTCGCCCGTGCCCACGGTGGTCGTCGGCGTAGACGATGTAGCCCTCGGCGCCGAGCTCCTCGATGAGGCGCGCGTAGCGGCCCGCGTGCTCGCCCACGCCGTGGAGGAGCTGGATGACGGCGCGCGGCGATGCGGCGGCCGGATGCCTGTCGAACACGATCTCGACGCCGTATGAGTCCGTGATCGATCGCTCTTCACCGGTATCGGTCATAGCGCGCAGTCTAGGACAGACGGCGCGCACGCGTTCGAAATCGCACGCCGCCGCTTTCGTTAGCAAGACTAATGAGCTATGCTAACTAACCGTATGAACACCGAGATCTCCACCGAGGCATCCGACCTCCGCATGGCCACGTTCCGCTTCGCCCGGCGCCTGCGGTCCCAGCGCGCCGTCGACACGATGAGCGACGGCCAGTTCGCGGTGCTCGCCGCACTCTCCGTCCACGGCCCGCACACCCTCGGCGAGCTCGCCGAGCGCGAGCGCGTGTCGGCGCCGTCGATGAACCGCACCGTCAACTGCCTCGAAGAGTCCGCGTACCTCGTCCGCACCCCCGACGACGACGACCGCCGCAAGGTCAACATCGCCCTGACCGAGAGCGGCCGCGAGGTCGTCACCGAGACGGTACGGCGTCGGGATCAGTGGCTCGTCGACATCCTCGAGGGGCTCGACGACGATCAGCGGCACATCCTCGCCCAGGCGGCCGTCATCATGGGCGAGGTGGCCGCCCGATGAGCGCACGTACCGAAAGCGGCATGTTCCGCTCGTTCCACGTCCGGAACTACCGCATCTGGTTCATCGGCGCGCTCGTCTCCAACACGGGCGCGTGGATGCAGGCGACGGCGCTCAGCTGGGTCGTGCTCACGCAGCTGACCCACAACGATGCCGCCGCGATGGGTCTCACGATGGCCCTCCAGTTCGGGCCGCAGCTGCTGCTCGTGCCGCTCACGGGCCTCGTCGCCGACAGGTTCGACCGCCGGAAGCTGCTCGTCCTCACCCAGACGCTTCTCATGGGGCTCGGCATCGCCATCGGCATCCTGCTGCTGGTGGATGCCATGACCCTCCTCCTCATGTACACGTTCGCCGTCGCGCTCGGCGTCGTCGCCGCGTTCGACAATCCCGCCCGCCAGGCGTTCGTCTCCGACCTCGTCGCGCGCGAGTACGCGACGAACGCGGTGGCGCTGAACGCCGCGTCGTTCAACGGGGCGCGCATGATCGGCCCCGCCGCCGCGGGCCTCGTCATCGTCGCGGTGGGCACCGGCTGGGTGTTCCTCATCAACGCGCTCACCTTCCTCGCGATGATCGTCGCGCTCGTGCTCATCCGCACGGACCAGCTCGTCCCCCGCGTGAAGGCGAACGGCGCTGCCCGCATGAGCGACGGCGTGCGCTATCTCGGCGCGCGCCCCGACCTCGTCGTGACGTTCGTGATGGTCTTCCTCATCGGTGCGTTCGGCATGAACTTCCCCGTGTTCGCCTCGACGATGGCGCTCGAGTTCGGTCAGGATGCCGACGGGTACGGCCTCCTCAGCTCGATCCTCGCGATCGGGTCGCTCGCGGGCGCGCTGCTCGCCGCACGCCGTGACCGGGCACGCATCCGGGTCGTGATCGCAGGCGTCGCGCTGTTCGCCGCAGCCATGGTGCTGTCGGCGCTCGCCCCGACGTACTGGTTGTATGCCGCGACGCTCATGTTCACGGGATTCTCCGTCGTCACGATGCTGACGACCGCCAACGGATACGTGCAGACGACGACGGACCCCGCCCTGCGCGGGCGCGTCCTCGCGATCTATGTCGCGATCCTCATGGGCGGCACCCCGATCGGCGCGCCCATCGTCGGCTGGGTCGCGTCGGAGTGGGGCCCGCGGGCCGCGATCCTCGTGGGAGCCGTCGCGGCCGTCGTCGCGCTCGGCATCGGCGTGACCTGGACGCTCGCCTCCGGCCGCGTGCACCGGCACGAGACGCGGCGCTTCGCGCTCACCCTCGATGAGACGCGCCCGCTCTCGGTCATCGCGCCCGAGGAGTTCAGCGACGAGGTCGCCGCCACGACCCCGATCCGCCTCCCCGACGTGAGCGTCCCCGAGATCGCGACCGAGACCCGCCGCCGCACCGCGTGAGGACACGCCTCGGCGGGGAGCCGCGCTCGCTCTCCGCGCAGGCTGCGCCCGTCGCCATGCTCAGGCCGGACCTGCTCTCGGACGGCGCGGCCGACCACGAGATCGTCAGCCGTCGATCTGGTCGACCGCGTCTCGCATGGCATCCAGGAAGCCGATGACCGTCTCGCGATCGGCCGCCGACATACCGCGCACGACCCCCATCATGCGCTCGTGCATGGCCGAGAGCGTGTGGCGGATCTCATCGTCGGACTTCTCGCTCGAGGCGATGATGACGCTGCGGCGGTCGAGGGGATTCGGTGCACGGGTGACGTGGCCGGTCTTCTCGAGGCGGTCGATCAGCGCTGCCGTGGATGCCGACGTGATCCCGAGGTACCGACTCAGCACCGCGGGCGTCACATCCTCGCCGTGCAGACGTGCGCGGGCGAGGAACCTCAGCACGAGGAGCTCGTTCTCCCCCATGTCCATCGCCCGCTGGGTGCGCCGACGCATCGCCACCTCGGCCGCCCGATACGCACGCATCGCCTCCATGACCGCCGTCGAGCGCGCGTCATCGTCGCCGTACCAGTACGACGCGGGCTGCTCGGGGCGGTCGGTCATCGCTCCTATTGTGGCCCGTCCGGCACGCACATGAGCACCGTGATCCTCCGGCGCCGAAGAGGGTGCCGGGAGTCCTCCTGTGGACGGCGCGGGCCCGGCACGCTATCGTCAGTTCAGTTAGCGGTGAATAACCGAATCGAGGATGCCGTTGTCCGACCCGTCGCGTACCGCGTACGGCGCACTCGTCGCCGAGTTGCGCGAGCGCCGCGCGCTTGCGGCGGGGGCGGGGCCGGAGAACCCGCGCTGGGAGGCATCCCGTCGCCGGCACGTCGCTCGTGGCAAGCTCCTCGCGCGCGACCGCATCGACGCGCTGCTGGATCGGGGCTCCCCCTTCCTCGAGATCGCGCCGCTCGCCGCATGCGACCTCGGCGACGAGTGGCCGTCCGCGGGTGTCGTCGCCGGCATCGGCCTCGTGCACGGGCGGCACGTGATGATCGTCGCCAACGACGCGACCGTCAAGGGCGGCACCTACCACCCGCTGACCGTCAAGAAGCACCTCCGGGCGCAGGAGATCGCCGCCGAGAACCGGCTCCCCTGCGTCTACCTCGTCGACTCGGGCGGCGCGTTCCTGCCGATGCAGGACGAGGTGTTCCCCGACCGCGACCACTTCGGCCGCATCTTCTACAACCAGGCACGGATGTCGCGCGACGGCATCCCGCAGATCGCCGCCGTGCTCGGCTCGTCGACCGCCGGCGGCGCGTACGTCCCCGCGATGAGCGACGAGACGGTGATCGTCCGGAACCAGGGGACGATCTTCCTCGGCGGCCCTCCCCTCGTGAAGGCCGCGACGGGTGAGGTCGTCAGCGCCGAGGAACTCGGCGGCGGTGACACCCACGCGCGCATCTCCGGCGTCGTCGACCACCTCGCCGACGACGATGCGCACGCGCTCCGGATCGTCCGCGACATCGTCGCGACACTCCCCGCGCCCGCCCCGCTCCCCGCGCGCTCCCCGCTCTCACCGGAGCCCGCCGACCCCGTGCCTCCGCGGTTCGATCCCGCGACGCTCGCGGACGTCGTCCCGGTCGAGCTCACCGTCCCGTACGACGCCCGCGAGATCATCGCCCGGATCGTCGACGACAGCGCCTTCACCGAGTTCAAGCGCGGCTACGGCGAGACGCTCGTGACCGGCTTCGCGCGGATCCACGGGCACCGCGTCGGGATCCTCGCGAACAACGGCGTGCTCTTCGGTGAGTCGGCTCTGAAGGGCGCCCACTTCATCGAACTCTGCGATCAGCGCGGCATCCCCCTCCTGTTCCTGCAGAACATCACCGGGTTCATGGTCGGTCGCGAATACGAGCACGGCGGCATCGCCAAGCACGGCGCGAAGATGGTCAACGCCGTCGCGTGCGCGCGCGTGCCGAAGCTCACGGTCGTCGTCGGCGGATCCTTCGGCGCCGGCACCTACTCCATGTGCGGGCGGGCGTACTCCCCGCGGTTCCTGTGGCTGTGGCCCGGCGCCCGGGTCTCGGTGATGGGCGGCCCGCAGGCCGCGTCGGTCCTGTCCACCGTGCGCGCGGAACAGCTCGAGGCCGCCGGCACGCCGTGGTCGGATGCCGAGCGCGCCGCCTTCGAGCAGCCGATCCGCGACCAGTACGAACGACAGGGCAGCCCCTACTACTCGACCTCCCGGCTGTGGGATGACGGGATCATCGAGCCCGGCGAGACCCGCGACGTCCTCGGCCTCGCCCTCGACGTCGTGCTCCGCGCACCCATCGCCGACGCGCCGTCCTACGGCGTCTTCCGGATGTGATGCGGATGCCCCTGTTCGAGAAGGTCCTCATCGCGAATCGCGGCGAGATCGCGGTGCGCATCATCCGGACGCTGCGGCGCCTCGGCATCCGCTCGGTCGCCGTCTACAGCGACGCGGACGCGGATGCCCTGCACGTGCGCCTCGCCGACGAGGCCGTGCGCCTCGGCCCCGCCCCCGCGCAGGAGAGCTACCTGGCGATCGAGCGAGTGCTGGATGCCGCGACGCGGACGGGCGCGCAGGCGATCCATCCCGGTTATGGGTTCCTCGCCGAAAATCCCGCCTTCGCGCGCGCGTGCGCCGCCGCCGGGATCGTGTTCATCGGTCCGACGGCCGAGGCGATGGAGGTCATGGGCGACAAGATCTCGGCCCGCTCCGCCGTGGAGGCGCGGGGTGTCGCGACGGTGCCGGGCCTCGCCCGCCCCGGGCTCGCCGACGCAGAGCTCATCGCGGGCGCGGGCGCCGTGGGCTTCCCCGTGCTGATCAAGCCCTCCGCGGGCGGCGGGGGGAAGGGCATGCACGTCGTGACGGAGGCTGCGGCCATGCCTGCCGCCCTGGCTGCGGCGCGACGCGAGGCATCCGCATCGTTCGGCGATGACGCGCTGTTCCTCGAACGGTACGTGTCCGCCCCCCGTCACATCGAAGTGCAGGTGCTCGCCGACGCGCACGGGAACGTCGTGCACCTCGGCGAGCGGGAATGCTCGCTGCAGCGGCGCCACCAGAAGGTGATCGAAGAGGCGCCCTCGCCGCTGCTGGATGCCGCGACCCGGGCGCGGATCGGCGCCGCGGCGTGCGACACGGCGCGCAGCGTCGACTACCGCGGCGTCGGCACGGTGGAGTTCATCGTCTCGGCGGATCGACCGGACGAGTTCTTCTTCATGGAGATGAACACCCGCCTGCAGGTCGAGCACCCCGTGACCGAGCAGGTGACGGGCCTCGATCTCGTCGAGCAGCAGCTGCGCGTCGCGGCCGGCGAACCGCTCGCGTTCGCGCAGGGGGACGTGACCGTGTCCGGGCACAGCATCGAGGCTCGCGTCTATGCGGAGGATCCGCGCACCGGATTCCTGCCCACGGGGGGACGGGTGCTGCGCGTCGTGGAGCCCGACGGCCCGGGCATCCGCGTCGACTCGTCGCTCGCCGACGGGCTTGACGTGGGCGTCGACTACGACCCGATGCTCGCGAAGGTGATCGCGACGGGTGAGACCCGCAACGAGGCGCTGGCGCGCCTCAGGGCCGCGCTCGAGCACACCGTCATCCTCGGGTTCGACACCAATCTCGAGTTCCTGCGGCTGCTGCTCGAGCGGCCCGAGGTCGCCGAGGGTGAGATCGACACCGACCTGATCGCGCGCGTCTTCGACAGCCTCCCCTTCGCCGAGGCGGACGACCGGACGTTCGTCGAGGCCGCGGTGCTGCGGGATGCCGAGGCGGCAGCCGCGGGCGTCGCCGCGTCGCTCGCCCGGGGTCCGTGGCAGCGCGGTGACGGGTGGCGGCTCGGTCCGGCCGCGCCCCGGCTCTTCCGCCTCGAGGCGCGCGGGCGTTCCGCCGACGTGCGCGTCACCGGGAGCGGCGCGTCGCTTCGCGCGAGGGTCGACGACGGCCCGGAGGTGCCCGTCGCGGTTGACCCCGCCTCGGGGTTCGTCTCGTGGGGCGGGGTGGGCCGCACCGTCGCCTGGTCGACAGGAGCCGACGGCTGGTGGACCGGGGCGGGCGGCGTCACGATGCGAGTGTCGGAGCGCGGAGCGGCGGCGCGTGGCGGAGCGGACGCCGTGGGGA
Source organism: Microbacterium sp. SCN 70-27 (assembly GCA_001724425.1). Lineage (GTDB taxonomy): Bacteria > Actinomycetota > Actinomycetes > Actinomycetales > Microbacteriaceae > Microbacterium. Next base: position 34,405 of record MEEK01000009.1, read on the forward strand.
CGCCGGAGGTCGTCTCACCACTCCCGGGGACCGTCGTCGTGGTGGCCGTCTCCGAGGGCGACCACGTAGAGGCGGGAGATGCACTCGTCGTCGTGGAGGCGATGAAGATGGAACACTCGCTGCGAGCCTCGATCGCCGGCACAGTGCGCCTGTCGGTCGCCGTCGGAGACCGCGTCGCGCGCGGCGCCGTCGTGGCCGCCGTCGAGGCGCCCTTCGATACACCGCGCTGACGCGCGGCACTCAGGGACCACCCTTCGATACACCGCGCTGACGCGCGGCACTCAGGGACCCGGGTCGCTGCGAGGCTTACGCCTCGCGAGAAATTGTGACCTGGACGTGGAGCTCGCTCTTGTGCGGGCCCGCGTACACACCGCGCAGGGGCGGCACGTCGTTGTAGTCCCGCCCGCGTCCGACCAGCACGTGCCGGTCGACGATCTCGCTGCGGTTCGTGGGGTCGTAGCCCTGCCAGTCGCCGACGAACCACTCCACCCACGCGTGCGACTCCCCCGTGACGGGAACACCCATCTCCGGGTGCGCGCTCGGGTGCAGGTACCCCGATACGTAGCGCGCCGGGATGCCCACTTCGCGCAGCGCGCCGAGCGTGATGTGGGTGATGTCCTGGCAGACGCCCTTGCGCTCGGTCCAGGCTTCGGCCGCCGTCGAGTGGACCTCGGTGCTCCCCGGCACGTACTCGACCGCGTCGCGCACGGCAGCGGCGATCGCGAGCGCCGCACGCCCCGGGTGGTCGTGCTGCGCGGCGATCGACCGGGCCACGTCGGCGACCTCGGCGTGCGGCCGCGTGCGCGCCGACTGGTCGAGCATCTCGACGGTCGCGATGGCGCGGGGCGCCTCACGGTGGAGGCGATCCCAGGTGACGTCGCCGAACTCGATGGGCCGCGGCCGCACCTCGACGAGCGAGCGCGCCGTGATGTCGAGCGCGCTGTGCCCCGCGAGCACGTCGAACGCGGCGACCCGCGTACCGAAGTAGTCCGTGTAGTAGTTCACGCTCGTGGACGGGTTGATGTCGAGCTGTGAGCTCAGCACGAACTGGGCATCCGTCGAGCTCGGCAGCATCCGCGCCTCGTTGTACGACGCCCCGACATCGCCCGGGTAGACGAAGCCGGTCGCGTGTTCGATCCGCAGGCGCATCATGAGGTCTCTCCGATCCAGCTCGGCTCGGCGTGCGTCGGGAAGAACCGATCGCGGATCGCCTCGGATGCCTGTCGCGTGACCTTCTGCACGCTCTCCATGTGCTCGGGCAGTTCGGCGAGGATCTCCTCCACCGGGCGGTATTCGAGCTCGGCCCGGATCCTCCCGAGCGCCCGCAGCACACTGTTGGAATGCCCCACGCGGTCGGCGACGGGGTCGATGGCCTGCATGCACTCCTCGGCCCGGCTGATCGAGTAGATGACCGACCGCGGGAACAGCCGGTCGAGCAGCAGGAACTCTGCCGCGTTCACCGCGCTCGGCATCCCGCGGTACGTCCGCAGATACGCCTCGTAGGCGCCGCACGAGCGCAGAATGGTCGTCCACGACGGCCCGGATGCCTCCGTGAGCGCCCGTGTCGCGAGCAGCCGCGCCGTCATGTCGGTGCGTTCGATGGCACGCCCAAGCGCGAGGAACTGCCAGGCCTCGTCGCGGCTCGTCGACGAATCGGTGACGCCGACGGCGAGCGCCGAGCGCTCCCTGACCCACTGGAAGAACTCGTGCGCCTTCTCGTTGTTGATGCGTCGCGGCATGCGCGAGTTGGTCGTGTTGAGCGTCTCCCACAGTTCCGTCGAGACGATCTCGCGTGCACGACGGGCGTTCTCGCGCGCGGAGAGCACGGCGTAGGCGATCGACGACGGGTTGGCGCGGTCGACGGCGAGGCTCGTGAGCACGTCGCCCCGGGTCACGGTCGTCGTCGGGTCGGGCGGGATCGACCCCATGACGCCCATGAGCGAGCGGCAGGCAGTGTCCTCGTCGATCCACGGGTCTTCGAGCAGCAGCTGCAGGTGCACGTCGAGGATGCGCGCCGTGCCGTCGGCCCGCTCGATGTAACGGCCGATCCAGAAGAGACTCTCGGCGATGCGGCTCAGCATGCGCGCTCACCCCCCTGCTGCTGTTGCTCCTGCTGTTCGGACAGCGGCGGCGGCACGGCCGGCGCATGATCGGGCGAGGCCTGCGCGTCGTAGATGATCGGGATCGCCTGCGTGACGGATGCCTGGTCGGCGACGAGCCCCGCGAGCCCGCCCGGCTCCTGCAGCCCGCGCGCACCACGCAGCGGCGCATCCCCGCCGACGATCCAGGTGTCCTTCGAGCCGCCGCCCTGCGACGAGTTGACGACGAGCTGGCCTTCGGGCAGCGCGACGCGCGTGAGTCCGCCCGGCAGCACCCACACGTCGTCGCCGTTGTTGACGGCGAAGGGGCGGAGGTCGGCATGCCGCGGGCGCATCCCGTCCTCGACGAGCGTCGGGATCGTGGAGAGCATGACGACCGGCTGCGCGATCCATCCCCGCGGGTCGGCGATGAGCTTCTTCCGCAGCTTCGCGAGTTCTCCCGGCGAGGCATCCGGCCCCACGACGAGCCCCTTGCCGCCCGATCCGTCGACGGGCTTCACGACGAGTTCGTCGAGGCGGTCGAGCACCTCGGCCAAGGCATCCGGCTCTTCGAGGCGCCACGTGTCGACGTTCTTCAGGATCGGCTCTTCGGCGAGGTAGTAGCGGATGAGGTCGGGCACGTAGGTGTAGAGCAGCTTGTCGTCGGCGACGCCGTTGCCGACCGCGTTCGCGATCGTGACGTTGCCGAGGCGCGCGGCGAGCATCAGGCCGGGCGCGCCGAGCATCGAGTCGGCACGGAACTGCAGCGGATCGAGGAAGTCGTCGTCGACCCGGCGGTAGATGACATCCACGCGCTTGGGGCCGCGGGTCGTGCGCATGAAGACCTTGCCGCCCATGCACTGCAGGTCACGGCCCTCGACGAGTTCGATGCCCATGAGGCGCGCGAGGAGGGTGTGCTCGAAGTAGGCCGAGTTGTAGACGCCGGGGGTGAGGACGACGACGTTCGGGTCGTCCACGCCGGGGGGCGCCGCGTTGCGGAGGGCCTGCAGGAGCTTGTTCGGGTATTCGCCGACGGGCTGCACCCGCATCGAGTGGAAGAGTTCGGGCAGCGTCTGCGCCATGACCCGACGGTTGGAGATGACGTAGCTGACACCGGAGGGGACGCGCACGTTGTCTTCGAGCACCCGCATCTCTCCGTGCTCGTCGCGGATGAGGTCGATGCCGGCGACCTGGATGCGCACGCCGTTGGCGGAGTGGATGCCTGCCGCCTGGCGGTAGAAGTACTGCGAACTCGCGATGAGGGCCGCCGGCAGCACGCCGTCCCGGACGCAGTACTGGTGGCCGTAGGCGTCGTCGAGGAAGGCCTCGAGCGCCTTGACGCGCTGCTTCACGCCCTTCTCGACGCGGGACCACTCGTCGAACTCGATCACGCGCGGCACGGCATCGAGCGGGAACGGGCGCTCCTCGCCCGCGAAGTCGAACGTCACGCCCTGCGCGAGGTACGAACTCGCGAGCGATTCGGTGCGCCCGCGGAGCTCTTCCTGCGTCATCCGGGCGAGTGCCTGGTAGAGCTCGCGGTACGCGGCGCGCGACGTCGCGGCATCCCCCGGCGCCGCCGGCTTCTCGAACATCTCGTCGAACGCGGGCACCCCGGAAGCGGTCTTGCGCGGCGCCGACGTGGAACCGTAGCCGTCGAACAGATCACCCATGAGGTGAGCCTAGTCGCGGCCGTGTTTCAGGTGGATGACAGCATCCAAGGCATCCCCCGCCGCCCGCTGAGCCGCGCTCGTGCGCATCCCACCCACCAGCGGATCACCCAGACAGGAGATCTCACCGAGACAGGATGCCTGGGGCCGTTTTGATCCTGCCCTGGTGATATCTCCTGTGTCGGTGACGACCAGGCGCAAGCCAACACCAGGCGCCGACCGGCGCAGCGGGCGTCAGACGGCGAGCACCAGGCGGAGCTGTTCGATGGCCCAGTCGAGCTCCGTCGCGCGGACGACGAGCGGCGGGGCGATGCGGATCGTCTGGCCGTGCGTGTCCTTGACGAGCACGCCGCGCTGCAGGAGCTTCTCGGCGATCTCGCGGCCCGTTCCGTAGGCCGGGTCGATGTCGACGCCCGCCCAGAGTCCGGCGACCCGCACGGTGGTGACACCTTGGCCGACGAGCGCCTGAAGCGCGCCCTCGAGGTGCTCGCCGAGCGCGAGCGCGCGCGTCTGGAACTCGCCCGACGCGAGCATCTCCACGACCCGCAGTCCGATCGCGGCGGCGAGGGGATTGCCCCCGAAGGTCGATCCGTGCTCGCCGGGGCGGATGACGCCGAGCACATCGGCATCCGCCACGACGGCGGAGAGGGGCAGGATGCCTCCGCCGAGGGCCTTCCCGAGAAGGTATACGTCGGGCACGACACCCTCCCGGTCGCACGCGAACGTCGTGCCGACCCGCGCGAGGCCCGACTGGATCTCGTCGGCGATGAACAGGACGTTGCGCTCATCGCAGATGCGGCGGATCTCGCGCAGGTAGCCCTCCGGAGGGATGACGACCCCCGCCTCGCCCTGGATCGGCTCGACCAGCACGGCGGCGGTGTTCTCGTCGATCGCCGCCTCGATCGCGGCAGCATCGCCGTAGGGCACCGACACGAACCCGGGCGTGAACGGCCCGAACCCGTCACGCGCCTGCGCGTCGTCGCTGAAGCTCACGATCGTCGTGGTGCGCCCGTGGAAGTTCCCGTCCGCGACGATGATCTTCGCCGCACCCTCGGCGACGCCCTTGACGCGGTAGGCCCACGCGCGCGCGACCTTGATGCCGGTCTCGACGGCCTCGGCACCGGTGTTCATCGGCAGCACGAGGTCCTTGCCGCAGAGCTCCGCGAGCGCCGCGGCGAACGGTTCGAGCCGGTCGTTGTGGAACGCGCGACTCGTGAGCGTGATACGCCCGAGCTGCTCGGTCGCGGCGGCGACGAGCGCCGGATGCAGATGCCCGAAGTTCAGCGCGGAGTACGCCGACAGGAGGTCGAGATACCGCTTGCCCTCGACGTCGGTCACCCACGCGCCCTCGCCGCGGGCGACGACGACCGGGAGCGGGTGGTAGTTGTGGGCGAGGTGCGCCTCTTCGACGGCGATCAGCTCGCCGGCGACGGCGTCGCTCCGGATGTCGGTCGTGGGGGTGTTCATCGCTTTCCTCGCAGTTCGAGTGTGCAGCACTTGATCCCACCGCCGCCGAGCAGGAGCTCCGACAGGTCGATCAGCACGGGGTTGTAGCCGCGCTCGCGCAGCTGCTGCTCGAAGCCCGTCGCGCGCGGCGAGATGAAGACGTTGTAGCCGTCGGAGGCGGAGTTCAGCCCGAAGACCGCCCCGTCGGCATCCGACACCTGGATGGCATCGGGGTAGCGCTCGCGCAGGACGGCGAGGGATGCCTCGTCGAACGCGCTCGGCAGGTAGGCGATGTTCGCCCGCTCCACCCCGCCCGGGCCCTCGACCGGATCGAGCACCGAGATGGCGGTGTCGAGGTGGTAGAACCGCGGGTCGACGAGGCGCAACGACACGACCTCACGATCGAACACGCGAGCGACCTCGCTGTGGCTGTCACCGACGGAACGGAAACCCGTCCCCGCGAGGATCGTGTCGCCGACGAGGAGGAAGTCGCCCTCGCCCTCCTGCACCTCGACGGGCTCGATCACCTCGAACCCGTGCGCGGCGAACCAGTCCATGAAGGGTCGCTCCTCGCCGCGGCGCTCGTCGACGCGGAAGCGCACCCCGAGCGCGCGACCGTCGATGATGAACCCGCCGTTGGCGGTGTAGACCATGTCGGGCAGTCCCTCGACCGGGTCGATGAGCTCGACCTCGTGGCCGAGCGCGAGGTAGGTGTCGTACAGGGTCTGCCACTGGTCGACGGCCTTGGCCGTGTCGGTGGGCTTGGCCGGCTCCATCCACGGGTTGATGCGGTAGCTCACCGTGAAGTACTCGGGTGCGCACATCAGGTAGCGGCGGTGCTGCGCGATGCGCGTCGGGCGCTCCACGCCGGTCGGCTGAGCCTCGGGCGCCCGATCTGCAACCGGTTCCGGATTCTGTCGGAGAGTGGACATTTCTCGCTCCTCTGTCGAAGGGCGGCGGACGCTGTCCACAGGCCCGTCGGCCCTTCTACTCCACCACAGCGCGGCGAGGAAAGGTCGGGGCGGGCACGCCGGCATCCATTGTGTCAGAACGTCTCTTGGGCCGCGCGCGCGAAAGTGAGTAGATTTCTTCTCTATGGCACGTCGTTCGGGGGACGAGACTCGCGCACTGCTGCTGCGAGTGGGGATGCAGATGCTGCTGGAACGCGGAGTTTCCGCGGGCGTCCAGCACATCCGCCTGCAGGACGTGCTGCGTCACGCCGGCTTGACGACGGGCGCCGCCTATCGCCTGTGGGCCGATCAGAGCGACTACCAGCGCGACCTCGCGGTCTCCATGGTTCGTCTGCGCCTCAGTGAGCCCACGGACTACGCGCGCTCCGCCGTCGCGGGCCTCATCGCGGCCGACGCCCCCGGTGATGACGTGATCCGCGCCGCCGCCGAGACGCACGTACGCACCGCCGCTGTCGACCTCGACGACCCCGCCGACGCCCGCGATGCCCAGCAGTACCTGATCTCGCTCGCACTGCGCACGACGGCGAAGACCTGGCCGGAACTGCGCGAAGCGGCGCACGACCGCCACAACGAATCGATCACGGCCTTCGCCGAGTTCTATGCGTACCTCATGGAGGCGTACGGATTCCGCATGAAGACGCCGTTGACGATCACCGATTTCACGGAAGCGATGGCGGCGATGGGCGAGGGCTTCTCCATCCTGGCCCTTGAGGGGATCGAACACCCGCGATTCACCGCCGACGAGGGCGACGACATTCCGGCCGGCGAGTGGACCCTGTTCGCACTCGGCGTCCGCGCGCTCGTCAACGAGTTCATGACGCGAGTGGATGCCGTGGCCCCGGGCCCGGAGGCGCCGGAAGCGTTTAAGGCATCCGCGCGCGAATCGTGACGGCCGTCGGGGAGCTCTGGGGTCGAGTGACCCCCCAACCCCAGAGCGACACTCCCCCCGGCGTGTCATTTCGACGGCTCGGACCTGCGACGACGCGAACGTCATCGCGTGCTGGAACCGGTCTCCGTCGGCGCTCCCCAGAAGCGCCAATAGACATGGTGGCCCGTGCGGACGCGCGGGGCCAGAAAGATAAGTTACTTTCCTCAATGGATGCCACAAGTCGTCGTTGATGCATCGCGTCCAACATCAGCGGAGCTCTTTGACGAGCAGCTCGTCGGTCTCCGTCGCGGTGCGCGTGGCGCCGGAGGCATCCATGAAGTCGTAGGTCGTCGTGCTGAACCGCCCGGTCGCGACGTACCCGAGCCGCTCGTAGAGCGCCCGCGCACGGGGGTTGTCGACGCCCACTCCCATCGCGAGACGCCCCCCGACGATGCCCGGGAACCAGCTTATTCCAACGTTGCAATTCTGTGACCTGACAGCGCCTCCGATCCCGCTCGCTGCGCGGGCTCGGAAGCAGGCGGCGACACCGCGGCCCGGCGGCATGGTGCTGCGGCCACTGGACGTCACCGACACAGGAGATGTCACCGAGGCAGGACGAAGTAGGCCCTAGCCATCCTGTCTCGGTGAGATCTCCTGTCTCGGTGAGATCTCCTGTCTTGGTGATGCGCCCGGGTGGGCGGGGCGGGCGAGCGCTGCCGGCCGGCGTTGCGCCGCGAGCGTCGCGCGTCGCGGATGCCGGCGCCGACAGGCGGCGGTGTCAGATGACCTCTTCGCTCCAGCGGTCGGGGTTGCCGAAGCGATGCGCCGTGATCGTGATCGACTGCTCGTGCAGGAACGGCAGCAGTTCGATCCGGCCGGCCGTCGTGACCTCGCCCGCGTAGACCGCGAGATCGGGATCGCCGTCGGATGCCTCGGCGAGCGCCGTCTCGGTGGCGGCGACCGACGCGCGCGGGCCGACGAGGCGCACGCGCCCGGCGCCGCCCTCCGACCGCGCGAGCCGGACGCGCTCGATCCACTCGGCATCCGTCTCGACGAAAACAGGCACGTCGAGGTCGCCGAGCGCGTGTCGCACCGCGGCGGGGAGGCCCACGGGCGCACTCAGGGTGAACTCGCCGCCGGCCCGCACCGCCGCGAGGACGACGCGCAGCACGGCTTGCCACGAGGCATCCGCGGTCGCGCGCACGGCGACGGGCACGGGGCGATAGCGGAAGAGGTTCCGCTCGACGTTCAACTGGGAGACGTCCTTCACCTGGCCGAACTCGCGGTCCCACACGACCGCGTCGGAGAGCGCGCCCCGACGCAGCCATTCGAAGGACTCGTAGTCGAGCGAGGGCTGCGCCGACTCGATGATCGCCGTGATGCGCGTGTCGAGGCCGCGCAGGTGCAGCGTCGATGAGGGCGCACCGCCCGCCGACGGGCGCCACGAGCCGAGCCCCACGAGGTAGTTCGGTCCGCCCGCCTTCGCGCCCGCGCCGACCGACGAGCGCTTCCAGCCGCCGAACGGCTGGCGCTGCACGATCGCGCCCGTGATCCCACGGTTGACGTAGAGGTTCCCCGCCTGCACGTCGTCCAGCCACAGCGCGAGGTCGGCGGGATCCTGCGTGTAGAGCCCCGCCGTCAGGCCGTACGCGACGGCGTTCTGAAGCTCGATCGCCTCGGCGAGCGAGCCCGCGTGTATGACGCCCAGCATCGGTCCGAAGAACTCCTCGAGGTGCGTGCGGGATCCGCGCCGCACGCCGACGCGGATGCCCGGACGCCACAGCCGGCCGGCGTACTCCGGCGGGGCATCCGTGACCCGGCGCGGCTCGACGAGCCACTGCTCGCCGTCTTCGAGCGTCGTGAGGGCCCATTCGAGCTTGCCGCGCGGCGCCTCGACGACGGGACCGACCTCGCTGCGCGGATCGGACGGCACCCCGACGCGGAGCGACTCGGTGGCATCCACCAGCTGACGGGCGAAACGCTCCGACCGGGCGACGGGACCGACGAGGATCGCGAGAGATGCGGCGGAGCACTTCTGCCCGGCGTGCCCGAACGCGCTCTTCACGAGGTCGGATGCCGCGAGGTCGAGGTCGGCGGAGGGCATGACGATCATCGCGTTCTTGCCGCTCGTCTCGGCGAGCAGCGGGAGCTCCGGCCGCCACGAGCGGAAGAGAGCCGCCGTCTCCCACGACCCCGTGAGGATGACCCGGTCGACGCCCGCGTGCGAGATGAGCTGCCGCCCGAGGCCGCCCTCGTCGATGTCCACGAGCGCGAGGAGATCACGCGGGATGCCGGCGTCGTCGAACGCCTCCCACAGCGCCTCCGCGACGACCGCCGCGCAGCGACGGGCCTGCGGTGCGGGCTTGAACACGACGCCGGACCCGGCCGCCAGAGCGGCAAGCACCCCGCCCGCAGGGATCGCGATGGGGAAGTTCCACGGCGGGGTCACGACCGTCAACCGGGACGGCACGAACACGGCGCCCGGCACGCGGTCGAGCTCGCGGGCGGTCGCGGCGTAGTAGTTCGCGAAGTCGACGGCCTCGCTGATCTCGACGTCCGCCTCGGCGAAGACCTTGCCGGTCTCGGAGGCCGCGACTTCGATGAGGGCCCCGCGGCGGGCTTCGAGGGCGCGCGCGGCGCCCGTGAGCACGGCGGCGCGCTCGACGGCCGGGCGCGCGCCCCACGCCTCGGCGGCGCGGCGCACCCGGGCCACCGTGTCTTCGAGGGCGTCCTCCGTGTCGATGCGCGCCGCGGTGATGGTCGCATCCCCTGCGGCCGACGTCTCGACCCGCGCGAGGATGCCGGCCGCCCACTCCCGGTTCGCGGGGAGTGCGGGGTCGGAGTCCGGCGCGTTCCGGAAGCCCAGCGCGCCCGCGGCGGGCCTCGCCTCGCGCGCCGCGAACACGGCGGTCTCCACGACATCTCCGAACACCGCGACGGCGGCCGTGTCGTCGCCGCCGCGCGCGATGTCGGCGACCGCCTGCGTCAGCGCATCGTCGGCGGGCGCCGCATCGCGCATGAGGATCGCCGACCCGCGGCGCGTGGGCTCTTCGGGCGTTCCCGCGGCGCGCGCGCGGTCCTGCCGCCGGTTCGCGCCGACGGGGAGCGCAGGGTCGACGGCGCGGGCGACGGATGCCACGAACCGGTCGCGCTCCCGGGCGAACATCGCGGGGTGGGTCGAGAGCTCGAACACGGCCGAGAGGAAGTTCTCGCTCGACGCGTTCTCCTCGAGCCGCCGCACGAGATAGCTGATCGCGACATCGAACTCGTCGGGCCGGACGACCGGCACGTAGAGGAGGACATGCCCGACCTCGCGCGTCACCGCCGCGACCTGTCCCTGGGCCATCCCGAGCAGCATCTCGAACTCGAGGTCGGCCGCGGCACCGGCATCCGCCGGGGTGCGGAGGCCCCGCTCCCCCGCGAGCAGCCAGGCGTACGCGATGTCGAACAGGTTGTGGCCCGCGACGCCGATCCGCACCGCCCGCGTGTGCTCGGGGCGTAGCGCCTCGTCGAGGCAGCGCAGGTAGGAGGCGTCGGAGTCGAGCTTGGAGGCGTGGGTCGCGAGCTCCCAGCCGTGCATGACCGCGTCGACGCGCTCCATCGCGAGGTTCGCACCCTTGACGAGACGCACCTTGATGCGCGCGCCCCCGGCATCCACGCGCGCGCTCGCCCACGCCGTGAGCTGCTGCAGCGCGGGCAGCGCGTCGGGAAGGTAGGCCTGCAGCACGATGCCGGCTTCGAGATTCGTCAGCCGCGGGTCCTCCAGCAGCCGCGTGAAGACCGCGATCGTGAGGTCGAGGTCGCGGTACTCCTCCATGTCGAGGTTGATGAACGTCGGTGCCGTCGTCGCGCCGGCACCACCCGCGCCGTGCCCTGCCGCCGTGAGATAGAGGGGCAGGAGCCGCGCGACGACCTGGTCGACGGTCTCGTCGAACGCCCACATCGAGATGTGGCTCGCGATCGCCGAGACCTTCACCGACACATAGTCGACGTCCGGGCGGCGGATGAGGTCGTGGATGCCTTCGAGGCGGCGGAGCGCCTCGCGCTCCCCCAGCACGGCCTCGCCGAGCAGGTTGAGGTTGAGGCGGGCGCCGGATTCGCGGAGGGTCGCGAGCGCCGGACCGAGCTTGTCGGGGCGCGCGTCGACGACGAGGTGCCCGACCATCTCGCGCAGCACACGGCGCGCGATCGGCACGGTCGGTGCGGGCAGCACGGGGGCGACGGCGCCTCCGGTGCGGACGGCGGCGCGCAGGTACCACGGCAGGAAGCCCGGCACGAGCGGGGCGACCCGCTGCAGGTTGGATGCCGCGGCGGCGAGCGACTCGGGGCGCATGACGCCGTCGACGAAGCCGATCGTGAAGGGCAGCCCGTTCGGGTCCTTCAGCACGCCCGCAAGTCGCTCGGCGGCCGGGTCGACCGCCACGTCGGCGGATTCGGCGACCCAGCGCTCGGCGAGAGCGATCGCCTCGGCGACGAGTCCATCGGGGGCATCGTGCGACATGGGGTTCTCCTCGGTCACGTGTCCAGACTGCACCGACTTCATCGGATCAGGATGCGGCACGACTACGATTCGACAAAAGCGATGATCTCCGACCGATATCGTTCATGAATCTCGATGAATGACCGCCTGCCGTCGGGGCGTCGGGACCTGCCGTGAGAGGGGATGCCCGTGTTCGAACTGCGCCGCCTGCGCCTCCTTCACGAGCTCGCCCTGCGCGGCACACTGGCGGCCGTCGCGGAGGCTCTCGCCTACAGCCCGTCGACGATCTCGCAGCAGCTCGCCCAGCTGGAGCGGGAGGCGGGAGTGCCCCTCCTCGTCCCCGACGGCCGGCGGGTACGGCTCACGGAGCACGGCGCGGCACTCGCGGCCCACGCCGCCCGGGCCCTCGACGCCGACGAACGCATCCGCGCCGAACTCGAAGAGCTGCAGCCCGGCATCGCCCCCGTGCGGGTCGCGGTCCTGCAGACCGCCGCGCGCACGATCGTGCCCGCGGCGCTGACGCTCCTCGCCGAGCGCGCACCGGGCCTCCGCGTCGAACTCGCCGAGGTCCCTCCCGAGGAGGGGCTGTTCGAGCTGTCTGCGCGCGGGTTCGACCTCGCGATCGCCGAGCAGTACCCGGGCCTCACCCGCGCGCACCATCCCGGGCTCGACCGTCAGGTGCTCGGAACCGATCCGCTGCGCCTCGCGACGGCGGATGCCCCGTCGCGCCTGCACGATCTGGCGGCGACACCCTGGGTCATGGAGCCGGCCGGTACGGCAGCCCGGGAGTGGGCGGTGCAGCAGTGCCGCGCGGCGGGGTTCGAGCCGGATGTGCGGTTCGAGTTCGCCGACCTCGGCGCCCATGTCTCGCTCATCGCCTCGGGCCACGCCGTCGGGCTCCTCCCGGATCTGCTGTGGACCGGCGGGCGGCCTCCCGTGACGCTGAGCGCACTGCCGGGAGACCCCGTCCGCGAGATCTTCACGGCGTCGCGCCTCGCGAGCGCCGGGCGACCGGGCATCCGGCTCGTACGCGATGCGATCGCCGAGGCGTTCGCGGGGTGACACCGCCCCCGCCCGGGGATGTTCGACCGCTACCCTGAACGGGTGGACACCCCGAACGGCGCCCCAGACGCCGGCGCGACCGGCGCCGACAAGACCGTTCTTTCGGGCCCGTTCGCCCGCTTGCGCAAGGCCAGCGACCGGGTTCCGACCAAATGGTTCGCGACGATCGGAACGACCCTCTTCGTCGTCGTGACGGCCGCGTTCGGCGGCCTGAACGCGGTGGCCGCGGTCGACGAACCGGTCCCGACGATCGCGACGGGTGTCGTGCACGAAAGCGCCCAGCTGAACATCACGGTGCAGCGGGCGGTGCTGATCGATTCCCTCCGCGGCGCCGGCGCCTTCCCCGACCGCGACAAGGGCGAGAGGCTCCTCGTGCTTCTCGTCGAGATCGAGAACCGGTGGCACGCACCCGCGTCGGGATCGATGTTCGCGGGCCTTCTCGAGCCCACCTATCATCGCAACGTCGTGATCGACGGGATGGGCACCGTCGCCGACGGAATCGTCCGCGAAGACGACCAGACACTCAATCCGACCCTGCAGCCGCGAGTGCCTGCTGTGCTGGCATTCAGCTGGGTCGTCCCCGCCGACGCGTACCGCGACGGGCAGACGCTGACGGTGCTCTTGAAGGACGCGGAGCTCCTCGAAGGACAGATGCTGTTCCACGGCGAGTACTGGTCGGCCCCCGAGCCGGCCGCGCGCGCCCAGGTGACGATCGAGGATGTCGGGGCGGGGGCATCGCAGTGAGGGGCTGGACCGGCGCCGCCGTGGCCGTCGTCATGCTCGTGTGCGCGTGGTTCGTCTCCGGTGCGACGCCCGACGGCGAGAGGCGCCTCGAGGATCCCTTCATCGTCCCGGCAGCGGTTTCCACCTCGGTCGAGGGGCGCAACCTCGGCATCGAAGTGACCTCGCTCGTCCTCGCCGACCGCGTCTCGACGGGTGGCTGGTGGGCGGAGGGAACGTTCCTCGTCGTCGAACTGGATGCCTGGGCCGTGCGCACCGAATCGCCCGCGGCGCTGAGCGTCGCCAATCTCGTCATCGGCGACGACACGTATTCGGCGAGCGAGCGCCCGGGCGACTACGACGACGATGCGAGTCTCGCGGGGCGTGGGCTGTTCCTCGAGCATCCGCTCGCCGGGGCGATCGTCTTCGAGTTGCCGGCCGATGTCGCGACCGCGCACGGCACACTCCGGCTCGCGCTCAGCGGTGAGGTCGCCGACTCGGTCATCGTGGTGCCGGTCGACTTCGCGGGGCTCGAGCACCGTGCGGAGCAGGCGCTCCCCGACGTGGCGTGGGCGAACCCGTGAGCGGCGGAGGATGGTGGCGCCGCAACGCCGGAGGACTCATCGCGTTGGCGGTGCTCGTGCCGGCATCGTGGTTCGCACTCGACACGATCGAGTTCGGTCTCGTGCGAAATCCCGTGCAGACGGTCGCACCCGGTGACACCGTGACGGTGGGGGCGAGCCGGTACGGCCCCGTGACCCTGTCGCCTCTCGACGCGGGGGCGGTGGGAGCCCCTGCGCAGTCGCGGCCGATGCTCGTGACGATTCCGGTGATCACGGAGGACGGCAAGAGCAGCTGCTTCGGCGCGGTGGTCACCGAATCGGCGAGCGGGCGCACCTGGCGCAGCGCCTCCTCCATGTTGCGCTGGGAGGCAGGCGAGGGACAGCAGGAGTCGTGCTCGTCAGACCCCGGGGCGAAGTTCGACCTCGTCACTCCGGTCCTCCTCGGTGACGACGCGGCTGGCCCCTACGAGGTCGTCGTCTCCGTCGGTCGCGAGAGCGACGTCCTCGACGTGCGTTTCCGCGTCGGCGACTGACGAGTCCTCCAGCGCCCCGACGGTGCGGTCGTACGTCGCCGCGATCAGGGCGACCCGGAGCGGCTCGAACAGCACGGTGACGATCGCGACCACCCCGACGGAGGCGGGCACCCAGAACTGGTGCACGTCTTGCGGCCCGATCGCGCGTCCCACACCCACGAGCGCCCACTGCTGCGCGAACGCGAGCAGCGTGAAGCACAGCACGTAGCCCGCGATCACGACGGGCCCGGCGCCCCACATGAGGATGAGCGCCGCGCCGATCGATCGGAATGGCGCCACGATCGACGCGCCGATGTCGGCGAGCCGACGTCGCAGCCGCGCGGGGAGCTTTGCGTAGCGGTCGCGGGTCGCACGCAGGCGGGCGCCGGCCAACCGCGGCGCTGCCGCCTTCACCGCCTGCCCGTAGATGACTCCCGCGATCGTGAGCCAGGCGACGGGAAGCAGGATGACTCCTCCCGCCTCTCCGAGCAGCCATTCCACGCCGTCCCACGCGACGCCGAAGGGTGCGAGCCACCCCGTGAGCCCGGCACGGAAATCCCCGAGCCACACGATCGCCTGACGCGACTGAATCCACGTCTGCACGATGCCGAGGAGGTCGGAGACGACGTAGACGGCGAGGTAGACCCAGAGCACCTCGAGGTACACGGCGATGACGCCGAACACGGCAGCCCCCGAGCGACGAGGAAGCCTCTTCGCGAACCGCTTGTAGAGCCACCGCCCGGTGAACGCGAGGACGACGATCCCGATCGTCGTGGCGTTGAGGCCGAGGTCGGTGATTCGCCCCGCCGTGTCGTACGTCTCGAGCCGAGCCGCCGCGGCGAGCCCCCACCAGCTGCTCCATTGGGACGCGTCGTTGATGTACGTCGTCACGTCTTCGCGGATGAACCCCCACGCGGCGTAGAACGCGACGAAGGGGAGGATGCCGCCGAGCACGCCGTCGAGGAAGGAGATCCTGCGCGCGCGCTCGCCGTCCGGGAGGGGGGCGAGCTGCGCGAGCCGCGGCATGTCAGGCCGCAGCACGAGAAGCATCGCGACGTAGGCGACGAGCAGCGCGAGTGCGGCGAGCGGGAGCAGCAGGATGCCACCGACGGCGCTGGCCGCCCCGACGAACGACGCGAGCCGCAGGGCCAGGAAGTGGACGAGCGTGCCGCCGAGCATCCAGGCGAGCAGCACCGGCCACCGCCTCGCGAGCAGGCGACCCGCATGGGCGAGGACGGACGGCACCCGATCAGGCTACCGTGCCGCCGATCACTCCCATGTGCTCGGCGCCGGGGCCTTCGTCGAGGGGAGCGCCGCCCCCTCGGCCCAATCGGTGATCCACTCGGGAAGAGGCGGCAGATCGTCGGGGCGACCGAGGGCCTCGAACAGCTCCTCCGTGTTGACGACGCCGCCGCTCTTGCGGAGGAACCGTGCGCGCACGATCATCTCGGCGTAGACCTCGCCCTTCACGACGGCACGGTGGATCTGATACACCGCCTTGTCGTCGTGACCGTACAGTCGCGACTCGACCGTGAACCGCTGCCACAGCTGCAGCGACTTGCGGAAGGTCACGGTCTCGCTCGCGACGACGGCGTACCAGTCGCGCGCCGCCATGGCATCCCAGATGCCGGTGCGAATGAGGAGATCGAATCGCCCGAGGTCGAACAGCGATGCGTAGCGCCCGTTGTTCATGTGCATGAGGAGGTCGATGTCGGTGGGGAGCGTTGTCAGGCGCACGCGCCCCACCGAATGCGGCGGGATCGGCCCGTGGCGACGCAGCAGAGCCTTCGCGCGCAGGATCGTCAGCAGGGTCCGCCACCACACGTTCACGAGGCGCGAGACTAGTCCCACCCACGGCTCCCCGGTGAATTCGATTGTGGGAAACCTCCAGTCGAGAGGCCCGCGTTCGTGCCGCCCCGTTTCGATTTCGCGTTTTCACAGCCCGGACGTAGAGTCTGGCCATGGAAGCGACCGCCGACACCACCCCGTCGACCAACGCACTGACCGACATCGTCGTCCGTCCCGTCCGCGATGTGGATGCCGAGGCGCTCGGCCGTGTCCACGCCACCTGCTGGCACGAGACCTACGACCACCTCATCAGCAAGGCTGCTCTCGAGAAGGTCTCCCCCAAGCGACTCGCCGAACTGTGGACGCACTGGGCCGCTCAGGGCCCGGAGTTCAAGATGTTCGCCGCGCTCGTCGACGGCGAGATCGTCGGCTTCGCCGGATCGGGACCCGCGCGCGACCGCGACGCTCCCCGCACCCGCGAGCTCTACTTCATCTACCTGCTCGGCGCGTACCACGGCGCCGGCATCGGTCAGCGCCTGTTCGACGCCGCCGTCGAAGAGGGCGAAGAGGTCTACCTGTGGGTTGCCGACGACAACCCGCGCGCGCACCGCTTCTACGTGCGCAACGGCTTCACCCTCGACGGCGCGACCCACACGGAGCCCTTCCTCGGCGAGACGCTCACCGAAGTCCGTTTCGTGCGCTGACGCACGGCCCCGCCGCTCTCGAGAAAGCCGCCTGCCATGGCATCCACCCCTGCCGGCGATGCGTTCCGCCGCGCCCGCGATCTGCTGCTGACCCACCGCGACGACCCGGCGGCCGCCCGTGCCGCATTCGAGTGGCCCGACGTCGGCGACCACTTCAACTGGGCGGTCGACTGGTTCGACCAGATCGCCGACGGCAATGACGCGGTGGCGCTGCGCGTCGTCGAGGAGGACGGCTCGGAGGCCTCCCGCACGTTCGCACAACTGCGCGATCGCTCCAATCAGGTCGCCAACTGGTTCGCCTCGATCGGCATCCGTCGCGGCGACCCCGTCATGCTGATGGTCGACAACCGCGTCGAGCTGTGGGAGACGATGCTCGCCGTCATGAAGGCGGGTGCGGTGATCCTGCCGACGTCGATCGTGCTCGGCCCCGCGGAGCTCGCCGAGCGCATCGACCGCGCCGGCGTGCGCGCTGTCGTGGCCGATACGACGGATGCCGCGAAGTTCGACGACCTCGACCCCGACCTCGTGCGGGTGATCATCGGGGGCGAGCGCGCCGGCTGGCATCCGTTCACGGATGCCGACACCGCGTCCACCGCAGCGCCGGGTGTCGTCGTCGACTCGGGCGACGCGTCGATCGTCTACTTCACGAGCGGCACGACCTCACGCCCCAAGATGGTCGAGCACACCCACCTGTCGTACCCGGTCGGGCACCTCTCGACGATGTACTGGATCGGCGTGCAGCCGGGCGACGTGCACATGACGATCAGCGCGCCGGGGTGGGGCAAGCACGCGTGGAGCCTCTTCTTCGCGCCGTGGATCGCGGAGGCGAGCGTCTTCGTCTACAACTACCGTCGCTTCGACGCCGCGGCCCTCGCCGAGCAGCTCGACCGCGCCGACGTGAACACGTTCTGCGCGCCGCCGACCGTGTGGCGCATGCTCATCCAGGCCGACCTCGAGAAGCGCCCCCGCGCCCTCCGCGAGCTGCTGTCGGCCGGCGAACCCCTGAACCCCGAGGTCATCGCGACGATGCGCCGCTGGTGGGGCCTCGAGATCCGCGACGGGTACGGCCAGACCGAGCTCACCGCTGTGATCGGCAACACCCCGGGCGTCCCCGTGAAGCCGGGCTCGATGGGCAAGGCCCTGCCGGGTGTCGAGATCGTGCTGCTCGATCCGATCACGGGCGAGCCGGCGGACGAGGGCGAGATCTGCCTGCCGACCGATCCGGTGCGACCCCTCAACCTCATGGCCGGGTACCTCGGCGAGCCCGAGCGCACGGGGCGCGCGATCCACGACGGGCACTTCCACACGAGCGATGTCGCCGTGCGGGATGCCGACGGGTTCCTCACTTTCATCGGCCGCACCGACGATGTGTTCAAGGCCAGCGACTTCAAGGTGTCGCCGTTCGAGGTCGAATCGATCCTGCTCGAGCACCCCGCGGTCGCCGAAGCCGGCGTCGTCGGGGCGCCCGACGCGGTGCGCCTGAACGTCGTGAAGGCCTACGTCGCCCTCGTTCCGGGAGCGACGGCGGATGCCGAGACCGCGCACAGCATCCTCGCGCACGCCCGCCGGAGCATGCCGCCCTACATGCGGGTGCGCCGCGTCGAGTTCGCCGAGCTCCCGAAGACGATCTCGGGCAAGATCCGCCGCGTCGAGCTGCGCGAGCGCGAGCAGGAGCTCGCCGAGGCCCGCATCGAGACCGAGTTCCGCGAGAGCGACTTCCCGGCGCTGAAGAGCGGGAACTGACCCGCCGCGCCTCAGCGCCCCGAGACGGTGCCGAACATCCGCGCGATCGGCGCGAGGACGAGCGGGCGCGCGGCGACCCACGCGACCGCGATGACGACGAGGGATGCCACGAAGAACCAGAAGCCCGTCCAGTTGTCCGCGTAGGCGTTCGGGTCGACGGAGCCCTGCGCGGCGTACATGTGGTTGAGGTTCCGCAGCGCGCCGGTCGCGAACACGAGGAACACGTGGATCGCGATGAACACGACGAAGAACAGCATCGTCGGGAAGTGGAGCTTCCGCGCCCACTCGATGGGGTACGCGGCGCTCAGCTTCTCGTTCTTCTTCGGCCACAGGCCGCTCATGCGGAAGCCCGTCACGATCGCCAGGGGCGCCGCGATGAACACCGTCGAGAAGTAGGCGAGCTGCTGCAGCGCGTTGTAGTTCACCCAGCCGTTCTCCGTCGGCCAGTCGAGCGAGACGTACTGCAGGGCGGCGCTCACCGCATTCGGGATGACCTCCCAGCTCGTCGGCACGATGCGCATCCACTGTCCCGTGACGAACAGCAGCACGACGAAGACGAGGCCGTTGAGGATCCACAGCAGGTCGAGCGACTGGTGGAACCAGATCGTGAGACTCGTCTTGCCCTTCGGGTTCCGCTTCGGGGTCCAGAAAACGGCGGGGCGCTTCTCGTGCCGGATCGTGAGGCCCGACCGGATGATCAGCACCATCAGGAAGACGTTGAAGAAGTGCTGCCACCCGAGCCATGCCGGCAGGCCCACGGGTGCTCCGTCGGGCAGGTGGTACTCGCCGGGGTATGTCACGAGGAAGTCCTGGAGCGCGGGAAGGCTCAGCAGGAAGCGCACGAGCAGCACTGCCATGCCGGCCGCGAACAGGAGCGCGGCACCGCCGACGATGACAGCGCCCGCCCACTGCGCCTTCGTGAACGGGCCGATGCGCGCGGGCTCCGGCTTCGCGACAGGGCGATGGGATGCCGCTCGGCCCGGCCACACGGTCGGCGTGAACGGGAGCGGGGCGAGGTCACGTGCGGGCGCGACCGCCGCGGGGGGCGTCTCGGCGGGCATCGCGACAGCCGATCCGGCTGCCGCCGGGGTGGCATCCGCGGCCGAGGTCGCCGCGGCGGCCTCCGCGGGAGCCGCCGCGGCAGGCGCAGGCATCCGCGCCGCCGCGAGGTCGGGCCAGGCCGCACCGCCGGGTTCGCGGGGCAATCCACGTCGGACGGGCACCGTCGAGGCTTCGGCCGTGCTCGCGGGGACGGCGGCGGACGATGCCGCTACGGGCGCCGCGGATACGGGTGCGGCCTCTGCGCTGGACGCAACAGCCGCTGCGGTGGCGATCGCGGCCTCCTCGGCCACCGCGGGCGTCGCCGTCTTGGCGGGCGCCTCGGCGATCTCGGGCCACGGGTCACCGCCCGCGACGCGGGGCAGCCCGCGGCGCACGGCGACCGGCGCTGCGCCGGCTGCCGATGCGAGCGGCACGGCCTCGTCGGCGGGCGCACGGACGGCGTCCGCCTGCGCGGAGCCGGTCACCCCGGTCGACTGCGGCGCCTCCACAGGGGTCGCGCCGACAGCAGCCGCGGCACCCGCAGCATCCGACGCGATAGCCAATCCGGGCGACGCCTCCGCAATCCCCGCGTCGACCGGCGCAGCGCCGGCCGGAGGCCAGGGGTCGCCGCCGGGCGAGCGGGGCAGACCGCGGCGGAGCGCCGATCCGTACGTGGCCATCGAGGGTTACGCCTTCTTCGCCTCGAGGGCGGCGATCAGCTGCGGGACGACCTGGAACACGTCGCCCACGATGCCGTAGTCGGCGATCTCGAAGATCGGAGCGTCGCCGTCTTTATTGATCGCGACGATCGTCTTCGCGGTCTGCATGCCCGCCTTGTGTTGGATCGCGCCCGATATGCCGAGAGCGACATACAGCTGGGGCGACACCGACACGCCCGTCTGTCCGACCTGGTGCGAGTACGGGATGTACCCGGCGTCGACCGCGGCGCGCGAGGCACCGACGGCGGCACCGAGGGCGTCGGCGAGCTGCTCAGCGAGCTGGAACCCATCCTTCGAGCCGAGTCCACGGCCACCCGAGACGACCTTCGCCGCCCCCCGCAGCTCCGGACGGCTGGATGCCTCGACGACGGCATCCACCGAGTCGACGGTCGCCGCAGGCTTGCCCGAGGCGTCGACGACGAGTGGCGCAGTGTCGAGCGTGTGCGCCTCGGCACGGGCATCGATCGCGCCCTGGCGCACCGTGATCACCGGCGCGCCGAACGTCGGGGCGGACGTCGCGTTGTACGCCCCGCCGTAGACGGAGTGCTGTGCGAGGACACCCTCCTCATCGCGCAGGACACCGACCGCGTCGACCGAGAGGGCGAGCGCCCGGCGGGCGGCGAAACGTCCGGCCACGTCGCGGCCCTCGATCGAGTTGGAGATGAGCACCGCGTCGGGTGCCACGAGGGTGAAGGCGGATGCCAGGGCATCCGCCGCGGGCACCGTGAGCCCCGCGGCGGGCGCCGCCGTCAGCACGACCGCGGCGCCGAGCGCTGCGGCGTCCGCCGCGAGCTCGGCGTTCTCGTGCACGATCAGCGCGACGGGCGTGCCGACCTGCGCGGCCGCGCCCAGCAGGCCCGCCGACGACGAGGCCAGCTCGCCCGTCGGGGTGACGTCCAGCAGGACGAGGATCGAATCCGCAGCGAAATCAGTCATGTCCGTCGCCCTCACGCCAGTCGGTTCTCGATGAGGAACGCGGCGAGCTTCTCGCCGGCATCCCCTTCGTCGGTGATCTTCACGCCGGCACCGCGCGGCGGCTTCTCGCTCACCTGCGTCAGGATCGATTGCGGCGCGGAGGCCGGGTCGACGTCGACGCCGAGATCGGCGAGCGACACCGTCTCGAACGGCTTCTTCTTGGCAGCCATGATGCCCTTGAAGTTGGGGAACCGGGCATCCGGCAGCGCCTCAGTGATCGAGATCACGGCGGGGTAGGTCGCGGTGACCTTCGCGGTGCCGCCGTCGGTCGCGCGCGTGCCCGACACCTCGGTCGCGCCGATCGTCACGGACGTCAGCGCCGTCGCCTGCGGCACCCCGAGGTGCTCGGCGAGCATCGCGGGGATGACCCCGCCGGAGCCGTCCGTGGACAGGTTCCCGGTGATCACGAGGTCGAAGCCGGCGCGCGTCACGGCGGCGGCGAGGACGCGCGCGGTCACGCCGAGGTCCGCACCGGCCAGTGCCGGATCGGACACCTGCAGCGCAGAGGCGGCCCCCATCGCGAGACCCTTCCGGATCGTCGCGGCGGCATCGTCGGATGCCATCGACACGACCTGCACCTCGGTGCCGGGGTTCGCGTCGGCGTAGCTCAGCGCGACCTCGAGCGCACGCTCGCCGATCTCGTCGAGCACCCGATCGGAGGCGCCGCGCTCGGCGAGGCCCGTCTCGAGGCTCAGCTTGCGGTCGCCATAGGTGTCGGGGACTTCTTTGACCAGCACCACGATCTTCATCGGCACTCCTTCATGACTGGCACCATCCTACGAGATGCGACGGAGTGTCGCGAACACTGAGACTGAGGTTCATCCTGGGATGCCTCGGCGGATCACCGGTTCGTGAAGCGGGCGGCGCGCTTCTCGCGGAAGGCGGCCATCCCCTCCTTCTGATCCTCCGTGTCGAAGAGCGCGGCGAACGCCTGGCGCTCGAACCGGAGCCCCTCGGCGAGGGTGGTCTCGAGCGCGGCATCCAGTGCTGCTTTCGCGGCGAACAGCGCGACGAGCGACTTCTCCGCGACCGTCGCGGCGACCTTCTCCGCCTCGGCGAGCAGGTCCGCCGCGGGGATCACGCGCGAGACGAGACCCGCACGGGCCGCCTCTTCGGCGGAGAGCAGGCGCCCGATGAGAACCAGGTCGGCGGCGACGTACGGGCCGACGGCCCGGACGAGGCGCTGCGTGCCGCCCATGCCCGGGATGACGCCGAGCGTGATCTCGGGCTGGCCGAACTTCGCCGAGTCGGCGGCGAGGATGATGTCGCACATCATCGCGAGCTCGCACCCGCCGCCGAGCGCATAGCCCGAGACGGCGGCGATCACGGGGGTGCGGACGGCGGCGAAGCGCCCCCAAGCACCGAAGTGGTCGTCCATGAGCATCTCGCGCCCGGACTTCTGCTCCATCTCCTTGATGTCCGCGCCGGCGGCGAAGGCGCGCTCGCTACCGGTGACGACGATCGCTCCGATCGCCTCGTCGGCGTCGAACGCCTCTGCCGCCGCGACGACGTCTCGCATCACCTGGGAGTTGAGCGCGTTGAGCGCCTCGGGACGGTGGAGTGTGATCCACCCGACCCGCCCGCGGGTTTCGACGAGGATCGTGGCGTATTCGGTCATGGGCCCAGTCTTCCAGGCCGCGGTGCGTTCACGCACCCACGACGCCGCGGCCGATGATGACGCGCATGATCTCGTTCGTCCCTTCGAGGATCTGGTGGACGCGGAGGTCCCGCACGACCTTCTCGATTCCGTACTCCTGCAGGTAGCCGTAGCCGCCGTGCAGCTGGAGAGCACGGTTGGCGACATCGAACCCGGCATCCGTCGCGAAGCGCTTGGCCATCGCGCACTGCACGGCGACATCGGGCGCACCCTCGTCGATCGCCCGTGCGGCGTCGCGCACGAGGGCACGCGCGGCAGTGAGCTCGGTCGCCATGTCGGCGAGGGTGAACACGACCGACTGTCGTTCGGCGAGCGCCTCACCGAACGTGAACCGCTCGTGCACGTGGCGGACGGCGCGGTCGAGCGCCCACTGCGCACCGCCGATGGAGCACGCGGCGATGTTCACGCGGCCTCCGTTGAGTCCCTTCATCGCGATACGGAAGCCACCGCCGACGTCACCGAGCGTCGCGGATGCCGGGACACGCACCCGGTCGAGGACGACCTGACGCGTGGGCTGGGCGTTCCAACCCATCTTCTGCTCGTTGGGTCCGAAGCTGAGCCCCGCGGCATCCGCCGGCACGAGGAACGCCGTGATCTCGTCCGACTTCCGCTGGTCGTGCGCCTCGCGAGGCGCCCCCGTCCGCGCCATGACGACATAGACGGATGCCTCCCCCGCGCCCGAGATGAACTGCTTCACGCCGGTGAGGACGTACTCGTCGCCCTCGCGAATGGCCGAGGTCGTGATCGCCGCGGCATCCGACCCTGCGCCGGGCTCGGTGAGGCAGTACGACCCGAGGTCGCGCATCGAGACGAGGCCCGGCAGCCAGTGCTCACGCTGGGCGGCCGTCCCGTAGGTGTCGATCATCCACGCGACCATGTTGTGGATGGTGATGAATGCCGCGATCGTCGGGTCGCCCATCGCGAGCGCTTCGAAGATCGCGGCGGCGTCCGCACGGACGAGGCCCGTGCCGCCGACGTCCTCGTGCACGTAGATGCCGCCGAGGCCGAGTTCACCCGCCTCGACGAGGACGTCGCGGGGAAAGTGCTTGCGGCGGTCCCAGTCGAGCGCGTTCGGGGCGAGGCGCGTCTGCGCGAACTCGCGCACGGCATCGAGGATCGCCGCGCGTTCCTCGTCGGAAAGGGTGGCCGGATTGGCGGTCATGCTCATGTTGTCACGTCCTCGTGAGACACATCGACATCTTCGTCGCGCCCGGGTAGGGCATTGTGCTCAGTGTACGTGAGAGTGCTGGTTTCTGCGATGGATGCCTCAGCGATCGTCGACAAGGCCTCTGGTCGGCACGCCGGTGCCCGCCGCGCGAGCTTACTCGCCCCGGATCAGCTTCGGGGCACGATCCCCCAGCCAGTACTCGATCCCGACGATCGGAGAGCGATCCCGCAAACCCGGACCATACAACTGCTCGAACTCCAACTGCAGATCCAACTTGCCGCCCTCGACCCGGTACTCGAGGCGATACTCCGTCGGGGCAGGAAGACCCGCCTCCGCAAACGCCTCCTGAGCATCCTCGATGTCATCCAGCAACGTGCTCTGCATATCCCGAATGAGATCCCCATCGGCGCCCACAAGATCCTCCGGGAACACCACCCCACCGTCCTGCTCGAAATACGCATTCGCCGTCATCGCGCCATGCTCACTCGAGCCGTAGATGTAGTACGCCGTCACCCCCGCGGAGTTCTCCGCATACTCGGCAGCGAGCGACACCCACGACGACGACAGCTCCTGCAGAATCCGCTCCTCCGCGTCCAAATCAACTCCCGCGGATCAGCTTCGGGGCGCGATCCCCCAGCCAGTACTCGATCCCGACGATCGGAGAGCGATCCCGCAAACCCGGACCATACAACTGCTCGAACTCCAACTGCAGATCCAGCTTCCCGCCCTCAACCCGGTACTCGAGGCGATACTCCGTCGGGGCAGCAAGACCCGCTGCGACGAACGCGGCACCGGCATCCTTCATATCGCTCACCAACGTGCTCATCATGCTCCGCACGAGGCTCCGGTCCGCCCCCACGAGCGCCCCCGGGAACACGACGACACCGTCCTGCTCGAAATACGCATTCGCGGTCGACGCGCCATGCTCACTGGATCCGTAGATGTAGTACGCCGTCACCCCCGCGGCGTTCTCCGCATACTCGGCCGCGAGCGACACCCACGACGACGCCAGCTCCTGCAGAATCCGCTCCTCCGCTCCCAACTCAACTCCCCCGGATCAGCTTCGGGGCACGATCCCCCAGCCAGTACTCGATCCCCTCAATCGGGGACTTCTCGCGGAGACCCGGGCCATACAGCTGCTCGAACTCCAACTGCAGATCCAGCTTGCCGCCCTCGACCCGGTACTCGAGGCGATACTCCGTCGGGGCAGGAAGACCCGCCTCCGCAAACGCCGCCTGAGCATCCAACATGTCGTCCACCAGAGCATCCTGCAGATCCCACAGAAGCTCGTCGTCGGCCCCCACCAAAAGATCCGGGAACACCACCACACCGTCCTGCTCGAAATACGCATTCGCGGACGACGCGCCCTGCTCATTCGACCCGTAGATGTAGTACGCCGTCACCCCCGCGGCGTTCTCCGCGTACTCGGCCGCGAGCGACACCCACGACGACGCCAGCTCCTGCAGAATCCGCTTCTCCGCGTCCATGACTTCCTCACTGATCAAAACGAAGGTTTGACTTCACGCCATCGATGATTGACCTCACGCGGAAGGACGTCGGCCGCCCGCTCGCATCGCTCACGATCCTGATCTCGACGTCCGTCACGGTACCACCCTTCTCAAGAGCGGCCGCCCATCGGTTCTCCAGGGTCTTGAACGTGCTGAGGTTGTGGGTCGAGAGCTGACTGACCAGGTTGTCGATCTCGGGTGATCCCCCGAACCGGTCGCCGATGAGGTGCCCTGCGTGATCACCGGGCAGTTTGCCCGGTGTGTCCGGATCGTGACGAAGACGCTTCTCCCGGTTCGTCAAGTACAGATTGTCGGCCTGCACGCGATCGATGCGCCCGTTCGCGTCGGTGCGATAGCGGTAGTTGTGTTCGCCCGCCGTGTAAGAGTGGTTCTTCTTCAGGTTGCCGTCGGCGTCGAAGTGATCGAGATCGCGCGTGCGCCGCCGATTGCGGCGACCCTGACGCCCCACCTTGAGCGCCACTTCCGACACGCCGTGCATCGCGCGCGCCGCGCTACGCAGCGTGTCGACCACCACGTCGGCGACCTCGTGCTTGATGCTGGCCACGTCAGTCACCACCCAGGTTGATCGTGGAGAGATCGGAGATCAGCTTCCCCGTGAGCGTGTCGATGTCGGACGCGTGCTGCTCCAACTCACCCTCCGCCTGTTCCAGCGCCTGCAGATCGGCGTAGAACTCTTCGGGATCTCCGACCACCGCCTCGACCATCGGAGCATCGAGCACCGCCATGATCACCGCAGGCAGTTGCTGCGCGAGCGGCTCGATCACCGTGGGAAGGATCTGGTTCAGGACCTGTTCGACGGCGATGTCGACGGCAGCGTTCAACAGCTTCTTCTTGATGATCAGCATCGGCCCCGCACCCGCGGCCGTGACCGGGTTCGTCAGCATCGCCACCAGCGTGATCATGGTCGTCGTGACGTCGGCGATGCATTTGATCTTCAACGCCAGCACAGCGCCCGCCGCGATGTCGGCCCCGACCGGAACGGGGCCGAGGATGTCGAGCAGTCGCTGCAGGTTCTGCGAACGGTTGACATTCCACGCATTGACGAAGGCGGGCCCCGCCTGACCGCGCATCGACGCGGCGATGTCCCCGTTCACCTTGCGGTCGATCGCCTGGATCCGACCCTCGAGCTCGCCTGTGAACGTTCCGACGATCGTTCCCGCGCGTCGCAGTTCGTCCTCATCGACGTCGGGCCAATCGAATCCGAGCTTCTCCATCACCCAGATCAGTTCATTCGGCAGCATCATCCCCATCTGCGGACCTCCCACGTCGAATCTAGGTCCGCGATGCGGTGGGGGGAATGGGGAGAACTACCCATCCCCCGGCCCGCGACTACAGCCGCTCGATGATGGTCGCGTTCGCCATGCCGCCGCCTTCGCACATCGTCTGAAGACCGAAGCGTCCGCCGGTCGCCTCGAGGGTCGCGAGCAGCGTCCCCAGCAGGCGGGTTCCGCTCGAACCGAGCGCGTGCCCGAGCGCAATCGCCCCGCCCCAGGGGTTCAGCCGTGCGGCATCCGCGCCGACCTCCGCCGCCCAGGCGAGTGGCACCGACGCGAAAGCCTCGTTGACCTCGTACGCGTCGAGGTCGTCGATCGAGAGACCGGACCTTTCGAGGATCCGCCGCGTCGCCGGGATCGGCCCGGTGAGCATCATGAGCGGATCGTCCCCCACAACGGCGAACGCGTGGAAGCGCGCCCTCGGCACGAGCCCCAGAGCGAGCGCCCTCTCCTCGCTCATGATGAGCACCGCGGATGCCCCGTCGGTGAGCGGCGACGACGTGCCGGCCGTGATCTTCCAGTCGATCTCGGGGAACCGCTCCGCCATCTCGGGTGTGCGGAACGCGGGCGGCAGTCCCGCGAGGCCGGCGGCGGTCGTCCCCGGGCGCACGGTCTCGTCGCTGCTCACCTCACCGGCATCCGTCGGCACGGGAACGATCTGCGACGCGAACCGGCCCTGCGCTGCCGCCTCGGCTGCGCGCTCGTGCGATTCGGCGGCATACGCGTCGAGGTCGTCGCGGCTGAGCCCCCACCGGTCGGCGATGAGCTCCGCCGAGACACCCTGGTTCACGAGTCCGTCGGGGTACCGGGCGTGCAGGGCCGGCGAGAACGGCGATCCGGCGATGGATGCCGCGATGCCGAGCGGCACACGGCTCATCGACTCGACCCCGCCCGCGATCACGATGTCGTACTGGCCGCTCATCACGCCCTGGGCGGCGAAGTGCGCCGCCTGCTGGCTCGATCCGCATTGGCGGTCGATCGTCGTCGCGGGCACCCGCTCGTCGAACCCGGCCGCGAGCACCGCCTGCCGGGCGGCGTTCATCGTCTGCTCACCGACCTGGCTGACGCACCCGAGCAACACGTCGTCGACCTGGGCGGACTCGAGGCCGTTGCGCTCCAGCGTCGCGCGCAGCACGTGGGCGGCGAGATCGACCGGATGGATGCCGCTCAGCGCTCCCCCCGGTTTGCCGCGCCCCGATGGGGTGCGGACGGCGTCGACGATGACGGCGGTACGGGCGACGGTGCTCATGGCATCCATCCTCCTCCGCCCCGGCGCCCCGCGCACGCGGCCCAGCGGGCTCGGAGTCGCCGATCCGCGTCGCGGCGCCCGCGGGGTGCGGACGCGGCACCACCAATCCCGGGCATCAACAGCCGGCGACCCCTCCGGGCGCGCCCGAACTCCTCCATTTCGCGCGGCGACAGTGGATTTCAGGGCCTGTGCGGACTGTCGGGCGAAAAGTGGAGGAGTTCGGGCTGGGGGAAGGCTCCGCGTCACCGTCGACCCCCCTTCTGTTCACCGATGCGTCACCATCCGTCACCCGGGGGCCACCCGCGCTGGGTACGAACGACGGGGGCGCGTCCCGTCGCGCCCGCTCGTGACCTTCATCCCGCACCGATACCGAGGAATCCGATGCCCCTGCCCTCCCTCCGCCGCCCCGTCGCCTTCGGCGCCGTCGCAGCGCTCGCCTGCACCCTCGCGGTCGCCGCGGTGGCGCCCGCGACGGCCGCCGTCGTCCCGTCACCGCCGAGCTACTCCGCCGATGGAGCAGCCCTCGGTCTGTCTGCGATCGGATCGTTCGAGACCGGTTTCTTCGACGAGTCCGCCGCCGAGATCGTCCACGCGTACGGCGACCGCCTGTACGTCGTGAACGCGCAGGCCGGCGCGGTCGACGTGCTCGACTTCTCGAACCCCGCCGCGATGAAGAAGCTCTACAGCCTCTCCGCCGAGGGTGTCGCGAACTCCGTCGCGATCCGCTCCGACGGCCTCGGCGTGATCGCACTGGAGGCATCCGTCAAGAGCGACCCGGGTGAGCTCGTGTTCTTCGACGCGAATGCTGACGTCCCGACGATCCTCGGCTCGGTGACGGTCGGTGCCCTCCCCGACATGGTGACGATCTCCGCCGACGGAGGCTACGCGGTCGCCGCGAACGAGGGGGAGCCGGCAGCCGACTTCTCGATCGATCCGGAAGGCTCGATCGCCGTCGTATCGCTGCCCGCGACGCTGACCGCCCCCGCGCAGGATGCCGCGCGCATCGCGGACTTCCACGCCTACGAGGCACCGGGTGCCCTCCCCGCGGGGGTGCGGGTCTTCGGACCGACCCCGCACGGCGCCGACCGACCGATCAGCCGTAACCTCGAGCCGGAGTACATCACCGTCGACGGCGGCATCGCCTACGCGACGCTGCAGGAGAACAATGCCATCGCGGTGATCGACCTCGCCTCGGCATCTGTCACCGACATCCACCCGCTCGGCGCGAAGGACCTCTCGCTCGCGAAGAACGCCCTCGACGCGAGCGACAAGGACGGCGGCTACAACCTCCGCACCTACCCGAACCTGCACGGTCTGTACATGCCCGATTCCATCGACTCGTACACGACGGGCGGTGAGACCTACCTGGTCACCGCGAACGAGGGGGATGCCCGCGAGTGGGGCTCGTACACCGAGGGCGTCCGCGTGAAGAGCCTCTCGAAGAGCGGGAAGGGCCCGATCTGCACCGGGAGCCCGCTGGCCGGTCTCACGGCAGACAAGGACCTCGGCCGACTCAACGTCACGCGCGAGGACGGCTTCGACTCAGCCGCCGGCTGCTACACGGACCTGTACGCGTTCGGCGGGCGCTCGTTCTCGATCTGGTCAACGACGGGAACCCAGATCTGGGACTCGGGTTCATCGTTCGAGGAGATCACCCACGCGGCGGAGCCCGAGTTCTTCAACTCGAACCACACCGTGTCGGGCTTCGACGGCCGCAGCGACGACAAGGGGCCGGAGCCCGAAGGGATCACGATCGGCAAGCTCAGCGGCCGGACCTACGCCTTCATCGGGTTCGAGCGCGTCGGCGGCATCGCCGCGTACGACATCACCGACCCGACCTCGCCGACGTTCGTGACCTACCTCAACAACCGCGATTTCGCCCAGTCTGTCGAAGACGGCGGCAACCTCGCCACGGCGGGCGACCTCGGGCCCGAGGGCCTCGAGTTCATCGCGGCAGCGGATTCGCCGACGGGCACGCCACTGCTCGCGGTCGGCAACGAGGTCTCGGGCACGACGACCCTGTTCGAGATCGACGACCGCCTCGCACCGCGCACGACCGACATCCAGGTGCTGACGATCAACGACTTCCACGGGCGCCTGGCCGCCGAACCGAGCCGCGACACCGCGGCCGGAGCGGCCGTGCTCGCCGGGGCGGTCAAGCAGTTCCGCGCGACGAACCCGAACACCCTCTTCGTCTCGGCCGGTGACAACATCGGCGCCTCGACGTTCGACTCGTTCATCGCGAAGGACACCCCCACGATCGACGCCCTGAAGAGCGCCACGCTCGACCTCAGCGCCGTCGGCAACCACGAGTTCGACCGCGGCTTCGCCGACCTCACCGGTCGGGTCATCCCGCGCTACGACGCCGGCAATACCACCGGCAAGAGCGACTACGCGCTCGGCGCCAACGTGTACGACGCGACCGGAGCCCCCGCGCTCAAGGAGTACACGGTGAAGACGGTCGACGGCGTGCGCGTCGCGTTCATCGGCACCGTCACCGAGACGACCCCGCAGAAGGTGACGCCGAGCGGCATCCAGGGTCTGACCTTCGGCAGCCAGCTGACCGCCGCCAACCGCGTCGCCGCGAAGATCACCGCGGCGGACGAAGCCGATGTCATCGTGCTCCTCGCCCACGAGGGGCTCGGCACGAGCGACTGCTCGCAGCTGACCGGCGACTCGGTGTTCGCCAAGCTCGCACGCGGCGCCTCGCCCGAGATCGACGCGATCGTGTCGGCCGACTCGCACCAGAAGTACTCCTGCCAGGGGACGATCGACGGCGCGCCCGGCAAGACGCGACCTGTCATCCAGGCGCACCAGTACGGAACGACGCTCGGCAAGCTGGACATCGAGGTCGACACGCGCACGAAGGACCTCGTCTCGATCACGGGTTCGCTCGTCCCGCTCGTCTCGGGTGGCACGCTCGCCTTCCCGGCCGATGCGCCCACGGCGAAGATCGTGAAGGATGCCGTCGACTCGGCAGCCGTCGAGGGACAGAAGGTCGTCGGGAAGATCAGCGCCGACATCACACGCGGCGGGACCAACGGCTCGCGTCGCGACGTGGAGTCGAGCCTGTCGAACCTCCTGTCGGACGTGTACCTGTGGGCGACCTCGAACGCGTCCTACGCGGGGACGAAGGCGCAGATCGGCATCATGAACCCGGGCGGGGTCCGCGCGGACCTCGTCAAGACCGGTGACGGCTCGGTCACCTACCGTGACGTCGCGACCGTCCAGCCGTTCGCCAACACCCTGGTGACGGTGACGCTGACGGGCGCTCAGCTGCGCAGCATCCTCGAAGAGCAGTGGCGTGCCGACGGCTCGAAGCTGCACCTGGGTGTGTCGGGCGGGTTCGCCTACACGTACGACCCGGCCGCCGCGGCGGGCTCGCGCATCAAGGCGATGACGTTCCAGGGGCGCACGATCGCCTCGACGGACACCTTCACCGTCGTGACGAACTCGTTCCTCGCCGCAGGCGGAGACGCGTTCACCACCTTCGCGGCGGGCACGAACCGCGCCGACACCGGTCAGGTCGACCTGCAGGCGAGCGTCGAGTACTTCGCGGCGCACGCCCTCGTCGACCCCGCGCCGCTCGGGCGCTCGGCGCTCGCCACCACCGGTGGCGGGGAGCCCGGCAACGGCGGCACCGGCGGGGGCACCGGCAACGGCGGCAGCGCGACCCCGGCAACGGCGTGGGCGACGATCGACGTCGGCAGCGGGCGCGTCGCGCAGGGCGACTCGCTCACGGTGACCGTGTCGGGCCTCAAGCCCGGCCAGCAGATCGCCGCGACGCTGCACAGCGACCCGATCGTGGTCACGGGCATCCCCGCCGCCGATGCGGCAGGCAAGGTCACGTTCCGCGTCGCCGTCCCGACGAACCTGCCGGTCGGTGCGCACACGCTGGTCGTCGAATCCGCGGGGCTCGCCGCGATCAGTGTGCCGGTCCAGGTCGTCGCCGCGGGCTCGCTGCCCGCCACCGGCGGCACCTTCCCGATCGGTTTCGTGACGGTGCTGGGGCTCGGCACGCTGCTCGCGGGCGCGCTGGTGCTCGCCCGGCGGTGGGCCGCCACGGCCTGACCTTTCGGAGACGTGACACCCCCCGGGCCTTCGGCCCGGGGCGGTGTCACGTGCGGCGGGGGCCGGCTCAGGGGCGCGGCTGCGGGCGGGCTGTGCCGCTGGCTGTGCCCCCCCAGGCTGTGCCCCCGGCTGCGCCACCGACTACACCTCCGGCCGCGCCCGAACTCCTCCATCTCACGCCACCGCGGTGGATTCCAGGACCCCACAGCCCGTCCGGCCGAAAACTGGAGGAGTTCGGGCTGCAACGCGGCACGGCACCCCGCCAGCGCGGGCACGGCACCACGCCAGCGCGGGCACGGCACCACGGGCACGGGCACGGCGGCGCCACCGTGGCACTAGTACCGCCGGCTGTCGGCAGGGCAGCCGGCGAGCCTCCCCGGCGCGCCCGGACTCCTCCAATTCACGGTGCCGGGGTGGGTGTGAAGGCCTCCGTGGCCTGCCCGGCCGGAAACTGGAGGAGTTCGGGCTGCAACACTGATGCGGCGCGCCGGCACGGCGGCACCGTGGCGCGACGGCACGGGGACGCGACGGCATCCTGCCAGTGCGGGCAGATCGCCGCCCCCGCGACACCGAAACCGGCCGGGTGTGGTGGGCCGGCGTCGTCCGGCGCGCCCGAACTCCTCCATCTCGCGCCGCCGCAGAGGGTTTCGGGGCCACCGCGGCCCCTCCGGCCGAGAATTGGAGGAGTTCGGGCCGCAACAGGGCCACGGCATGGCACGGCCGCCGCACGGCGCCGGCTCAGCACGGCGCCGGTAGCGGCACGGCGCCGGGGTCAGCCGCGGCGCCGGCCGCGGCGCACCACGGGAACCAGCGCGGCGCCGGTGGCGGCGCCGCCGGCGCCGGTCAGCCGGCGGCCTCCTCCGGTCGCTCGCTGAGACGGATCGCCTCGGTATCGGGGGTGTATCCGACGACGTGCCGCTCGTCGGGGCCGTCGTAGGCCGACAGCGGGCGGATGAGCGCATTCGAGCCCTGCTGCTCGATGATGTGCGCCGTCCACCCGACAATCCGCGCCGCGACGAACAGCGGCGTGAAGGTCAGCGTGTCGAAGCCGATCAGGTTGTACGCCGGCCCCGACGGGTAGTCGAGGTTCGGGTAGATGCCCTTGCGGCTCACGAACTCGCTCTCGAGCGTGAGGTACAGGTCCGCGACATCGGGACGGTCGTAGAACTCCACGAGGGTGTCGAGCGCCGCCTTCATCGTCGGTACGCGCGAGTCACCGCGCTTGTACACACGGTGGCCGAAGCCCATGATCTTGCGCTTGTTCGCGAGGGCGTCGTCGAGCCAGGGCACGACGTTCGAGGCATCCCCGATCTCATCGAAGATGTGCAGGACCGCCTCGTTCGCCCCGCCGTGCAGCGGGCCCTTGAGCGCTCCGATCGCCCCGACGACGGCGGAGTACAGATCGCTCAGGGTCGACGTGATCACCCGCGCGGTGAACGTCGACGCGTTGAAGGAGTGCTCGGCGTAGAGGATCATCGAGCGGTTGAAGGCATCCACGACGATCGGATCGGGGTCCTCTCCGAACGTCATCCAGAGGAAGTTCTCCGCATAGGTGAGCTCCTCGCGCGGCTCGATCGGGTCGAGTCCGCGCCGGCGGCGCTGCCCGTACGCGACGATCGCGGGGAGCGCTGCGAACAGGTGGAGGCTGCGGGCGATGTTCTCGTCGGCGGTGCCGGTCGCCTCGAGCACGTCCTCGCCCGCCGTTGCGAGCGCGCCGATGACGCTCACGGCCGTGCGCAGTTCGTCCATGGGGTGCGCGTCGAGCGGCAGTTGGTCGATCGCCGCCTTCACCTCCGGGGCGAGGGCCCGGTACTGCCGCCCGTCCGCACGCTGCGCGGCGAGCTGCTCATCGGTCGGCAGCTCGCCGTGCCACAGCAGATAGGCGACCGCGTCGAACGGCTGCGTCGCGGCGAGCTCCTGCACGGGATACCCCCGGTACAGCAGCGAGTTCGTCTCGGGGTTGACCTTGCTGATGGCGGTGACGTCGGCGACGACGCCGACGAGACCCTTCCTGATGTCCTGGTCGGTCATCATCACTCCTTCGTTCTAACGCTCGATCTGGAAGTTGAAGACGTTCTGGTCGAAGTGGTTGTACGACTCGTAGTCGAGAAGGTCGTACAGGTCCGCACGGTGCTGCATCTCGCCGAGCCGGCCCGTGAGGTGGCCGTCCTCGTTCAGGGTATCGAGCGCGCGGCCGGCCGCACCCATCGCCATCCGCAGGAGCGACACCGGCCAGATGACGATCTGCACACCGGCATCCCGCAGCTGATCGACCGTGAACAGGTCGCTCTTGCCGAACTCGGTCATGTTGGCGAGAACGGGCACGCCGACGGCGGATGCCACGGCCTCGAACTCCGCGAGGCCCGTCATCGCCTCGGGGAAGATCGCGTCGGCTCCCGCGTCGACGAGCGCCTTGGCGCGGTCGATCGCGGCATCCAGCCCCTCGACGGCGCGGATGTCGGTACGCGCCATGATGAGGAAGTTCGGGTCGCGGCGGGCGTCGACGGCGGCGCGGATGCGCTTGAGCGCGGTGTCGTCGTCGACGACCTGCTTGCCGTCGAGGTGGCCGCAGCGCTTGGGGTTCACCTGGTCTTCGACGTGCGTGCCGGCGAGGCCCGCGTCTTCGAGGGTCTGGATCGTGCGGGCGACGTTCATCGGCTCGCCGAACCCGGTGTCGGCGTCGATAATCGCGGGGAGCTCCGTCATCCGGGCGATCTGCTGGCCACGCCCGGCGACCTCCGTGAGGGTCGTCAGGCCGATGTCGGGGAGCCCCAGATCGGCCGACAGCACGGCGCCCGAGATGTAGACGCCCTCGAAGCCCTTCCGCTCGATGAGGCGTGCCGACAGCGGGTTGAACGCGCCGGGGAAACGCAGCACCTCGCCGGCGGCGAGCTTCTCGCGCAACAGGCGACGCTTCTCGGCGGCGGGGGTCTGGCTGTACAGCATCAGGCCGCCCCCTCTCCCCCGCGCCGTGTACCGAATGCAGGATGAATCCACAGGCTGTGCCGGTCGGCACCCCGTCCGCCGCGGTGGTGGGAGCAGCGGCGGGGCGTTTTTTCCTGAGAACGGTACATCGCACCGATGAGACCGCTCATCAGAACAGCCCCTTCGGGGCGGGAACGGATGCCAGCACCCCGGCCCGCGCCGTGATGTTGAGCTCCTGCACCTCGGCAGGGGTGAGGTCGGGCAGGCGCTGGGCGAGGTCGAGGAACCGTTCGATCTCCTCGGGGGTCAGCACGGGCTCGGCCAGCAGGCGGAACTTCGCGATGTAGTTCTCGCGGGCGAACGGGCGCGCTCCGAGCGGGTGCGCGTCGGCGACCGCGATCTCGTCGGTGATCGTCGTGCCGTCGGTGAGGGTGATCTCGACGCGACCGCCGAAGGCCTTCTCGTCCGGGTCCTCGGAGTGGTACCGACGGGTCCACTCCGGGTCCTCCGCCGTCGTGATCTTGTGCCACAGGGCCACCGTGTCGGGGCGGCCGGCGCGCTCGGGCGTGTACGAGTCGACGTGGTGCCACCCGCCGTCTTCGAGGGCGACCGCGAAGATGTACGGGATCGAGTGGTCGAGCGTCTCGCGCGACGCGGTCGGGTCGTACTTCTGCGGGTCGTTCGCGCCCGAACCGATCACGTAGTGCGTGTGGTGCGACGTGTGCAGGACGATGCTCGCGACGTCGGACAGCGCGAAGGATGCCTCGTTGTGGAGCTTCCGCGCGAGGTCGATCCACGCCTGCGCCTGGTACTCGGCCGAGTGCTCCTTCGTGTACGAGTCGAGGATCGCCCGCTTCGGCTCGCCCGCCGCGGGAAGGGGCACGTCGTACGAGGCATCCGGGCCGTCGAGCAGCCACGCGATGACGCCGTCTTCCCCTTCGTAGATCGGCGACGGCGAGGTCTGGCCGCGCATGGCCCGGTCGACGGCTTCGACGGCCATCTTCCCGGCGAACGCGGGGGCGTGCGCCTTCCACGTCGAGATCTCGCCCTTGCGTGACTGGCGCGTCGCGGTCGTCGTGTGCAGCGCCTGCGCGACGGCCTGGTAGATCGTCTCGACATCGAGCCCGAGCAGGGTGCCGATGCCGGCGGCGGCCGACGGGCCGAGGTGGGCGACGTGGTCGATCTTGTGCTTGTGCAGGCTGATCGCGCGCACGAGGTCCATCTGGATCTCGTACCCCGTCGCGATGCCGCGCACGAGGTCCGCGCCGTCGGCGCCTGAGTGCTGTGCGACGGCGAGGATCGGCGGGATGTTGTCGCCCGGGTGGGAGTACTCCGCCGCGAGGAACGTGTCGTGGTAGTCGAGTTCACGCACGGCGACGCCGTTCGCCCACGCCGCCCACTCGGGGCTCGTCAGCACGTCGTTCGGCTCGCCGAACACGGTCGATCCGTGTCCGCCGCGCGAGACCGGGTGGTCGAGCGCCTGCGCGCGGGCGGCGGTGACCGGCCCACGGGTGAGGGATGCCGCGGCGACCGACGCATTGTCGATGACGCGGTTGATGATCATGTCGACGACCTCGGGCTCGACCGCGACGGGGTCGGCGGCGACCTCGGCGATCGCGAAGGCGAGTTGGTCCTCGCGCGCGAGGTTCTCTTCGCTGCGGTGGACGCGGACGTGGTGGCTGACGGTCATGGGGTTGCCTCCAGGGATTCGAGGATCGAGGTCAGGGCGTTGTGCAGGTGGACGTGGGTCGCGTGGGCGGCGAGGTCTTCGTCGCCCACGGCGATGGCGGCGGCGATCAGTCGGTGCTCGGCGACGGATGCCGCGAGGCGGTCGGGGTTGTCGCGGGCGAGCCGGCGCACGCGCACGAGGTGCGTGCGCACGGTCTTCAATGCCGCGGTCAGGTAGTCGTTGTGCACGGCGGCATCCAGCGCCGCGTCGAACCGCGCGATGAGGGCGTAGTAGGAGTCGGGGGCGGCGGAGGCATCCGTCGCCCGGAACTCGTCGGCGAGCGACGCGAACACCGCGCGGTCACCGCGGGCGGCGGCGAGGCGGGCCGCGGTCTCTTCGAGCGCCCGGCGCACCTCGAACAGCTCGTGGATGTCTCCCGTGTCGATGGGGCTGACGACGGTGACGCGCGGGGATGCCTGCACGACGAGCCCGTCGGAGGCGAGGCGTGACAGCGCTTCGCGCAGCGGTGTACGGCTGACTCCGAGGCGGCCGGACTGCTCGACTTCGCCGAGGACCGTGCCGGGGGCGAGCACGCCCGACTGGATCTCCTCCAGCAGCGTTGCATAGGCTCGGTCGCTCGCGCGCATGACCTCATTGTATACATAAACGCCGCCCAGTCCACCCTTACTGCGGACTGAGCATCCACACGTATACACAACGACTACTCTTCACAAATTCATGAAATAAGCGTAGGGTCACGCGCATGAACGCCGTGATCAGTACCACCGCTCTGCGCAAGAAGTACGGCCGCACCCTCGCCCTCGACGGACTCGACCTCGATGTCGAGCCGGGCGAAGTGCACGGCTTCCTCGGTCCGAACGGCGCCGGGAAGTCCACCGCCATCCGCATCCTGCTGGGTCTCGCCCGCGCCTCGGGCGGGCAGGCGCGCGTCTTCGGCGACGATCCGTGGCGGCTGGCCGCGGCCCTGCACCGGCGGATCGCGTACGTTCCAGGCGACGTCAGCCTGTGGCCGAACATCTCCGGCGGGGAGGCGATCGATCTGCTCGGGCGACTGCGCGGCGGCGGGCGCGGCCCCGCCTACCAGGCGACCAAGGCGCGCCTCGCGGAAGCCTTCCAGTTCGACCCGCGCAAGAAGGCCCGCGCCTATTCGAAGGGCAACCGGCAGAAGGTCGCACTCATCGCCGCGTTCGCCGTCCCGGCGGAGCTCTACATCCTCGACGAGCCGACGAGCGGACTCGACCCGCTGATGGAGGTCGTCTTCCGCGCAGAGGTGCAGCGTGTGCGCGCCGCGGGCGCGACGGTGCTGCTGTCGAGCCACATCCTCTCCGAGGTCGAGGTGCTGTGCGACCGCGTGTCGATCATCCGCGCCGGCCGCATCGTCGATGCCGGCACGCTCGCCGACATGCGCCACCTCACGCGCACCGAGGTCTCCTTCGCCTCCTCCCCCACGGCGACGGTCGCCGCGGCCGCGCGCATCCCGGGCGCGGAAGACGTGCGCCAGGATGCCGACCGCGTGAGCCTCACCCTGGCGAGCGACGCCGTCGCGGCATCCCTCCCGACTCTCGGCGCACTCGGCGTGGCGGGGCTGCGGATCGCGCCGCCCTCGCTCGAGGAGCTGTTCCTGCGCCACTACGGCGACGACATCCGCGACGCCGAGGGACGCGCCGAGGTGTCGGCATGACCGAGGCATCCGTCGTTCCGCGCGCGGATGCCACGCGCGCGGCCACCGCGACACCGCGCACTCTCGGCCCGCTGCTGCGGCAGCGCCTGCGGCGCGACCGGACGCAGCTCATCCTCTGGATCGGCGGAACGGCGGCGCTCGCGGTGGCCGGGTACCCCGGCGTGCAGCAGTCGTACGGCGACGAGCAGGAGCGCGCGGCGCTCCTCGCGACCGTCATGGCGAACCCCGTCATCCTGCTCTTCCGCGGCCTGCCGTCGGGGGCGAGCGACGACCAGATGGTCGTGTTCCTGCTGCTGCCGTGGCTCCTCATCCTCGCCGCCATGATGAGCACGTTCCTCGCCGTGCGGCACACGCGCGGCGACGAGGAGGACGGCCGCCTCGAGCTGTTGTCGGCGACCCCGGCCGGCCGCTGGACTCCGACGATCGCGACCGTGATCCACGGCGCGGTCGCGAACGTGGTGCTCGGCATCCTCGTCGCCATCGCCTTCCTCGCGAACGGCGCCGCCATCGCGGGCGCGGTGCTCGTCGGGGCATCCTGCACGCTCGTCGGACTGGTGTTCCTCGGCGTCGGCCTCACCGCGGCCCAGCTCATGGCGACCGCGCGCGGCGCGAACTCGCTGTCGATGTGGCTGCTGCTCGGCACCTTCGTCCTCGCCGGCATCGGCAACGCGCTCGGCACGCCGAGCGACGACCTGACGCACCTCGAGAGCTCGTGGCTCACGTGGCTCTCGCCGTTCGGCTGGGCGGAGAACACGCGCGCGTTCGACGCGGATGCCTGGGGACCGGCACTGCTCCTGGCGGTCGTCGCCGCCGTGCTCATCGCGAGCGCCCTGGTGCTGCAGTCCCGCCGTGACCTGGGCGGGTCCTTCGTGCCCGAGCGGCCCGGCCGCGCCACGGCACCGGTGACCCTTGCCTCGAATCTCGGACTCGTCGTGCGCCTCGCCCGCGGGTCGATCGTCGGGTGGGTCATCGGCGGGCTGATCGTCGGGCTCATCACCACCGCGCTCGGCTCCGCCGTCAACGAGATCGGCAGCGCCAATCCCGCGGTCGCCGCGGTGCTCGAGAAGCTCGGCGGCGGGAGTGATCTGCAGGTCGGCGTGATCGTCGTCTTCTTCATCCTGCTCGGCATCCTCGCCGCGTGCGCGGGGGTGCAGACCATCGCGCGAGCCCGCCAGGACGAGGCCCACGGCACCGCCGAGATCGTGCGGGGCGCGTCGGTCCCGCGCGTGCGGTGGCTCGGCGGCTACCTGGTCGTCGCCCTCATCGCCGTCGCACTGACGATGGCGGCCGGGGTCGCAGGTGCCGCGCTCGGCTCGGCATCGACCGGGAACGGCGCTTCGCTCGTGCGTGAAGCGGCGATCGCGGGCGCAGGTCAACTGCTGCCCGCCGTGCTGTTCGTCGGGCTCACCGCCCTCGTCTTCGTCCTCATGCCCCGCCTCACCATCCCGCTAGGCTGGACCCTCGTGATGCTCGCTGCGTCCATCGCCCTGTTCGGCCCGCTCTTCGGGATGGATGCGAACGCGACCAAGGTGTCGCCCTTCGCGTCGGCGATGGCACCGACCGCGGGCGGCGTCGAACTCGGCGGATTCTGGTGGATCGCGCTCGCCGCGATCGCCGCGATCACGGCCACGCTCGCCCTCATGCGGGGGCGCGAGTCGGCGGGGGACGGGTGAGCGCGGTGCCGTCGGACTCTTCCGGTTCCGACCCCGCCGAGCAGGCCGCGGCGCTCATGACCGCCGCGGGCATGGCTCGCATGCCCGCGCGCGTGATGATGGCCCTCGCGGGCTCGCCCGACGACGGCTACACGGCGGCGGAACTCGCCGAGCGGCTCGGCGTCTCGGCGGCGGCCGTATCGGGGGCCGTCCGCTACCTGCAGTCGATACATCTGATCGATCGGATCTCCCGCCCCGGTCACAGGCGCGATCGGTACGAGCTCGCCGAAGACGCGTGGCACGGGGTGGTCTCGGGCAACGCGCCGACCTATATCCGGTTGGCGGACCTCATGGAGGCGATCGCCGACCAGAATGCGGATGCCGAGGCATCCGCTCGCAGAGCACGCGACACCGCCTCGTTCCTGCGCTTCCTCGCGGAGCGACTGCCGCGGCTCGCCGACGAGTGGCGGGAGTATCGACTACCGTCGAGGGGTGACTGACGCGCGCTACACCGTGGCCACCGACGGCGCCTGCAAGGGCAATCCGGGGCCGACGGGGTGGGCATGGGTGGGCGAGGACGGGCAGTGGGCCGCGGGGGCGATCCCCGTCGGCACCAACAACATCGGCGAGCTGATGGGGCTGCTCAAGGCGATCGAAGATCACGCCGGTGTCGCGGAACTCGTCGTGCAGGCCGACTCGAAGTACGCGATCGACACGTACCAATCGTGGATGGACGC
Source organism: Microbacterium sp. SCN 70-27 (assembly GCA_001724425.1). Taxonomy (GTDB): domain Bacteria; phylum Actinomycetota; class Actinomycetes; order Actinomycetales; family Microbacteriaceae; genus Microbacterium. The sequence goes on from MEEK01000009.1 coordinate 75,375, forward strand.
CCACCGTCGCCGCGGCTGGAAGACGTCGACCGGCGCCCCGACGAAGAACCGTGACCTGCTCGAACAGCTGATCGAGGCCCGCGACGCGCGGCGCGCGGCGGGGCTCCCCGATGTCGTGCTCGAGCATGTCCGGGGCCATCGTGGGCACGTGCTGAACGAGTGGGCAGACGAGCGCGCGGTGCGCGGCGCCGAGCACGCCGCGAAGGGCACGACGAGCGCCTGGTCGAGCCTCGGCGGTCTGCACGAGAAGCTCGACGTCTCCGCCGCCCCCGCGAAAAAGCGCTGACCCGGCTCGGCTCGGCGCGGCGGCCGCGCGTCCACGTGTTCCGAAAGCAGGGCCGATCGGGCTGTTCGACGCCCACGGCGGGCCGCAGAGCCAGTTCGCCCTGCTCTCGGAACCGCCGGACGCTGGAGAGGGCCGCGGGGTGCTCCAGGACGGCGGCACACCCGCGGTGGCAACCGGTGTGAGGGTCCGGCCGCTGATCGACCGGCGGGCGCGCTGCGCACGCGACCGGCGTGAGGCTGCCGCACGCCGGGCGGGGTGGACCGACGGTGTCGCAGCCGCCTCGCGCGTTCCAGAAGCAGGCCCGATAGGGCCGTCGGGGCGACGGGCGCGGGTCGCGGGCCGCTTCACCCTGCTTTCGCAGCGCCGGGCGCCGGAAAGTGCCGGGGCGCGGCCTCTGGAAGTGACGGCAGCCGGCATCGAGCGCCGGCCGCGGCCCGGCCGGGCGGGCGCGCGGCCGGGCGAGGCCCCATGCGTGGTCGGGCCGGCTCAGCGCGCGGGCGCCGAGTGCTGCCAGGCCGGGCCGCGACGTGGGCACCGTCAGTTCTTCGCACGGCCGAGTGGGGTCGCAGTTGTCTCGCGCGTTCCGGGAGCAGGCCGGATCGACCTGAGGCGCGTCGCGGCATGTCGCGGGGCGCGGTTGGCCCTGCTTTCGGAACGGCGGCGGTGCGAGACCGGGGCCGGGTGGCGCGTCTATTCGGAGGTCGTGCCCTCGAACAGGCCGATGTGGTTGCCATCGGGGTCGACGATGACGGCCCACCAGCTCTTGGCGGTGATGTTCTCCTTCGGCATCGCGACCGAGCCTCCGGATGCCTCGGCCTTGGCGATCACGTCGTCGATCGAGTCGACCTCGACGTACGACCGTGGCTCGGTGAACCCGTCGCTGCGCGGCGCGAGCCCGCCGCCGGAGATCCCGTTCGGGGCCGCCCACATGGGATAGTCCGCGAACCCCTCGACCTCGGCGATCTGCCAGCCGAACAGACCGGAGTAGAACTCAGCTCCTTTGGCGAGGTCTGACACCGGAATGTCGATGTGGGTGATATCTCCGTGCGCCATGATGGCTCCTTCCGACGCGCACAGTCTCCGCCCCGCCTCGCCCCCGCGCAAGGGGGCCGGCGCGTCAGGGGGCGCCGGTGCGGCGGCGCCGCAATTCTGCGCGTGTGAGCGGGTGTGACGCATCCGCAGCGGTCGCGGGGATGGGCTCGGCCGCGGATGCCGCCGCAGCCTCGACCTCGGGTTCGGAGTCGAGGTCGGATGCCGGTGACCCGCCACTCGCGCCCACCGCCCGCGTCGCCCGCGGCCCCCCACCCGGGCCCCCGCCCAGGGTCAGGCGTCCGTTGTGCAGCTCCGCGATGCGGTCGGCTCGGGCGACGAGGAGCGGGTCGTGGGTCGACACGATCGCGGCGAGGCCCTGCTCGTGCGCGAGCGTGCCGAGGAGGTCCATGATCGTCGCGGCCGTGCGCGAGTCGAGCTGCCCGGTCGGCTCGTCGGCGATGAGGATCCGCGGCCGCGCCACGACGGCGCGCGCGATCCCGACGCGCTGCTGCTGCCCACCGGAGAGCTCCGCGGGCCGCTGGTCGGCCTGCCCGGAGAGCCCGACGAGTGCGAGCGCCTCATCGACGCGCTCGGTCCGCTCGGCGGCAGACACACCGGCGATCCGCAGCGGCAGTTCGACGTTCTCACGCGCCGACAGCACGGGCACGAGCCCGAATGACTGGAAGACGAACCCGAGCATGTCGCGCCGGATGTCGGCGAGCGCCGACTCGGACAGTCCCGTCGTGTCGCGATCGCCGATCACGACCCGCCCTTCGGTCGGGCGATCGAGCACGCCGAGGAGGTTCAGGAGGGTCGTCTTGCCGGCGCCCGATGCTCCGCGCACGACCAGCAGCTCACCGGCGACGAGCTCGAGGTCGACGCCGTCGACGGCTCGAACCTCCCCCGCACCCGACGAGAACACCCGCACGAGCCCCTCGGCCCGCAGCGCCGCGCTCATCGCCCACCGCCTTCGTCGTCGGCGGAGACATCGGATGCCTCGACCGCCTGACCAGACGACGACGCCGCCGCCACCCCCGGCCACACGCCCACGTGATCGGCCTCGAGCGCGAGGCGCACCCGCTGGCGCAGATCGAGCGCCGTGACGAACTCGTCGGGCAGCTGCAGGCGCCCGACCCGGTCGAGCACCGCGTACTCCTCGGCCACGTGGTGCTCGGCGCCCGACTCGTCGCGCCGCGTCGAGCGCAGCACTTCGGTCGCGGTGCGCCCGTCGCGGATCTGCACGGTGCGGGCGACGTGCTCCGACACGGCGGGGTCGTGCGTCACGATCAGGGTCGTGACGCCGAGCTCGCGGTTGACGTCGCGCATCGCCTCGAGCACGTGGGCGCTCGTCTCGTCGTCGAGTTCGCCGGTCGGCTCGTCGGCGAGCAGCACGCGCGGCTCGTTCGCGATGCCGACGGCGATCGCGACCCGCTGCTGCTCGCCGCCGGACATCTCACCCGGGCGGCGGTCGGCGCAGTAGCCGACGCCGAGGAGGTCGAGCAGTTCGCCCGCCCGCTCCCCGCGCGCGGCGCCCTTCACCTTCCCCGCGATCGCGAGCACGGCCGCGACGTTCTGCGCGGCGGTCAGGTACGGCAGGAGGTTCCGCGACGTCTGCTGCCACACGAACCCGACCGACTCGCGCCGGAAGCGCACCCGTTCGCGCCCGCTCAGTGTCAAGAGGTCGCGCCCCGCGACGCGCGCGACGCCGGCCGTGGGGGTGTCGAGCCCCGAGAGGATCGCGAGGAGGGTGGACTTCCCCGACCCGGATGCCCCGACGACGGCGACCAGTTCGCCGCGCTCGACCGTGAGGGTGAGCCCCTGCAGCGCCTGCACCTCGACGGAGGCGGCCGTGAAGATCCGCACGAGGTCGGTGCACAGGATGTCGGGCTCGGTCGAGGCGTCCGTCGGCTCGTCGCCGACCCGACGGGGCGCGGCGGCCGCCTGAGACCCGTGCGGTGTCGGGCGGGGCGAGGTGAGAGCGTTCATGTCTCCTCCACGGTACGAAGAACGGCGGCGGCGCGCGTACGGCGCGTGAGGGCGAGGGCCGCGGCGGCCACTCCGATGGATGCCACGAGGAACCCGCCGACGGAGAGCGCGAGGATCCCCGGGTCGACCGTGTACGCGGGGGCGATCGGCCCGCCGGTGAACGGCCGGAGGTCCACGACGGCGATGACGAGGAACGGCAGCGCGGCGCCGAACGCCGTCCCGATGAGGAGCGCGGCCACGCCGGCGGGGGCCAGTTCCCACGCGACGAGCCGACCGGCGGCGCGCGGAGGCGCGCCGAGGGTCTGGAGCAGCGCGAGCAGGCGCCGCCGGGCGGGCGCCCCGAGCACGAGCGTCATGACCACGGCGACGGCGCCGAGCGCGGCCGACAGGACGACGCCGACGGTCAGCGCGAGGCGCAGGCCCGGCCAGATGGGATCGGTCCGCAGGTCGGCGAGGCGTTCGCCCACGGTGGTGGCACGCATCCCCGGGCCGAGTTCGTCGCGCAGCACCTGCACGACCTGGTCCGCCGAGGCATCCGCGTCGAGGCGCACGAGGATCGTCGTCGTCGGGGCGTACTCATCGGCGAAGCGGTCGGCGTACGCCGCGTCGGCGAGCACCCATGCGCTCGTCGGGGCGAACGGCGCCGGCATCACCGAGGAGCCCGCGAAGCGGGCGGGCACCCCCAGGACGGAGAGGTCATCGCCCTGCGCGGCGCGCGTGCGCGTGGCCGTGAGCGCCGAGAAGAGGAGCCGCGGGTCGCCCGAACCGTCGCCGAGGTCGACGCCGTCCAGTACCGACGGATACCCCTCCTGCACGCGGGCGAGTGCCGTCGTGTCGACGATGGTCAGATCGACGCGGTTCTGCGACGTGCCGACCATCAGCAGCGCGGAGTTGTAGGTCGAGAACGAGGCCACGTCCGCGACGCCCGGTACGGCCTCCACCCGCTCGGCCGCCCCGTCGTCGAAGCGTGCCGACGACAGGGCGATGTCCGCCCCGACCGAGGCGCGCGCCGCATCGTCGGCGCCGTGCTGCAGGACGGAGAGCAGGATGCCGCTCGCGACCGCGAACGACACTCCGACGAGCAGGGCGAACACGGGCGCGAACCCCGCGACCGGGTCGCGCAGCGCGCGGGCCGCGCCGAGAAGCCCGACGTATCCCGTGCCCGTGCGCCGCCGGGCGAGGATGCCCCGGAGCGCCGGCGGCACGAGACGCAGGGCGACGAGCCCCGCGACGATCGCGAGAAGCGCGGGTGCCGCCGCGGCGAGCGGCTCGAGTCCGCCGTCGTCGCTCTGCGCACCGCGCACGATGAGGAGCGTCGTCGCGAGCGCCGCGATGACGAGGAGCACCCCTTCCGCGACGAGGCGCCACCGCGAGGGCTTCGCCTCGTCGGCGCGTTCCCGCCGCCGCGGCCCCGACAGGGCGAGGACGGCAGCCGGGAGGAGGCCGATGACGAGCGGCACGACGAACTGCCCGACAGACGGTTCGCCGGAGGTTCCCGGCCAGAGCACCCGGCCGAGGAGCCACCCCGCGCCGGCACCGACGGCCGCCGGCAGCAGCCCCGCCAACAGCCCCTCGATCGCAAGGAGCAGACCGCGCTGCCACCGTGATGCACCACGCGCGGTGAGAAGCGACAGCGCGGTCCGGCGACGCTCGGCGATCATCCGGCAGCCGAGGAGAAGAGCCGCGAGTGCGGCGCCGACGGGGCCGGCGGCAAGGAGAGGCAGCACGGCGGTGAGCCCGTGGTTCTGCGCCACCGCACGCTCGAGGGTCGGCACCACCCCGCTCTGGAAGCGCAGGGAGATCGGGGACGACGACGCCCCGACCGACACCGTGGAACTCGTGAAGGCCGACAGCGCGGCGAGCAGGTGCGGCGCGGACGAGGCATCCACCGTCTCCGCGCGCAGCGGGAACCACGCCGTCGTCAGGGCGGCGGTCACCTGCGGCAGCGTGTCGAGCTGCACCGGTGAGGCGTAGGCGGCGGTGCGGATGTACTCGCCGCCGTCGGGGTTGTAGGCGACCGTCGCACGGAGGACGTCCGCGGCGCGCGCCCAGTACGGGTCGTCCGGGTCGACCGCCTCGAACACGCCGACGAGTGTGAGCGGGGCGGTGTGCGCACCGTCCCCGAACCGGGCCCACCCGGCGCCCTGACCGATCTCGCGGGTCTCGCCCACGGCCCAGCCCACGGTCTTCGCGGCATCCGCGGACAGCACGATCTCGGTCGTGGGGATCGCACTCGGCTGCGCGAGTGCCTGTCCCGTCGCGGGATCGAAGCCCATCGCGCGCATCCAGTCGACCTGGTCGGCGGTCGATTCCGGGAGGCGCCCCTCGGTGAGGCGGATGCGCGACGCGTACGCCGGGTCGAGCAGCACCCAGGTCATCGCGGAGTACTGCGCCGGGGCGCCCAGCCGCACGAAGTAGTCGGCCGAATCGTAGAAGTCCCCGAGGGATCCGGAGGCGGCGGCCATCGCACTCGCGAGGCCGGCATCCCAGGAGCCCCAGTCATCGACGAACTCCGGCGGCACGGCACCCGACACCGACCCCGACGGGGGCGCCGCGCCGGGGAACGGTGCGGTGCTCGTCGACGCCGTGAGGTCGCGCACCGGCGCGCTCAGTTGCCCGACCCGGTAGCGGGTGGAGTCGTCGAGAAGGGATGCCACCGCGCGCGGCGTCATGACCGCGATCGCGGCGAGGAGCGCCACGACGAGCGCGATCACGACGGCCGCGCCGCTGCCGGCGCGCAGGTGCCGCGCGATGAGCGCACCGGTGCGCGCGCTCACGGCGCCGCCTCCTCGATCGCGGTGGATGCCCCCTGCGCCCGCACCACGCGAGCGGTGATCGCCGCGGCGACGACGACCGCGCCCGCAAGGATGGCTGAGGTCAGGAGGACCGGCACAGGGTCCACCCCGAGACGCGGGGTGACCACGAGGCCGGGGATGGATCTCGTCGCGAGTGGGGGGATGAGCAGCGCGGAAAGGGCGAGACCGGCGACAAGTCCGAGGAGCAGCGACAGCACCGCGACGACCCCAACCTCGACGGTGCGCAGCCGCGCTTGCGCGGCGGGGCCCACACCGACGGCGCGGAGCACCATGACCTCCCCCGCGCGCGCTGCCGTGAGCGCCGCGAACAGGGCGAGCAGCGCGACGCCGCTCAGTACCGCCGCGCCGACCGAGGCGACGCCCCACACGCCGGAGATGCTGGCGGCGACGCCGGATGCCGCCGTGCGCGGCGTCGTGACCGTGACACCCAGCGCGTCTTCGAGAGCGGCGCGCGAGCCCGTGGCCCAGATCTCGTTCGCGAGCGGTGGCGTCGCGGCGGGTTCGCCGGGGACGATGCGCGCGGGGAGCGACCGCGCGGTCAGCGTGTCGAGGTCGACGAGCGCTCCGACGCCCGTGCCGACACCGGGCAGCGCGGCGACGATGCCGGCGACCTCGATCGGGTAGGTGCGGCCCGATCCGTCGACGCGCAGGTCGACCGTCGACCCTTCGTCGAGGGCGAGTCGGGTGGCGAGGTCACGCGTCACGATCGCAGGCAGCGGCTCCGCGCGTTCACCGGCCGCGCTCCAGACGAGCGCCGACGAGACGCCGCTCTTGCCGGTGCCGGCGGGCAGAGAGACGCTCGTCGCGGGGGTGATCGGGATCGGCGTCTCCGCGCCGTCCGCCCCGGTGGTCGCGGCCGTCACGGAGGAGATGCGGGCGTCCAGGTACGCGTACGCCTGCCCGCGCGCGACCTCGATCCCGAGGAGCCGCCAGGGCGCCGTCCCCGCGGGGAGGTCGGCCGTGCCCGTCAGCGCGAAGCCGATCAGGGTCTCATAGTCCGGAGTGATCCCCGGTGGGGCGGATGCCTCGACGCGCAGCGGCACCGCGGTGGGGGTGCCGGAGGCATCCGCGAGCCAGGCCTGGATCGTCGTCGCGCGCGCAGCGTACTCGTCGATCGACGTCATCTTCGCGTGGACGGCGATCCCGACGGCGGTGGCCGGCAGTTCCACCCCGGGCGCGTCGTCCGAGATCGCCGCGAGATCCGCGCCGAGCGACACGGGGTCGACGAGACCGTCGACGGGCAGCACGACCTCGGCGATGCGCCCGGCGGGGAGGGCGAGGAAGGTGCCCGAGACCTCGCCCGCGATGACGGGCGCCGAGACGACGGGCGCCGCCGCCGTGACGCCCGTCACCGGCCGGAGATCGCCCGGCGTGACCGTCTGGACGGCGGCCCGCAGCGGCGCACCCGCGACGAGGGACTGAGATGCGGTCGCCGCAGCCGTCCAGGTCGCCCCGTACGATCCCGCGAGCACCGCGCCGGCGACGGCGATCACCACGAGGGCGACGGCCACGGAGTACGCGACCTGCCTGCGCGCCACCTGCCGGGCCGGGTAGGCGGGAGCGAGGCGTCGGCCGTTGCCGGCGAGGCGGGCGACGACCGCGGAGAGCGGGCCGAAGACGAGGACCGCGAGGACGGCCGCTGCGGCGATGCCGAGCGTGGGCGCGGCCGTCGTGAGCAGCGCCGACCAGGCATCCTCGGTCGCCGAGCCGGACGCGACGAGCCAGACGACCACACCGCCGATGATCACGAGAAGCGCGGCCGCCGCCGGCGACGCGGCCCGTGCGACGCGCCCGGCGAGCGCCGCGGCCCGCCCCGCATCGCGCGCGGCGCGGGCCTGTCCGATGGCGAGCGTCGCCCACGAGAGGATCGTCGCGGCGACGGCGAAGGGCCACGTCGCGAGCACGGCGGAGACGCCACCCGACACGAGGAGTCCCGCCGCGACCACGGCCGCGAAACCGATGCCGCCACCCACGACCGCGATGATCGCGGACTCGCCCACGGCGAGGGCCGTGAGCTGTGCGGGCGAGAGGCCGCGCGTGCGCAGGAGCGCAGCCTCGCGGCCCCGCGACGAGCCGAGCAGCCGCGCGAGCTGCAGCACCGCGAACCAGGCGAGCACGGCGGCGAGGGCGACCGGAACCGGAGCGATGGCGCGCGCCGATCGGGCGCCCGCCGCGACGTCGTCCACCACTTCGGGAAGAGTCCCGGTGACGATGCTCCCCGCAACCGCGGCATCGCTCGAACGGAACGCCTCGGGAAGGGCGGAAAGGCCCGCGGAGACCAACGGCGCCGTCTCGATGTCGAGCGCCTGCCGGGCGGGGGCGAGCCGCCACGCACGGTCGCGGTCGCTCTCGGCCAGGGCATCCGACACCGTCATCGTGTCGCCGAACACCGGACGCAGCGCGGCCAGCTTCTCCACGGAGGTGTCCGGGCGCAGGACGGTGTCCCGGGACACCCCGAGGTAGGGGGTGACCAGGTCGTCGAAGAAGCCC